>JAJZMF010000043.1 GCA_021850325.1 Actinomycetes bacterium
GACCGGGGCCTCAGCACCTGGGGCCTCAGCACCCGGGGCCTCAGCTCCCGGGGCGGCCTCCAGCGCCCGCCCAGCCGCCTCCTCCGCCGGAGGGTGGTTGTGGAAGAAACCCCAGAACATGATGGCGTTCACCAACTGGACGGCGCCCGCCAGCTCGAAGGGCAGCGCCAGGTCCGCCTCGTCCAGGAGGTAGCCGGTGAGCAAGGGGCTGCCGGCCATGGTCAGTTGGCTGGGCAGGTTGGACAGTGCGGCGACCGAGGCCCGTTCGGCCGGGTCGGCCAGGCCGACGGCGTAGGACTGGCGCAGGGGCAGGCCCACGCGCTGGACGACCATGCGGACCAGGTAGATGGCACCGGCCAGGGCGAAGCTCGGGGAGAGCGCCATGGGGACGAGCAGCACCGCCTGGGCGGCCCGGACCGTGCTCAGCGTGCGCACCAGGCCCCAGCGGCGGGCCAGGCCGGCGGCAGACAGCGTCGAGGCCATGGTGACGGCGTTGATCACGGCGAACAGGGCCCCGATCTCGCCCGCCCCCGCCCCGAACCGGCGGAAGAACCAGTAGGCGACGAAGGGCCCGAACATGCCCACGGCCATGCCGTTGACGGTGTTGGTCGCCCACAGGCGGTACAGCAGCCACCGCGACCGTCGGGGGAGCACCAGGCCCCGCGAACGGCGCACACCTCCGTCGCCGGCCCGTCCTCGCACCGGTGGCGACGGGGCGGCCCGCGGCTCGTCCAAGCCCAGCGCGACCAGGCCGGCCGCCAGGGAGGCGGCGGCGGTCACTAGGAAGGCGGGGCGGAAGGCGCCCGTGGCCGCGGCACCATGGAGGTGGCCCGAGCGCACCAGCAGGGCGGCGAGCCCTCCGACAGTCGCCCCCAACGAGGAAGCAAAAGAGAGCCGCCCAAAAGCAGAATTGCGGTCGTGGTCACCGACGATCTCGGTGACCAGAGCTGATTCGGCCGGCTGGTAGGGGCCGACGGCGCCCGCCCCGGCACCCGCCCCCCGGCCGAAGCTGCCCAGCGCCCCCATGACGAACAGCACCGGGACCGAGGCGGTGAAGGCGAAGGTGGCCCCCGCAGCCGCGGTGAGCAGGGGCACCACGACCATGAAGGCCCGCCGGCCCACCCGGTCCGACCACAGGCCCACCACGGAGGAGGCCAGGGCGGAGAAGAGGGCCACGACGAGGATGTAGCCGGAGAGCTCGAAGGCGCTGAAGCCTTCCAGGGCGAGGTAGATGGGCGTGAGCACCCCGGCCAACGCCCGGCCCGTGCTCATGCAGGCGCGGGCTGCAAAGACCAGCGTGAAGTTGCGCCCCGACCATGCGGGCCAGATAGCCGACAGGAGGCCGTGCCGCGCTCTCGGCCCGCTCATGCGCCCCGGCCCGCCCGGCCCACCTGGCCCGGCGCGCACCTGCCCGTCCCGGCTCGGATGGCGGGTCGAGCGCAGCGCACCCGCCCAAGGCTACCAACGCCGCCCCGTGGCACCCCGGCCGGGAGCCCCCGGGAGGCCCGGGCCCGCGCCGTCAGCAGGAGCACCCATCCCGTCCCGGCATGGCGCGTATCAGAACAAACTGTGCAACCGATAGCGGTCACGGGTGCTTAATGGGATCATGACAACCAAACAGCAGTTGATTTGCAGGATCGTCGGGCACCGGGCTTACAGCGACGAGGTGCTGGCCCTCCGGCCCTGGGAAGACCCCGAGTTCTACGGCTACAACAGGACAGATTTCCGTGAGGCCCGCTGCCTGCGCTGCGGCGAGGACATCGAGGCAACCGAGCAGAGCGTCGCCGCCTGAGCAGTACCGGCGACAAAAGCCACCGTACCAGCAGGAGACGGAAGTCACGCGTTTTCAACAGGAGACGCAAGTCACGCGTTTTCGCGTGACAAGGGCCACAAAAGCGGAGTGGGCAGGACAATAGGCGCCCAGGCGCCGCCAAGGCGTGCCCCGGCACGGGGCCGAGCCGGCGGCCGGGCGTTCATGAGCCCTCCAGCACCGCACCCGGCGGCAACCACGACTGGCCGGGCATGGGCTGGGCAGCCGCCGCCGTAGCCACGTCCAATGGGTAGTGGTGGGCGGCGAAGAAGAGGTAGACGGCGCTCAGTGACAGTGGCGCCAGCATGACCACGAAGGTCCAGTAGAGGCCGCTCGTGCCTCCCCCGAACACGTAGTCGGACACGAAGCCGAAGACCAGGGGGGCCAGCGCCTGCGCCCCCGTGCGGGCAAAGGTCCGTACGCCCTCGGCCCGGCCCCACAGCCAGGAGGGCACGATGTCCAGGCGGGCGGCGTCGATCGGCGGGTTCTGCCCGGACAGGCCCATGGCGGCCACCATGATGTAGGGCAGGGCGGTGACAGCGCTGTGGGTGAGCAGCGCCGGCACGAGGAAGGCCACCGCCAGGCAGGCCGAGCCGGCCGCCACGAGCGGGCGGGCCGTGAGCCGCCCGTTGCGCAGCAGCACGTCCCCCAAGGGCCCGGCGACCAGTACGCCGACCACCGCCCCGGAGCCGACGGCGATGAGCAACAGGTTCGAGACCACGGTGGAGATGTGGTAGTGCCCGGAGACGAACTCCACGCCGAAGGTCTCCAGACCGGCCAGGAAGTAGTAGCCGCAGGCCCCTGAGACGATCAGGGCCACGTTGGTGCGCACGGCCAGCACCCATCGCACGGCGGCCAGGAAGCCCATCTCGGGCCGGGCCCGGGCCAGCTGGACCGGGTTTGGCCACACGCCCCGGTCCGCCGCCAGCCGCTGGGCGTCGGTCATCTGGTGGTGGTGCTCGTCGCTCTCGGCCGCCTCCTCGGGCTTGCGCCGGGCCGACTCGAAGGGCCGTGTGCCCGGTTCGGGGGCCAGCACCCCCCGTCCGCCCCGCACCGGCTCCTGCAGGTGCAGCACGGCCCAGGCCAGCACCGCGGTGGGCAGGGCGAGGATGATGAAGGCAGCCCGCCACGACACGGCGGCCACTTCCCCGGTGAGGGCGAAGCCGGCGCCGGCCCCCACGAGCTCGCCGGTCAGCACGTAGCTGTAGATCTGGCCCCGCTCACGGGAGGGGAACCAGTCCCCCACCAGCGATGCCACCACCGGGCCGGCGGCGGCCGAGACGGCGCCGAGCGCCAGGCGGGAGATGAGCAGCTGCTGGAACGACCCCGCAGTGGCGCTCCAGACCATGGCCACGCCCCAGGTGAGCACGGCCCCCCCGAGCAGGCGGGTGCGCCTCAGGCGGTCGGCCAGGACCCCGAAGGGCAGGGAGAACACGGCGGCCACGACGGAGCTGACGGCGACCAGCAGGCCGATGTCGGTGTTGCTGATGTGCAGAGAGCGCCGCAGCTCGATGGCAGCCGACCCCACGGTGGCCGTGTCGGCACTGGACAGGGCCAGCACGGCGGCGAGCACGAGGATGACCCGTGCCCGGTGGTACCCGCCCAGGACGGGCACCAGGTGACGCGTGGGCGACAGCCTGCCCAGGCGCTCGCCCGCCTCCTGGGCCCCCGGCGCCCGGTTGGTCTCCTGCGGCTCGGTCACCCCCCCATCCTCGCCTGTCGCCGCCCGGGCGCGTCGGCGTCCGGCCAGCCCCCGGGCACACCGCCCGACGGCCCCGCGCCGCCGGCCCGATCAGACCCTTACGTCAACGTCAAGTTTCGGGTACGCTGAGGGCGAGGCAGTAACCAGGAGGTCAAATGTCAGCAGTAGCGACCGCGCCGTCCGGTCCCGGCTCCCGGAGCACCCACTACAAGTGGATCGCCCTGTCCAACACCACGTTGGGCGTGCTCATGGTGACGATCAACCAGTCGATCCTGCTCATCTCGCTCCCCGACATCTTCGACGGGCTCAAGCTCAACCCCCTCACCCCCGCCAACACCTCCTACTTCCTGTGGGTGTTCATGGGCTTCCTGCTCGTGACGGCGGTACTGGTGGTGAGCCTGGGCCGGGTGGGCGACATGTACGGCCGGGTCAAGATGTACAACCTGGGCTTCGCCGTGTTCACAGTGTTCTCCATCCTGCTCTCGGTCACCTGGATGACCGGACAGGCAGGAGCGCTGTGGATCATCGTGATGAGGGTCTTCCAGGGGGTGGGCGGGGCCTTCCTGTTCGCCAACTCGAGCGCAATACTGACCGACGCCTTCCCTCCCGACGAGCGGGGCAAGGCCATGGGCATCAACGGCATCGCCGCCGTCAGCGGGTCCTTCCTGGGCCTGATCCTGGGCGGCCTGCTCGGGCCGGTGGAGTGGCACCTGGTGTTCCTGGTCTCCGTGCCCTTCGGCATCTTCGGCACGGTATGGGCCTACCTCAAGCTGGTGGACAACGGCGCCCGGGTCAGGGCCAGGATCGACTGGCTGGGCAACGCCACCTTTGCCGTCGGCCTGGTGGCCCTGCTGGTAGGCATCGTCTACTCGCTCCTGCCCTACGGGGGCGCCCCCACCGGGTGGGGCAACCCCTGGGTCCTGGCTGCGGTGTTCGGCGGCCTGGCCGTGCTCGGCCTGTTCGTCTACATCGAGACCAAGGTGCCCGAGCCCATGTTCCGGCTCAACCTGTTCCGCATCCGTGCCTTCACCGCCGGCAACGTGGCCGGCCTCCTGGCCGCACTGGGCCGGGGCGGGCTCCAGTTCATGCTGATCATCTGGCTGCAGGGCATCTGGCTGCCCCAGCACGGCTACAGCTTCGCCCAGACGCCGCTCTGGGCGGGCATATTCATGGTCCCCCTGACCGTGGGCTTCCTCGTGATGGGCCCGCTGTCGGGCATCATGTCCGACCGCCTCGGTGCCCGGGGCCTGGCCACCACCGGCCTGGTGCTGAGCGGGGCGGCCTTCCTGCTGCTCGAACTGCTGCCCATGAACTTCAACTACCTCGCCTTCGCCCTGTTGATCTTCCTTTTCGCCCTGGGCATGGGGATGTTCTTCTCACCCAACCAGGCGTCGGTGATGAACTCGCTGCCCCCCGACCAGCGGGGCGCGGGGGCGGGCATGCTCAACACCTTCCAGAACTCGGCCCAGGTGCTCTCGATGGGCCTCTTCTTCACCATCGTCACCCTGGGCCTGGCGTCCGCCCTCCCGTCGCACCTCTACCAGGGGTTGACCGCAGCCGGTGTGGCACCGGGGGCGGCCCACCTGGTGGCCAACGAGCCCCCCATCGGGAGCCTGTTCTCGGCCTTCCTCGGCTACAACCCCATCCAGCAGCTGCTGGCCCCCACCGGTGCGCTGGCACACCTGAGCCACAGCCAGGTGGCGTACCTGACCGGGCGCTCGTTCTTCCCCAAGCTGATCGCCCCGCCCTTTGCCACCGGGCTGCGCCTGGCCTTCGACTTCGCCGCCGGGGCCACGGCCATAGCGGTGGTGGCCAGCGCCCTGCGGGGCAAGCGCTACCTGCACAAGAGCACCTCCCTGGTCGAGGAGATGGCGGAGGCGGCAGCAGAGAGCGCTGCGGTCACCGGCCTGGACGAGGAGGTACCGACGGGGGCTGTTACCCGGTGAAAGGAACTGTGCCAGCGGCGACTGTGCCAGCGGCGACTGTGCCAGCAGAGACTGTGCCCCCGGTCCGAGCCGACCGGCCGGGGGCTGACGGTGAGGTGGCGCCGGCGGGCCACCTGCTCAGCATCGGGGCCGCCGCCCAGTCCCTGGGCATCTCGGAGCGGGCCCTGCGCTACTACCAGCAGCTCGGCCTGCTCACCCCGTGCGCCAAGACCCCGGGGGGCATGCGCCGTTACTCAGCCGAGGACCTGGCCCGGGTGACGCGCATCCGCGAACTGCAGAGCCTGCTCGGGCTCAACCTGGACGAGATCGCCACCGTGCTGCGCAATGACGACCGGCTGGCCGAGATAAGGCAGGTCTACCACGACGAGCGCACGCCCGAGCCCGAGCGCCTGGCCCTCGCCCATGAGTACCTGGCCATCCAGGAGGAGCTGCGGGCGACGGTGGAGGCCAAACGGGCGGCCCTGGACCGCTTCCTGGCCGAGGTGGACGAGCGCATCGCCCGGGTCAGGGCGGTGGTCGGCCAAGCCCGGGGCTGAGCGCCCGCGCCCGGCGCGCCGGGGAAAGGGCCCCGTCCCGTCCCGTCCCGGCTCGGCCCGGCCCGTCCCGTCCCGGTAGGACATCAGCCCAGTGCGGTCAGGGCGCGCACCGGCGCCCGGGTGGCGCTCCAGACCAGAGGGGCTGCAACCCCGGCGCAGGCGACGGCGGCCACCGCCAGAGCAGCCCAGCCTGCCGAGACCACCGAGATCGAGCTGGCGGGCAGGCCTCCGATGGAGGAGCTGGCCGCACCGAGCACCACTCCGCTGAGGGGCAGGCCGGCCGCCAGGGCCGCCAGGGCGGCGGGCACGGTCATGGCCGCTGCCTGCACCAGCCCCGTGCCGACGGCCCGGGCCCGGCTCGCCCCGATGGCCCGCAACAACCCGTAGGTGGGCGCGCTCTCCCCGGCGCTGGCCAGGCCGCTGTAGAGCCCGGCCAGGGCAGCCAGGGCCAGGAAGGCTATGAACAGGTCGTTGGTCACGGCCGCCACCGAACCGCCGAAGGGCAGGGCCATGTCCTCCAGGGCGCTGCTCACCGCCCATGCCCCCCGGTCGGCGGCCCGCAGCCGCCGGCCCAGGGCGGCACAGTCGGCACCGGGCGCACACCGGACGAGCACCCCCCCACTGCCCAGGTCGGGCGCCAGCCGCCCGGCCAGAGCGGGTGAGCCGAGCACCACCTGGCCCCGGTCGAACAGGTCCTGGACCGTGCCAGCCACCTGGAGGACCACCCGGTGGCCCCCCGCCCCGAGCACCAGCCGGCCGCCCGGGCCCACCAGGGGCAGCACCTGGCTCCCCACCTCCACCTGGTACGGGCCGTGACGGGCATGGCCCTGTGCCTGTCGGGGGGCGAAGAAGCCCGGCGGCGCCAACAGCAGCTGGCCCCCACCGCCCGTGCCCGGCACCGGGGCGGAGCCGAAGTAGACGGGGGCTGCCGCCCCCACACCGGGAAGGCGGCGGACCTCGGCCAGGGCCGCCGGCACGGCGCCGGTGGGCGCGTCGGCGGGGGTGAAGGCCGGGAGCTGCACCTCCCAGTCGAAGCGGAAGCCCCACACGGCAGGGTTGTGGCCGACCTGGACGGCGACCGAGGACAAGGAGCTGCCGAGCACCGCGATGAGGCCCGCCATGAAGGTCACCAGGGAGACCGAGACGGCCCGGCGCTTGCGACCGGCCAGCATGGCGAGGCCTACCCGCAGCGACGCCCCTCCCCGGCCCAGACGGCCGGTCCGGCCGGTGGGCGGGCTCGAGCCGAGGCCCCGGAGCTGCTGGCAGATGGGGAGCTCCCCGGTACGCCGGGTGGCCACGACCGCAGTTGTCAGAGTGGTCAGCACGACCACGCCGACCACCGTGGCCGCCGTCTGCACCCGGTCGGGCAGGTAGGGCCTGGCGCCGAAGAGCGTGGTCATGGGGCGCGCCACCGGCCCGGCCAGCCAGGTCCCGGCGCTCACCCCGGCCACCCCGCCCAGGAAGGCCACCGGCACCCACTCCAGGGCCAGGACGGACCTCACCGCCCCCACCGTCCAGCCGGTGGCCCGCAACTGGCCCACCCAGCGCTCCCGGCGCAGGACCTCCAGGTACACCATGGCCGCCACCAGCAGGACCAGTGCCACCAGGGCCGCCAGGGCGAAGACCACGAGCAGGCCCGTGACCAGGTCGACGATGACCGAGAAGTCGCCGGGGACACTGCTCAGGCTCTCCCAGGGCCCGGCGGTCCCCAGGGTGCGGCCCAGGGCTGCCTGCGCCGGCCCGGCCGGGCCCGTCGCCCACAACCCGAACAGGGCCGAGCGCCCCGGCCCTGCTCTCGCCCCGAGCAGCGCAGCAGCGGGGCGGTCCAGGGCCACATTGGCGCTGGAGTGCACGGGGTACTCCCCGTGGGCCAGGTCCCCGAAAAGGCCCGCCACGGGGACGGTGGCGGCGCCCGAGGCCGTGTGCACGGTCACGGCGGAGCCCACCGTGACGCCCAGGGCGCGGGCCGCCCCGACCTCGACCCAGGCCGCCGGGCCCCGGGGCGAGCCCGTGCCCGAGACCAGGTCCTCCCAGGCCGGGAGGCCGGGCCCGGCGAGCACGGAGGCCTCCAGGTTGTGGCCCGGCGCCGACACGGTGCCCGGGATGTGGAGCACGGCCGGGCCGGCCCGCAGGAACGCACCCGAGGCCATGAGCCGGCGCAGCACGGACCGGTAGCCGCTCACCGGCACCTGCGCCACGTAGGTCGGCGCACCGATGGCCCGCGCCACCGCGGGCGCCGAGGCGCCCGCCGCGGCCTGGGCGAGCCAGGCCGCGCTGAGCACGCCTGCCGCCACCATGGCCACCAGCCCCACCAGCAGCGCCTCGGCCACCCCGGTGCGCCACCGGCCCCCCAGCACCAGGGCCCTGGCCCGCCTCACCCCCCGGGCGGAAGCCCGGTCAGGACTGGGCACGGCCGTCCAGGAGGCGCAGGTGCTGGTCGCCCGCCTCGGCGATCTCGGGGTCGTGGGTCACCACCACCACCGTGCAGCCCTCCGCCCTCACGCTGGCCAGCAGCTCCATCACCTGGTGCCCGGTGGCCCGGTCGAGGTTGCCCGTGGGCTCGTCGGCCAGCACCAGGCGGGGCCGGTTCATGAGCGCCCGGGCCAGTGCCGCCCGCTGGCGCTGGCCCACCGAGAGCTGGCCCGGGAAGTGCCCGGCCCTGGCCTGGAGGCCGACCCTGTCCAGCAGCTCGGCGGCGCGGCTCGCCGCCGCCCTGCGGTCCAGGCCGGCCAGCAGGCCCGGCAGGACGACGTTGTTGGCGATGCTCAGCTCGCCCACCAGGGGTGCGTCCTGAAAGAGGCAGCCCACGGTGCGCAGCCGGTAGGAGGCGCGGTCCCTCTCGCCCGCGGCCACGATGTCGGTCCCGTCCACCACGATGCTCCCCCGCTCGGCGTGGTCCAGGGCGGCGACCAGGTTGAGCAGGGTGCTCTTGCCGCTTCCCGAGGGGCCGCTGATGGTCACGAACGAGCCCGGCCCGAAGTGGGCACTGACGTCGAAGACCCCGGCCGGCGGGCCGGCCGGGGCGGGGTACGTGCGGCTCACCCCGGTCACGACCACCTCGGCCCCCTCAGCCAAAGGCACCGTTGGGCAGGTAGGAGGCAGGCAGCTGCATGCTGCCCAGGGTCATGAGCGCCCCGTGGGGCACCAGCCTGGCCCCGGCGTCGGCGGCAGCGCGGAACGCCCAGGGCGAGTGGCAGCTGAACCAACGGGCCTTCACCATCTCGCCCATGGACCCCGCCAGCAGGGCGGTGAGCAGCTGATGGGCCGCCGCCTCGTCCAGCGCGCCCAGGGCATGGACGTCGCCGGTGGGCCCGACCAGGGCGTAGGCCCGCCCCTCCTCGTCCGAGACCACCCTGGCCCCGGCGGACACCATGAACTCGACGTCCTCCCGTCGGGCCGTACCCCGTACCCGCTCGTCCAGGGCGTCGACCAGGTCCAGGTGGGGCCCGTCGCCCTCCCCCACCCGCAGCCAGGCCGGCCGGGCGGCCCGGCCCGGGGCCACCCCGAAGGCCTGCATGGCCGGCGAGAGGCGGAAGCCCGCCTTCAGGTACAGGGACATGGAGCGGGGGTCCGGGCCGGCGGCGATGAAACCTCCGGTGGCGGCAGCGCCGAAACCACGGGCCGCCTCGAGCAGCCGGCGGCCGAGCCCCTGGCCCTGGGCGGACGTCCCGACCCCGAGGTAGGACAGGTAGAAGTTGGGCCCCTGGAGCATGGAGATGGCCAGCCCCACCAGGCCACCAGCGTCCTCGGCCACGAAACAGCCCTCGGGGCTGGCGGCCCGCATGTAGGCGAACCGGGAGACCTGGCGCTGGTGGTCCTCCTCGGTCGTCGGGGCCGGCACCTGGCCCAGGGAGAGCTCCATGTCGCTCCAGGTGGCGGCCCAAAGACGGGCTGCCTCCTCCTCGTCACCGGGGGCCATGAGGCGGATCAGCGCTGGCACCCAGGGGATAATAACGACGGCCAGGCCGGCGGAGCAGTCGGCCCGCGCACGGCGGAGCCGGGGGCGGGCAGGGGTGCTGGTATATCGTTCGCTGTTGTGGCGCCCTCCGACCCGAGCCCCGAGCCCTACGGCGTGCCCGGGCCCGCCATAGGCGCAGCGAGCGCCCTGCGGGCCGAGGACCTGGCCGTGCCCTGGGGGTGGTTCGCTCTCTGCCGGTCCTCCGACGTACGGGCCGGCCGGGTGAGAGCCGCCCGCTACGGCGACCACGAGCTGGTGGTCTGGCGCACCGCGTCCGGCCGCCTGGGGGTGGCCAGGGCTTACTGCCCCCACCTGGGCGCCCATCTCGGCCACGAGGGCCGGGTGCGGGGGGACCTGTTGGAGTGCGGCTTCCACGGCTTCTGCTTCGACGCCCGGGGGGACTGCCGACGGACCGGTTACGGCAAGCACGTGCCCTCCCGGGCCAAGCTGGCCACGTTCCACACCACGGAGATGGCGGGTGCCGTCCTGGCCTGGTTCCCGCCCGCCGGGCCGGGCGCGCCGGAATGGCCGGGCAGCGCTCTGCCTGCCTTCGAGCTCACCACCCTGGCCTGGGAGGGGTGGTCACCGGTGCGCTGGGCCACGTGCGAAGTGGCCGGGCACCCCATGGAGACCACCGAGAACAGCGTGGACGTGGGCCACTTTGCCTTCCTCCACGGTTACCGGGAGGTCTCCACCGCAACTGCCGCCCGCTGCGACGGGCCCGTGCTGCGCGCCAGCTACAAGATGACCAGGCACGGCCGGGGGCTCTCGGGCCTGCTACCCGCCGTGCGCACCGACTTCGACGTGGTGGTCGAGGGCCTGGGGGTGTCCCGGGTGGACCTCACGGTGCGCTCCCTCGGTGCCATGCTGCGCCTCTTCGTCCTGCCCACCCCGGTCGGCCCGGGGCGGGTGCGCCTCATGCTCGGGGCATCGGCCCGGGCCGGGCTGCTGGCCGGCGCGCCGGCCGCCCTGCGCCTGCTCCCGGGCGGCCTGCTGGCGCGCACGGTACGGGACTTCACGCTCTTCAGCCTGCGCTCCGACGTGAGCCAGGACCGGGCCGTGTGGGCGACCAAGCGCCACCTCCCCCGGCCCGTACTGGCCGAGGGGGACGGGCCGATCGCGCTGTACCGCAGATGGGCGGCCCAGTTCCTCACCCACTGAGCTCAGCGGCCGGCGCTGCCCGCCCCCGCCCTCAGCTGGGGGTGGCGCAGGCTGAGGTCGGCGCACTCGGGGCAGTAGTCCGGGGGGACCAGGCCCACCCTCATGAGCAGGGCGAAGATACGGCAGCCGAGGCAGTAGCCGGCGAAGCTCTCCAAGCCGGCCGCCACGGCCAGCAGGCCGAGCACCACCCGGGCCGCCGTGGCGTCGGGCAGGGCGAACCAGAGCAGGACGGCGGTGCTGGAGAAGACGGTGCCTATGGCCTGGGCAAAGCGCTTGGGCGGGCCGGGGACGGCCTTGGCGTGGCCGATGGCGGGCGCTGCCACCCGGGTGGCGAACTGGCCCAGGGGGCTGAGGCGGGGCCCGGTGAGCACCCGGGCCCAGAACCCGTAGCACAGCACCAACGCCACCCAGCGCTCGTCCAGGGCCACGGCGACCACGCTCATCGCCACCACGCCACCTGCCACCACCCGCGCCGCCACCTCGTTGACCGGGTCGGGGAAGCTGAAGAAGTTCGGGCGCGATCCAGCGCGGGCCATGGTCTACCTCCTTGGACCTGCCTCGGTCCTGCCTGCCTGACAAATATTATCAAACAAGTCGGGATTTGGCCAGTGGTACCGCCGGCCGGCCGGGCCGGCCCCGTCGTGCGCCGGAGCTGATAGTAAGGGCCACAGCAGAGACAGGGCGCGCACGGGCGCGCCGGACGGGGAGGTGGCCCATGGCCCAGCGCGGAGCCAGGCGCGTCGTACTGCTCACCCTGGGCTGGGCCGACCTACCGGCCACCGTGTCGCTCTACGGCGACACCTCGGGCCGCCGTCTACGCGAGCCGGTGCCGGGTGTACTGGTCCAGAGCAGCGAGGGCTGGGTGCTGCTCGACACGGGGTACAACCCGGCCCTGCTCCGCGACCCCCCTCTCTACCGGCGGTTCCATGGCCGGGACCACGGTGTGGTACCGCTCCTGCCCGGGCCCGGCGACCCGCTGGAGACGTCCCTGGCCGAGGCCGGGGTCAGCATGGACGAGGTGGTGGCCGTCGGCATCTCCCACCTGCACTACGACCACGCCGGAGGCATCAGGCACTTCGCCGGCCTTGGGGTGCCCGTCCACCTGCAGCGCCGGGAGCTGGAGTACGGGCTGTCGGAGCACCCCGGCCCGGAGCGCAACGGCATGTTCCGGGTCGATTACGACGACGTGGAGGTCAACTGGTCGCTGGCCGACGGTGACCGCGAGGTCGTCCCCGGCGTGACCGCCATCTCCACGCCCGGGCACACCCCGGGCCACCAGAGCTTCCTGGTCGAACTGGACGACGAGGTGGGCGGGGGCGGCCTGGTCTTTGCCTTCGACGCCGCCGACCTCACGGAGAACATCGAGGACGAGGTACCGGTCGGGGGCTTCATCGACTGCACGCCGGAGGACACGCTGGAGAGCATCCGCCGGCTGAAGGCGCTGGCCGCCGAGAAGCACTACCGCCTGGTCCCCGGCCACGACCCCGTGGCCTGGCCCACCCTCAGCCAGGAACTGGCGGAGCGCTTCCCGGCCCCCGGGTAGGGTTTTGCCCGTGCTGCCCGGCCCGAGCCGGGCACGAGGCCGGCAGGGCAAAGAAGCCGGCAGGGCAAAGAAGCCGGCAGGGCAAAGAAGCCGGCAGGGCAAAGAAGCCGGCAAAACAAACAAGGAGGTAACCGATGCC
>JAJZMF010000017.1 GCA_021850325.1 Actinomycetes bacterium
CTGCCGGGAGCTCGGAGCCCGGGGCCAGCGACCAGGTGTAGGGCAGGGTGCCGGCGGTGGCGGTCAGGTTGGCCGTGTAGTAGGTGCCCAGCGTTGCGTTGGGCAGAGCCGTGGTACCTATGGCCACGGGGCTCACCACGTCGATGCTGAACTGGGCACTGGCCGTGCCTGGCGTGGGGAACGTCGAGTCGGCCACCTGCACGGTGAAGGTGGTCGTGCCACCGGCCTGGGGCGTACCGCTGATGACGCCTGTCGATGAGCTGAGCTGCAGGCCTGCCGGGAGCTCGGAGCCCGGGGCCAGCGACCAGGTGTAGGGCAGGGTGCCGGCGGTGGCGGTCAGGTTGGCCGTGTAGTAGGTGCCCAGCGTTGCGTTGGGCAGAGCCGTGGTACCTATGGCCACCGGGGCCTGGGGCGCGCCCCCGGTGTCGTAGGCACCTATGTCGCACGCCCCCCGGGTGGCGGCGTTGCGGGGCAGGCCACGCTGGTCCAGGCCGTTGACCGGGGCCGAGATGCAGACGGCGGCGCTCCCCGAGCCCACGGCGGGGCTGCCCCGGAGCAGGGCCTGGGTCTCGGTCGGGCCACCGTTGTGGGCCAGGGGCCCGATGTCGGCGGGGATCTGGTAGAAGACAGGCTCGCCGGCGCTGCTAAAGGAGGGGGTGAAGGACTGGACGGCGATGGTGGTGGCCCCCACCGGCTCGGCCTGGGTCGTGGTGAGCGTCTGTTTGCCGAGGGTCAGGTGGGCGCCGGAGGGGATGGCCTCCTGGAGGGCGACCACGGGTAGGGACGTGGTGGGCCCGGCTGCAGGAGCGGACGACAGCGAGGTCCAGGTGCCTGATATGCCACCGTCGACCCCGTTGCCCAGGCCGCAGCCGTAGCCCACGGTGAGGAAGGTCGTCTCGGTGGTGCTCGACACGTCGGTGCCCACCAGGTTGTGGCCGCCGTTCACTATCACACCGCTCGGGAACTGCATGCAGTCGGGGGGGACGCTGGTCGAGTTGGAGCCGTCGGAGTTGCCGGCGATGAGGCTGTTGGCCACGCTCACCTTGGTGGGTGTCCCGCCGCTCTGGTAGCCGACGTAGAGCCCGCTGCTCGGGACGAAGCCGGCGAACACGTAGCTCGCGTTGTTGTCGATGGTGTCGTTCACCAGGGTGGCGTTGGTGCCCCAGAGGGTCACCGCGGCGCCAAAGGCACTGTAATTGCCGGTGACGGTGTCGTTGACGAGCGTGGCCTGCGAGGGCTGGGAGCCTGTCGAGTACACGGTGATCCCGGCCAGCGAGAGGAAGTTGCCCACTGTGTTCTCGTCGGCAACCGTGGAGTTGGTGACCGTGAGGTCGGCCCCCCCTGTCGCGTTCGGGACCATGCCGATGGCACCGGCCCCGCCCGCCAGTGAGGGCCCTGCTCCAGCGGTGGTGAAGGAGGTGACGTTGACGACCTGCACCGCGTCCACGCTCAGGGTGCCGGTCGTGCCGTTGATGCCGGGGTGGGCGCCGGCGCCGTCCACGGTCAGGTCCCTGACGGTGACGTCGGAGCCGGGGGCGATGGTTAGCTCAGGGGTGGTCGCTGTGGTCGTGGTGGCGACGCCCCCCGTCGGGGCAGTGCCGAGGATGGTGGTCTGGCCTGCGCCCGCGCCCTCGATGGTCAGTACCCCGCTCAGGGTGACTTCCCCCTGGAAGGTGCCCGGGCCCACGGAGATGGTGTCGCCGTTGGTCACACAGGCCAGGGCGGCCAAGATGGTGGGCAGGCCGTTGGTGGCGCTGTTGGCGCTGCAGGTGCCGGTGCCGCCGGAGGTGACGTAGACGGTGGCCGAGTTGGCGCCCCCGGTGTCGTAGGCACCTATGTCGCACGCCCCCCGGGTGGCGGCGTTGCGGGGCAGGCCACGCTGGTCCAGGCCGTTGACCGGGGCCGAGATGCAGACGGCGGCGCTCCCCGAGCCCACGGCGGGGCTGCCCCGGAGCAGGGCCTGGGTCTCGGTCGGGCCACCGTTGTGGGCCAGGGGCCCGATGTCGGCGGGGATCTGGTAGAAGACAGGCTCGCCGGCGCTGCTAAAGGAGGGGGTGAAGGACTGGACGGCGATGGTGGTGGCCCCCACCGGCTCGGCCTGGGTCGTGGTGAGCGTCTGTTTGCCGAGGGTCAGGTGGGCGCCGGAGGGGATGGCCTCCTGGAGGGCGACCACGGGTAGGGACGTGGTGGGCCCGGCTGCAGGAGCGGACGACAGCGAGGTCCAGGTGCCTGATATGCCACCGTCGACCCCGTTGCCCAGGCCGCAGCCGTAGCCCACGGTGAGGAAGGTCGTCTCGGTGGTGCTCGACACGTCGGTGCCCACCAGGTTGTGGCCGCCGTTCACTATCACACCGCTCGGGAACTGCATGCAGTCGGGGGGGACGCTGGTCGAGTTGGAGCCGTCGGAGTTGCCGGCGATGAGGCTGTTGGCCACGCTCACCTTGGTGGGTGTCCCGCCGCTCTGGTAGCCGACGTAGAGCCCGCTGCTCGGGACGAAGCCGGCGAACACGTAGCTCGCGTTGTTGTCGATGGTGTCGTTCACCAGGGTGGCGTTGGTGCCCCAGAGGGTCACCGCGGCGCCAAAGGCACTGTAATTGCCGGTGACGGTGTCGTTGACGAGCGTGGCCTGCGAGGGCTGGGAGCCTGTCGAGTACACGGTGATCCCGGCCAGCGAGAGGAAGTTGCCCACTGTGTTCTCGTCGGCAACCGTGGAGTTGGTGACCGTGAGGTCGGCCCCCCCTGTCGCGTTCGGGACCATGCCGATGGCACCGGCCCCGCCCGCCAGTGAGGGCCCTGCTCCAGCGGTGGTGAAGGAGGTGACGTTGACGACCTGCACCGCGTCCACGCTCAGGGTGCCGGTCGTGCCGTTGATGCCGGGGTGGGCGCCGGCGCCGTCCACGGTCAGGTCCCTGACGGTGACGTCGGAGCCGGGGGCGATGGTTAGCTCAGGGGTGGTCGCTGTGGTCGTGGTGGCGACGCCCCCCGTCGGGGCAGTGCCGAGGATGGTGGTCTGGCCTGCGCCCGCGCCCTCGATGGTCAGTACCCCGCTCAGGGTGACTTCCCCCTGGAAGGTGCCCGGGCCCACGGAGATGGTGTCGCCGTTGGTCACACAGGCCAGGGCGGCCAAGATGGTGGGCAGGCCGTTGGTGGCGCTGTTGGCGCTGCAGGTGCCGGTGCCGCCGGAGGTGACGTAGACGGTGGCCGGTGTCTTGTAGGAGATCGTCACCGACGGTGCTGCCCCGGCTACTGCAACCCCCAGTGAGGGGCTGATAACACCGGACGCAGCGAAGTCCGAGCCACCGCCCCCACCAGCGCCTCCGCAATCGACCCAGGGCCAGGCGCTGGCCCCTCCACCCCCGCCGAAGTAGCCGCCGCCCCCGCCGCCCCCGCCGACGCTGGGGTTCTCGGGTGTAGCGTTGGGGTCGCCCATGCCCCCGGCGCCGCCGGTACCAGCAGCACCTGAGCTACCGGGTTCACCCTCGCAACCGAGGACCAGGTTCGCCACCCCCGGCGCACCGCCGCTGCCTCCGGCCGAGGTGGTGCCGGCACCACCCCCCTGCGCACCTGGCTCGTTGGCGTACGGGTTCGCGCTGCCGCCACCGCCGCCGGCACCGGCGCTGCCACCGCTCCCGCTCGGGAAGCTGTCCGCCCCCCCTCCGCCTCCGCCACCGCCACCGGCGACGATGAGCCGAGAGCCGAGCGCGGACGGTCCCCCGGGGCATTCGGTGCCGCACGGGACCGTCTGCACGTCAGAGGCCCCGCCTCCGCCGCCTCCGCCCTGGCTGGTCCCCCCTGCACCGCCACCATTGAAGCCTCCGGTCCCTGCGACCCCCAGCGTCGTGGAACTGGCCCGAGCCACCCCGTTGCCTCCATTGCCGCCGACTTCGACGTAGAGCGTCTCGCCGGGGGTGACGCCCAGGTAGCCGCTCGCGGTGCCCCCGGCCCCGCCTCCTGCCCCGTAGATGCCCCCTGAGCCGCCCGTGGCGCCGACCGCTGTGACGTACACGGCCGATATGCCTGCTGGGACAGTGAACTGTTGCTGCGACCCCGTGAACGTGTAGGTGCACGACACCGTGCCGCCGACCTGGTTGCAGGTGTTGACGAGAGCGCTGGCCCCCGCCAACGGGGCGGTGGCACCGGTCAGGCCCGTGGCCCCGATGAACAGGGCGGCAATGAAGCCTGTCCGTCGTCGGTACCAGGGCCTCTGGCGCGGCCGGCCACCGCCGTCCGGCCTGCCGGTGAGCCGCCGCAGTGCCCGACCGCCTGTTGCGATCGGGCCTCGCGCGGCGCGCTGGTCGCGGTGCTGCCTCAGCTTCATTCCCCGTCGTCCTTTCGTGGCGGTGGTCCGGTGGGCGTGACAGCCCGAGACCGGCCTTGACCGGTTCAGTCAGGTGCAGCGCTATGGTACACGCCCCGAGCGCCCTTGTTCGACGCCCCCATGGCGCACAGCCGCGCGGGCGATGCCAGTTTCGCGTTGTGAGCCGGACGCGATCGGGGCCGCAAGCCGGGTGCGCCCGGGCCCCGGCGTCCCACCTGTGGGGTGGGCCGGGGTGGGCCGGGGTGGGCCGGGGTGGCATGGGAGCGTGGCCCTACTGGCGAGCGTACGCTCCGATGTCGAACACTTTCGGTGAGCGGGGGTTGAGGTCGTAATCGGTGGTGACGACAGGCGCCACCGAGGTCGAGCCTGAGCCGATGGCCGGACTGCCGGCCCGCAGGTGCAAGTTGGGGAGGCTCGTGCTCACGAACAGGGGGTTCCCCTGCAGCGGGTGGGCGTCCCAGTTGTCTCCCCCCTTGCCGTTGTAGAAGAGGTTGTGGGTCACAGTGCCGACGCCCGCACCCATGCCGACGCTGCCGCCCGCGTAGCTGCCCCCCGGGCTGGCGTAGAGGATGTTGTCCTCCATGTCGAGTGCGCCCGAAGGTAGTGCCCCGTCGTTGTCGACCACTCCGTACCCGTTGCGGCCCCCGCAGTCGAAGAACGTGTTGTTGTAGATGCGGGCCAGGTGCAGGGTGCCGGTGTTGAAGCGCAGGCAGCCGTACGCGGCGTTGTACGCGACATTGTCGTAATAGACAAAGCCGCTCGTCGAGCCGTCAGCTATGTTGATGGCGTACTTGGCGACGTCACGTACCATGTTGTGGTCGAAGTGCACGTTGTCCGCGAACGAGGAGCCGTTGTCCCCGTTGACGTACACCTGGAAGCCGGACCCGTCGGTGACGTTGCTGATCACGTTGTAAGCCACTTCATAGGACCCGTTACCGTCGATGTAGATGCCGTGCATCTCCATCGGCGACGCGCTCGTTATGTCGTGGACATGGTTGCCGACCCAGTAGGAGCTGTAGCCGTTCCCTGTGATACCACCGGCCAGGTTGTAGCGGTCGTGGAGACCTGTCACCGCCGTCAGCTCGTTGTTGACCACGCGCCAGTGCTGGCCGGCGACCTGCTCGTTTATGACGCCCGAGGGCCCACCCGACTCGACCCGCAGGTCGGCTATGGTCACGTAGCGCCCACCCCGGTAGGCGGTCGTGTCGACGCCGGTTATGGCCCCCTTGGCCCCGCTGGCGTATGGCTCGTATATGTAGACGTCCTCGTCGGGGTAACCGATCACGCTTATCGGCCCGGTGCCCGGGGCGCCGGTCGGTGCGTCCCCGTTGCGGTTGATGAAGCGCAGGAAGTAACCCTTGTAGAGGTCCCTCCACGCCGAGCGGGCGGGGGTGGGGTCGCTCGTCATCGGGGCCCCGTTGAGCGGCGTGCCCAGTAGGACGATGGTGTCACCTGGTCGGGCGACGTCGAACGCCCCCGTCGACCCGTTCTGCACATGGCGGTACGGCCGGGCGATATCGCCGGGGACCGCCGTGGCGTCGTTGCCCTCCTGGCTGACGAAGAGGATGCGCCCCGGGTTCACCGTGAAGGTGTGGTCGGTGTTGGAAGGCAGTCCGCCCGCCACCACCTCGATCGGTAGCGGCCTCCCCGGGACCGGGTGGCCCAGGTGACCGACCTGTACCGAGAGCTCCTGGATGTCCGGCCGTCCCCGTGAAGGGCCCAGGTAGCGGTAGTTGGCCACCTCGGCTCCTCCGATGTAGACCTTGACCCGGCTACCCAGGCCCCCGGTGCCGAAGTACTTGCCGAAGATGGAGAGGTAGGCACCCTCGTCCCCTTCCCCGCCCGAGCCCGGGCCGGAGGTGACGTCGGTGTAGAGGACCAGTGGCCGGTGCCGGGTGGGGCGGGCCGGGCTGTCGCCGGAGGTGGTGACGCGGCCGGAAGGGCGAGCGGGCAGGATGACAACGGCCAGGACGAGCAGGGCCATGAACCGCCTTGGCGAGCGCATCCGCAGGCGCAGCGTAGCAGCCCGGTTCATGGCCGGCCGTTGGACTGTCTCGGCGCCGTCTCCGGCTGCGGTCTAGTGTGACCGCTTGCGCACGGGGTGGGAGCGGCGCCCCGCCTTGTCCGAGGAGGAGGACCATGCCGACCCCGATCATCATCGACTGCGATCCCGGCCACGACGATGTCTTCGCCATCTGGCTCGCCGCCGGCAACCCGGACATCGACCTGCTGGCGGTCACCACGGTGAGCGGCAATGGCTACCTCGAGCACACGACGCGCAACGCCCGGGTGGCCTGCACGGTGGCCGGGGTCACCGGCGTCCCCGTGGCTGCTGGAGCCGAGCGCCCGCTGATGCGTCAGGCGGCCCCGGCAACGTGGATCCACGGCGACAATGCACTGGGGGGCCCGGACCTGCCCGAGCCGACCGTGCCCCTCGACCCCAGGACTGCCGTCCAGCTGATCTCGGACATTGTCCGGGAGGCACCGGTACCGGTCACTCTCGTGCCGACCGGGCCGCTCACGAACATCGCCACGTTCGTCCTGGCCGAGCCGGCCCTGGCCGCCAAGGTGCGGGAGATCGTCTGGATGGGCGGCTCAACCGGCAGGGGCAACGTCGGTGCCTACCCTGAGTTCAACGCCTGGTCGGACCCCGAGGCCGCTGACATCGTGGTCCGCTCCGGCATCCCTTTCACCATGGTCGGCCTCAACATCACGCACCAGGCCCTGGTCACCGACGAGGTCATCGAGGGCGTCCGGGCCATAGGCAACCGCACGGCGCTTTTCGGCGCCGAACTGCTGCGGTTCTTCTCCGCTTCGTACCAGGCGGTCGAGGGCATCCCCGGGCCGTTGCACGACCCCGTTGCGGTGGCCATCGTGATCGACCGGACAGTGGCCACAAGCGTTCACGCCCGGCTGGACATCGAGACCAAGGGCACCGAGACGGCGGGCGCCACTTGTGTCGACCTGCACAACATGCTGCGGCGCGAGCCGAACGCCCAAATAGCGATGGAACTGGACGTCGAACGCTTCTGGTCGCTGGTGAAGGACAGTGTCCGAGCGCTGGCCTGAGGCACGCCTGCCGCGGTGGCGCTTCCTACCCGGGAGCGGTCCCGCGGGCCTTCAGGCGTAGCGAGGTCCAGCTGCCGTCGGAGGACCAGCCCCCGTCGACGGGCAGTGCGGCGCCGTTCACGTAAGCGCTCCGGGACGGGTCGCACAGGAAAGCCACCACCTGGGCGACGTCATGTGGGGTGGCGAAGCGGGCCATGGGCACCTGGCCTGTTATGTCGCTGTCCGTGTACGCGCCGCTGCCCTGGTCCTCCAGGTCCATCTCTGTCTTGACCCAGCCCGGGCAGACGGCGTTGACGCGTACCCCGCGGCCGCCCCACTCGGCCGCCAGAGTGTAGGTGAGGCCTACGAGGCCGTGCTTGGAAGCGTTGTACGCCACCCGGTGCGAGATCCCCCGCAGTCCCGCCACCGAGGCCACGTTGACGATGGCGCCGCCACCGGCGCCCAGCATGGCCCGCCCGAACTCCCGGCACAGCAGGAACGGCGCCGTCAGGTTCACCTCGAGCACCCGCTGCCACGCGCCGGCCGAGGTCTCCTCGGCCGGCATGAGCAGAGAGATGCCGGCATTGTTCACCAGGGCGTCAACGCGGCCGAAGCGCTCCGCGACCTCCTCTGCGAAGCCGACCACGATCTCCTCGTCGGTCACGTCGCCGGTACGCAACAGGGCGCTGCTCGGGCCGGGGAGCTCGTCCGCTACTCCCTGGAGGTCGGCCACGTCGACAAGTGCAAGGTCGTAGCCCTCCGCTGCCAGCGTGGCGGCGATGACCCGTCCCAGGCCACGGGCGGCCCCGGTGACCACGGCCACCCGTTTGGTTGCTGCCATCAGTGCAGTATTGCAGGGGACGCACGCAACCTGCGGCAGTCGCCGTCAGGGTGCAGCCGCCGCGCAGGTGCGGTGGCGGGCACCGGGGGCGCGGCCGGGCCCGGGGCCGAGGTCCCTGGCACCGCTGTCCCCGATCAGGGGCAGGGTGGGGAGTACGCCGTCCCCTGCACGTACTCCGCCCATTCGGCTCTGGTTATCGGGCTCGCCGTGAGCGAGCAGATCCGGGAGGCGACCGAAGAGGCACGGTAGTCCCAGAAGGTGAGCACCTGGTCCGACCCGCTCGCCACGAGCGTCTGACCGTCGGGGCTGAAGGTGGCGTCGAAGACCTGGCCCGTGGCTGCCCCGAGGTCAGCCAGAACGGTGGGATGGGCAGGGTCGGTTATGTCCCAGAGCCAGACGGCGTGAGCGACCGTACTGGCGGCGAGCGTCCTGCCGTCGGGGCTCACGGTGAGCGAGTAAACGTAGCTCGTGGGCCCGGTGAGCGGCTTGGGGAAGGGACGCGGGTCGGTCGGTCTGCTGACGTCCCACATCCGGACCGTGTCATCGGCGCTCCCAGCGATGAGCGTGCGCCCATTGGGAGTGAACGCGACGCAGTAGGCGTAGCTGGCAAATCCGCCCAGGACGGCGAGACGCCTGGGGTGCGCAGGGCGTGAGATGTCCCAGAGCCACACCTTGTCCTCTGTACTGGCGGCCGCCAGGAGCTTCCCGTTCGGGCTGAAAGCCACCCCCATGATGTAGCCGCCGGCTACGAGGGTCGAAAGGGCACGCGGGTGCCCCGGGCTCTTCACGCCCCAGAGGTGCACCCGCCCGGCGTTGTCCCCACTGGCGAGGATGGTGCCCTGCGGGCTGAACACCAGCTGTTCCAGCGTGGGCACCGCCCCGACAAGAGGGCTGCCCACGAACCGTGGCCGGTGCACGTTCGCCAAGCTGACGAGCTGTATGCGGGCAGCGGCGTTACCCACCGCGAGGAGCCGCCCCGAGGGGCTCAGAGCCTCGACGCCGGCCACCGGACCGAAGCCCGGGGGCGTCCCGACCTCCCCGATCTGCGTCGGCCGCCACGGGCCCGCCACGTCCCACAGGGCGACGTCGCCGCTGGGGCCTCCGCTGACGGCCGCCAACATGCGCCCGTTCGCCGTGTAATCGATCGTGAAGACGGGGCCCTGCGTTGTGTAGGTGCTCGGTGGCGGCATCGGCCAGAGGCGCACCGTGCCCCCCGAGTCCGCTGTGACCAGGGCCCGCCCGGAGGGCAGGAAGTCGGCCGCGGTGACCGGGTCCGTGTCGTAGAGCACGGCGAGGCCCGCCCAGGTCGATGTCGACCATTCCCGTACGGAGTTGTCCGAGCCGCCGGCCACGATGTCCCGACCGTCCGGAGAAAAGGCGACCGAGTCCACGTAGCTCGTGAAGCCGCCCAGTGGTGCGTGCGCGAGGCGGGCTGGGCCATGCCCCCCCACGGAGAAGACGCGCACCACGTCGTCCTGGCCGCCCGTCGCCAGGAGGCTGCCGCTCGGGCTGAAGGCGAGGGAGGTGATCTCGGCAGTGCCGGTACCGCTCACGGGAAGTGGACGACCGCCAGCTGCGTCCCAGAGCAGGAGGGTGCCGTCCGCGCCCGCCGCAGCGAGGAGGCGGCCGTCAGGGCTGTAGGCCACGGCCTGCAGAGAACTGCTCCTCGGAGCGTGGACGACCTCGGCCAGAGAGGGCCGGCCCCCGGCGCTCAGGCGCCACTGGCGTACGGTGCCGTCATTGCTGGCCGCAGCGAGCGAGTGCCCGCCCGGCCCGAAAGCGACGTCGTAGACGGTGCTCTTGAACCCCCCGAGTGTCGCCAGGAGCCTCGAGCGGCCCGACGGGGACAGGGCGAAGAGGGCCACCTCGGCGTTCGTCCCAGCAGCTGCCATCAGCCGACCATCGGGGGAGAGCGCGACCGTGTAGGTCTGGTCACCGGGTGGCCGTGCCACGCGCACGGTTGCCAGGCGGCGTGGACGAAGCCCTACCAGTGCGTAGAGGTCGACCTTGTCGGTCGCCGACTCGGCCACCGCGAGCAGGTGCCCCCCGCTGCCGACAGCTGCCGACGTGGGGCCGGGAGGCCCGAGGATGCGCGTCGGCATCTCGGAAGCCGAAGCGTCGAGCAGGGCCGAACGGGCCTGGACCGTGGGCGAGATCCGGTACGCAGTCAGAGCGAGCTGCATGGCAAGGGACGGGTCCGTGGCCTGCAGCTGGCCCGCCTCGATGGCCACCTGCCTCGACAGGGCCTGGTGACCGATCGTGGTGGCGGTGTTGCTCGCGTTCAGGGCCACCCCCGCCAGCGCACTGGCCGCGAGAGCCAGGGCTGCGACGAGGCCGAGGAGCTGCCTCACCCGCCGTGCGCGCCGGCGGGCATCCCGTTTCTCGGCCGTCTCACGTGCCTGGCTCGCCTGGAGGAACTCGACCTCGCTGCTGGTGAGCTCCTCGGCGTGCCCCGGCACCTGCGCCCATTCAGAGGTGACGGCGAGGCGCGTCCCTCGCTGGAGGAGCGACGGGTCTCTATCGGCCAGGGCCCAGCGGTCCGCCGTGGCAGACAGCTCATGGTGCAGGCGGAGCCCGGCACGGTCGGCGTTCAGCCACTCGGCGAGGCGCG
>JAJZMF010000002.1 GCA_021850325.1 Actinomycetes bacterium
TACCGAGCCGAAGCCGAGCTCCTCCACGGCGAGCACTGCTCGGGCGTAACCGGCCCAGTCGGTCCGCTGCGCCTGCAACTGCACCCCGAAGTGCAGCTCCCTACCCCTTACCTCCACTGCCTGTTCCCTCCCCTTGGCACGGTTTCTTCCCTTTGGCAGCACCGGGCACCACCGCCCGGCGGGCTGAGCTTAGCCCTGGGGGGCACCGGGCCTGAACCTGTCATCGGGCCACTCCCCGGGGCATAGTTCAGCGGCCCGTCGGCACGGAGCGGGGGTCAGGCGTCATCACGTCCCTGACCAGGGTGGCCAGTTCGCCGGTGGCACCCAGGAACTGGCGCAGGGTCACCAGGGACGGGCCGAAGGTGTCGAACTCGGTGGGCACCAGCCCGTGCTCGTCCAATGCCCGGGCAAAGTCCGGGAACCGGCGCCGCAGGTCGGCGACCACCTCGGGGCTCACCTGGTCGCCTATGCGCTCCTTCACGACGATGTCACTGGCGTTGAAGCGCACCTGCCAGGCGTGGGGTGGCGAGACCACTACGTCACCGCCCACCAGCTCGCTCCAGTGGTAGTGGTTGCGGAAGGCAGCCGAGAGCAGACGCGTCCGGTAGCCGCGCTCCATGTAGATCCGGTAGGCCTCCTTGAACACCGCCACCCCAGCCCACTCCAGGTGCCCGGGGTCGGTCACCACTCCCGTCCTGTCCGCCACCGTTTTGAGCCAGTCGTCCAGGCGTCCGACCATGATCGTGCACACCGGGCCCATCCCCGCAGTGCTCAGGCCCTCCGCCTCCCGTCGGTCCAGGCCCCGCTCCACCGCCTCGGCCACGGTCACGGCCTGGCCCACGGTGAAGCTCACCGTGGCGTTGATGCTGACCCCTCGGTAGGTTGCTTCCTCGATTGCCTGCAGGCCCGCCGCCGAGGCCGGGATCTTGACGATCATGTTCTCCGCCAACCCGTTGAAATGCTCGGCTTGGGCGAGCATGGCCGCCGGGTCACGGTAGAGACGGGGGTCGGTCTGGATGGAGAGGCGGCCGTTGCGGCCCTTGGACGCCTCGAACGCAGGCAGCAGCAAAGCAGCCGCCTCCTGCGAGACCTCCTCCACCAGCTTCCAGCCGACCTGGTCCTCTGTGGCGTGCGGGTGGGCCTCCACGAGGGCCCTGACCCGGGGCAGCCACCGCGCCATCTCCTGGCGCACCACTGCGAGGACGATGACGGGGTTGCAGGTGGCGCCCACGGCCCCGTGCTCGATGGAGTAAGCCAGCTCGCTCGTGGACGCCGAGTCGTTCCACAGGCACGTAGGTGTGCGCTGGGTCATCTCGTGCAGCGGGCTCTTGTACTCGCTCATCTTGTCCAATGACCTCCTCTTGTCTCCCGGCCCCTCACAGGGCCGGTGCGACTGCACCGGATGTCCGCTTCACGGCTCGAAACCCAGTCGCCGGGACACCTCGCGGGCACCCTCGGTGACCAACTTGACGGCCTTCTCGCCCCCGTCGTCCATGAGCGCAGAACGCATGCCGCCCACCGACAGGGCGGCGCGCACCGACCCTGTGTGGTCGAAGACCGGTGCCCCCACGGACGCGATGCCCACCGTGACGTCCTCGTCGCTGATGTCGTAACCCCTGTGACGCGCCTCCTCGAGCAGGGCCAGCAGGCCGGCCCGGGTCGTAGGCGTACGCGGGGTGCGCGCCTCCAACGTGGCCCGCTGGAAGTAACCGTCCCAGGACTCGCGTGGTTCGAAGGCCAGCAGGGCCCTCGGCCCGGCCCCCAGGTGCAGGGGCAGCGACCCGCCCAACTGCAAGGCCATGGAGCGTATGTGCAGTCCCTCCACCCTCTCGATGCACACCGCGTCGTCCCCCCGGCGCACCACCAGGTACACCGTCTCCTCGAGGGCCCTGTGGAGCTCCTCCATGACCGGGCGGGCCCGTTCACGTACGTCGAGGCGCGAGGCCACCACCGAGCCGAGGCGGAAAAGTCCCAGCCCGAGCTGGTAGGTACCCGGTCGCGACGCCGGCTCCACGTAGCCCAGGGCGACCAGGTCCTGGACCAGGCGGTGGACCGAGGGCCGGGGCTCTGCCATGAGCTGGGCCAGCTCGGGCGCTGTCGTGCCCGGGTTGGCGGCGAGCAGTTCGAGCAGCTTGCCCGCCTTTCCCAAGACCTTTGTGCGCGGCTCCGCCACCGGGCCGATGTTACGCCTCCGGGCCCGTCCTGTCCACATGGTCGCGCCATGTCTACATTGTGAACAGCGTCCACATTGTGGACAGCGCCCACCCGTCGCCCCGGCGGTGGCCCGGCGGCGCCGGGGCGCCCTTCCGGATCTTCCTAGGTAAGTTGCCCGCCTCGCACCACCGGCCCGGGCGGGCACCTCCGCTCGACCGCTCTTGACAACGCCCCCCTCGGGACCATAGCGTCCAGATGAGAACCTAAGTGTCCACGATGTGGTCCGGGCTGCACAGGGCACCGGGGGACGACGACGGGCCCTTTTCAGTGCCGCGGAGCTACCCGACGGAGCTGCCGGGCCTGTTCGGGCGCCTCGCCCAGGTGCCGTGCCAGGCCGGCGCAAAGCAGTGGTACGGGCGTCGAAAGGGGACCGATGACGAGAGACGGTTTGCACGCCCCGGGGGCGCTGTGAGCCCCACGAGGCAGGGACCGGCCCACCGCGCCCGGCTCGCTGTTGCCGGCCTGGGCCGCATGGGCATGGTCCACGCCACCAACGTTGCCAGACGGTGCCCTTCGGCCGAGCTCGTGGCTGTGTTCGACCTCCGACCGGACGTTGCCAGGGAGGCCGGCGAGCGGCTGGGGGCCAGGGTGGCGCCCACCTACGACGACCTGCTCGACAGCCCCGAGGTCGACGCAGTGGTCGTGGCGACGCCGACCGGGGCGCACGCCGAGATGGCCGTACGGGCCGCTGCGGCAGGCAAGCACGTCTTCTGCGAGAAGCCTCTCTCACTGGAGCGGGTGACCACCGCCCAGATGGTGGCCGACATCGAGGCAGCGGGCACCAACCTCCAGGTCGGCTTCCATCGTCGCTTCGACCCGCCGACCGCTGCCGTGGCGGCGCGCATGCGTCAGGGGGAGCTGGGGGCGCCCTACCTCTTCCGGGCCTCGCAGCGCGACATGTCACCACCGCGGCCGGAGTTCCTCGCTGGTTCAGGAGGGATCTTCGTGGACATGGGCATCCACGACCTGGACCTCGCCCGCTGGCTGCTCGGAGAAGTGGTCAGTGTCAGCGCTCGGGGCACCGCCCTCTCGAGCCCGGGGTTCCAGGAGATCGGGGACTACGACACCGCGGTGGTCACGCTGGGTTTTGCCAACGGTGCCCTCGGCATCGTCGACCTCTCCCGGGTGGCGGGCTACGGCTACGACAGCTCCGTCGAGGTGGTGGGCCGGGCAGGCACTGCCCGCATCGACGAACCGTTCGCGTACGGCTACGAGCTGCGCACCCCGGGCACCGCGGCCCGGCCTCTGGTCAGCAGCTTCGACCAACGCTATTCGGCCGCCTTCGTGGCGGAGATGGAGGACTTCGCCCGCTCGGTGACCGAGGTGCGCCCACCCCTGGTGGGCGGCAGGGACGCTCTCGCGGCCTTCGACCTGGCCGCGGCGGCGGCCGAGGCTGCCCGCAGCGGCACAACGGTGCAGCCCGCGTCCTCGGGCACGGGGACGGACGACCAACCGGCAGGACCTGCGCAGGCAGCAGGCGAACACAGCGGTGCCCGGACGGCGGCGCCGAACGTCAAGGAGGTAGGGACAAGATGAGAGCTCCGACCGGGAGCGCCCTGGAGCGCCTGGCTGGCGCGCCCATCTCGTGGGGGGTGTGCGAGGTCCCGGGCTGGGGCCTCATGCTGCCCCGCGACAAGGTGCTGGCCGAGATGCGCGAACTGGGCCTCAAGGCCACCGAACTGGGAGCCCTGGGTTACCTGGGGGACGAGCCCGGGCAGATCCGCTCCCTTCTCTCCGGTTACTCCCTCGGCGCCGTGGGCGGTTTCGTGCCCCTCAGCCTTCACGAGCCCTCCGCCCGGGACAAGGCCCGTTCTGACGCCGAGGCGGCGGCGAGCCTGCTCTCCGGTGCCGGCGGCACCTACTTCGTCACCGCCATCGTCGTGGACGAGGCCTGGTCGGAGCCCTTCGACCCGTCGCCGGCACAGTGGGACGAGATCGCCGACGAGGTGGCCATGGTGGACGGGATCTGTGCCGCCCACGGCCTGGTCCAGGTGGTCCACCCCCACGTGGGCACCCTGGTGGAACGGGCCGAGCACGTGGGAGAGCTCATGGCCCGCTCGGCTGTGCAATGGTGCCTGGACACCGGCCACATGGCCATCGGGGGCCTCGACCCGGTGGGCTTCGCCCGCCGGCACGCCGAGCGGGTGGGCCTCGTGCACCTCAAGGACGTGGACCTGTCCCAGGCAGGCCCGGTACTGGCCCACAAGGTCTCGCTCCTCGACGCCACCCGCTCGGGCATGTTCCGTTCGGCCGGGGCCGGCGACGTCGACATCACGGGGACAGTCAGCACCCTGGAGGCCCAGGGTTACGACGGCTGGTACGTGCTCGAGCAGGACACCACCATCGACCCGGGCACCTCGGTCGAGCCCGGCCCCGTCGACGACGTGAAGGCCAGCGTCGAGTACCTGCGCCGGGCCCTGGCAACCGGGGCGGGCCGGCGGTGACCCCGGCACGTCCGGAGGGCCGCCCGCTGAGGGTGGGGGTGATCGGGACCGGCCGCATCGGGCTCATGCACGCCCGGCTCCTCGCCTCCCAGGTGCCCGGGGCCGCTCTCGCCGCAGTGTCCGACGCCGTCGGCACCCTGGCCGAGGAGGTCGCCCGGTCCCTGGGGGCGCCGGCCATGGGCACCGGGGCCATGATGGCCGACCCTTCCGTCGATGCCGTGGCCATCTGCTCGCCCACCGACACCCATGCCGACCTGGTCGTGGCCGCGGCCGGCGCAGGCAAGGCGATCTTCTGCGAGAAGCCGGTCTCGTTGGACCTCGCCGAGGTCGACCGGGCCGTGGCAGCCGCTGAGCGGGCAGGGGTGCTGCTCGCCGTAGGCTTCAACCGTCGTTTCGACCCTTCGCATGCCCAGGTGCGCCAGGCAGTGGCGGCCGGAACGGTCGGCGCACCGCACCTGGCCCGCATCACCAGCCGGGACCCTGCCCCGCCGCCGCTCAGCTACGCCGCGGTGTCCGGGGGCATCTTCATGGACATGACAGTGCACGACTTCGACATGGCCCGCTTCGTGGTGGGCAGCGACGTGGTGGCGGTGCACGCGGCCGGCGCAGTGAGGGTCGAGCCCGAGCTCGAGCGCCTGGGCGACGTCGACACCGCCGTGGTCACGCTCTGGCATGAGGACGGCTGCATCAGCGTGATCGACAACAGCAGGCAGGCCCGGTACGGCTACGACCAGAGAGTGGAGGTGTTCGGCGCCAACGGCATGGCTGCCTCCACCAACCCGCTGGCGCACAACGCCTTCACCTTGACCGCCCAGGGCTCGACGGGGGCCCTCCTCCCCCACTTCTTCATCGAACGCTACGCCGCTTCGTACCTGGCCCAGTGGACGGCGTTCGTGGCCGCAGCGCAAGGGCGACCCGATGCCGGTGGCCCGGCACTGGCCGGCGTCAGGGACGCCAGAGCCGCACTGGTGCTGGGCCTGGCGGCGAAGCGGTCCCTGGCCGAGGCCCGGGCAGTGAGGACCGACGAGGTCGACCCGACCGCGGGTGGTGCAAGATGAGCATGCCCGCGCTGGGCAACGCCGAGCTCCACCACCGGGCGGGTGCTCTCGCCAACGGGCCGTGGTCCGTGGACCTGAGCGCCTCCCGGGCCGGCTGGTCATGGTCCTCGCTGCGCGTGCTGGACCTGGCAGCCGGCCAGAGCGCCGGCTTGGCCACCGGCGAGGAGGAGGTGCTCGTGCTCCCCTTGACCGGCTCGTGCCTGGTGCGCTCGGGCCAGCAGGAGCTGGCCCTGCAGGGACGGGCCTCGGTCTTTGCCGGTCCGAGTGACTTCGCCTACGTGGCGCCGGGGCAGGAGCTGACGCTGGAGAGCCGCGACGGCGGCCGTTTCGCCCTCCCCGGGGCCAAGGTGGGCGGGCAGGGGCCCACGGTGCCGGAGGGGTTGCGCTACCAGGCGGCCCGGGCGGTACCGGTCGAACTGCGGGGAGCGGGCAACTGCTCGCGCCGGGTGGTCAACTACTGCATGCCGGGCACGTTCGACGCCCGCCGCCTGATGGCCTGCGAGGTCGTGACGCCGGCCGGGAACTGGTCCTCCTACCCGCCCCACAAGCACGACGAGGACCGCCCGGGCGAGACCCAGCTGGAGGAGATCTACTACTTTGAGCTCGCCCGTGGGCCCGGTGGCGAGGACGGGGCGGCCTACCAGAGAGTGTACGGGGCGGGGCCGCGGCCTGTGGACGTGCTGGCCGAGGTCCATGGCGGCGACGTGGTCCTCATACCGCACGGCTACCACGGCCCTTCCATGGCCGCTCCGGGCTACGACATGTACTACCTGAACGTCATGGCCGGCCCGGGGCCACGGGCCTGGCTGGCGAGCGACGACCCCGAGCACGCCTGGGTGCGGGCCAGCTGGCAGGGCAAGGAGGTCGACCCCCGCCTGCTGGGCGACGACGGGCACGCCGCTGACAATGGGGGTGTGCAGTGACGGGCACCGTGCGCCTCACGGTGGGGCAGGCCGTGGTGCGGTTCCTGGCCCAGCAATGGACCGAGCGTGACGGCGCCGAGCACCGCCTGGTCGAGGGGTGCTTCGGCATCTTCGGCCACGGCAACGTGGCCGGCCTTGGGCAGGCCCTGCTGGAGGCCGAGCTCTCCGCCCCCGGCTCCCTGGTCTACCGCCAGGCCCGCAACGAACAGGCCATGGTCCATACCGCAGCCGCCTTCGCCCGGGCCCGCAACCGGCTCTCCACCCTGGCCTGCACCTCGTCCATCGGCCCCGGGGCCACCAACATGGTCACCGGGGCCGCCCTGGCCACCGTGAACCGCCTGCCCGTGCTGCTGCTGCCCGGGGACGTGTTCGCCACCCGGCCGGCCGACCCCGTGCTCCAACAGCTCGAGCACCCCGGTTACCGCGACTTCTCGGTCAACGAGGCCTTCCGTCCCGTGTCCCGCTTCTTCGACCGGGTGGCACGGCCCGAACAACTGCCCGAGTCGCTCATGGCCGCCATGAGGGCCCTGACGGACCAGGTGGACGCGGGTGCCGTCACCCTGGCCCTGTGCCAGGACGTACAGGCGGAGGCCTTCGAGTGGCCGGCCGAGCTCTTCGGGCGGCGGGTGTGGCACATCGACCGTCCCGTCCCCGGCCCGGCCGCCCTGGCCCGGGCGGCCCAGGTCCTGCGCCAGGCCCGGCGCCCTCTCGTGGTGGCGGGCGGAGGGGTGGCCTACTCCGAAGCCAACGAAGCCCTACGCCGCCTGGCCGAGGCTACGGGCGTGCCCGTCGCCGAGACCCAGGCCGGCAAGGGGGCCCTGCCCTACGACCACCCCCAGTCGGTGGGGGCTATAGGCGCCACCGGCACCACGGCGGCCAACGCACTGGCCGCCACAGCAGACGTGGTGGTCGGGGTGGGCACCCGTTGGAGCGACTTCACGACCGCCTCCCGGACCGTCTTCGCTGCGCCCGGTGTGCAGTTCGTCAACTGCAACATCGCCCGTCTGGACGCCACAAAACACGCGGCGACCGAACTGGTGGGTGACGCCCGGGCCACTCTGGAGGCCCTGGCGAGCCTGCTGGAGGGCTGGTCCGTCGAACCGGCCTACCGCGAGGAGGCTTCCGCCTCGGCCCGCGCCTGGGACGCCGAGGTTGAACAGGCCTACCACCTGGGCCACAGCCCCCTGCCCGCCCAGTCCGAGGTCATCGGCGCCGTGAACGCGGCAAGCGGGCCCCGCGACGTCGTGGTCTGTGCTGCCGGCTCCATGCCGGGGGACCTGCACAAGCTGTGGCGCACGCGCGACCCCAAGGGCTACCACGTCGAGTACGGGTACTCCTGCATGGGCTACGAGGTCGCTGGTGGCCTGGGCGTGAAACTGGCACAGCCCGACCGCGAGGTCTACGTCATGGTGGGCGACGGCTCCTACCTGATGATGGCCCAGGAACTGGTGAGCGCGGTGCAGGAGGGGGTGAAGCTGACCGTGGTACTGGTGGACAACCACGGCTTCGCCTCCATCGGCGCCCTCTCCGAGTCGGTGGGGGCGGAGCGCTTCGGGACCTCCTACCGCTACCGGTCTCCCGGCTCCGGCCGGTTGGACGGGGCCCCGCTCCCGGTCGATTTCGTCGCCAACGCCGCCAGCCTGGGCGCCACGGCGTGGCGCGCCCGGGACGTGGCCGAGCTCTCGGTGCTACTGGAGAGGGCCAAGTCCGAGCCCGGGCCGGTCCTCATCGCAATATCCACCGACCCCCTCGTGCCCGCCCCCTCAAGTGAGGCGTGGTGGGACGTGGCAGTGGCAGAGGTCTCTGCGCTGACGTCCACCAAGCAGGCCCGCGCCACCTACGAGACGGCCAAGGCCCGCCAGCGCCCCTACCTCTAGGACCGGGAACAGTGAACAAGGAGCAGGACAACTTGAAGACGATCGGCCATTGGACCGGGGGCAGGGCGGTAGAGGGGCGGACCGAACGCTACGGGGCCGTCTACAACCCGGCGACCGGCCACCAGCAGGCACGGGTCTCCTTCGCGGGCACGGAGGAGGTTGACCGGGCCGTGGAGCAGGCCAATGAGGCCTACGAGCGGTGGGCGGCATCTTCGCTGAGCGCCCGCTCCAACGTGCTGTTCGCCTTCCGCGAGCTGGTCAACGCCCACGCCGAGGAGCTCGCCGGCATCGTCTCGGACGAGCACGGCAAGGTGTTGTCCGACGCCCTGGGCGAGGTCCGTCGGGGCCTGGAGGTGGTGGAGTTCGCGTGCGGCATACCCCACCTGCTCAAGGGTGAGTACTCGGACCAGGTCTCGAGTGCCGTGGACGTCTTCTCCTACCGTCAGCCCCTGGGCGTGGTGGCCGGCATCAGCCCCTTCAATTTCCCGGTGATGGTGCCGATGTGGATGCACCCCATCGCCATTGCGTGCGGCAATGCCTTCGTGCTCAAACCGAGCGAGCGCGACCCGTCGGCGTCCATGCGGGTAGCCGAGCTCTGGGCGGAGGCAGGCCTGCCCGAGGGCGTTTTCAGCGTGGTCAACGGGGACAGGACGGCGGTGGACGCCCTCCTCGACCACCCGGGCGTGGCGGCCGTGTCCTTCGTCGGCTCCACCCCTATCGCCCGCTACGTGCACCAGAGGGCCACCGCGGCGGGCAAGAGGGTGCAGGCCCTCGGGGGGGCCAAGAACCATGCCGTGGTGCTGCCCGACGCCGACCTGGGCTTCGCCGTCCAGCACCTGTCGGCAGCGGCATTCGGCTCGGCCGGTGAACGGTGCATGGCCGTCTCGGCCGCCGTCGCCGTCGGCGGCGTGGCGGGCGAACTGGTGGACGCCCTCACCGAGCAGGCGGCGAAGATCAAGGTGGGCCCGGGGAGGGACCCGGCGAGCGAGATGGGCCCGGTGATCACCGAAGAAGCCAGGCAGCGCATCGCCGGTTACGTGGCGCGCAGTGCCGACGAGGGGGCCCGCGTGGCCCTGGACGGCCGCGGCCTGGTGGTGGCGGGCCACGAGGAGGGCTTCTTCATCGGCCCCAGCGTGGTCGACCAGGTGACACCGGGCATGGAGGTCTACCGGGACGAGATCTTCGGGCCGGTGCTCTCGGTGCTACGGGTCGACGGGCCTGACGAAGCCATCGAGCTCATCAACTCGAACCCCTACGGCAACGGCACCGCCCTGTTCACCTCTTCGGGGGAGGCGGCGCGGCGCTTCCACCGTGGGGTCAAGGTGGGCATGATCGGGATCAACGTCCCCATCCCCGTCCCCATGGCCTACTACTCGTTCGGAGGGTGGAAGGACAGCCTCTTCGGCGAGCGCAGGATCCACGGCAGCGACGGGGTCGGCTTCTACACCCGTTCCAAGGTGGTGACCAGCCGCTGGCCGGCTCCCCGGGCGCACAGTGGCGCCTCCTACCACTTCCCCACGAACCAGTAGGGCGTTGTGACCGGTTACCGGTTGGCGGCGTGCGCCGAGATGCTGTTCCTGGACCTGCCCTTCGTGGAGCGGGTGCGGGCTGTCCACGAGGCCGGCCTGGAGGTGGAGATCTGGGACTGGACGGCCAAGGACATCGATGCCCTGGCGGCCACGGGGGCCAGGTTCTCCTCCATGACCGGCTACACCAGTGGCAGCCTCTCCGACCCGGACGGCGCCGACGAGCTCCTGCGCAGTGCCGAGCGGTCCCTCGCGGTGGCCGCCCGGCTCGGCTGCCCCAGGCTCAACCTGCACGGGGGGGCGCTCGGCCCTGACGGGCGGCCGCTCAACCCGGTAGAGGTGACCACCCCGGCCATGTGGCTCACGGCAGCACGCACCCTGGAGCGCCTCGGCCGGCTGGGTGAGCGCGCGGGGCGTGTCTTCACCCTGGAGAACCTCAACACGGCGGTCGACCACCCGGGCACGCCGTTGGCCAGAGCCGCTGACACCATAGCCCTGGTCGAGGCGGTGGGCAGTCCCCATGTAAGGCTCAACCTGGACCTGTACCACGCCCAGATCGGAGAGGGCAACCTGAGCGCCCTGGTCGAAAGGGCCCTGCCTCTCATCGGTGAGGTGCAGGTGGCGGACGTCCCCGGTCGGTGCGAACCAGGCACGGGTGAGATCTTCTACCCCGCGGTCGCAGCGAAACTGCGCCAACTGGGGTACGACGGGGTGGTGGCCCTGGAGGCGTGGGCATCCCAGGGCTCGGCGCTGGCCCTGGAACGCTTCCGTCGAGCCTTCAGCGAGCCGGGGCCCGGTCCGGCCTAACGGGCCGGCCCGCGACGCTGTGGTTGCCCGTCTCTGGGCCTGATCTCGCCCGAGCCCCGTGCCACCAGGGTGGTGGGCACCACGTAGGTGCGCGGCGGTGAGGCGTCGCCCGCCTGGCGGGCGAACAGGCGCTGGGCGGCCAGGCGGCCCATGGCCGTGACGTCCTGGGCCACCACGCTGACCCCGGGCTCCAGTACGTCGGCCAGCACGAAGTCGTCGAAGCCCACCAGGGCCACCCGCTGCGCGAGGTCGAGCTGGTGCAGGGCCGTGGTGGCACCGATGGTCACCAGGTTCTGGCTGGCGAACAGGGCGGTGGGTGGCTCCGCCTCCGCCATCATGGCGTAGGTGGCCTGCGCCGCCTGCTCGGCTGTGCGCAGGCCCTGAGCGACATGCCGGGGGCCCGGGGCCCGGCCTGCCTCCCTCATGGCCGCCTCGTAGGCGGCGAAGCGGTGGGCCGAGGTGGCGAGCGAGGGGACGTCACCCAGGTAGCCCACCCTCTGGTGCCCGGCCGCCAGCAGGTGGCGGACCGCCGCCGTCGCCCCACCGAAGTTGTCGGAGATGACCGTGTCGGCGGCGAACAGGCTGGGCTCGCGGTCCAGGAACACGGCGGGCACCCCCAGTCGGCTCTCGGCCAGCAGGTAGCTCTGGTCCTGGCCGGCGGGCACGATCACCAGCCCGTCCACCTGGCGGTCGATGAGGTCGAGGGCCAGCTGGCGCTCCCTCTCGGGGTCCTCGTCCAGGCTGGCGATGAGGACCTGGACCCCCCTGGCCCGGGCCTCGTCCTCCACGGCCCGCAGCAGGGCGGCCGAAAAAGGGTTGGCGACGTCCTCGAGCAGCAGCCCGATGGTGGACGTCCTGCCTGCCCCCCGGCGCAGGTTGCTGGCTGTCAGGTTGGGCCGGTAGCTGAGCATGTCAGCCGCCTTGCGGACCCTCTGGGCCAGCTCGGGGTCCACGGTGGACACGCCGTTCATCACCCGGGACACTGTCTTGACCGCCACACCGGCCAGGGCGGCCACATCCCGCATGGTGGGCCGCGTCGGGCGAGGGGCACCTCCGGGGGAGCTAGACATCGATGTCTCCTCTCGCCTCTCGCACTGCCCTCCAACCAGCCCACGGGCCGCCCCCGGCTCACCGTCGGGGATGACTCACAATGCACTTACCACCTGGTTTGAGCGGCAGCTACGGCGCTCCCCTCTCATACCGGTTGCCCAAGCCCGCTCGGAGGCGAGCCGAAGGTCCCGAGACAACGATATCCCCGTGCCTGCCCGCACCGTCAACCCGGGCGGGAGGAGGCCACGGCGCAGCCAAGCGGACCGGTCGGGCGGCCCCAAGGGCCAGCCCGCAGCGGCCACAGGCGCTGGACCGGCCCCATCATGCCCGCTCAGCCGGGCGGCCCTCCACTCGCGCCCACCGGTCCGCCCGGGCCGGTCCGCCCGGGCCGCTCGGCGCGGCACCGGGCGCGCTCCCGCTTGGCGCCCGCCGGGGACCTCAGGCACGGTGACCACGACGTCGCCGACGCGAGGCACCCTCCCGTTGGCGTGCTGCGCGAGAGGCTCGTTCCCGTCCAAAAGGCCTACGGGTGACGGCGCTCAACCGGGGCCGGGGAGGGCATGGCTAGCCGAGGTCAGCTACAGTCACGTCGTGCTGGCGCGGTCTGCCGCCTGCCCGTGAGGGCAGCGGAGCCGGGCAAAAGGGAGCGGACCGTGCAGCGAACGCTCACAACAGGGGCGAAGCGGGTAGCGAGCACAGCGTGCCTGGTAGGGCTGGCCCTCGTGGGGCACAGCGGGGACGCAACCTCTGCAAGCTCCGTGGCCACCCCGTACATCTACTGGTCGGTCGAGAACGGCAGCGTCGACCGGGCCAGCCTCGACGGCAGTGGCATGACAGTGGGCTTCATCAAGACCCCTGCTGCCGCTTGCGGGGTAGCTCAGTCAGCGGGGTACCTCTACTGGAGCATCGACAGCGGCCCAGGCACGAGCCAGGGCTCGATCTGGCGGGCCGACCTCTCGGGCAAGGGCCCTCGCGAGGTCGTCCGAGGCCTCTCCAGTCCCTGCGGCCTGGCGGTGGCGGGCAGCTACCTGTACTGGGCCGACGGCGGCACTTCTCCTTCGATCGGGCGCTCGGGCCTGGACGGTTCGGGCGCCCAGCCGGGCTTCATAACCGACGTGGGCATGATCGCCTCCCCGCCCTTTGTCGCTGTGGGCGGCGCCTACCTCTACTGGGGCGAGGGTAACGGCCAGGCCAACGCCGGGGGGCAGGGCAACGGAGCCATCGGCCGGGCGCGCCTGGACGGTTCCGGTGCCCAGCCCGGCTTCGTCGTCCTGCCCGCGCGCTCCCAGGCTGTCGGATTAGCGGTCGCGGGTGGTCAGATCTATTTTTCCGACCCGTTCCAAGGCTCCATCGGCCGCGTCGGCGCCTCTGGCACGGGCCTGCAGGACAACTTCATCCCCGTCCGCTACCGCTCGCTGGCGGGGAGCCCGATCGGCCTGGCCGTGGCCGACGGTCACATCTACTGGGCCGACAGCTCGACCGAACAGGTCGGCCGGGCAGGCCTGAGCGGCAGTCCCGCCACCGACTCGTTCATCAAGGACGCCGGCCAGGCCAACGGCATCGCCGTCGGGGCCGGGGCGGCCGGCAGTGCCCCGGGGGCCGGTGCCCCGGGAGCGGGCGGAGGACCGGGCGGAGGCGGGAGCGGGACGAGCCCCACGGGCGCCCATTATGTGAAGCCAACGGTGCAACCCGGCGTCGTATCGCTCGTCGAGCCCGGCATCGCCAACTGGGCCGTGCCCGCGGGTGTGCATGAGGTCACGGTCGAATCAGCCGGGGCCTGGGGAGGCGATGGCATCGAGCATTACCTGCCCCGCCCCACATGGACCGAGAACGCAGGCAGAGCGGAGAGGTTGACGGCTACCGTGGCCGTGCACCCCGGCGAGAGGTTGCAGCTGGTCGTGGGGAGCCCCGGTCGCCGCGGCGACCCGGGTGGCGGGCTCGCACCAGGTGGCTTCCCAGGTGGCGGCGGGGGCATGGGTGGCGGAGCAGGAGGAGGAGGCTGGTCCGGACTGTGCCCGCAGGGGTGGGCGGGCGTGGCCGACTGCCTCGCGGTGGCTGCCGGAGGCGGAGGAGGAGGTGGCGCGAGCGCGTCCGGTTACAGCCTGCCCAACGGCGAGGGGGGGACGTTCGGCCACGACCTGGGGAAGGGGACAAAGGGTTACTCGAGCACGGGTGGGTCAGGAGGCGGGGGCGGCGGCGGCCAGAGCGGTGACCCGCAGGGAGGCGGTGGAGGTGCCGGGGCCCTCGGCGGCGACAGCGGTACGTCCGGGAGCGAGGAGCAGGGCGGGACGGGCGGCCAGGGCGGCGAGAGCGCCGGCGGTGGTGGTGGCGGAGGCGGGGGGTGGCCGGGCGGCGGTGGTGGTGGCGGCGGAGGTTGGGGAGGCCCGTCCAACGGCAGGTTCGGTGGTGGCGGAGGGGGCGGTGCCGGGCAGGGCGGCGCCAGGGCGATAGGCGTCCCGGTCGGCAGCACGACAACCGGCGGCAGCCCCTGGGTGCGGGTCTACTACAGGGTGGGAGGCTGACCAGCCGGCCCATGTCAGCCAGCCGGTAGCGCCGGCCGGCCTGGTGGCGACATCAGGGCCAAGGCCAGGGCCATGGCTGTCGACGTCACCAGCAGCACAGGGCCCAGTGCGCCGGGGTGGCCGCCTCCGATGGCGAGCCCGGCCAGGGCCGGTACCACGGCGCCCCCCAGGGTGGAGGCACCCACCTGGAGGGTTACCGCCCTGGTCGGGCCCACGGCTGCCCCGGCACCGAAGCGCCGGGCCGTGGTGGTGTTCACCAGTGGGAAGATGGGCGCCGCGGCCAGCCCCACCAGGGCCAGCCCCACCACCGCCGGGGCAGGTCCGCCCGCCAGGGTGACCACCAGGGCACCGCCCACCACGCCGGCTGTGGCCAGTCCCATAGCGGGGGCCGCACCCGTCCGCTCGGCCACCGGGCCCATCACCATCCGGCCCACGAACATGGTGGCCCAGTAGGCCGACACCGCCGCCCCGGCCGCTGTCGGCCCCAGGTGCTCCCCGGCGCTCAGGTAGACGAAGCCCCAGATGCCGGCGGCAGACTCGGCACCCGTCTCCAGCGCACAGAAGACCAGGGTGGCCACAAGCACGGCGAGCGGGCCCCAGCCCTGCCTGCGCCACCCGGGCCTCCGCCACCCGGGCCTCCGCCATCCGGGCCCGCCCCGGCCGGCCCTCCTTTTGGCTGTCCCTGCCGGGCCCGGGCTCCTCTCGCTGGCCGGGGCCGAGGTGACGGTCGGGCGGCTCGGGGCGGCCCCCGGGGCCGCCGCCCACCAGGCCACGCGGGCCAGCAGGTAGAGGCTGAGAGCGCCCTGGGCCCCGGCCAGGCAGGCCATGGCCCAGCGCCAGCCCAGGCCCTGGCCGAGCAGCGCAGTGACCACCAGGGGCCCGAGCGTGGCCCCCAGCCCGTAGCTGGCATGCAGCCAGTTGGTGTCCCGGGGCCCGAGGTGGCCGGCGGCGTAGGCGTTGACAGCGGTGTCGGCAGCACCGAAGCCGGTACTGAACAGCACCGAGCCGCACACCAGGACCACGAACGACGGGGCCACGGACTCGGCCCCCAGGGCGGTGGCCACCAGGGCCGCTCCTCCGGCCAGCACGGGCCCGACGCCCAGCCGGCCGAGCAGGGGCCCGGTCGCCAAGCCGGCCAGCACCGAGGCTGCGGTGCCGAAGACGATGAAGATGCCGAGGGCCGCCAGGGGCTCGTGGGTACTGCGGCTCATGGGGGGCCAGAGCAGGCCCAGGGTGGAACCGGGCAGGGCCAGTGAGACATAGCTCAGGCAGGCCAGGCGGAACTGTCGCAAAGAGGTGCTCCTCCGGGAGTGGGGCAAAGCCCTGCCCGCACCCACTGGACTGGGCGCCGGGCCTGGCCTGTACGGCCGCTGTGCCGCTCACGGAGGCGGCACGCGATGACCGGCGGGGGAAGCCCCGCCGTCGTGTCAGCGCGTGCCTGGCCGGCCGGGCACCTCAGTTCCCCTGCGACATGTCATCGGCCCGATGCTAACCCGCCAAACCGTCCGGGAGGCGTACGGCACGGGCCGGGCGGGGTGGGCGCTCGCGGGCCGGCCCCGGTGCTAGCTTGTCGACCGCAGAAGGGCACCGTGGCCCGGGACGGAGAGGCCCGGGGCCACTGCAGCAGATCTCGGCCCAGGCGCCGGGGAGGCGGTTTATGGACGGAGCAGCAGTACAGGGCCAGGCAGCACGGCCCGGGCCGCCCGAGAGCGAGTTCCCGTGCCCGAGCCCCCTGCCCAGGCGGCGGGTGCAGGTCATGGGCCGCGTCTTCTTCGACCTCGTCTACTCCGGGCTCACCGAGGAGCCCCAACCCGGCACCGAGGTCCAGGCCGCCCACCTCGGGATAGCCCCGGGCGGGGTGGCCAACATCGCCGTGGCGCTGGCCCGGCTGGGCCTGGACGTGGGTTTGTCGGCCCTTTTCGCTGAGGACGCCTTCGGGGACTACCTGTGGTCCCTGCTCGACTACGAGGGGATCGACCTCTCCTTCTCCGCCCGGGTGCCGGACTGGACGACCCCGGTGACGACCTCGGTCGCCTACGGCCCCGAGCGCACCATGGTCACCTACGAGCACCCGGCCCCCTTCGACGTCGCCACCCTGCTGCCCCCCCGGTACCGGGCGGACGCCTTCGTGCTCTCACTCGCCGACGTGGAGGCGGGCTGGCTGGCGGCACTGCACACGGCCGGCCCAATGGTCTTCGCCGACGTGGGCTGGGACCTCGAGCAGCTCGGTTCGCACGACCTGGTGCAAAAGCTGGCCCATGTGGACGTCTTCATGCCCAACTCCGCCGAGGCCCGTCAGTGGACGGGACAGGCCGACGTCGACGGGGCGGCCCGGGCCCTGGCCGGGGGTCAACGGCTGGTGGTCATCAAGGACTCCGGCTCCGGCTCGGTCGCCCTGGGGCCCGCCATGCCGGCGCCCCTGCGGGTGCCCGGGCTCAGGGTCCCGGTGAGGGACACCACGGGGGCCGGCGACGTCTTCGACGCCGGCTTCATCTACGGCACGCTGGCCGGCTGGCCCCTGGCCCAACGGCTACGTTTTGCCAACCTGTGCGGGGCGGAATCGGTCAAGCTCGAAGGGGGGTCGCTCGCCGCTCCCTGCTGGCGCGACCTCAAGGCGTTCTGGGACGCGCTGGAGGACGAGCGGCTGCGCGAGGACTACCGGTTCCTGCCGCACCTGTTCGATTCGCAGTCCAGCCGCCACCCCTGCACCCGAGCCTGCCCGACGCTGTCCGCTCTGCCGGCCGCCGGCACCGGCCCGTGGCCCGCCGTGGCCGGCTCTGACGGGGTGGCAGCTGCCGACCTACCGTCCGGGCCGGCCGACCAGGGCCCACAGCACGGCGCTGCAGCCTCGGCACGGGTAAGCTCGGCAAGGCGTTCCACGTTGTCGTGACTGCAGGCCCAGGTGAGCCGCCAGGCTCCGGGCCGGCGGTCAGGCCTTCAGTGAACACATAACCCAAGGGGAGGACAAAGTGCACGGAGGACGCCACAACAAGCTCACCGCCATCCTGGCTGCCACTACGACTTCGGCTATCGGGCTTGCAGCCCTGAGCGGAGCCGCCAGTGCTGCCCCCGTCACCTTCACGTACTGGACGAGCGGGTACAAGCCGGCCGAGATCGCGGCCATCGACGCTGCCTTTGCCAAGGCCTACCCGCAGTACCGGGCCCAGGGACAGTACATCTCCACCTCGGACACGTACTTCCCCAAGGTCATCGCGGCCCTGAAGACGGGGACCCAGCCCACGGTCTACACCGACCAGCAGCCCTACGACCTGCCGGAGGTCGAGCAGAGCGGCAAGCTCATACCCCTCACCGGCAAGTTGGGCGCCCTGACCAACCAGCTCTACCCGGGCATCAGGGACTCCCTGTTCTACCGGGGCCAGCAGCTCGGTATGGCCCTAGGGGGCGTGGGCGACATCGCCCTGTTCTACAACAAGGCCGACTTCGCCCAGGCCGGCATCAAGACGCCGCCCAAGACCTGGGCGCAGCTCCAGGCCGATGCAGCCAAGCTCACCGTGCCCTCCGCCCACCGCTACGGCTTCTACGTGCCCACAGGGGACGCCGAATGGATCTCCTACGACTGGGAGCCGGTCCTGTGGGGCGACGGGGGCAGCCTGCTCAACAAGGACCAGACCAAGGCGACCTTCGACAGCGCCGCCGGCGTCAAGGCCCTCTCGACCTGGGTCAACATGGTGCGCACGGAGAAGGTGGCACCGTCGGCCAGCTATGCGGCCGACGGCAACTACGACGGCCCCACGGCCTTCGCCTCCAACGCCGTGGCCATGATCACTGACGGGCCCTGGCTCGAGGGCGAGCTCCCCAAGGGCCTCAACTACGGCGTCGCCCCCTACCCTGCCGGCACCAAGGGCGGCTCGACCAACATCGGGATCGGCGTCGTGGCACTGCTCAAGACCACTCCGGCCGAGGACGCCGCCGGCCTGGCCTTCATCAAGTTCCTGGCCTCACCGGCGGAGGGGGCGTACCTGACCGTCCAGTCGGGCGGCCTGCCCTCGAGCCCGGCCCAGCTCGGCCAGCCCATCATGAAGAAGGCGGAGGCCAACAAGTTCTACAGCGTCTTCGCCAACGACCTCAGGTACGGCCAGCTCCGGCCGCTCAACCCGCAGTGGTACACCGCTTCGGCCTACCTGTACACCGAGATCAACGACGCCATCGCCGGCAAGGCCTCGCCGGCGCAGGCGCTCTCAACCGCCGCTCATGAGGTGGACCAGGCCCTCGCCAACAACGGCTAGTGCCAGCGACCTCCAGGTGGCTGCGGCCGGCCACGCGTCCCGCACCCAGCGGGCGCGTACGCCGGCCGCGCGCCCTGCCCTACGCCTTCGTCGCCCCCGCTGTGGGCCTGACGGTGCTCTTCTCCCTGGTGCCCCTGGGGATGCTGGCCTACCGCAGCCTCTACGGGGGCGGCAACAACGTCTTCGCCACCCACCCGGCCTTCGTCGGCCTCCAGAACTACCGGGACGCCCTGGCCCAGGGAGGGGCGCACGCCCTCGAGGTCACAGCGATCTACACGATCGGCTTCATCCTGCTCACCATGGGCCTGGGCCTGGGAGTGGCCCTGCTGCTCGACCTCAAGCTCCCCGGCATCGACCGCCTGCGGGCGCCGTTCATCATCCCCCTCGTCGTCCCCACCGTGGCGACGGCCCTCATCTGGGCCAACCTCTTCGCCCCCCAGTTCGGCCTCGTCAACCGGGTGCTCTCGTACCTGGGCCTGCCCCAGGCCGACTTCACGTCGTCACCCTCGCTGGCCCTCGTGATGGTGCTCACCTTCGGCGTGTGGCAGTTCTTTGGCGAGAACGTGATCCTCTACCTGGCCGCCCTGAAGACCCTGCCGGTGGACCTTTTGGAGGCGGCCGGTGTGGACGGGGCCGGTGCCTGGCGCCGCTTCCGCCACATCCGCTGGCCCCTGCTGCGCAGGGCCACCATCGTGATCTCGGTCATCACCACCTTGACCGGCCTGCAGACCTTCACCCAGATCTACGTCCTCACCGGCGGAGGCCCCAACGGGGCCACCACGCCCATCGTCTACTACATATTCAGCACCGGGTTCCAGCAGTTCAACACGGGATACGCCGATGCCATGGCCGTCGTCCTCTTCCTGATCTCCCTCGTCATCACGGTGGCCCAGGTCAGCCTCATAGGCCGGGGGGCGCGACGTGACGCGTAAGCGGCGCACGGCCTCCCGCGCCCTCTCCTACGGCCTGCTCGCTGTCGCCGTCGCGGTGGTGGTCTTCCCCCTCATCTGGATGCTGGGCACCGCCGTCAAGCCCAACGGGCAGATCCTCGACCTGCGGGCCTCGCTGTGGCCGAGCCAGTTCGAGTGGGGCAACATCGTAAGGGCCTGGAACTCGGCGCCCTTTGCCCGCTGGTACCTGAACAGTGTCATCTTCAGCGTGAGCGCCACCCTGGGCCAGATCACCTCGGGGCTGCTGGCGGGCTACGCCTTCGCCATGTTCGAGTTCCGGGCCAAACGCCTGCTCTTCTACCTCCTGCTGTGCGGCCTGATGGTGCCGTTCACCACCGTCATCGTCCCCGTGGTGCAGCTCCTGGCGGACTTCCACTGGCTGAACAGCTACCAGGGCCTCATCCTCCCCAACATCGCCTTCGCCCTGGGCGCGTTCCTCTTCCGGCAGTTCTTCTTCGGCGTCCCCCTCGAGCTGGGCGAGGCGGCCCGGGTGGACGGCGCCTCGGAGTGGCGGGTGTTCTACCGCGTCTACGTCCCCCTGGCGCGGCCGGTGATCGCCGCCCTCGGGATCATCGCCTTCCTGATGAACTGGAACAACTTCCTCTTCCCTCTGATAGTGGTCAACACCACCAGCATGGAGGTGGTCTCCCAGGGCCTCTCGGTGTTCCAGACCCAGTTCAGCACCAACTACGACCTCATCATGTCGGCGGCACTGATCGCGATCGTGCCCATCCTCCTCGTCGCCATCGCCGCCCAGCGCCAGATCATCGAGGGGATATCCCTGGGCGCCATCCAGTAGGCACCGGCCCGCCCGCTCCCCCGCCACCGGGCCCGGCCGGTGCCTACCCTGCCGGTGCCGGCCCGGCACCTGGCATCCTGGTCGGCATGACCGAGCACCACCACGACCACCAGGCACAGGGGGGCCAGCCGGACCAGGGGCCGGCCGCCTTCTGGGACCAGCGCTACGGCGAGAAGGACCAGCTGTGGTCCGGTGAGCCCAACCACTCCCTGGTCCAGGCGGTGAGCGGCCTCACCCCGGGCAAGGCCCTCGACCTGGGCTGCGGCGAAGGTGGCGACAGCGTATGGCTGGCCCGGCAGGGCTGGGCGGTGACCGGGGTCGACGTGTCGGCCACCGCGGTCTCGCGGGCCAGGGCCCGGGCGGCAGCCCACGGGGTGCCCGAGCACGCCGTCAACTGGGTGGTCCAGGACCTGGCCCACTGGGAGCCTGCCGAGAGCTACGACCTGGTCTCGGCCTGCTTCCTGCACTCCCCGGTCGAGCTCCCCCGGGCCGGCGTGCTCCGCCGGGCTGCCGCGGCCGTGGCCAAGGGCGGGCACATGCTGGTGGTGGGCCACGCCGAGCCGCCCCCCTGGGCACGGGACCTCCAGCACGCCGACCACCACTTCAACGACCCGGACCAGGAGCTGGCCGAGCTGGGCCTGGACGCCACGGCCTGGCAGGCGGTGCTCGCCCAGTTGAACGAGCGCCCGGGCCGTAGCCCCGACGGCGAGCCGGCCACCCTGCGCGACAGCGTGCTGCTCCTGCAAAGACGCTGACCGGGGGCCCGGGGCGCCACCCCGGGGCCCAATGGCCGCTGCCACGGCCCCGGGAGGCACGGGCGGCTGTCGCCCTGTGCGCCCCGGGGCAGGTGGCCCTACGACCGTGTCAGGGGGCGAACACCGTGCACGACCCGGCGGGCAGGGTGGGGTCGCACTTGAGGGGGGGCACCCCGATGGTGGAGCGGTGGCGGATGAGCATCGAGTAGGGGGGCGCCAGGTCCACGCCGTCAGGCCCGCTCAGGTAGCCCGGTGCGGTGCCTTCGACACCGGTGTGCCCGTACTGCCACACGATGCTGTTGGTGCGGGGGTCGATGACGATCACCCGGTCGTTGCTGTCGTCGTTGCACAGGAAGTCCCCGTTGGTGGGGATGGGCTCGCACAACGAGGGGGTGTTGAGCATCCCCGGCCCGCTGGTGGGCCCGTAGCGCCAGAGCAACTGCCCCTGCGAGTTGAACTCCACCACCTGGCCCGGCTTGGAGTAGTCGACAGTCACGAACACCCCCGGCGAGACCTCGTTGGTGTCCGAGGGGTAGGCCACCCCGGGCGGGTGGGTGGACCACAGGATCTTGCCTGTCGGGGTCATCTCGTCCACCCAGTCCCCGTTGATCTCGGTCACCAGGTAGTTGCCGTCGGTCAGGGGGAAGGCCCCGTTGGGGCTGCCAAAACGGTAGGGCGGCTGGTGGTAGCAGTAGGTGTCCTGTATGCCGAAGCGCTGCAGGGGGACGTGCAGGCCCACCTTGGTCACCAGGATGCTGCAGTTCTTGATGTCGGCGATCATGACGTCGTTGTTGGGCAGGACCATGGCGTCGTCGGGGTTGGACAGCTGGTTGGGGCCCGACCCCGGCACGCCCGGGGTGCCGTAACGCCACACCATGCGGTGCGAGCGCAGGTTGATGAGGGACACCACCTGGTCCGTCTCCTCGGTGGCCAGGATGGACTTGCCGTTGGGGGTGAAGAAGCCGTCGTCGGGCCGCAGGAAGGTGGCCCCGCCACCCGGCCCGCCCGGCCCGGGGAACTGCCAGACGATGTTGCCCGCCGGGTTGACCACGAGCAGGCGGCTGTTGTCCTCGTCGGCGATGAGCACGTCACCGGGCAGGGCGGAGGGGTCCGAGCCGGGGGCCAGGTTGGGCCCGGGGGCCATGCCCCGCCCGGAGGGCGAGGGGAAGGGCAGCCCCGAGTAGCTGCTGGCCACCACCTTGGGCGCCCGGGCCCGGTGGGCAGCCGTCGGTGCCCCGGCGGCAGCCCGGGTGGCGCTGGACGCGCCCGGCTTGGGCGTGCCCCCGGCGGACAGCCGGCCTGCCACCAGGCCTGCAGTGGCCACGGCGATTATGGCCAGGGCCACCTGCGGCCCCCGGCGCGGACGCGGTGCCACCCTGGCCCCGTTGACGGAGGGCCGTCGGCGAGGGGCCCCGCCCACGGCGGGGGTGCCCGAAGGTGGCGTACGGGGCCCGCTGGCGGCGCTCACGGGCACCCCTGTCGGCCCGGCCGGGCAGGACGCGCACCGGGCAAAGCCCGCCCGGCCCGGTGGTGGTCGTCTGGTTTGCTCATGGTATGACTAACTCCTGGGCTACACATAGAGTTGCCTGATGCTCGAAGTGGTCTCCCCCAGCTTGCCAGGCCGTGCACGCCGGCACGCGCACCCCCCGGGGCGCGCTGATGGAGGCCCGGCGTGGACGTGACGCTGTCCAAGCGGGGGGACTACGTGATGCGCTCGGCCATCTGCCTGGCCCGGGCCTTTGCCGACGACCGGCCCCGCAAGATCCGTGAGGTGGTGGAGGCGACCGAGGTGCCGCGCAGCTTCGCCTCCCAGATCCTCTCCGACCTGGTGCGGGCCGGCCTTGCCACTTCCCGGGCCGGCCGGGACGGGGGCTACCGCCTGGCCCGGAGCCCCGAGCAGGTGAGCGTGCTCGAGGTGGTGGAGGCTGCGGAGGGCCCGCTCCGGGTGGACCGCTGCGCGCTCGGGGACGGGCCCTGCCGGTGGCAGGACGTGTGCCCCCTGCACGAGACCTGGTCGCAGGTGGCGGTGGTGCTGCGGGACCTGCTGGCCCGCACGACCCTGGACGAGGTGGCACAGCGTGACGCCGCCATCGAGGCGGGCACCTACGCCATCCCCGCCTCGTCGCACCGTTCCCACCCTACGGCGCTGGAGCTTGCCGACACGGCGCAGGTAGAGCTGGGCGCCGCCCAGGCCCACGCCGCCCTGGCCCGGGCGAGCGACCACGCCGGTGCCCTGGCCGGCCGTGCCCGCGAGCTCTCGCTCACCCCGCTCGGTGGCGAAGAAGAGGGCCACTACCTGGTCGCCTGGAGGTCGCTGGACGGCCCCGTGCCCAGCCGGGCCGAGGGCCGGGTCGCCGTGGTGGCCGTGGACGCCGAGCGCAGCGAGCTGCGGGCCGAGGTCACCTGGTGGCCGCAGGCGCCGCCCGGGGCCCAGCTGCGCCCCGAGGGGATGGAGCCGGCAGAGCACGCCAAGAAGGAGCTCAGGGCCTTCCTACGGGACCTGGCCCGCAGCCTGGAGCGGCCGGCTGCCACCGGGAAGCTCGCCCGGGCCGGCCGGAAGGCCTGACACCCGGCGGGGCCCGAGGGGCCGGGGCGGGACGGCCTCGCCGGTGGCCCCGGCCAGGGGTACCCGGGCCACCACGACCGTGCCCCGGCCCGGGGCCGAGGAGACCTCCAGTGCCCCTCCGAGCAGGCGGGCCCTCTCTGCCATCCCCACCAGGCCCAGGTGGGAGGTGCTGACGGCCTCCTCGTGGGCGGCGGCCACGTCGAAGCCCGCCCCGTCGTCGGCCACCTCCAGGACCAGTCCGTCCTCGCCGGCGCGCAGCGAGACCACCAGGCGGCCGGCCCGGGCATGGCGACGGGCGTTGGTGGTGGCCTCCTGGGCGATGCGGAAGACCCCGAGCTCGACATCGGCCGGGAAGCGGCCCGGGGCCCCGGCCAGGTCCAGGTGCGCGCTCAGGCCCGGCTCGGCCTCCTCCAGGTCCCGGACCAGGGTGGAAAGGGCAGCGGACAGGCCCAGCTGGTCCAGGGTGGGCGGCCGCAGGCCCCGTGACAGGCGCCGCAGGCTGCCCGCGGCATCGAGGGTGTGCTGGCGTGCCCGGCCCAGGCCCTCCACCACCGGCGAGGGCAGGTCGGGCGAGCCGCTCAGGCGCTCCAACTGGCGGGCCACGGCGAGGAAGATCTGCAGGGGCTCGTCGTGCAGCTCGCGGGCCAGCCGGCGCCGTTCGTCCTCCTCGGCCCGAACCACGACACCGGCGTACCACTGCGCCCGCCGGGCCTCGGAACGTTCCTCGGTCACGTCCTCCAGGGCCACCTGCACGGCGGCCTCGTCCGTGCCGGGCTGGAGCTCCACCACCTCCACCCGGTAGTCCCGCCCGTCGGGCAGGCTGATGCGGCGCCGGCCGTCGCCCGCCTGCAGGCCCAGGGTGGCCAGCACGGCCTCGGCCGAGCGGCCGACCAGGTCCGGGCCGAGCAGGGCGCAGGCGGCGGCGTTGGCCTCCCGCACCCGGTGCCCGGAGTCCAGCAGGAGCAGGGGCGACCGGCTCGACTCGAACATGTGGCGGTAACGGGCCTCGGTGGCCAGGCGGGCGGCCGTGGCCCGGTCGGAACCGGCCCGGGCGCGGCGCTCGGCCTCGATGCGCTGGCCCACGAAGAAGGCCACGAAGTCGACCAGGGCCAGCTCGACCAGGTCACTGCCCACATGGCCCCGGTCGTGGGGCAACAACAGGTCGGGCAGCCACAGCACGGTGGCCCACAGGCTGGTGGCGGCGGAGCCCGCCAGGCCGTAGCGGCTGGCGGCGTAAGCCACGGGGATGATGAGCAGGGCCACGGGCAGGCCCCCGGGGAAGGCCCGGACCTCCAACGAGACGTCTATATCTGCGGCCAGGTGGGCCACCGCGATCGCCACCACCACGGCCTGCACCACCCAGAAGCCCTTCTGGGCGAAGGGCGGGTGCAGGGCGCTGTCCAGGCTGGCCCGGGTGGCCTCCCCCCGGCCCGGGCTCACGCCGGCCGCCTCCCCGACGGCCGGTAACCATGCGGCATGTCGGCCAGGTTGTTGTCCAGGGCGAACAGGGTCGCCTCGGTGCGCGAGCCCACGCCCAGCTTGGACAGCACGCTCGACACGTGCCCCTCCACGGTGCGCACCGACAGGCCCAGCTCGGCCGCTATGGCCTTGTTGGACAGGCCCCGGGCCAGGAGGCGCAGGATGGCAGCCTCCCGGGCCGTCAGCGCCCCGGCCTCCTCGGCCACCGCCTGACGCGCCCGGGGCGGACGGGCCACCCGCCCCGAGACCGCCCGGTCCAGGACGAAGACCCCGGCCGCCACGGCCCGCACGGCGTCGACCAGCTCCCGGGAGGTCGCCGTCTTCAACAGGTAGCCCCCCACGCCGATCTCGAAAGCCTCGGCCACGTAGGCGTAGTCGTCGTAGGCGGTCACGATGAGCACGGCCACCGGGCTGCCCCGCATGGCCAGCTCCCGGGCCAGGTCGAGGCCGCTCGGGCCGGGGAGGTTGATGTCCACCACGGCCACGTGGGGGTGCAGGCGCTCGACCAGCTCCAGGGCCTCGGCGGCACTGCCGGCCTGGCCCACGACCTCTATGTCCTCCCAGGCCTCGAGCACCTGGCAGGTGCCCTCCGCCACCAGGGCGTGGTCGTCCACCACGAGCACCCGGGTGCCCGGTCCGGGCCGGGCTGGGCCTGTGCCGTCAAGGGCCCGGGGGCCGGGGCCTGCCTGGCGGTCGACCTGGTCGACGATGGCCGTCACTACGCCCTCCTTCCACGCGTCGCTACCTACTCGACTCCTGCGCTCTAAGTATAGCTACGTACTTGACGTAGGTGGAACTACTCATATATGTTGGCAACCAAGTAGGAACACCTACTCCGAGATGAGTACAAACACGGAGGTCGTCACCATGTCACTCACGACCGAAGGCCCGCCGGCCACCGAGGTGGCCGAGGCCGCACCGCCCCGGCTGGGGGCCCCGGTACGGTTGGCACCCCCCGTTCGCAAGGGCATGGACCGCCGCTTCGGCGCCTCCGACCCCCAGCCGGGGCTCGACGTGGCCCGCAACCCCAAGCTGGCCCGCCTGATGCGTGACCGCAGGTTCCAGTTCCTGCTCGTGCTGCCCAACCAGATCGTCTTCTGGACGGTCATCTTCGTCGGCTTCATGGGCACCGCCGTGCCCGGCCTCAACTTCGGCACGGCCATCACCTGGTACGTGTGGTTCTGCCTGGTGTTCGTGATGATGGTCGTCGTCGGCCGGGCCTGGTGCTCGATGTGCCCCTTCGGCGGGTTCGCCGAGTGGATCCAGCGCCGGACGCTCTTCCAGCGCACGCAGAAGGCGCTCGGCCTGGGCCGCAAGTTCCCCGAGCCCCTGGCCCGCATGGGCTTCCTGATCCCGGTGGCCAGCTTCCTGCTGCTCACCTGGATCGAGGAGTTCTTCAACATCGCCGGCCCCGGCAACCCCGCCGACACCTCGTTCATGGTCATCGGCATCGTGCTCTCGGCCCTCACCTTCTTCCTCGTCTTCGAGCGGCGCAGCTTCTGCCGCTACGTCTGCCCCCTCACCACCCTGATCGGCACCGTGGGCTCCATGGGCTCGGTGGCCGGCTTCCGCACCCGGGACCGTGAGGTCTGCCTCGGCTGCAAGACCAAGGACTGCATGCGGGGCAGCGAGGCCGGGTTCGGCTGCCCCTGGTACACCTGGCCGGGCAGCGCCGACTCCAACCTCTACTGCGGCCTGTGCACCGAGTGCTACAAGTCCTGCCCCGAGGACAACATCGGCCTGTTCCTCCAGAAGCCCCTCACCTCGGTGGTGGCGCCCGCCCGGCGCCGGGCCGACGTGGCCTGGGGCATCGCCCTGCTGTGGGGCCTCGTGCTCTACCAGCAGGTGAACGCCACCAACGTGTTCAACACCCTGGACAACAAGCTCAACTCGGCGCTGGCCTTCCCCCACTACCCCAACCCGCTGGACTACCTCGGCCTCATCGTGCTGGGCGCCCTCAGCATCGCCGCTGCCGCCTTCGTGATCGGCCGCCTGTTCGGCACCGGGGCCGTCCCCCGGCGCTCGGGCAAGACCTTCATCGACCGCATGACCCCCTTCCGGGCCTACTTCCTCCCCATGGCCTACGGGCTGGTCCCCGTGGTCGGCGCCGACTACTTCGCCCGCCAGCTGCCGAAGTTCTTCAAGTCCTCGCCCCGGGTACTGCCCGCGGCGGCCCACATCTTCGGCTTCTCCTCCACCCGCTCGTCGCTCTACAGCGTCCGGCTCCTCAACAACGGCTGGATCGTCTACGTGCAGGTGGCCATCATCGCCCTGGGCACGCTGGCCGCCCTGTGGTCCACCCTGCGCATCACCAACCGTGAGCTGGTGCCCCTGAGCCGCTCGGCGCTCGGCGCCCGGGTCGCCACGCTCAGCTTCGTCGCCGCCTGCGGCGCCGCGGCAGCCGTCCTGTACGTCCTCATGCACGCCGCCAACTAGGCCCAGGTAAGGAGAGCTCTGCAATGGCAATAATGGAGCCACAGCTACGCCAGGCGGACCAGCCGGACCAGGCGGGCAGACGCCCCCAGGCCTCCCCCACGGGGGCGCAGCCCGTGGTCAGCGTCCTCACCGACCGCTGCGCCGGCTGCCAGGAGTGCGTCGTCCGCTGCCCCGTCGGGGCCCTGGCCATGGACACCGACCTCTGGGTGGCCGAGGCCGACAGCTCGCTGTGCGTGGGCTGCCGCCAGTGCACCCGGACCTGCCCCTTCAGCGCCATCACCGTCGAGGGGCCGGCCCTGGTGGCCCCCCGTGCCCCCCTGCACGAGGAGCACGCCAACGTGGTGCTGGGCGACTTCGCCGAGACCCGCCACGGCTTCGCCTCACTGGCCGAGGCCATGGCCGAGGCCAACCGCTGCCTCAACTGCCCCGACCCCACCTGCACCAGGGGCTGCCCCGCCCACAACGACATCCCCGGGTTCATCGCCGCCGTGCGCCGGGGCGACCTGGCCGGCGCCCACCAGGTGCTGCGGGCCACCTCGGTCCTGCCCGACGTCTGCTCCCGGGTGTGCAACCAGGCCGCCCAGTGCGAGGGCGCCTGCACCTGGTCCCTGGCCGGTGGCCAGGCCGTGTCCATCGGGCGCCTGGAGCGCTTCATCACCGACAACGCTCCCGTGCCCCCGCCCTCCCGGCAGGACGCCGGGGAGGGCGCCGGCCTCCGGGTGGCCGTGGTGGGCTCGGGCCCGGCCGGGGCGGGTGCCTCGTGGGCCCTGCTGGAGGCGGGCGCCTCGGTCACCGTCTACGAGAAGGACGCCACCCCGGGCGGCCTGTGCAACTGGGGCATCCCCGACTTCACCCTGCCCGCCCCGGTGGCCTCCCGCCCCTGGGACCAGCTGGTGGCCGCGGGCGTCGACCTGCGCTGCCGGTCCGAGGTGGGGCCCGAGCAGCTGGACGAGATGCTGGAGGCCTACGACGCCGTCGTCCTGGCCCACGGCGCCGGCGACCCGCTGCGCCTGGGCGTGGAGGGGGCCAACCTGGCCGGTGTGGTGGACGCCACCATGTTCCTGAAGGGGGCCAAGGAGGCCCTGGAGCCCGGCAGTGAGCCCGGGGCCTTCCTGGCCTCGCTCGGCCTGTCGGCGCCCAGCGCGGCGGCGGGGACGGCGGTCAACGGCCACGGCCCGCGCGTCCTGGTCCTCGGTGCCGGCAACACGGCCATGGACGTGGCCCGCACGGCCCGGCGGCTGGGCTGCCAGGCGGTGTGCGTCGACTGGGTCGACGAGCGCTACGCCCTGGCCCGTCCGGACGAGGTGGCCGAGGCCCGCCAGGAGGGCGTCGACGTCCGCTTCCTGCGCACGGTGAGCACCCTGGAGGGCGACAGTGCCGGGCGGGTGCGGGTGGCCCGCCTGGCCACCACCGAGCAGGCCAGCGCCGCCCAGCGGCCCAAGGTCCTCTCCGGGCCGCCCGACGAGCTCAAGGTGGACCTGGTGGTCATGGCCATGGGCTACCGGTTGGAGGCCCGCTTCGCCCAACTGCTGCCCGGGACACCGGTGCGCAAGGTCGACGACCGGGTCCCCGACCGCCAGTGGCTGGCCAGCGGTGTCCTGGCCGCCCCCTCGGCCTCCAACGCCCCCGTGGGCCGGCTCTCGCTGGGCCGGGAGGTGGCGCTCGAAGCCGCCATGTTCCCCCTGCGCCCCCGGGTGTGGGTGGCCGGTGACGCCCTGACCGGGCCGTCCACCGTGGTGGAGGCCATGGCCCAGGGCCGCCGGGCAGCCATCGCCCTGCTCCAGGCCCAGCCCCGGCGCCCGCATGCCACGACCCGGCGCGGAGACGCCTCGGGCGGGGACAAGGCTGCGCCCAGGCGCCGCCTGCGGGCCCTGGTGTGCTACCAGAGCGCCGGCGGGCACACCGCGGCCGTGGCCGAGGAGGTGGGCCGGGGCCTCGCCGCACAGGGCATGGAGGTCACCACGCTCCCCCTGGTCAAGGTGGGGGCTGCCGACATGGCGGCAGCCGACGTGATGGTGGTCGGCTCGTGGACCGAGGGCATGGTCGTGGCCAAGGTCCACCCGGCCAAGGCGGCCAGGACCTGGTTGGAGCACCTGCCCCGGATCGCGGGCAAGCAGGTGGCCGTGTTCTGCACCTACGGGGTGGCGCCCAAGGGCACGGTGGCCGAGATGCGCAGCCTGCTCGAGGCCAAGGGGGCCACGGTGCTGGCCGAAGCGGCCTTCGGCGGCCACGGCTCGTCGGGCCGGGCGGCCGAGAAGGCAGCAGTGCCCGTCTTCGCCCAGAAGGTCGCCCAGGCGGTGGCGGCCCGGGCCTGAGGGGCCCGGCCCGGCAGCGGGGGGCTGCCGGGCCGTTACCCGCGTTCGGTTGCTGTAGTCCCCTGGGGAGCGGCCCAGCCCCGCGCTGGGCCGCTCCCCAGGGGCTCGGTCAAGGGGTAACCGAGCCTGCGAACGGGCTGTCCCGCACGGGGCCAGCGCTGCCCCGTGGCGGCACTTGGCGGGGCCAGGACCGACAAGGACCAGGCTAAAGGGCCCACAATGGGGTACCGGCGGGCGGGCAGCATATCCGTACAAGCTCGGACACAGCCGCACCCAAGTGGTCCCACCTACCCCGGGGCTGGCCCGGGCCGGGCCAGGGCGTCAGGCCCGGGCAGCCACCGGCGCCGAGGTCAGTTCTTGAAGGTGGGCAGGTCCCAGGTGGGGGACCCGTTGATGACGCAGCCGTTGGCGCCACCGCCCGCCGGGTGCAGCGCCGGGGAACCGGCCGGGAAGGCCGTGGCCAGGGCATCGGCTATCGCAGCCGCCCGGGGGGCCGAGCCCTGTGAGCTGTAGTGGATGCCGTCGGAGATGAACCAGGAGGGCTGGGCCATCCCGGCCCAGTTGAACACCCTCATGTTGGGGTACCGCGAGCACTCCGACACCAGGGTGCTGTCCCAGGCCTGCATGTTGGCCTCGGCGTAGGGGCCGGAGGAGAGCAGGGTCTTGACGTTGACCCAGAGCACCGGCTGGTCGCCGATGACCGACATGAGGTGCTGCACCCGGGCGGCCGCCCCCACGTTGGAGCCCACGTAGATGTCGGCCGCGTCGTTGGTCCCCAGCGCCACCACCCAGCAGCCGTGGTAGCCCGAGCGGACCAGTTCCTGGGCCATCTGGTAGGCGTCCTGGGTGCCGGGGAGGGTCTCGACCACCGAGGTCCCGCCCACGATGCGCATGACCGAGACGGACACCCCCACCCGGGCGTACTGGGCCTGGAGGCGCTGGGCGGGGTCGGGCAGGTATGCGGTGGAGACCAGGCTCTCCGAGGTGGAGTCGCCGATGTGGACCACCTCTTTGCAGCTGGTGAGCAGGTTGCCCCCGCCCGGCGGGGCCGTGGCGGTGTGCACGCTGGAGACGGTGTGCCGATGGGCGCCTGTCGTAGGCGTCGGGCCGTGGGGCTTGGCCACCGCCTTGTGGGCGTGCGCCCGGGTCGTCCCGGTACGGGTCGTGGCCGTCGCCCTACGGGCGGTCGACCGCGTAGTCGTGGCCCGGTGGGTGATCGTGGCCCGGTGGGTGGTGGAGGTGCGAAGGGCACGGGTGGTGCGCGTGGTGCGCCGGGTGCTGTGGCCCACCACCCCCGCCGAGGGCCGTGGCGCCCCGGGGCGCGCCGTGGCGGCGGTTGCCCCACCGGCGCTCCGAGCCGTGGTGGGGCTGGTGAAGGTGCCAACCAGGCCGCCCGTCGCCGCTCCCGCCAGGCCGCCCGTCGCCGCGCCTCCCGTGGCGCCCGTCGCCAGCGCCCCGGGTGGGGCGCTCGGGAAGTAGCCGGCCAGAGCGGCCACCACGGCCACCAGGGCAACAGGCACGACGGCAAAGGTGGCCCAGCGGGCGGGAGGGACGGTGCGCAGCCGGGGCTTGCGGGCGGTGAGCAACTGGTGCCAGGCCCGTCCCAGCGCCCCATGGCGGATGGGCGACTCCACGTAGCGCCAGGAGAGGTCGGCCAGGGTGATGGTGGCCGCCACCTGCAGGAGGGCACGGGGCACGTCCAGGCCGGTGGGGTTGGCCGGGCTCGTGAGCACGATCACCGGGTAGTGCCAGACATAGATGCCGTAGGAGCGCACGCCGAGCCAGCGCAGGGGGCGGCACCCGAGCACGGCACCCACCCGCCCCTGGGGGTGGGTGGCCGCCGCCAGCACCATCACCGTGGCCAACGAGAGCAGCACCAGGCCGCCCCGGTAGAGGAACGAGGAGTACTGGTTGGTGGCGAAGACGAGCACGGCGATGCCGACCAGGCCGGCCCAGCCCAGGGTGTTGAGCAGCCGCCTCGCCCCCGTGCCGGCGAGCGGGGCCAGGCCCGTGCTGGGCCAGACCATGGCCAGGGCCGCCCCGAAGAGCAGGCCGAAGGCCCGGGTGTCGGTCCCGTCGTAGACGCGCGAGGGGTCGAAGCTGGGGTGGTACAGCAGGGCCATCTCCAGGGCCGAGCCCACGGCCAGGACCACGGTGGCGACAGCCAGGGGCCACAGGCTGCGCCGGGTGCCGGGCACGCCCAGGTACCGGCCCAGGCGGGATGCCCAGGAGGCCCGGGGCCCACGGCCCGAGAGCCGCTCGGAGCGGGCTGCCCGGGGGGCCCGGGGAGGGCGGGGCGCCCGGGCGGCCCGGGGTGCCACCACCGGGGAGCGGCCGTGGAACATCTCGCCCAGGGCGCGCAGCTCGTCGGCCATGCCCGGGACGGGGCCGTCCAGGGCCCGGGCAGCGCCGCGTTCGGGGTCGCGGTGGCCGGCACGGCCCGCGCCGCCCTGTACCGGGCCCAGCAGGGCGGGGCCTCCCGAGCGGTAGGAGGCTGTGACGGGGGCGTACCTGCCCGCCCCCACCTCGGCCATGGCGCGGCCGCCCACGGAGGCATAGGCCAGGTCGGCCAGGAGCGGTTCGGCAACGTCCTGGCCCGCGCTCTCCCGGCCCAGCTCGGCGTCGGCCCCCAGGTCGGCCGTGGCCCGCCGGCGCTGCCTGGCCCGCACCCAGACCAGGCCTCCCCAGAGCAGCCAGGGCCACACCAGGTAGAACTGCTCCTCCACGGCCAGCGACCACAGGTGGCCGAGCGGCGAGGGGGCCCCGAAGCGGGCGAAGTACGAGATGTGCTGGAAGGCGAGCCACCAGTTGCTCACGTAGGCCAGAGCGGCGAGCACGGCGCCCCGTAGCTGGGCCAGCTCGGAGGGCGCACCGACGGCCGCCCACACGCTGACCACGCCCAGCATCATGAACAGGGCGGGCAGGAGCCGCCGGGCGCGCCGGGCCCAGAAGGTGCGCAGGGCCAGCCCGCCCGTACGCTCCCAGGAGCTGAGCAACAGGTCCGTGATGAGGTACCCGCTCAGGGTGAAGAAGACCCCCACGCCCAGCAGGCCGCCGGGCACGAAGGGCACACCGAGGTGGAAGGCCACGACCGCTACAACGGCCAGGGCCCGCAGCCCGTCCAACCCCGGGATGTACCTCTGGCCCCGGCCTACCGGTTCGGGCACTCAGCTCTCCTGTCCACTTCCAGAACCAACAGTGCGGGCCTCGGTGCTCCGGACGCCGGTCTGCCTACAGGCTTGGCGCCAGGCGCGGGCACCCCGCCCGCCTGCTCAACTTTTTTGAACCCGAACGCGTTCCGCCGGGGGACCACCTGCTGAGGCCCGCAGGCCTGGGTACCCGGCATGGTGGGCCCGACGGCCTGCGCCCGCAGCGCCCACCGCCCGCCACTATATGCCACCACGCTTCCGGGCCGAGCCAAATACCCGCCTACCAGCGACGTTTTTGGCTCGGGCAGTTCGGGCCGGGGTGCCCGGGCCAAATGCACCGGGCGGGGGCGGGCACCGCGCAGGCAACGGCCGGGTGCCCACACGGGTAAAACATTAGCGTTTTGGCCCTGGCGGCCACCCGGGCACACCGGCACGGGCACACGGGCACGGGCACACGGGCACGGGCACACGCGCCCGGCCGTGCTGCCCCTGCGGCGCCCACCACGGCAACGGCGCCCCGGGCCCGTTGGAGGAACAGCGATTTTGCCGTTGTGGGACAAGGGATCTTTATGCCACCGGGGAGGTCGCGGGCAGGGCGCACCGAGGCCCGGCCGCAGTGCGCTGCGTACCGGCACCGCCGCCACCGCGACCTGCCGCCGGGCGCAAGGGGCCCGGGTAGCCCCCGGGGCCACCAGAGGGCGCCGAACAGGTGGCCCCCACCGGCGCGCGCCCGCGCCACGCGACAGCCGGGACGAGGCGGCCCGGGAGCCGGCAGCGCCGGCCGTGCCGGGCCGCTGTCCCCGGTCGTCCCCATCCCTACCCGCCCGGCCCCCCGCCCACACAGCGGCCACCGGGACCGGGCCGGACGGCGCCGCCCCGGCGGCCCGGCGGCCCGGACGAGGCCGGACGAGCTGACCGGCAAGCGCAGAAGCCCTCGTCGCAGCCGAGCGGCACCGGCAGCGGCAGGCCTGCAGGGCCTACGCGACAGGCGCGAGAGGTCCCGCGTTGGGCCGGGCCGGTGCTGGCTCCTTGCCGGCCGGCGGGCGGGGCCCGGGGCTGGAGCGGTGAGGTGGCGGCACCGGCAGCCGGTGCGCCGGGCGGGCTGGCCCACGCCGAGCCCCGTCCAAGGGCCACAGGTGGGGCGGTTGGCTGGGGGGACCGGGGGACGGCTTCGGGCCGCGGGCCGCCCGGTCGCCACGCTGGCGGGGACGCCAGGCCCTCCGAGCAGGGCTTTTGGCCGGCACCGCGCCTACCGGCCGACGAGGAGGGCCCTGCTGCCCCAGGGCCAAAGGCTAAAGTTCAACTAGAGGTTGAGGCACTCGTGGCCCGTCCTCCCGTCTTCTCCGGGGCCCCCGGGCCGGCCCCGGTACCGGCGGCCCGATCTCGCTCAGCCCGGCGAGGCCAGCACCGCCCGGGCAGCGCGGCGGCCGGAGACCAGGGCCCCCTGGACCGACGGGGTGTCGCGCCAGTCACCGCACACGTAGCGGCCCGGGCCGGCCAGCACGCTGCGGCGCAGGCCCGCCCCCGGGGCCAGCACGGGTTGTGCCCGGTCCACCCGGTAACGGGCAACCGGTTGCAGCTCGGAAGGGCTCACCCCGTACACCCGGGCCAGGCGCTCAGCGAGCCGGCGGTCGAGGTCGGGACCGTCCTGGGCCGGGCCGACGACGCTGGTCGACACCAGCGCCCGGCTGTCGGAGGCATAGGAAGGGGCCACAGCGGTGAGGACCACGGTGTTGGCGATGAGACGGGGACCTGGGTCGAGCACGATGAGCGGCCCGGTACCCGGGTCGGCGGGCAGGGCGTGGTAATAGGTGGTGACCGAGCGCCAAGCCGGTGGGGCCAGCTCGGGCAGCAGCCGGCAGGCGGTCGTGGCGTCCGTGGCCACCACCACGGCACGCGCCCTCAGCTCACCACCTCCGGCCAGGGCCACCCCTCCCCCGGTCAGTGCCGTCACCTCCGCTCCCAGCCGGACGCTGCCCTCGGGCAGGGCGGCGGCCATCTGGCGGGGCAGGGCCTGCATGCCCTGGGCGGGCAGCCCCACCTGGCCCCGGACGAAGCTGCGCCAGACCAGGCGGAGGTAGCGGCCCGAAGTGGAGAGGTCGGGGTCGAGCAGCACGCCCGAGAGGAAGGGCCGGAGGAGCACCTCGAGGGCCCGGTCCCCCACGCCGGCCCGGCGCAGGACCTCCAGGGCGCTCACGTCCGTACCCGCGCTCAGGACGCCCACCGGGGCATAGCCGCACCAGGCGCTGAAGGCGGCCAGGGCCGCCTTGGCCCTCCAGCCGATCAGCTCTGAGCCCAGCGTGGCGAGCAGGTCCCGGGGAGGGCCGGGCGGCGCCACCAGGCGGGCCGCCGTCCCGTCCCGGTGCACCACCGCCCCCTTGACGAAGCACTGCAGGTCCAGCCGGCCGAGGTCCGCCGCCCCGGCCAGGGCCGGGTACGCCGTGTTCAGGACCTGGAAGCCCCGGTCGAGGCGGAAGCCGTCCACCAGGTCGGTGCGCACCCTCCCCCCCACGGCGTCCGAGGCCTCCAGTACGAGCACCTGGCGCCCCGCCGCCACCAACCGGGCCGCCGCGCTGAGCCCCGCCAGGCCGGCGCCCACCACCAACACGTCCACGCTGTCCACGGCTGGAAGCTACCCGCTCGCTGGCTATGCTTGGCCCCGGTCCGAGCCTCCCGAGCCGGCCCCACCGCCCACCCCAGGCGTGCGGTGAGGGGTGGCCCGTCGTGGCCAGGACCGCTCAAGGGGAAAGTCATCAGGTCTTACCGGCTTCCGGCGGAAGGAGGCCGGTCGGAGGTTTGCGTGCAGTTGTTGGGACCTACGCGCTGGGAGCGGGGCCGGGTACCCGCTGGCCTGGCGGGCGCCCGTCACCGCTCTCCCCTGGTGCAGGCGGAGCGCGACCAGGCCGTGTTCAGCCTGGGCAGCGTCGGGCGCTTCCTGGTGCGCCCGGGCCGGCCGGTCGTGGTGGAGGCGGCGCCAGGCGCGACCGAGGCCGACATCGAGTGCATGCTGGCCGGCCCCGTGGCCGCCCTGCAGTGCTGCCTGGAGGGCGTGCCCTGCCTGCGGGGTGCCGCCGTTGAGATGTCGGGGCGGGGCGTGCTCATCGTCGGGGGGGCAAGGGGCACCTCCGCTCTCGCTGCCGCCCTGGCCTGCCGGGGGGCGAAGGTGGTCGCCGACTCGGTGCTCTGCACCGGGGGAGGCCCGCTCTCGGTATGGCCGGCCCCGGGCAACCCCTCCGGCCGCCTGGCCCTGTGGCCCGATGTGGCACGGGCCATAGGCCTCGACCCGGCGCAGGGGGTGCCGGTGAGGCCCGCGCTGGGCCTGCGCCAGTTCGCGCTGGGCCCCGGTGCCACCGCTCCGGTGCCCATCTCGGCCGCGGTGATGACCACGGTCGACTCCGCACTGGGCGGCGACCGGCCCAGCGTGGAGCGGGAGGCCATGAGCCAACTGGAGGCGGTGCGGGCTCTGCTCGACGCCAGCTGGCACTCGCCCGTGGTGGGCGACCTCGGCCGCCGACGTGACGAGTTCGAGCACCTCACGCAGTTGGCAGCCACCGTCCCCATGTGGAGGCTGCGCCGGGCCGGTACCACCGTGGCCGGCACTCTCGAGGAGCTGGCCCGTCAGACCGAGGAAGCCCTCGGGTGAGCGGGCGCATGGTCTGGCTGGCCTCGTACCCCAAGTCGGGCAACACATGGCTGCGCTCGGTCTACACGGCCCTGGTGCAGGGCGCCGTGGACATCAACGCCCTCATGGGCGACGCCCTGGCCGCCACACGGGCCTTCCTCGAGGTCACCCTGGGCGTGAGGACGGCCGACCTGACCCACGACGAGGTCGACCAGCTGAGGCCACTGGCCGACGACGCCGCCGCGCCGCGCATGAGCGGGGACCGCTGGCGCAAGGTCCACGACGCCCTACTGGCAGGCCCTGCGGGCCTTGTCGTCTCCCCCGGTGCCACCCGTGCCGCCCTGTACATCGTGCGCGACCCACGAGACGTGGTGGTCTCTTTCGCCCACCACTCCAGCATGTCCCTGGAGGCCACCGTGGCCTACATGGCCGACCCCGGTGCCGCCTTCTACGCCGGGGACGACGCCCGCCCCCTGCAAGTGCGCCAACGCCTGGGCACCTGGTCCCAGCACGTGCTCAGCTGGGCCGACGCCACCGCCTTCCCGGTCCACGTGCTGCGTTACGAGGACTGCGCCGAGCAGCCGGTACAGGCCTTCGGGCAGGCCTTTGCCGCCGCCGGCCTGGAGCGGACGGAGGCGGACGTGGCAGCCGCAGTGGAGAAGGCGTCCTGGGGACGCCTCCGGGCCCAGGAGCGCGAGGTTGGCTTCCGGGAGCGAGCCGGGCACGAGGTCACCTTCTTCCGCAGGGGCAGGGCCGGGTCCTGGAGGCAGGAGCTGCCCGCCTACCTGGCACGACAGGTGGAGCGGGACCACGCCGCCGTGATGGAGCGTTTCGGCTACCTGTCCTGAGCAGGGGGCCTGTTCTCGGCGAGCCAGGCCGCCTGCAGCATGACGAAGCTCTGCGCCGCCGGGACCGGCTTCAGCCACTCCGCCCTCAGGGCCTCGGGGTCGACCAGGCCGGGGTCGGCGCCCGCCCCCGACCAGCGACGGGCGAAGTCCCGGGCCAGGGGGCCCAGGTAGGCCGTGTTGAAGACGGCCTTGGTGCTCCGCCCGATGGTGCGCTGGGGCAGCAGGTCGCCCGCCAGGTAGGCCATGGCCGCGGCCCGGGAGCTGAAGCCGAGCCGGCCACCGGCCCGGGCCAGGGCGGCGACGAAGGCAGGCTCGAGCAGCGGGTCGCAGTGCGCTACGGCGTAGGTCGCAGCCAGCGCCGCGACGTTGGCCCTGATGAGGCTGGTCCGGCGCGATGCGAGCTCCCAGCGCAGCCCTCCCCGGGCAAGGAGCGGCTCCCCCGCCCTCTCCCAGGCGAGCTGCGAAGCCATCGCCGACAGGGCGGCAGGGCGCAGCCAGGCCCGCGGGGAGAACGCCTCGTAACGGCGCCGGAGCAGGCGGTAGCGCACGGGCCGGGGGGCGAGCTGGGCAAGGACGGCCCGGGCTGCGGCAGGCCGGGCTGTCCAGCGGGGTGACGACAGGGCGAAGCGGAGGTAAGTGGCCCGTCGGGGCCCGAGGACCTGGTCGCCCCCCTCCCCGCTCAGGTGGGAGCCGCCGCGGGCTGCCCCCAGGGACTCACCGAGCACGTAGAGCATCGGAGGGAACACGACTCCGTGCCGGAGCAGGAAGCCCTGGGCCCGGGCACCGACCAGCTCCATGTCCGCTCCTGCCCCCACGCGCTGCCAGTCGGCGAGGCCGAGGTGCCGGACCACCATCTCCTGCCATGGGCCTTCTTCGGCCTCGGGGGCGTCGCCGAAGTAGCGCGTGTACGGCACGGGCAGAGGCAGGCCTTCCCGTCGGGCCACGTGCACAGCGACGGCCAGGACCAGCGACGAGTCCCTTCCTCCGGAAAAACTCACCAAGCAGGGTGGCTTTTGGAGCGCACCGAGCACCAACTGCTCCAACACCCCCCGGGGCCCCATTGCCCGCTCCGCCGGCCGGTCGGCCTCCGGGAGGGCCGCAGCGCCACGGCCAAGAGCCATCCCGGCTGCCTGCTCGAGGCCGCTGAGCCTCAGGAACCCCACCCCGGCGCGACCGACGGGCCCCGGTCCGGCAGCCCTCACCGCGGGCTCAGCTCACGTTCATATCGGTGCCCACCCGCCCGCCGTTCCCGGTGGGAATGTAGAAGTCCGATGTGGAGCTCGGGACTTTGCCGCTCTGAGGAGGGGTGATGGTGGGGGTCCCGGTGCCGGCGGTCAGGTCCGCCAGCGAGCCCATCACCTGGATGAGGGGTGCCTGGTACGTAATGCCGGCGGGGCGAACAGAGCTCTCGGCCATGGCTGTGGAGATTAACCTAGGCAAGGCGCAAGCCGCAAGGCACGAACGCAAGCGCTGCAGCACCGGCGCCGGCGCCCCGGCACGGGCTCGTCCAGCGCCCACCTGCCCACGCGAAGTGCCCTCAACGCTTCGGTCGTGGGCCACTCCCCGGCAGAGCTGTCGTCACACGGACAGCGCCCCGGTGCCCGCTGTCCTCGGTAGCGGCGCTCTCCAGCCGCTCAGGCGGCGCCCCGGCACGGGGGCGAGTAGGCCCGGCCCTGCACGTACTGTGCCCACTCCCGGGGCGTGACGGGGCTGCCCGCCAGGGCGCACACCCGGGCCGCCACCGCGGCCGAGCGGTAGAGCCACACGTGGAGCACGTGGTCGCTGCCACTGGCCACCAGGTAGCGCCCGTCCGGGCTGAAGGCCACAGCGAAGACGGAGTCCTGGGCCGCCGTCAGCACGTCGCGGGCCACGGCTCGGGCCGGGTCGCTCACGTCCCAGAGCCACACCTGGTGCTCGGTGGTGGCCGCGGCCAGGGTGCGGCCGTCCGGGCTGAAGGCCACCTGGAAGACCTCACCGTTGGGCCCGGCGAGCGGCGGCCCCGCCGGCACCGGGTGGGCGGGCGAGGCCACGTCCCACAGGCGCACCGTGCCGTCGGCGCTGCTGGCCGCCAGGAGACGGCCCGAGGGGGAGAACGCCGTGGAGTACACGTAGCTGGCAAAACCGCCCAGCCGGGCCAGCAGCACCGGGTGGGCGGGGTGGGCGAGGTCGAAGAGCAGGGCCCGGCCCGTGCTGCTGGCCGCGGCGAGCAGCCTGCCGTGCGGGCTCACCGAGAGGCCGAGAGCCTGCCCGGGCACGTGCATGACGCTCAGCAGCCGGGGGTGGGAGGGCCGCGCGACGTCCCAGACCAGGACCTGCGAGGCGTCGTCGGCCGCCACCAGCAGGCGGCCCCCGTCCAGGAAGCGGGCCTGCTCCACGTCGGGCCTGGTCCCGGCCAGCAGCGGGCCCACCTGGCGGGGGTGGGCCGGCTGGGCGATGTCGAAGAGCGCCATCTGGCCCCGGGCGTTGGCCGCCGCCATCAGCCGGCCGTCCGGGCTCACAGCGGCGGTGCCGGCCACGGGCCCGAAGCCCGCCGGTGGCACCACGTCAGCCAGGTGACGGGGTGCAAAGGGGTCGGCCATGTCCCACAGCGAGAGGTCACCCCGGGCCCCTCCGGTGACCGCGGCCAGCTCGCGGCCACCCTGCAGGTAGGACAGGAAGTAGACGTTCCCTGACAGCTGGGCGCTGCCCGGAGGGGGCACCTGCCACAGCGTGGTGGTGCCGGCGTTGGTGGCCGAGGCCAGTCCGTGGTTGCCGAGCGCCAGCACCGAGCTGACCGGGCGGGGCTGGGGCAGGGTGGCGAGGCTCGACCACCCGGCCGTGCGCCACAGGTGCACGGTGCCGTCCGAGCTGCCCGCGACCAGCAGCGAACCGTCGGCGGAGAAGCTCACCGAGTTGACGTAGCTCGTGGCGCCGACCAGGGGGGCGAGGGGCCGGGCCGAGGCCGCCCCGGTGCCCAGTGCCCAGCGGCGCACCAGGCCGTCGTCGCCCCCGGTGACCAGGTAGTGGCCGTCGGGGCTGAAAGCCAGCGACTCCAGGGTGGCGCCGCCCGCCCCGGTCAGCGCCCGGGCCCGGCGGCGGGGGCGCCAGAGCAGGAGCAGGCCGTCGGTGCCCGCCGCGGCCAGGTACTTGCCGTCGGGGCTGAAGGCCACCGCCTTCAGCGCCCCGGGCCCTTTGGCCTGCAGCCGTCCGGCCGCCACGGGTGAGGACCAGCCCTGCTGGCCCGCATGCCACAGGTGCACCTCGCCGTCGGAGGCCGCCCCGGCCAGGGCCAGGCCGTCGGGGCTGAAGGCCAGCGAGTAGACGGTGCCGCCGAAGCCGCCGAGCACAGGCCCGGGCACCGGGCGGCCCGGGCGGGCCACGTCGAACAGCTGCACCCGGCGATCGGTGCCCCCCACCGCCAGCCAGGCGCCGTCGGGGCTGAGGGCGAGGGCGAAGTCCTGGTTGGCCGGCCCCCCCGCCCGTAGGTGGCCCAGCGGCTGAGGGGTGCCGGTGGCGCCCAGGCGGTAGAGCTCGACGTCGTCGGCCCCCGAACGGGCCACGGCCAGGAGGCGGCCACCCCGGTCGGTGGCCAGGAAGGCCGGCCCGGGCGGGCCGAGCACCCGGGTCGGCATCTCGCCCGCCGAGGTGCCCACCAGGGCCGAGCGGGCCTGCAGGGTGGGCGAGATGCGGTAGCCGGCCAGCGCCAGCTGCATGGCCAGGGAGGGGTCGACCCCCTCCAGCTGGTCGGCCTCGATGGCCACCTGGCGGCTGAGGGCGCGGTTGCGGGCCAGGTTGGCCGAGGCCCGGGCCGACCAGGCGTAGCCGGCCAGCACCACGGCGACCAGGGCCAGGACGGCCACCACCCCCAGGAGCTGGCGGGTGCGGCGCACACTGTGCCGGGCCAGGCGCTGCTCGGCCTCGTCGTACGCCCCGCTCGCCTGCAGGAAGGCCTGCTCGGCCTCGGTCAGGCCCGCCTGCTCGGCCGGGCCCGACGCCCAGTCGACGACGGCCTCCAGGCGGGCGCCCCGGTAGAGCAGGGAAGGGTCGCGCCCCGAAGCCAACCAGGCGGACACGTCATCGGCCAGCTTGTGGTGCAGGCGCACCGTGGCCCGGTCCTCCCCCAGCCACTGACCGAGGCGGGGCCAGGCCGACAACAGGGCCTCGTGGCTGACCTCCACCCACCCCGAGTGGGCGGTGAGCAGGCGGGCCGAGATGAAGCGCTCGAGCACCTCGGCCGCGGCGGCCGCCTCGGCGGGGTCGGCCAGCTGCACCAGCGCCCCCCGCCTCACCCGGCGCCGGGTGAAGGGCTCGTCCCCCTCCACCCGCACCAGGCGGCGGAAGAGCCGGGCCGCCACCTGGCGCTCGTGGGGCGCAAGGGACTGGTAGAGCTCCTCGGCCGCCTGGCTCACCGCTCCCCGCAGGCCCCCACTGGCGCGGTAGTCGGCCAGGGTGAGCTCGTTGTGCGTCCCGTGCAACCAGGCGGCCAGCAGGGCGTAGGAGAGCAGGGGCAGGGCCCCCGCCTGCCCCGGCCCGGCCCCGGCCATGTCGGCCAGGACCACGTCCACCAGGCCCTCCTCCACTGCCGCTCCCACCTGGTGGGCCGGGCCGACGACGACCTCCCGGAGCTCCGCCCTGGTCATGGGCCCGAGCAGGAAGTTGGCGTGCTGGAGGGCGGGGAGCAGTTCGAGCTGGCCGGCGGCGGCCCGGTAGAAGTCGGCCCGCAGCCCGACCACGACCAGCCCCTGGCGCCCGCCCCGGCGGGGCAGGGCGGAGAGCAGGCCCTCGCAGGCCACCTGGGGGGCCGAGAAGCACTCCTCGAACTGGTCGACCACCACCACCGAGCGGCGGTCGCGCTCCTCCAGGGCCTCCAGTGCGTGGGGGCCGGGGACCACCACCGTGCAGGACCAGTCCTCCCCGGGCCGGTCGAGCGCCCCCGAGGCCACAGCGGGCACCAGGCCGGCCCGCAGGAGCGAGGACTTGCCGCTCCCCGAGGGGCCGAGCACGACCAGGACCCCGTGGCTCGGCCCGGGGTCGTCGCGCAGGGCGGCGAGGCGCCCGACCAGCGCCTGCACCGCCTCCCGGCGACCGAAGAAGATCGGGGCGTCCTGCACCTCGAAGGGCTCCAGGCCGCGGTAGGGAGGTGCGGCCCGGGCCACTCTCCCGTCGGTGGCGGTGCGGGCGCGCCACAGGGCAGCCTCCCATTCGGCCAGGTCCTCGGGCGAGCTGACGCCGCACAGCTCCAGGAGCCGGCGGAAGAGCGGCATCTGGCTCTGGCCCGGCAGGTGGCGCCCGCTCAGGTAGTCGCCCACCGTGGCCGTAGGGGCCCCTGCCCTGCGGGCCAGCTCCCGCACGGTGAAGCCGGACTGCTGGCGCAGCTCGGTCAGTTCGCGCGCCAGGTCGGTCCTGGTCTGTACGGCCCGAGGCCGTCCCGGTGCCGGCAAGTGGCCCCCTTCCAGCGTCACCACCGCAATGGATCCGGACCTGTGATCGTAGACCTCGCAGCTTGAGGTACCAGTCGAGGGCGTCCTGCCTAGGACCACCCTGAGCAGCACAGACGCGCCGGGGCGCCTGTCCGAGGTTGTCCGGAGAAAGGCCTCCACGCCGCTCGGGCGCCACCCGGGGTGCCGACGGCGGCACCCGCGGCGTCCAACGGCCTGGCAGAGTGGCCAGCGTGGGGAGACCACTGGCGTGCCGCTCAGCGGCCGGGGTGCACCGCCGCAGCACCGCCCGTGCCGCCCTGTTGGGCCTGGCCGTGCTCCTCGGGGCCGGGGTGGCCCCCGTGGGCGCCGGGGCCAGCTCCATGCCCCTGCCCGCCCCGCCCGTCCAGCCCGAGCCCTGCCCGCCGCCCCCTCTCCCGCCCGGGCCCCCGGCACCACCGCTGCGCCCACCGTTGGTGGCCACCTCCCGGGTCCCCCTCGTGGCCTCGCCCCCGGCGCGCCGGGTGGACCTGGCGGCCATCACGGGCAAGGGGATCTGGCTCACCCTGTGGCCGGGCTCGCATCCCGACCTGGCCGCCATCGTGGCCCGTGCCCGTGCCGCAGGCATAGACCAGCTCTGGGTGCGCACCGGGAGCACGGCCGACGGCTACTACGGGGGAAAGGTGCTGGCCGCCCTGGTGCCCCTGGCCCACGCGGCCGGGGTGCACGTGGTGGCCTGGGACTTCCCCACCCTGTCCGACCCCCGGGCCGACGCCCATCGGGCGGAGCAGGCCCTGGCCAGTGGGGCCGACGCCTTCAGCGCCGACATCGAGACGGCGGCCGAGGGGACCTACCTGGGCGTCCGGCGGGTGCGCTACTACCTGTCACTGGTGCGCCGCTATGCCGGGCCGCGCCCCGTGGTGGCCACCGTGCTGCCCCCCGGGCCCTACTGGTCACGGGCCTACCCCTACGCGGCCATGGCCCCCTTCGTCGACGCCTTCGCCCCCATGGTCTACTGGTCCTGCGCCGAGCCGGGGGCCGCGGTGGCCCAGGCCGTCGTGCCCCTGCGCCGCCTGCGCCCGGTGGTGCCCATCGGCCAGGACTTCAACATGGCGTCCATCGGGGGCCGCCACGGCCTGCCCAGCCCGGCCGAGATCTGGCGCTTCCTGTACGTGGCCCACAGCCTGGGGGCCATCGGGGCCAGCCTGTACGACCTGGAGTCGGGGGGCCCGGCCCAGTTCGCAGCCCTGGCTGACTACCCCTGGGCCCTCCACCCGGCCCGGGGCTGATCCGGCGGGCACGGCCCGGCCCGTAGAGTCCAGTGGGTGCTCACCTCCTCCGCAAAGACCGTCCTCCGGCGGTGGCGGGGGCGGCCCTGGTCCCACCGGCTGGGCTACGGGTGGTTCCTGGCCTCCACCAAGCAGTCCCGCCGTTCGCTCCTGGCCCAACTGACGAGGCCGGCCAACCTCTTCCAGCCCCACATCGACACCGCCCCCGACCGCTACCCAGCCGTCTTCGCCCTGCTGGCCCGTGAGCTCGGTGGGCGGCCCGGGGCCCGGGTGCTGTCCTTCGGCTGCTCCAACGGGGACGAGGTGTTCAGCCTGCGCCGCTACCTGCCGGGCGCCCGGGTGCGGGGCCTGGACATCAACTGGGCCAACGTCCGCGAGTGCCGGGCCCGCCAGCGGGCCTGCGGCGACCCCATGGTCAGCTTCGCCCGGGCCGGGTCGGCCGAGGGGGAGCCGGCGGAGGCCTACGACGCCGTGCTGGCCATGGCCGTGCTCCGCCACGGCGACCTCTCCGACGGTGACCGGGACAGCTGCGAGGGGGTGATCGGCTTCGAGGCCTTCGAGGCCACGGTCACCGGCCTGGCCCGGTGCGTGAAGCCGGGCGGGCTCCTGCTCATCGAGCACTCGAACTTCCGCTTCGCCGACACCGCGGTGTCCGCCGGTTTCGTGCCCGCCGTGACCAGGCACCGGGCGGAGGTGGACCGGCGCACCCCCGTTTACGGGCCGGACAACCGCCGCCTGGCGGAGCAGGCCGAGGTGACGGTCGGCTTCCGCAAGCTGGCCCCGGCCCGCCGCCCAGCCCGGTGAGGACAAGGAGCCCGAGGTTGCACCAGTACCAGCTGCACGGCCTGTGCGTGCAGACGGAGGCCCCCCTGGACGGCTACCGGGCGACGGAGCTCCCCGCAGGAGGCTTACCGGACCTGCGCGTCGAGCTGGCCGGCGCCCGGCCCGTGCCCGACGAGGTACCCCCCGGCCTGCTGGTGCAGAGCCACACCAGTCCCTCGCCCAGCCGCCGGGGCTCCTACAGCACGGCCCGGCTCCCCGACGGTGGCCTGGTGGTACGCGCCCACGGGGCGGTCGACTTCGAGCTGGGCCCCGACCTCCGCCTGGCCCGGGCCTGGGTGGGCCCGGGGCACGACCCGGCCCTGGTCTGGCTGCTCGTCCCCGGCCTGCTGGTCTCGGTGCTGCTCGGGCTCCGAGGTGAGCTGGTACTGCACGCCAGCGCCGTCGAGGCCGGGGGCCGGGCCCTGGCCCTTTCGGCGCCCCCCGGGGTGGGCAAGTCCACCGTCGCGGCCCTGGCCTGCTCGGTCGGGGCCCGGCTGGTCACCGACGACGTCCTGCGGGTCGACCTCGGCTCGGGCGCCCCCCGCTGCTACCTCGGAGCGGCCCGGAGCAGGCTCCGGCGCCCGGCCGGCGAGCTGAGCCCCACCTATGCCCGGGCCTCCGTCCCCACCAGCAGCGACGGCCGCTACCTGCTGGAGGCGCCCGCCTCCGAGCTCGAGCTGGCGCCCCTCAGCGCCCTGGTGCTCCCGGTCCCGGCCCGGGACCGCGACGAGCTGGCCCTCCGGGCCGTCACCGGCCACCGGGCCGTGCTGGAACTGGCCCGGGCACTGCGTGTCCAGGGCTGGCGCGATGAGGCGGTCAACCGCCAGATGTTCCTCGCCATCACCCGGCTCGCTGCCACCGTGCCCCTGCTACGGGCGCTGGTCCCCTGGGGCCCGCCCTTCGACCCCGCGGTCAGCCTCCGCCTCCTGGAGCAGACGGGCCTCGTCCCCGGTCCTCGACCGGCACCCCCCACCGCCTGAGGGCGCACCGGGCCCGGCGGGCCGCCGGCACGCCGGAGGAGGACCGGTGTATCAGGAGGCCGCCAGGGGCATCTTTGTCCCTTACCGGCGAAGGGCGAAGGCATTTGTGCCGCCCCCACCACTATTAGCGTTTGTCAGGCAACTCTTAGTA
>JAJZMF010000019.1 GCA_021850325.1 Actinomycetes bacterium
CTGGCCGCCCCGGTCGGTGTGGAACACGGCCCCGCGGACATGGCCCGAACGGGCTTTTACGACCTGGTCCAGGCAGTCGAGGACGATCTCGGTGCGCATGTGGTCGGCGACGGCATAGCCGAGCACGCGCGACGAGCCCTCGTCCCTGATGGCGCACATGTAGGCCCACCCCTCGCCCACGCGCATGTACGTTATGTCCGAGGTGAGCAGCTCGTTGATGCCTTCGGGGCAAAAGTCCCGGTTGACCAGGTCCGGCGGGTACGTCGCCCCCGGCTCGGGCTTCGTGGTGAGCTTGAACAACCGGGGGCTGACGCCCACGATGCCGAGCGCCGCCATGCGGGCGGCCACGGTGCCCTCGCTCACGGCCACACCGGCCTCGTGCAAGTCACCGGTGACCCGGGGCGAGCCGTAAGTGCCGCCCGAGGCCTTGTGGGAGGCGACGATCTGGGCGTCCAGGTCCGCTCTTCGCACCTCGCTCGGCAGCGCCGGGCGGTCCTGGGCCGCCCTCCAGCGGTAGTAGCCCGAGGCGGAGACCTCGAGCAAGCGCGCCATGCGGGTGACCTCGAAGTTGGCGCACTCCGCCTCCATCAAAGCGAACCTTTCTGCTTTGGTGGCATCGAGGCGAAGTACGCGGCAGCCTTTCCCAAAAATGCCAGGTCTTTTTCCTGCTCGGCCACCTGGCGGCGCAGCCGGAGCAGTTCGGCCCGCTCGGCCGGCGACAGTGGCTCAGCGCTGCCCCCGGACACCGTCTCCAAGCGTCGGCGCTCGTCGCGGACCCAGCGGGCCAGTGACCCTTTGTCCACCGAGAGCTCGCCGGCCACCTCTACCACCGTCCTGCCGGTGTCGATGACCCTGTGCGCCGCGTCGGTCTTGAACTCCAGCGTGAACTTGCGTCTCGTGGTCCCCATTGGTCGACATCCTTTCAGCTGGCTCCCTGGTCAGCCGGTCGGGTGTCCACTTAAACTGGGGATCCTCAGTTGGTTGCGTCAACGGGCACAGCACCGGCAAGAGCCGATCGTCGAATATTAGTCGCTCGTACCTCCCACTTGCGTTGCGCCGTCCCGCCTGCGAGCCACAACGGCGTATTCGCCCTGTGCCCAGCGATCTTCCGTCACGTCGCCGGCCCCCGCAGGGAAGAACACAAAGGCATCGCCGTACCCCGCAGACGCGCACAGTTGCAGTAGCACCTCAGGATAGAGCATTGTCCGGTGGGTGGGATCCGTCCAGAAAGTCTTGAACGACTGCACCGGGTAGGGGTTCACTGTCTCCACCACCAGGGAACCGCCGAACTTAAGAACGCGCAGCGAACCCTTGAGGAGCTCCATTACCTGGTCCGCCTCCATGTGCTCCACGACCTGCGCACAGAACACGGCGCCGACTGTCTGCTCCTCGGCATTTCTTAAGTATTCGAAAATGTCGCAGCGCCGGACGTCATACCCTAGATTGGTGGCCCTGGTGACCATACTATCGTCCCTGTCAATTCCGAGAGCTTCTATGCCTGCCTCCCGCAACAAGCCGAGCATTTCGCCCCGCCCGCAACCGAGGTCGACGACGGGAGGGTGCGGCGTCAGCAACGGCAGGTATGGGCGAAATCGCTCCCGGATGAAGCCCTCAGGACCTCGGAAAACATCTTCGAAGCTAGCGTAGCCGACTTCGAGGGCGTTGGTGTTATAGCCGAGCACCGTCTTGCCATCAGGGGTCTTCATTTCGAACACAGCGGGATCGGCCATGTAAGGGGTGCTTCGGAGCTCCCGGCTGGTCCGCACGGCATCTTCTAGGAGCTCGCCATTTGCACCAGCTATGCGCCACAAGGTATCGGCTCCCCTGGCTAAGCCGTTGAGCCCGACCTCGTGAACATCGAGCACTGCTTGGTGGCTATCGAGTTCGGCGCTAAGACGATCGACTGCCTGAGACAATGCTGAGCGCTCGGCCGAGCCGATTCCGAGTTCGTCGCCGATCTCCCGCAGCCGCCTGTCACAGTCCAGCAAGTTAGTGCCAATTTCGTCGACGTCCCGCCTCACGGACGTCAGGTTCTCCCGCAGCTGCAAGACCATGTCGTCGAGGCGGACTTCGACCGCCTCTACTGCCCGCGCCAGGTCGCCATGCACCTCACGGTCGTGGTCGGCGTGCGAACGCAGCGCCCGGGCAACTGCCCGCCGGTACAATAAGGCAGCTTGAGGATACCGGCTCGGCGCTCCCAGCCATCGGGGACGGGTCGCCAATTGCACGAGGTCCCCGGGCCGCTCAGGTGGAGGCCCGTCACTTTTCGGAACAGGGCGCCCTGGCCCCGCCATCTGCCCGTGGCTGCGGCACGACAGCTTAGCTCGAGCCTCTTTGTAGCGCTCGGCTACGAAACCCGCCCGTGCCATTACTCCGTACTTCGACAGCACCGCCTCACGGGCCCGCGCACCCACCTCTGAAGCCTCGGCGGGCCTCTCGTAGACCTGGCGCATCAGACTGGCGGCATGGTCCAGATCGGGCTCAGCCCACCGAGCACCAGCCCTGTACGGTTGGCAGCCAACCGGTACGGAGCCCGGTCGCCAGGACACCAGGTAGGACGTGTCGTCGTCCATGAAGTCGAGGTTGCCCGAATATGCAGTGGCGATTACTGGCTTGCCCATAGCCATCGCCTCAGCCATCGTCAAGCCGAAACCCTCGCTCCTGTGCAGCGACACATAGCAGTCCGACGCCTGCATCAGAGCGCGGTTCACGTGGTGCTCGAGATAGCCGTCCATGATCCTGATGTCTTCGCGCCCCGCTGCAGCGTCGAGAAGGCGGTTCATCGACGCCGGCTCCAGCGCGCTATTGAGGACCTTCATCACTAGGACCGGGCCTTCGTCCTCGCCGAAAGCCCGTTTGAAGGCCTCGATGAGCCCCAACGGGTTCTTGCGCTCGAAGATGCTGAGCAGGTCGAAGTAGTAGAGGAAGGTGTAGCGGTCGGGGAGGTCGAAGTATGCTTTGGGCAGTCGCACCTCGTCGCCCGATGGTGCCCGCACGGGCAACGGGTCGAGGATCGGGAGCGGGAACGCGAAGACCGGCTTGTCGGTGGCCCTGGCGATGGCGTCGCGGACGAAAGAGCTTATCCCCCACACCTCATCCACGTGATCGAAAGCGGGGCTGAAAGCCGAGGGGAACTCCTCGAGTTCCCAGGCCCACAACCCGATCGTGTAGTGACCGTCGAAGAAGTTCGCTCCCACCCGGCGTGCGAAGTTTGGCAACTCGTCGGCGTTGACGCAGACGAGGTTGACGTCGTAATCGTCTACCGTCGCCTCGAACGGGTGCGCCTGCCGGCTGACCGAGGACGTCTCCAGGTAGGTGCCCATCGGTAGGCCTGCTTCCTTCGCAGCTGCAATCGTAAGGCGACCCAGCTCGCCGACGCCCGATTCCGTGGTGAAGTAGCCAGCTACCCGCACACCCTGCTTGGGCGGCTGACGCTCGATGGCGGCCGACGGCGGCGGTGTAAGGCTGGGTGGCTCCGTCAAGAGGCGCGACTCCAAGCGCCCGAGCAGGCGGGCCATATTGATCCTCACCCGCTCGTCCCCGGTACCCGGCACCGGCACGGCCACAAGGCGACGCTCCAAGCGCCCGAGCGCCCTGTGGACATTGAGCTGGGCAGTGCGTCCCCTGTCCGGGACTGGGGCCACCTCGGCAGCCTTATCGAGGCGGCGGACGGCACCAGCCAGGTTGAGCCGGACGGCCTCGTGCTCGGTCCCGGGCAGCGGTACAGCGCTCAAACGGCGTCGAGCCCTCCCGATCTGTCGGCCGGCTTCGTACCGCCATCTGCGACCATCTGGTGCCGCCTGTACCGTACCGAGCGCGCCTGGAAGCCGCCCCGCAGCCGTCTCGTGCGCCACCCAGGTGCAGAAGGCCCCGAAGTTTACGCCCTCGGGGTCGGGAAAGGCTTCTTGGAGATCGAGCCGTCCGGCATGGACTGCCAGGAGGTACCGGCCCAGTAGGCGCCGTGGGCTCTCTTCGGGTGGAGTGCCGAGCCACTCCACGAAGGCGTCGCACTCGCCGGCTAGCAGCGGGCTGGGAGGCAGGTCTCGGCCGGTCTCTTCCGCCCTGATGAGCGCAGACCTGTAGAGGCGGCGCATGAACCTGTCGAGGACGATGCCGTTGGGCATGCGGGCGAACCCGTACTCCGTCCCGCCTTGCTCGTCGTAGCCGTTGGCCAGAAGGTCGGCCCCATAGCCATCACAGAGCTCGGCTACTTCTTGATGGTCCGGCAGCAGGATGCGCGGCCGGAGGCCCTGGTGCTTGCTCAGCTGGTAGGGCGCGTGCGGGCTATAGCCGCTGAAGTGGAAGAAGTGAAGCGGTCGGCCGTCGACAAGATATTGGTCGCCCTCACGACTCACCACCCGGTGGTCCAGGTTCCAATAGGCGACGTTGTAGGTAGTGTCGCGCAATATGGACACGTCATAGATGCCAGGCGCGAAGTCCACCCAGCGCTGGTCGACGAAGCGCATGTTCGCAGGGTCCGCTATGCACTCACGCCTGAGGCGCTCCATCCAAAACGAAAGGAACTCGTCGGCCGCGTCAGATACTGCGATGAAACCCAGGTTGTAGATGCCGGATAAGAGCACCTCGGTCTCCGACTTGCTGAGGCCGTCGCGCGGCATGGGCCGCGTCACGTGCGGAGTTAGGACTATACCGTGGTCGCGTGCGAGGTCCACGATGTCGTCAAGTGGAGCGTAGACCTTGATGTCGGGATCGAGGTACGCCACGACGTCGGATGTCCCCAGCAGGGCCCGCAACAGCCAGGGCTTTACGGCTGTACAAAACTCCGTGACGTCGTAGATCGCCGCCATCCGGAGAGCCTCGTCGCTTTCTATACCCACATCGGCGAGGCCGAGGACCTCGAACTCCTCCGCCTCGTCGCACCCGTTGCTGTCGACAACCAGCGTGACGAACCGCGCCTGCGCGTGCCAGGCTTTGACGGAAGCGCCAAGGACGCGCGCAGCAGGGAGGTAGTTCTTGGCGACGATCGTGCATATGGTGAATTTCATGTCAGCACCCGCTTTGCGTTGGTCGTCCCGGCCTGTAGCCCATGAGTAAGCACAGCGTCCGCTGCGGGCAGAAGTGCATGCCCGTGCCTCATGGCACTGTAGTCTCTCGATGCATGGGCTGGCCCCTCCCCGAAGGCTTGGTCCTTCTGGCCACGACGGTCGACGTGACACCTGCAACGGTCATAGGTCTTTGCACTGTGGACCGGGCCCGGGTGCATCAGGTCGACGACACCCGAGCACCGAGCTCTCGATTGACGCCCGGGGAGCAGTTGCATGGCGTGCGCTGCATCTTCCGGACGCTGCCACTGCGGACGGCCTCCTGGTGGAGTACGGCGGGTGCCGAGGGATAAGGGCGCAGCTCATGCACGGCTGGGGAGACATCCACGACGTCCGCCAGTTCGCCGGCGACCTGCCTGTGGCGGTGACCAACTATCAGAACGCCGTTGTGGCCCTGCGACGGTTTGGCCGGCCAGAAGTGGTCTTTCGGGCGCCCGGAGAACCGGACTCTGGCCACGTCAACCGCGTAGCCGCAGCGCACGGCCACCTCTCTTGTACGGCCTTCGTGGATAACAAATGCTATCTGGGCTGGCGCGAACGCGGGGAGGGCGCCAGCGTTCTCGTCGAGTTGGCGAGCGGCCGTCCGGTAGTCACCAGCCTCGACGGACCGCACAACCCGCTGCGTCTGCCCGAGGCCTGGTTGGCGTGCAACTCGGGGGCTGGGGGGTTGCTCCTGCTCGACCCTGCGCCACCCGGCCGGGTCGTCGCACGAACCGACGTGGGCGGCTGGCGGTGGGGGCTGGCGATCTCCGCGGACCACTTGTATGTCGGAGTCGGCGCACGCAGGCCCAGTCGGGGCGGTGCTGCCTCGGCTCGCACCGCGGTCGTTCGGCGCAGCGACCGGCACGCCGTTGACCCGCTCCCTCTCGATGCACCAGTAGCAAACGACGTCTGCCTGGTTCCCGCCGCGACGGGCAACCTGCCTTACGCCAGGGCGGAGCAGGTCACCCAGTTGGCGGGGAACTACGGTGCACCACGCACGACAGCGGCTCCCAGCGGCGGGGACGCCCGAACAGAGGGCTTCCTCGGTTCCGGGGACGGCCTCGACTGCCTTGGAGTGGCCGCCGAGACCATCCCCTCCTCCATGAGGGCCGGGCCCCTCGATCATGTGGTTGTGCTGGCCGTGCGCAACGAGAACGACAGTACGGCAGAGGTTAACGGCCCCAAGCCTCTGATCATTGACTGGCGCTGGTACAGCGACGACGGGGGTGCCCTTGCCGAGCAGTGTCACGACGCACTGGATGGCAGCCGGCTCCCGCGGGACATGTCCCCCGGTCCGCCGTTGATCTGGCGAGCCCGGGTACGCTGCTCGGAGCAGGCGGGACACCACACCCTCTGTCTTAGCCTGGTCAGAGAACTTGTGGCCAGGGCTGATGATGTAGTCCGTGCTGGCACGGTGCGATGCCAGCTTACCGTCTGCGCCCGAGCGCGACCTCGGTGAAGGCAGCCATAGCCGGGATGTGAGTCCCTCAGCCCGCAGCACAGCAGGCGTTTCCGACCGCGCCATGAGGGCCCAGCACCGAGCATCATCGCTCAATGGTCAGATCCTTCCCAAGAGATAGAGGAACCGGAAGACCAGGTCGTCCAGTCGGCGCTGACGGTATGCCGCTCCGGTGAGGCTGTAGCGCACCCGCCGGAACACAGACCCGCTCGAGCCGAGGAAGTCGTCGAGCGCCGCGGAGGTTCGCACCTCGAGTTGCTCCCCGTACAGGCGGCGGAACTCGGCCGCTTGGGCCGTCAGGGCGCGCTCGCGCCCGTGCCGGCGGTGATTAACCGCACGACGCCTCCACTCGCCCAGTGCGGTGGGGGCTACCCCGATTGCATTAGCGCTATGGACACGGTAGGAGACCCTGGGCACCGGGTCGTAGACCACATTTCCGAGGGCGCTGAGAACGAGGTAGCACCACGCGTCATGCATTAGTAGAGCCTTGGGGCTTCGGGCGTTCACGAGGTCGACAGCAGCCCTGTTGAGAACGATCGTGCAACCGGTGGCTATGTTCTCGACCAGGGCGTTTGCGAAGCCGACGCCTCGGGTGCAGCGCCGGTAAGGCTTGAGGGCGCTCAGATCGTCCGTTACCAGGTTGACCGCCGAGCAGTACAAGGCCGGCCCGGCAGCGCCGTCCAGTGCCCCGACGGCCGCTGCGAGCTTCTCGGGGGCCCAGACGTCGTCCTGGTCGCAGAATGCTGCGAACCGTGTCGCTGGCGCCACGCCATTGAGCAGCGTCATAAAACTCCGAGCGGCGCCGATGTTCGGGCCGACCTCCAGTTTCGCGCCTGGGAAGTGTGTCAATCCGGACCGTAGCACCTGCACCGTTGCGTCGGTCGACCCGTCGTCGCGCACACTCAACCTAACCAGGGGGTAGGTCTGCACCCTCAGGCTTTCGAGCTGTTCGGCGAGGTGACGACTACCGTTGTAGGTCGAGAGGAGAACCTCCACAGTTCCCGGGTCGTCGGCCGCGGTCACCGTTGCCGGAGAGCTACGGGTCGCGCCGGACGGGTCACTTGTTGGGGGCGGTAGTCAGGAAGCCAGCCTCGGAGATGACTTCTCGTGCGACGTCGTCGAGTATCTCCACAAGACTGCGCACGGGCTCCCAACCGGTCAGTGCATGGATCTTCCCCGTATCAGGCACCCGCCGCACCATGTCTTCGAAGCCCGTCTCGTAGGCCTCGTCATACGGGACGAGGACGAGATCAGAGGCACTACCAGTACGAGCGATGATCACCCTGGCGAGCTCGGCGATCGAGATCTCCTCCGAGCTACCGATGTTGAGGACGTCGCCTTCGGCCGCTGGCTCGTCCAGCAGGCCCACCAAGGCCTGCACCACATCGAGCACATGGCAGAAGCATCTGGTTTGCGTGCCATCCCCATAGACAGTGAGCGGCTCGCCCGCCAGGGCTTGGCGCACGAGCCGAGGGATGACCATCCCGTACGCCGGGCTCTGACGTGGCCCGACGGTGTTGAACAGGCGGACCACTATGGTCGGCAAGTCGCGCTCGCGGTGGTAAGCGTACGCCAGGATCTCGTCCACCGCTTTCGAAGTCGAGTAGGCCCAACGTGCCACGGCTGGTGAACCAAGTACCCGGTCCGACTGCTCGTTCAGAGGTACCGCGCTGTTCTTGCCGTAGATCTCCGAGCTGCTAGCGACCATGACCTTTCGCCGGTAACGGTGGGCTGCCTCCAAGACTGTGATGGCGCCCTTGATGTTTGTCGTCAGGGAGTAGAGGGGTTCCTCGACAATGAGCTTGACGCCAACGGCGGCAGCGAGGTGGACCACAACATCGCTGCTGCGCACGGCCTGGTCGACCGCCAGCTCGTCAAGCACCGACCCTTGGACGAAGCTGAGCCGCGGGTTGCCCGCCAGGGTGCCTAGGTTGGTCAGCCGCCCAGTGGCCAGGGAGTCCAGCACCAGCACCTGGTCCCCGCGGCTCACCAGCGCCTCAGCCAGGTGAGAACCGATGAAGCCGGCGCCGCCAGTGATGAGGTAGCGCGTCATCGAAAGTGAGGCTACACCCATGCGGCCGGGACGAAAACACATGACGCCTGCATGCTGCGGGGGGCCATCGCTGGCCGCAATCACCGGGCGTAGTCAACCTGATGGCTTGAGAGGCTAGGGTTGCGCTGGCCAAGGAGGGTGGGTCGGGGTGAGCATACCGCCTCCCCACCGGTTCGACCGTGCCTGGGACGCAGGCGGCCAGCGACGACGAGGGCAGGCGCAGGTCGTGGACGGTACTGCGCTCTGCGCTTATACGTCACCGTGCCGTTCCGACCAGCGGATCGAGGGGGCTCTGGGGAGCCAGGCCGCTTAGCGCCGCCCACTAGAGGCGCCGGTCCGGGCTGCCACACCCGTAGCGCCCTCCAGGCGCTTCGACGTCCTCACTGCGGTTGGCCACGCCTGCGTGCTGACACCCGTCTACCTCCCCACCCTCACGACCAGGTACGGTCGAGCAGACGAGTACGCCGACCTCAATGGCACGCCTATGAGCAGCCTGATCGGCTGGGCACCCCAGGACGACCCTTTTGCGACCTGCACTTACACCTGGCCTTCGGTAACGGCCACTCGGTCGCCGGCTGGTGGATGTCCGCCTGGCGTGCCTGGCGTCACGTAGCTGGTGGTGCTCGCCCTCGTCTGAGCCACAACATGCCGGCTCTCGGAGCCTCCCTCGCCGCAGCTCTCGCAGTCCCATTGGTAGTCGTGTCCATGCCACCCTTGGCCCTCTGCCAGGCTTGGGGCTCCCCTGCCCCACCGTGTGCTCTTGCTGGCCTCGTGACAGGAGCTGGTTCCCTCTCGGTCGGCAGGGCGCTCGTGGGTCGGCCTCACCGCTGGCACTATCTAGCGGCAGAGGCTGGCTGCGCCGTGGTGAGCACCGCCGCATACCAGCTCTCGGCGATGATGTGCTGACCTCTTCGCTGCCGCCCGGTTCGTGCCCCTCCCAACCCATGGTCACCGCAGCATTGGCACAGATGTCGCGGGGCCTCCGGGACCACCTCTCTGTCACCCAGAGCGCAACCCCCGCCACCGGTCCCGGGAGGTTCGTCGCGGACGACAGGCGGCTGGCGACCTACGCCCCAGCTGACAACGGACAAGAACAGGGACCGGACGAACGCTCGCCCGGAACACCGATGGGCCAGCCGGTACGTAGCACTCAGGCGTCGAAACCCCAGCTCCCACCGAGGGACACGATCCCGTCGGGCTCGGTCTGGCCCTTGCGGTCGACATCGAAGCGGGCCACGTTGCGCCGCACGTCGTAGGGGTGGGCCAGGGTGAAGTCGGTGACAGAGACCGTGAGGTCGTAGGTGCCGGGGAGCAGGGGCAGCCGGGGCAGCGACAGCTCAACGCGCCCGGTGCCGTCCAGCTTTTCCGGCACCAGGTCGGCCTCCCTGGTCGTCGGGGTGCTCACAACCAGGCCCTGGAGGGTCTGCACCGAGACGGAGAACACGGGACGGGCCACCGGTTCGCTCGTGGCGTAGGAGAGCCGTACCCGCAGCGGCTCGCCGCTGCGGACCCGCGTCACCTCCCTCCCCTCCTCGTCCAGTAGTTCCACTCTCTCTATCCGCGCTTCCCCCGAGCCCCAACGGTCGCCCTTCTCGGTCGGCCGGTGCTCGTCCAGCACTATGGCGCCCGTATAGGCCTCGACCACCGAGCGCGGGTCGCCGTCCGCCATCTTCTTGCCCCTCTGGAACCAGATGGCGTGGTCGCACATGTTGAGCACCGACTGCATGGAGTGCGAGACGATGATCACGGTCTTGCCGTTGTACTTGAGGTCCGAGAAGCGCTCCAGGCACTTGCGCTGGAAGGCCTCGTCACCCACGGCCAGGACCTCGTCCACCAGCAGGATGTCGGGCTCCACGTTGATGGCCACCGAGAAACCCAGGCGGACGTACATACCGGACGAGTAGTTCTTCACCGGCTCGTCGATGAACTGGCCGATCCCGGCGAAGTCGACGATGTCGTCGAAGCGGTCCTGGAGCTCCTTCTGCTTGAGGCCGAGGATGGCCCCGTTCAGGAAGACGTTCTCCCGGCCCGTCAGCTCGGGGTGGAACCCGGCTCCGAGCTCCAGCAGGGCGGACATCTTGCCCACGGTCGACACCGAGCCCTTGTCGGGCCTCAGGATACGGGCCAGGCACTTGAGCATGGTCGACTTGCCCGAGCCGTTGGCGCCCACCAGCCCGGTGGTCGAACCCTCGTGCACCTCCAGGCTCACGTCGTCCAGGGCCCAGAACTCGTCCATCTTGTTACGCCCACCTCGCATGACGGCGGCTTTGATGGAGTTGTTCCTCTCGTGGTACAGGCGGAACTTCTTGGAGACGTGCTCCGCCGAGACCACAGGCACGGCCACCTACAGCTCCTCCGGCAACCGGGCCTCGTACCTGCGGAAGAGCCACAGGCCGACGACGAACACGGCGATCGCCCACGCCGCCAGGTAGGCGTAGTCACCCCAGGACACGATGGCGCCCACATAACCGTGGGTCAGCGGGCCCTGTGCCCCGGTCGAGGTTATGGGGTAGTAGGCGGTGTAGTGCTGACTGGACGGGAGCGCCCCGTCGTAGATGAGCGACTGGAACGAGAGCACGGCATCAGTCATCGGGTTGAGCTTGAACAGTGTGCCCAGGGAGAAGGTGTGCCCGAGCAGGTGCACCAACCGCGGAGGCTGGAAGTTGCCGCCTCCGTCCAAGCCCCCGGCGACCAGGTACCAGGGGTAGGTGACCGGGGTGAGGAACATCCAGATGAAGAAGAGGATGTTCGAAAAGTGCATGATGTCGCGGTAGAAGACGTTGCCCAGGGAGAAGATGAGGGCCATGCCCAGGGCGGCGATCACCACCAGGGCGATCGTCACCAGGACCACTGGGAGGTAGACCAGGGCGCGCCAGTCCCCCACGGCGACGATCACCACCATGAGCAGGGACATCTCGATGAAGTGGGAGACGAGCTTGGACGCCACGGTCGCGCCCGGGATCAGTTCCCGGGGGAAGTAGGTCTTCTGGATGAGGTTCTGGTTGCCCAGCAGGGCGGTCATCGACTCCATGATGCTGCCCTGCCACATCGTCCACGGCAGCATCCCGCACAGGTACATGAGGGCATAGCTGTTGAGGACGCTGGGCACACCGAGGGGGGCCTTGATGCGGAAGAGCATCGAGAAGACGATGGTGTAGATGGCCATGTTGGCCAGGGGGTTGATCATGGACCAGCCCCAGCCGATGACCGAGCGCTTGTACTTGGAGCGCAGCTCGCGCAGGGTCAGGTTGATGAAGAGCTCCCGGTACTGGCCGTACTCGCGGAAGCTGAAGCGGGGCTTGGCCGTGTGGACCGTGGTCCGGCGCCGGCGGGACCGGCGACCGCCATTGTCGGTCCCCGCCGGCTCCCGGCCCTCGGCCCCGGTGGTGAGCGACGAGGGCTCGGCCGGCCAAGCCTGCAGGGCAGGGCTCTCGTCGGTGGCCCGGCTCACGGCTCCACCCGGAAGAGCAGGCGGTTGCGGTTGAGGTTGGGGTTGTAATAGGGGTCGCACGAGGAGCGTGGCCGCCAGCGGTCGTTGAACAGCGGGGCGTCGTGAGGGTCCTCGACGGTCCCCCTGGTCGACCCCTCGGCGTGGAACAGGGCGGCGTCCGGCTCGTAGACCACCTGGTAGCCGGCCTGGTGCAACCTCATGCAGTAGTCCACGTCGTTGTAAGCCACTCGGAGCCGTTCATCGTAGCCTCCCAGGCGGTTGAAGACCCCCGGCCGGGTCGCCATACAGGCGCCGGTGACCGCAGTCACGTCCCGGGGCAGGTCCCCCATGCGCCACCAGTTGCCCCACTCGATGGAGTTGGCATGGCCCCGCCACGCCCCGACCACGATCCCCTCGTGCTGGGCCCGGCCGTCAGGGAAGAGCAGGCGCGGCCCGACGGCCCCCACCTCGGGCCGCATGGCCTGCTCGATGAGGCGGTCCAACCAGTCGGTGGTGAGCACCACGGTGTCGTTGTTGAGGAACACCAGCAGGTCGCACTCCACCGCCGCCGCGGCCAGGTTGACCTGCCTGGAATAGTTGAACTGGTGCGGGTAGCGCACCACGCGGCCCGGCAGCACGGCCAGGTACTCCAGGGTCTCGGGGTCGTCGCTCTGGTTGTCCAGCACCACCAGCTCGTAGTTGTCGTAGACCGACTTGGAGATGACGCTCTCGATGCAGCGGCCGAGCAGGTGGCGACCGTTGCGGGTGGGGATGACGATGCTCACCTTGGGCTCGCCCGAACGGCGGAAGCGCGTGCGGTGGACGTCGAACCACGCCCCCTCCTCGGTCCAGCCGCCGGTCTCCCCTGCCTCCTCGCGGCGGGCCAGGTAGTCGCCCAGTGCGCGCTGGGCGGCCAGCCACGCCCAGGGCTTGGCTTCGCCCGCCCGGGCCGCCGAAGCCTCGTGGATGCGCCAGCTGTACAGGCAGTCCGGGACATGGGCTATACGGTCGGTGGCATCCGCGGCCCGCAGCACCAGGTCGTAGTCCTGGCTCCCGTCGTACTCGCTGCGCAACCCGCCCAGCTGCTCGACCAACGAACGGCGCACCACCAGGAAGTGGCACACGTAGTTCTGCGAGAGCAGCAGGTCGGGGGACCAGTCGGGCTTCCAGCGGGCTTCGGTCAGCTTGCCGGCCGGGGTCAGCTTGTCCTCGTCGCTGTAGAGCATGTCCAGCCCGGGGTCGGCGTTGAGCCAGCGCACCACCTGGGAGAGGGCGTGGGGCTTGAGGACGTCGTCGTGGTCCAGGAAGCCCACGAACTCCCCACTGGCCAGGCTCAGGGCGGCGTTGGTGGCAGCGGAGATCCCCGACCTCGTCTCCAGGTGGACGACCTTGACCCGGGCATCGCGCCGGGCCACCTCCTCCAGGGCGGCCAGCGTCTCCTTGCGGGTGGACGCGTCGTCGGCCAGGCAGAGCTCGAAGTTGGGATAGGGCTGGTCCAGCACGGAGGTCACAGCCTCGGCCAGCATCCAGGCATCGGTGTCGCACACGGGCATGAGCACCGAGATGGTCGGCTGGTAGGGCGCCTGGGCAGCCTCGGCAGCGAGGGCCGCGACCACCTCGGGGTTGCCCGGGCCCCGGCGGGCGTGCCAGAGCTCATATCGCTCGTCCTCGCTCAGGCTGTCGGGCACGAACACGGCCGGTGGGTCGGCCACGGCCGGGGGGCGCAGGGCGACCTGGACCTGGGGGCGCGCCGGCCGTGCGGACCAGCTCCGGCTGGGCCAGCGGGGTGCGCGGGGCACCTCCAGGCCCACCTCGGGGAGGGCGGCGGCGAGGGCAGCCCCCCGCGCCGATGCGGCCTCCGCCCAGCTGTCGGCCAACCGCTGGGCAGCGTCGTCCCAGGCCCTCTGGTCGGTGAGCAGGGCCCAGCCCCGGGAGGAGATGGCTGCCTCCCCGTTCAGGCAGCCCAGGTCGGCGAAGGCCTCGGCCGGGCCGGTGGCCAAGGCACCCTCGGGGCACAGCCACGGTACCCCTGCGGCCATGGCCGCCGGCACCCAGTTGTGGGCCGCCGTACCCCGGGCGGTCAGGCTCACGACCAACCGTGACCCGGCCAGTGCTGCGGCCAGGTCACCACCCGAAGGCACGACCTGGGCGCCGGCCCGCTCGGCCAGGGCAACCAGGCCCGGGGTCGGCCAGTCGGCGACCACCCGCACCGCCAGGCCCATGTCCCGGCGCCGCCAGGCAGGCACCAGGCGCTGGAGGACGGCGGCCGCCCCCTGCTCGGCGTCACCCAGGATGTCGAAGGCCTCCGTCGCAACGACCGCCACGCCCGCGCGGTCGGCGAAGCCCTTACCCGCCACGGCATGGCCCACCGGCGGCCCGAGCACGCTGACCGGTACGGACGGGGCCAACCCGGCCAGCAGGCGGGCGTCGGTCCGTGAACTGCACCATGCGGCGTCAACGCCCTCCAGGTGGGCCAGCAACTGCGCCCCCAGCAGTTCCGCATAGGTGCCGGTGCCATCTTCGCCGGCCGTGGCGCCCGCCGTGGCCTGGGCGGCGCGCACCGGGAGCCGCTCGCTGTAGAGCACCCGCACCGCCTGGGGCTGGGTGGAACGCACCACCCTCCAGAGCCTGGTCACAAGCCCGCTGTCGCTCACCACGACGTGCGAGTAGTGGTACCGGCGCCGCCCGCACCAGGTCAGCCAGTCGACGGGCCCGGCCACCACCTCGACACCCAGGTGCTGGTAGTGGACGGCGTAGCGGGCCACGCTGAAGCCGTCGTGACAGGCCAGGGTCACCTGTGCCCCCGGGCAGGCGGCGAGGGCCTCCACCAGGGAACGCAGGCCGTCGTGGCCTGCGCCCAGTCCCGGCAGCTCCGAGGTGACCACGAGCACCCTGGTGGGGCACATCTCGTCCCGCTGGGCCCAGGCCCTCGGGCCGGCACCCTGGGCCGCCCCGGCACCGTGCGCCACGGGGCCCGCCTCGGTGACCACACGCCACCAGGGCTCGAGGACTACCCGTGCCCCCCGGCTCTGTACGTGGGCCAGGGCCCGTTCCAGCGTTGCCCCCGGCTCCTCGCCGAGGGGGCCGGCGGCCATCCCCTCCAGCGCCCCGGCCACCACTGCGGCCAGCCCGCCCGTTGTGCCGGCCACGTCGCGGCGGAAGGTCACCTCGCGAGCGCCTGGAGGCCTACCTGCGCCCCAGGCCGCCAGGTGGTCGCCCACCCGGCATGCGCCCGCTTCCGCCACCCGGCCGTGCCGGTCGACCAGCAGAGGCACGACGGCCCCTATGCCGAGGTCGGCACCGGCTGGGCGCAGTAGGTCCAGCAGCTGCTCGGCCGGCAGCGGGCGGCCGTCGGCCTCCCCCGCGCCCTGGGCCGTGAGCAGGCCGGCCCCGTCCAGCACGGCAACGGCATCGGCAGGGGCCTTGCGCAGCCAGCCGGCCAGGGCCTCGGACAGGGTGCGGCCCTCGCCGGGCCGGAGCAGGGCCACAGGGGGACCTCCCGGCCCCTTGGGCGGTTGAGGCCGAGCCGGTCTGGCCATGTTCAGGGGGCGGGCCGGAAGAACCGGCCGTACAGCTCGCGGGCCGGGGTGAGGGCCCGCATGGCGAAGCTGGCGTGGATGGCCCTCAGCTCGGCCTGTTGGACCGCCGTCTCCTCCTGGAGGCGGCGCATCTCCCGCTCGGTCTCCTCCAGGCGCCGCCGGATGACGACGTCCTGGCCGTGGACCGCCTTGATGGCCGACTCGACCGAGGTGTCGGCTGCCTTCTCCAGCAGGGCGGCCCGCTCCCCGAAGCGCAGGCGCTCGTCCGCCAGTCGCGACCGGAGAGCCTCGTTCGCCGTCTCCAGCTCCCGCACCCGTTCCTCGAGGGCCACCTCAGCCGCCCGGCTGGGCGCTCCGACAGCCAGTTCGGCCACAGCGAGCAGGCGCTCCGCCGCTTCGTCCATGCTCTGGTCCAATGTCGCCTCCAGGCGCCTCAGCCCCGGGGGCTCCCCCCGTCGGGCAAAAATACTGTCCATCGTGGCCACCACCTCGGAAGCCGAGGTGGCGAGCGCGCTGGCGTCACCGGTCCAGGCAGCGAAGTCGCTGGGCGAGCTGCCCTCCTGGCCCAAGGCGACGTGGGGGGTGCCCAGGGCCCACGCCATTGCCATGAACGACCCCGTGCGGGCCACCACGGCCCCGGCCCCGGCCACCGCGGCCGCCAGGTCCACCGGGTTGGTGACCCGGAGCACGGCCTGAGGCCGGCCGGGGTTGCCCTGCCAGTCCTCGGGCTGGAACCGGCCCTCCTCCACCTCTGAGCGCCGCTGCGCCAGCAACTGCTCGACCGTCGGGTCGTCGCCGAGCGGGCCGGGCATGGCCACCACGACCTCGGCCGGCCGGCCCTCTCCCGCCCCGGCCCTGCGGGCCAGCTGGGCCAGAGCCAGGGCCAGGTCCTCCTGGTCCTCTGCCGGGGCACCGTCGGGGCCTTCGAGCACCCCCTCCTCCACGAGCACGTACCAGCGGGGCAGGCCTTCGACGACCCGGAGGTACGCCAGGCGGGCATCGAGCAGCGCCCGAGGCAGATGGCGCGCCGCCAGCAGCGTCGGCTCGGGCACGCCGAAGGGGGCGCCCACGCTCAGGCGTTCGTCCTGGCCCCACTCCAGGCGGGGCGCCACTGCCACTGCCGACGCCCCGGCACCGCTCAGCCGCTCGGCGGCCTTGGGCCCGCCCGGCTCGGCACTGCCCGAGAGGACCATCACGTCGAGAGATGGCAGGGCCTGGACGCCCACTGCGGACCAGGGGTCACCCCCGAACCCGGCCATGGTGGCCGACGGCACCCTCCCCCCGATCAGGACGGGCCGCAGCCCCGGGCAGCGGCAGGCCAGCTCGGCCCGCAGGAGGGAACCGCACAGAGCGTCCAGAGGACTGACCAGTTCCGGTTCGGCCCACCAGCCGACGCGCAGACCTGGGGGGAGGTCACCGAAGCCCATTGCGGGCAATCTACTACCCGCCTACGGCCGCCTCGGCCTCCCCCGTTCGCCAACCCTCCCCACCGAGCGCACCGAAGGGGTGGAGGCAGCTCTCTGCGACGGTGGCTACTGTCGTTACGGATGGACCTCCAACCGGGCTCCCGCGAGGGGGCGCTGGCGGGACCGCTGGGCAGCCGGCTGTCCGAGCCGGACGGGGACGGGGCCAGCGGGGCCCGGCTCGCGGGCCGCCGGGTGCTGCAGCCCGGGCGGACCGGTGCCGACCAGCACCACCGGTTGGGCGCACCGCGGGCTGCGGCCGTGGCCCACGTGCTCTGGGTGGCCGGGGCCATGGGGTTCTGGGCCTACCAGGACCGGTCGCTGTGGTTCTTCGGGGACGAGTGGGACTTCCTCGTCCAGAGGGGGGTGTGGAGGCCGCTCACCGGGCCTCACGGTTTGCTCTACCCCCACAACGAGCACTGGTCGACGCTGCCCATCCTGCTCTGGCGGGCACTGTTCAGCGTCTTCCACCTCTCGAGCTATTGGCCCTACCTCGTACCCCTGCTGGTCGCCCAGGCCCTGGTCGCCCATCTGGCCTGGCGGGCCTGCCTGCGGGCCGGGGCCTCGGCTTGGGTGGCCACCGCAGCCGCTGGGCTCCTGGCCCTGCTGGGCGCGGGGGCCGAGGACTTCACCTGGGCCTTCCAGGTGGGCTTCGTAGGCTCGGTGCTGTTCGGGTTGCTGGCTGTCGAGATGGTCGAGAGGGCCTGGCTGGCCAGCGGCCCGCCTGCGGCCCGGGCCGTAGCCGCAGCGGTGGCCAGCCTGCTGGCCAGCCTCATGTGCTCGACCATCGGCGACGCCATGGTCGTCGGTACCGCCCTGGTGGCGCTGGCCCGCCTGGGTGTGCGCCGGGCGCTGGTCGTGGCCGGCGTGCCCACGGCCGTCTACGCCCTCTGGTTCTTGGTCGTGGGGCGTCAGGGCCTCGTGGCCCACAGCGACCACATAACCACGGCCGTGATCACCGCTGCACCCGCCTACGCCCTGGACGGGCTCTCCTCAGCACTGGGCCAGTCGGCGAACCTGGCACCGGCCGGGGGTGCCCTCCTCGTGGGCCTGGCCACCTGGACCGCCCTTCGGGCGCATGCCCTCTGGCAACGCAGCCCGGCAGTGCTGGGCCTGGCAGCGGGCGCGGTCGCCTTCTACCTGCTGGCCGCCCTGGGCCGGGACGCCACTACCGTCACCCCTTCCGTGCCCCGGTACGTCTACGTCGCCATGGCCATGCTGACCCCTCTCGTCGCCGTGCTCCTCTCGGGCACGGCCCGCAGCGTGCGGGGGCAGGGAGGCCCGTCCGCTGCCACGGTGGGAGCATCCGTGGCCCTCCTGGCCTTCACGGCCCTGGGCAACGTCAGCCAGGCCACGTCCTCCACCCCCGCCCGGGTGGCCTCGGTCCACCAGCTCGAGCACGAGGTCAAGGCGGCGGGCTACCTGCTGGCCCGGGGGGTGACCGACGTAGCGGGGCCCGGTGCAGCCCCCGTGGCGGCCGACCCCAACCTGAGCGCCGCCACGCTCGGCCGCCTGGCCCGGGCCGGGGAGCTCGGCTCGGCCCGCCCGTCGCCCGGGGCCCTGGTCAACGCGCGCACGCTGCTGGCCATGGGCACCTGGGACGGGTCCGAGATGATCCTCACCAGGCGCCCTCTCCTGCTGGGCAGGTTCCACTACGTCTCCTCCACCTACGCCTCGCTGGGCGCCCACGGGCACGGCTGCATGCAGTTCGTGCCCCGCTCGGCCACCCAACCGGCACAGATCCGGTTGGTGCCCGCGGGCCGCCCCGGGGGAGCGTCGGTGCACGTGGCCAGCCCACCGGCTGCCCCCGGCTCGGTGGACTACCTGGCCGCCGGGCTCGCCCCGCGGCAAGGCCCTGCCGCCACCGCCCCGGTCGAACTGGTGGTCCCGGGCAAGGGCACGGGCTGGCTGGACGACAACGACACCGGGGCACCCGTCGTGCTCACCTGGGACGCAGGGGCACCCCTCACCCTGTGCGGGCTGGCGACGCGCCCCTGAGCCCGGGTGCCGCCTGGGGACGGCGCCTCGAGCCCCTCTTCCCGGCCTGGGCCGGCCCCGGCCCCGCGCAGGGGCGCCGCCGGGTGGCCGTCGCAGCCGCCTACGCGTTGTCCGCACTGGGCGTCGCCGCCGTCCTGCTCGGCCGCCAGCCCGGGGTACCCGCCGCCGCCACAATGTGGGCCGAGGACGGGAGGGTCTTCTACAGCCAGGCCGTCAGCCTGCCCTTCGGCCGGGCCCTGCTCACCCCCGACAACGGCTACTACCAGCTCGTCCCCCGCCTCCTGGCCGAGCTGGCGAGCCTCGTCCGGCCCCCCGACGCCGCCGCTGTGATGGCCGGGACCGGTGCGCTGTGCGTGGCCGGCTGCACCGTCCTGGTCTTCCGTACGACGCGGGCGCACATCCCCGCCGTCGGTGCCCGCCTGCTGCTCGCCGCAGGCATGGTGCTGTTGCCCACAGCCAACGCCGAGCTGGTGGCCAACGCCGTCAACGTTCCCTGGTGGGGGATGTTCGCCGCCTTCTGGCTCCTGCTGTGGCGTCCGGCGGGGTGGGCCGGCCGGGCTGTGGCCTTCTCGGTCTGTGCCCTGGTCGCCGCCTCCCAGCCCCTCGTCGGCCTGCTCCTGCCCCTGGCCGCCGCCCGGGCCGTCGTCCTGCGGCGGCCCTCGGAGCACTGGGCCGGTGCGGGGTTGCTCAGCGGCCTGACGCTCCAGCTGGTGGGGCGACTGGCGGACCACCACAGGCGCTTCCTCGGGGGCCTGCACCCCTGGGCCGGCACCGAGGCGTTCTTCGAGCGGGCCGGCCTGGTGCTCGTGGCGGGCCAGAGAGGCTCCGACCAGCTGGTGCACTGGCACCCCGTGGTCGCGGCAGGCCTCGGCGCCCTGGTGTGGTCTGGCGTGCTGGGCGGTGCCCTGGCCTTCGGCGACCGTCGTACCCGCACCTTCACCGTGGCCGCTGCGGCGTCGTCGGTGGTGAGCTTCTACGTGCCGGTCTGGCTGAGGGGGCTGGACAGCTTCCTAAGCGTGTCGCCGGTCGAGGACGGGAGCCGCTACGCCCTGTCGGCCAGCCTGCTCACCCTGAGCACCCTGGCTGTGGCGTTGGGCCGCCGACGGGCGGCCCCGGCCTGGCCCTCTCACCACCGGGCGCTGCACCGTGGGCCGGGCAGGGCGGGCCGTCGCCTCCTGGCTCACCGGCCCGCGCTCGCCCTGGCCCTGTGCACCCTCGCCCTGGCCCCGGCCTGGGCGGTGGACCTGCGGGACGCCAACATGCGCTCGGCCGGGCCGGCCTGGGGCGCCCAGGTGGCAACGGCCGCAGCGACATGCCGGGCCGGGGGGCGGCGTTGGGCCGTGCTCAGGACCGACCCGGCGGGCTGGTCGGCCCGCCTCCCCTGCTCGGCCCTGGTGCCAGGGGCCCCGACGACCCTGGTCGGCCCGGGACGCGCCAGGGGCAGGGCCTCCGGTCAGGCCGGCCCGGCCGTCCCGTAGACCTGCGACCAGTCGAACTTGACCGTGTGGTCGAGCTCGCCGCCGTCGTCGTAGTGCAGTTGCCCGGGCGCAATGTAGAGCCGGTCACGCCATGAGCTCATGTTGTCGTAGTGGTAGTTGCTGCCCCCGCGCCGCAGGCCCGCCCGGTCCACCTCCAGCCGGCGCAGCATCTGGGCCTCGCTGCGCATGGGGTAGTGGCGCAGGTTGAACATGGCCGGGTAGCGCTCGCCCAGAGGTGGGTTGTGGTTGAACAGCCGGACGTTGGTGGCCGAGGCCCGCCAGGCCCGGATGCGCGGCCCGCAACCGGCGAAGAGCGAGTAGTGCCGCACCCGTTCCACGGCCCGTCCCACGCCGGGGTCGTCGGCCGGGGTCCACCAGTAGTTGAAGTTGTTGAACTGCACCCAGTCGTAGGGGGAGGCGAGCACCTCCTCCACCCAGGACCGGTAGGGCCGCGCCCGGTCCGGGCCCTCCAGGAACTCGTCCTGGTCGGGCCAGGAGACCCAGTCGTAGCGGTCCACGTACGAGGCCAGGAGGTGCTCCGACATGGCCTGGTACAGGCCGTAGAAGTCGACGCTGCGCGGCACCACCCGGTGCTCCACCAGCTCGCCCTCCAACCTGGCCAGCACCCCGGGGGTCTCGTCGGTTGAGCCGTGGTCCCAGACCAGCACGTGATGTCCCTGCTGGCGCAGGTAGGCGACGGCGTCCTCGACCAGGTCGCCGTCGTTGTAGCAGAGGAGGACCCCGAGCATGGCGGGGCGGGCAGAGGCCATCGGCAGGCAACGCTATCTTTCCGGTAGCTTCACAGGCAGTGGCAGACGAACGCACAGCTTTGGGGGTGGCGGTGCTCGGCATGCACCGCAGCGGCACCAGCGCGGTTGCCGGCTACCTGGCCAAGGCTGGCTTCTTCGTCGGCACCGACGACGAGCTCCTGGCCCCGGCGGAGGACAACCCGCGGGGCTTCTTCGAGCGCCATGACGTCAACGCCCTCAACGACGAGCTGCTGGCCGAACTGGGCGGGGCCTGGGACAAGCCCCCCGAGCGTGCCGCGGTAGCAGCCAAGGCAGCGGGCTGGCGCCGGCGCGTGACGGACCTGGTGGAGCACCTCGCCCGGGAGGCCGGTGGCTCGCCTCTCGTACTGAAGGACCCGCGGACCTGCCTGCTCCTGCCCGCCTGGTGGCCACTGCTGCGGGACCGCTTCGCCCTTGTGGTGGTGGACCGCAACCCGCTCGACGTCGCCCTCTCGGTCCGCCGGCGTGACGGCCGGCCGCTCTACGTGGCACTTGCCCTGTGGCAGTCCTACTGCACGGAGCTGCTGGCCGGGCTGAGCGGCCAGCGGGTGCTGGTGGTGCACTACGAGCAGTTCGTGCGCCAAGCCGACCAGCAGGGGCCTGCTCTGGTCGGGCACCTGGCCGGTGCACTGGGCCTGGAGCCCCGGGACCTCGGGGCGGCGTCGGGCTTCGTGTCGTCGGGCATGCGCCACCACCACACCGGAGCCGGGAGCCCGGCCAGCCTGCACGCCCTGACCGGCGCCCAGTTGGCCCTCGCTCGTTGGATGGCGGAGCTCCCGGACGGGTGGTGCGTGCTCGAGCCCCCCAAGGCGGTCACCGAGGAGGCCGAGGCGGCCCGGACAGCCGCTGCCGAGTACTACGACGCGGTGGCGGACCGCTACGGCATGGAGACCGCCTACGACACCGAGCGCCACCGGGCCCTCCACTTCGAGCAGGCAACGGAGCTGAAGGACCGTCACATCGCCAACATCGAGTCCGCCCTGGCTCACTCCAGCTCGCAGCTCGAGGCCCAAGCGGCCCGGTTGGAGGAGCTGCAGGCTGCCAACGACGCCCTGGTCGAGGCCAACCGGGAGCTGCGCCGGGAGCTCGAAGCGGCCCGGGGGCCGGGACGCCCGGCCGGCTCCAACCTCCTGGCCGCGGCCCGCCAGGCCTGGACGGGCCGCCCGCCTCAGGCCTGAGCCGGGCCGTTGCCCGGCCGGCCGGCGTGGCCCGGCCCCTCCGGTCCCACCAGTAGCCGCCTCATGCCCTCCAGTTGGCCCTCCACCATGCCGGCAGGGCCGAGGAGGTAGCCCTCCACGCTGCCGTGGTCGCGCTCGACGCCGCTCAGCACCTCCTCCATGACCCAACGCGGTGAGCCCAGGAACGCCGCGGCCGCCTCCTCGGGCACGCCGGCTGCCTGCAGGACCCGCATCAACAGCGGCTCGTGCTCGGCGTTGCGGAACCTCCCGGTGAGGACGTAGTCGTCCAGGACCGTGGCCCGGGGCACCCCCAGTGCACTGAGCAAGAGGGCAGAGACCACACCGGTACGGTCCTTGCCCTCGGTGCAGTGCAGCACCGCAGGCAGGAGATCCTCCCTGGCCAGACGGCCGAGAAGGCCGCCGATCATGGCCGCTGACCGCTCCATCATGGCCCGGTAGAGCCAGAGCAGGACGCGCTCGGCCTGAGCCGGTGTGCGAGCCGCGAGCACCTCGACCGCGGCCTGGGCCGTGTCCGCGCCCAGCACGTCCAGGTGCACGGAGCCCACCGGGCCGGGCTGGGAGACCCTCTCGGCAAAGCTGCGCAGGTCGTAGACGGCCCGGGCACCCAGGTGGGCAAAGGCCTCGACGTCGGCCGGGCTGAAGCGGTGCAGGCTGTCCGAGCGGTAGACGCGGCCCCAGCGGGTGCGCCCTCCGCCCTCCACCTCGTACCCCCCGAGGTCGCGGAAGTTGGTGGGGCCCTCGAAGGTGAGCCGCCGCTCCCCCACCACCACCGCCTCCCCGCCCTCCTCGACCGCCAGCGAGGCGTACCAGCGCCTACCACCTCCCATGTCGGGCAGCACGAGCTCGGTCACCCCGGCCGGTACCCGGGCCAGGTTGGTGTGCTCGGCAGCCACCGGTGTCGTGCCGACCCCCACCTCGGCGGGCCTGGGGGCCCCGTGCAGCTCCCAGCTCAGGCGCAGTCCCGCACCCTCGGCGTCCAGCCGGACAGCCCTCAGCGGCCCCGCCACTTGCCCCTGCCCCACGACCCGAGACGTTCGGCCACCTGGCGGCCTGCTGCCGAGAGCAGCTCTGAGGTGCTGGCCCCGCCTGCCGGCCCGACCCCGCCCTGACCGGGCCCGGGTGGCCCGGGGGGTGCCACGACGGCCTCACCGCCTGTCCCGGGCGGCCTGGCGGCACCCTCGGGCGCCGGCCCGCCCGGGGTGGCCGTGCCCGCCGCCTCCTCGGGCGAGAGGCGGGGCACGAGCAGGTCCGGGGCCCGCCGGGGGGCCGAACAGAACTCGACCAGAGGCTCGGCCACCCTGTCCCAGCAGTAGCGCTCCGACAGTGCCCGGAAGCTCTCGCGGGCCGGTGGGACGGTCAGCACCCGGTACAGCGCTTCCTCCAGGGCGACCTCGTCCCCGGGCGGGACGGTCACCCCGGCACCCGCCGCGCTCACCTCGGCCGCCAGTACGTCACCCTCGGTGAGCACCATCGGCAGGCCGGCCCAGATGTAGTCGAGCACCCGGGAGCGGAAGGAGTAGCGGGTCTCCACGTGGTCGAGATGGGTGCTCACCGCCACGTCCGCCTCCAGGAGGTAGTCGGCACGCCGGTCGTACGGTGCCCAGCCGGGGTTGAAGAAGACATGCCGCCCCGTCAGGCCGAGCTCGTCCGACAGCCGCTCCAGCTGCCCGGCCATGCCCATGCGGGGCACATCGGGGTTGGGGTGGGCCATACCCAGGAAGACCAGGCGCACCGACGGCTCCCGGTCCTTGAGGCGGGCCACCGCCCGCACCAGGGTGAGCGGGTCCAGCCAGTCGTAGACGCCTCCTCCCCAGATCAGCACCTTGTCGTCGGCACCGATCCCGGGCACCACGCCCCGCAGCACCGGCCCCTGCCGCCGGGGGGGTTCCCCGGGCAGGCCGAAGGGCACCACCCGGACCAGGCTGTCCAGGCGGGGGCTTTCGCCGTAGGTGTAGGGGTTGACCCGGCCCAGCGCGGCCAGGGAACCCAGCCAGAAGTCCCGCTGGCGCTCGCTGGCGCAGGTGAAGAAGTCGCCCCGGCGCAGTGCGGTGTTGAGCACCCCCGAAAGGCGGGTGACGTTGGCGTCGTCCTGCTCGCGCGCCGCCGAGCGGGCCTCCAGGTTCTCCAGGTGGTAGGGGTCGTAGATGTCCACGACCACCGGCCTCTCGGTGCTGCGCAGCTCTTCCGCCATGTAGACCAGGGAACTGGGCACGAAGCTGACCGACGCCCCGGCCACCAGCCTGGGCAGCTCCGGCCCTACGGCCAGCCGCAGGTCGGCGTTGGGATGGCCCCCGGCAATGCTCACCGTGCTGGCCAGCACCACGTCCAGGTGACGCCCGAGCACCCGGGCCAGCTCAAAGGCACGTATGGCCGGCCCCGGCATCTCCGGGCCCACCGGGTCGGTGGTGAGCACCAGGACGGGTCCGCTCATCCCCGGCCTCCCGTCGGGCGGTTACGCTTCCAAGCCGTGCAGCCCGACACGGCGCTGAGGTTACTAGCAGCCACCCCGACGGTACAGGAGCCGGCAGCGGCACCCGGGAGCGCCCGGTGAGCCGGGCCCTGGTGGTCACGGCGGACGTGCTGAGGCCGCAGATGGCCGGTCCCGCTATGCGGGCCTGGGCCCTGGCCCACCAGTTGGCACCCTCCAACGAGGTCCGCCTCGTGACCACCTCGCCCTACTGCGAGCTGGACGGCGAGGGCTTCAGCACCGGGGCGGTGGACGCCGCGGGCCTGGCCGAGGCGGAGGCGTGGGCCGACGTACTGGTCCTCCAGGGCTACGTCACCCATCACCACCCGTTCCTGGCCCGCTCGGAGAAGCACATCGTCTTCGACGTCTACGACCCCCTGCACCTGGAGACCCTGGCCCTGACCCGGGGCACCGTCTCCCAGGCCCGGGACGACCACGTGCGCCTCTCGGTGGAGACGCTCAACTTCCAGCTGCGGCGGGCCGACTTCCTGATCTGCGCCAGCGAGCGCCAACGGGACCTCTTCATCGGCCAGCTGTGTGCCTTGGGGCGGGCCAACCCGCGCACCTACGACGACGACCCCACCCTGCGCCGGCTCATCGACGTCGTGCCCTTCGGCCTGCCCGACGACCCCCCCCGGCACCGCCGCCCTGCCCTGCGCGGCGTCGTCCCGGGGATAGGTGCCGACGACGACGTGCTCGTCTGGGCCGGGGGCGTCTACGACTGGTTCGACCCGCTCACCCTGGTGCGGGCGGTGGGGCGCCTGGCCCGCCGCCGGCCCGGCGTGCGCTTGTACTTCATGGGCCTGCGCCACCCCAACCCGGACGTCCCCGAGATGGCCATGTCCACGGCCACCAGGGCCCTGGCGGACGAGCTGGGCCTGACGGGCAGGCACGTGTTCTTCAACGAGGGCTGGGTCGCCTACGCCGACCGGGAGAACTACCTGACCGAGGCCACGCTCGGGGTCACCTGCCACTTCGCCAGCGCCGAGACCCACTTCTCGTTCCGCACCCGGGCGCTCGACTACCTCTGGGCGGGCCTGCCCATGGTCACCACCGAAGGGGACTCCTTCGCCGACCTGGTCGTCGAGGAAGGCCTCGGCCTGAGCGTGCCCCCCGAGGACCCCGAGGCCCTGGAGGCGGCGCTCGCCCGGTTGCTCGAGGACCATGAGCTGGCCGAGAACTGCCGGCGGCGGGCAGCCGCACTGCGGGGACGTTTTCGCTGGTCGAACGTCACCAAGCCACTGGAGGAGTTCTGCCGCAGCCCACGCCGGGCACCCGACCTGGTGCTGCCACTGCCCTCCGGTGACCTGGCAGGCCCGGCTCCGGCACCCTCCGTGGCCGAGCCGGCCCAGGTCGCCGAGCCGGCCGGACCGGCGACAGCCGGGCCCGGTGGCCCGGCAGGCCGAGAAGGGGAGGAGGGGCCCGCCGGGCCGCAGAGCGAGCCGCCACCGGCTCCACGGCCTCGCTCGGGCTGGTTGACGGCGGCCCGCCTCGCCTACGAGCAGGGGGGCCCGGCCAGAATGGCCCGCCGGGCCGCCCTGGCGCTGGCCCGTCGGGCTGCGGAGCGCCTCGAAGCTGCGCCCGGGCCCGAAGGCACAGACCGCTCCCGGCGCTGAACGGCCCCGCCCGCCCGGTGCCGCCCTTCCCCGGCCGCCGGGAGGCGGTGCCTCACTTGACGGCTGCTTCGCCCACCTCTTTGGCCCTGGCGATCACCTGGTCGATGAAGCCGTAGTCCTTGGCTTCCTCGGCCGTGAACCAGCGGTCACGGTCGGAATCGCGCTCGATCCGCTCCACCGGCTGCCCGGTGTGGAAGGCGATGCGCTCAGCCATCATCCGCTTGAGGTAGATGATCTGCTCGGCCTGGATGGCTATGTCCGCCGCCTGTCCCTGCATCTGGCCCGAGGGCTGGTGCATCAGGATGCGGGAGTGGGGCAGGGCGTAACGCTTGCCCGGGGCCCCGGCACAGAGCAGGAACTGCCCCATGGACGCAGCCAGGCCCATGCACACCGTCGACACGTCACAGGGCACGTACTGCATGGTGTCGTAGATGGCGAGGCCCGAGGTCACCGACCCACCCGGTGAGTTGATGTACAGGCTGATGTCACGGTTGGGGTCCTCGGCCGCCAACAGGAGCAGCTGGGCGCAGATCAGGTTGGCCGAGCGGTCGTCCACCTCGGTGCCGAGGAAGACGATGCGCTCCCGCAGCAGGCGCTGGTAGACGTCGGCCTGGGTATCGGGGCTGCCGCCCGGGGAGGCCGAAACGGGCAGGCCGGGCACGTGGAGCTGTGACATAGCTAGGAGGGTACCGCTCCCGCGCCCCCACGGGGCGCTGGGCCACTTTGCCGCCCGGGCCGGACTGACCGCCGCCCCGGTGCACGGCGTTGGGCGGCGTAGGAGCCGCACCTCCCGCCCTCGCCAGGGGCCCGGCAGCCCTCGGGGCCGGAGAGCCTGCGGCCACCCTGTCCGCCTGGCGACGCACCTGGCCGGCCTGTAGGATAACGGCCCAGGTCAAGGCACACGCGGGCGTGGCGAAACTGGCAGACGCGCCAGGTTTAGGTCCTGGTCCTGAGAGGGGTGGAGGTTCGAGTCCTCTCGCCCGCACCGGTCCCCTGCGTGCGACCCGAAGTAGCGTCAGCTGCCGGGGCGCGGTGCCCGGGGCCCACGGCCGGGGGCACGCAACAGGGGGGCACGTAACAGCCGGCACGGAAGGGCCACCACCTGGCCGGGGGGGTCGATGGCGAGGTAGGCCGTCGCCGCTCCCGGGCGGGCACAAGCCGACCGGGCGAGCTCCACCTGGCTGGCCCACGACGGCCCGCCGGCCCGGCCGTTCCAGTCCCGGAAGTCGACCACCCAGGCCGGGAGCAGCGCGAGACAGCACACCAGGACCGCCAACGGGGGCACAGCCGGGCCCGTTCCTCTACGGTGAGCCGGCCGGGCGCGGCCGCCCCGGCCAGCGAAGAGGCGTTGCCCGGGACCGCAGGCGGCGCTCAAAAGGACGCTCAGCACCATCAGGACCGACGTCGCCGCATAGCGCCCGGCAAAGCCCACCGAGGTTGCCTGCTGCATCTGCGGTCCCACACCTCGCAGCCAGCTCGGCACCACGAAGCACAGGGGGGCCAGGACAGCCACCGTCAGACCGAGACGCCGGGCCTGGCGGCCTCCGCCCACCAGGACCGTCGCCAGCAGGGCGCCCAGCAGCAGGGCGCCCACCAGCTCCCCGAGCAACCGGCTGGCCCCGGCCAGCACATCGGTCCCGTCCAGGCCGCCCAACCACCCCGCCCCCACCCGCAGGAAGAAGGCGGGCACGGTGGACGCCAGACCGGTGGCCGGCAGCCCATGGGGACCAGGCGCACCCAGCACGACCAGGCCCTGCAGGACAAGCCCCGCCACCAGGCCCGCCACCGCCCAGTTGTCCCGTAGGCGGGGCAGGGCCACGAGGCGGGCGACAGCCAGCGGGGCGAGCAGGGCGACAAGTGGCTCGGAAGCGGCTGCCAGCCCACAGAGCACGAAGACGCCCGAAGCCCCGGCCCGGCCCCGGGGCCTCCAGAGCAGGGCCCAGAAGCTCGCAAAGAACATCCACCAGGGCAGGTTGACGAAGTTGTCGAGCATCTCGACCACGGCCACCGGCAACAGGACCATGCAGAGGACGAGGACGCCACGGGCGGCGACCGACGGCAGGTGGCCCCGGGCCATGTGGAAGACGGCGAGCGCGAGCACAGCCAGGCCCAGGGCACCGCCCCACGCCGCCACCACGGGAGCGTCGAGGACGGGCACCAGTCGGGCCAGCTCCGCACCCAGCCGCGGCACCAGCTGCTCGTAGCCGTTGTAACTGGTCACCAGGGCGCTCCAGAACGGCCTGCCCACCGCCTGGGAGTAAAAGACCGAGCCGTCCTCGGCCCACATGGTCCGCGTGGCCGCCAGCCCGCTCTGGCGGCTCAGGGCCAAGAGGGCCAGGACCGCCGTACCCAGGACGTAGCCGAGGGCCACCACGGGTGCAGGCAGGTTGGCCGGGGCAGCCGGCGGGAACAACGGGGTGAGCCAGGACCGGGCCGCACCGAGCAGGGACGGGCCGGGGCCCTCCAGGGAGACGGCTCGGCTCGGGCGCAGCGACGGTGACGTCACGGGCACCAGCCTCAGCAGGCGTAGTCGGGGTCGACGGGGCTGCTGCCTGGCCCATAGCCGTACTGGACCAGCCAGGGTACGCCACCGGCGAACCCCAGGGTGGAGGAGCTGAGCGTGGAGGGGTCCCCCGCCGCCAGTGCCCGCTGGCAGTAGGACCGGGCGCTGTAGGTGCCGCCGGTGAGGGTCTGGGCCCCCGCCACCCAGATCGGCTGGCCCCCGGGTGGCATGTAGGAGCCCGTCACCAGGCCCCACTGGAACCAGGTGCTGTATATCCCCACGGTCCTGCCCGCTGCCCTCAGTGCGTCCAGGGCGCCCTGCACGACGGCGGCGTTCACCGGGCGGGCCGACGCCGCCGTGGACCAGCCCTCCCCCAGTTCCACGTCCAGCCACCAGACCACCGGGTCCCGGCCCTCGGCCAGGACGAAGTTCAGGTCGGCCTGCGCGTAGTTGTACCCCCAGTCATAGGCCCGGCAGGTGCTGCTGGTCCCGGCGCACGTGGCGCGGGGCCCGCTGGAGGTCACCGGGCTGGTCGCCGGCGCCGGCTGGAGGATGGTGTACACGGACATGTTCGGCCCGGCCCAGGTGGCTTCGGCCTGGAAGCAGGGGTTGAAGTCGTTGATGTGGCCGTCGTTCACCCCGACGACCACGAACGAGCCGGCGCCGGGTAGCTTGACCGTGGTCGGCGAGCCGCGGGGGCGGCACTGCGGCCAGGAGACGTCATAGCCCGTGGTCCCGGGCGCGTACGGGTGCAAGGGGCTGGTGCCGGGAGCCGTGGTGACCGTAACGGGCACCGTCGTGGTGGTGGCCACGGGCTTGGTGGTGGCGACAGGCAGAGTGGTGACGGGCAGCGTGGTGGCCGGTCGCGTGCCCGTTGTAGTCGTCGTGCCCGTTGTGGTCGTTGTGGTCGCCACGGTGGGCGTGGTCCGGGCCACGATGGTGGTGCTCGTCGTGGCAAAGGGCGGGCCCGGCGCCGCGTAGCGGGCGGCCATCAGGGCCACGACCGGGGCCCGGTCGGACCGGCCCGCAGGAGGGGGCAGAGTCGGCGCGTCTCCGAAGGCGTAGACAGCGCCGTCCTGGTCGGCCAACCAGTACCCATGGCCGTCGGCCGTCGGGGCGATCGCCCGCACCGGCTGCGCCAGGTGCAGAGTGCTGGTGGCCCCGTAAAAAGCAGCGTCGCCGAACGCGAACATGCCGCCGTCGGAGGCGACCTCCCAGTAGCCCCTGCCGTCGGGCGTGGAGGCGATGGCCACGATGGGCCGGTTGAGGTGCATGCGTCCCGTAGAGCCGTAGAAGCCGGCGTCCCCGTACGCGAATATGCCGCCGTCGGAGGCGACCAACCAATAGCCACCGCCGTCCGGGGTGGCAGCCATGGCCACGATGGGCCGTCTCAGGTGCAGTGCCCCGGCGCTGCCCAGGAAGCGGGCGTCCCCGAAGACGTAGACCCCCCCATTGGCAGCAGCCAGCCAGTACCCGTCCCCGTCCGGGGTGGCCGCCGCCCCGACGATGGGGCTGGCCGGCTTCGACCTGGAAAGGTCGCCATAGTAGTGCGTGCCGTCATGGGCGACGGCACCATCTGAACGCACCAGCCAGTAACCCTGCCTGATGGGCCCGGCCGCAGGAGCCGTGGTCGGTGGAGCGGTCGGCGCAGTGGTCGTCGGCAAGGAGGTACCGACCGGCGAGGTGACCGGGGCCGTACCCCCGGGCGTGGAGGTCGAAGTTGCACCGGTGCTGCTCGTGGGGACCGTGGGCAACGATGCCGCCTCGGCCGCACCGGGGGCCGGGGCGGCGCGCGACAGGGCGGGCACCCCGAGCACGGCCAGCGCCGCGAGCACGCCCGCCGCCCAGCGGGCACGGGCCTGCCGGGCCCGCTGGTTACGCCCGGGCCGGGCCGGGTACCCGACCCCGTCCGGCCGGGCCCTGACCAACGGCAGACCGTCGGCAGACCGGCGCCGCATCTACGACCGGTGCTTCGCGCAGGGCCGCAACCGGCCCCGCCGTCCTGGCAGGGCCACTAGATGATGCCGTCGTGGATGGCGCTACGCACCCAGGGGATCACCTCGTCCAGCATCTCGTCCAAGCCTGTGGTGGACTCGAAACCGAGCACCCGCTTGGCTTTTTCGACCGACGGCACCCGCCGGGCCACGTCGTGCTCGAACGGTGGGTCGCTCACGTAGCGCAGCTCCTCGCCGGGACCGCGCACCTTGGACCATATGACCTTGGCCAGGTCCAGGACGGTGGTCGACTCGGCGGTGGAGAGGTTGAAGTCCTCGTTGGTGGCGGCCTCGTGCTCCATGGCAGTTACCACCCCGCGTGCCAGGTCACCTCCATAGGTGTAGTGGCGCACCTGGGAGCCGTCACCCAGGATGTGCAGCGGGTCCTGCCCCTTCAGCACCTTCTGCACCAGGTCGGGTACGACGTGGCTCATGGCGAGCTTGACATTGCCCGACTCTATCTCCACGTCACCGAGCGCCCGGCTCTCGCCGATCCCCACGCAGTTGAACGGCCTCACGATCGTGTATGGGAGCTGGTACTGGTCCCAGGCCGCGCGGGCGAAGTACTCGACGGCCAGCTTCTGGAAACCGTAGGAGGACAGGGGAGGGGGGACAGCGCGCTCGTCACCCTCCACTGATGGCCAACGGTCCGTCGACTCGAAGACCATGGACGAGCTGAGGTAGGTCACCTTGCGCAACCTGCCCTTGCGCCGGGCCGCGATGGCAGCGTCGACGGAGGAGGCGATGATGCGCTCGTTGGTGGCCAACAGGTCGTAGGCGTAGGTGTGGAAGTAGGAGATGCCGCCTATCATGGCTGCCCCGGCAATGAAGTGGTCCGCCTCGGAGAGCAGCTCCTCGAGCATGGCCGCGTCACGGCAGTCGCCCTCCACGAAGCGGTAGCCGGGGTGGTCGTCGTAGGACTTCTTCACCGGCCCGTACTTGGAGAAGTTGTCCACCCCCACGACCTGGTAACCGCGGGCCAGTAGCTCCTCGACCACGTAACCGCCGATGAAACCGGCACTACCGCTCACTACGACCGTTGTCATTGTCCCTTGTCTCCAGTCTTGCCCAGCAGTTCGTGCATCTTGTCAACCGAGAGGGTGCCGCCGAACGCGAAGCGGTACCAGCGCAGGTAGGCCGGCAACCACTTGGCGATCTTGAAATGTGACTCCCCGAACGTCCGGTCGAGCCAGATGGTCGGGATCTCGGCCACCGGCCTGCGCAGGCGGCGGGCCTTCGCCACCAGCTCCAAACCGACCTCGAAACCCTTGTCACTGTGTATACCCACCTCTTGCACGAAGTGGCGGTCGTAGGCCTTGAAGGAGTTGGTGGGGTCCCAGGTCCCCACCCGGCCCAGTACGTGCAGTGAGGCCCCCGCCAGGCGGCTCATCAGCCCCTTGACCAGTGGGCCCCCCACCTGCTGGCCGCCCCGGGAGTAGCGGCTTGCCGCAGCCACCACCACGCCGCGCTCCACCAGCCTGGTCAGCTGGTCGATCTGCTGCGGGTCGTCGCAGCCGTCCGCCATGGTCACCACGACCACGTCGGCCACTGCGGCAGCGAAGCCGGCCCTTATGGCCCGGGCCGGGCCTCGGCCGTAGGGGTTGAGCACCAAGCGGGCACGGGGGTCCTGGCGGGAGAACTTGTCGACCCAGGGGACCGTGGTGTCCTCCGGTGAGTCGCAGACCACCAGCACCTCGCAGGGCAGGGAGACGGCCTCGGTGATCCGCTCGAGCGCCGTGAGGATGTGCTCACCCTCGTCGCGTGCGGTGACGACCACCGAGACCCGGGGCTTCACGGCCTACACCCTCACGCCTTCACCGCGTACGCCCCAGATGTCGACCACCGGCTGGGAGATCTCCAGAGTGGCATAACGACGGTGGGGCGCCCCGATCACCACGAGGTCGGAGCGCTCGAGCAGCTCCTCCTCGCTCACCAGGTTGTGGTCGGTGCTCACGTGCGGGTCGGCGCACAGCACCGCGCCCGCCTTGAAACGCAGGATCCGCTTCAACTTGTAGGCCAGGCTGGAGCGGATGTCGTCGCTCTCGCCCTTGAAGGCCATGCCCAGGATGCCGACGGTCATCCCACCCAGCTCGTAGCGGCGGGCCAGCCGGTCCACCACGTACAGGGGCAGGCCCTCGTTGACCATCATCGCCGCGTGCCCGAGCACGAAGTTGTTGTTGTTGAAGGCGGCCAGCTGCATGGTGTCCTTGAGCAGGCACGGACCGGCGGCAAACCCGGCCGCCGGGAGGTCGGCCGCCCGGGGGTAGTTGTGGGTGAGGCCCCGCCGGATGCGCTCGTAGTCCAGGCCGTAGTCGTTGGCCATCATGTAGAGCTGGTTGGCGAGGGCGAACTTCAGGTAGCGGTAGGTGTTGGTGAACAGCTTGGCCAGCTCCGCCTCCTCGGGCAGCATCTCCACCGTCTCCGAGGTGAGCGTCTCGAACAGCTTGCGGGCCCTCATCAGGGCCGACTGCTGGCGGGCGGACACGATCTGGGGCAGCTCGTACAGCTCGTGCAGGGCCTTGCCCTCGGCGATCCGCTCGGGGCAGAAGGCCACCTCGACCTGGGTGCCGAGGCCCTCAACCAGGTGCTCCACCAGGGCGGTGACGCCCGGGTACACCGTGCTGCGCAGGACCAGGAGCTGGCCCGGCCGAAGATGGTCTGCCAGCGCGCCCACCGCGGCGGGCACCACGTGGGGGTCGGGGTTGAGGTGCTCGTCCACCGGGGTGCCCACCACCACGACGATGTGCTCGGCGCGGGCCACGATGGCGGGGTCGGCAGTGGCCCGCAGGTGCCCGGACCCGAGCACCCGGCCCAACAGCTCAGGGGCGCCGGGCTCCTCGAAGGGCATGCGGCCGTTCGAGACCTTGTCCACGGCCACCGGGTCCAGGTCGTATACCCCGACCTGCAGCCCCCGCTCGGCGAAGGCCAGGGCCAGAGGAAGGCCGACGTGGCCGCACCCGCCCACCACCACAACGTCGAGATCGAAACCCACTGGTGCTCTCCTGGTCGTTGGTGCCAATCCGTGCCCTGGACAGTGCCCAGCCCCGTGCCCGGGGGGTGGCGCCCGGTGCCCGCATCGGTCCGCTTATGTCCACCGGGCCAAGCTGCCCCAACGGGGCAGGGAACACCGTCCCCACAGGCCGACCAGGTGCTGGGCCGTACTTGGGCCGGCCTGGCGCCTCAGCCTAGCAGCCCTCCTCCTGCCCACCCGGCACCCTCCGTGGCGCCCTTGCCTGAGGGAGGACGCCCGGCGCGGTCGCAGCGGCCCAGCGCCCGCGCCGGGCTGCGCCCTTCAGCGGACAGGGCCGTCCGCCCGCGCCGGCCCGTCCCCGGCCCTGCCCTCGGCAGGATCTCGTTCGGCTGACCCGTCCCCGTCCTCCTGGGCGAGGTCCTGGTCCGGGACACCGGACTCGATCACCGAGAGCCCCTCGTCTACGTCCGCCATGGGCGGCTCCCGGTTGAACAGGTCCACGAACCAAGCCCAGCGTGCCCGCCAGACAGCCCGGCGGGCAGCCAGGCCCGCCTGGTCACCGGGGGGCGGGTGGACCCGGAGGGACAGGTAAGCGGCGCCACCGACAGGGATGGGGAGCCAGAAGTTGACCAGCCTCCAGGCGACCACGCCGATCCCGGCCACCGAGCTGGGCACCCCGAAGGCCACCAGGACACTGATGAGGCCGAACTCGACCACGCCCAGGCCGCCGGGCGTGACCGGGATGACAGCCAGGATATTGGCCACGCCATAAGCGACGAGCAGCGCCACAGGGTTGACCCAGTAGCCGAAGGTGCCCAGGAAGACGAACAGCGAACCAGCGTCGAACAGCCAGTTGGCGGCGGCCACGACCATGGCCCGGCCCAGGTGGCGCCGGTCGGCCGAGAGCTGGTGCACCCGGCCCGCCAGCTGGGTGAACAGGCGGGGCAGGGTCTCCGGGTGCAGGAGCGGTGTCCGGGTGCCGATGACCCGCAGGGCGTTGAGGGCCCGGCGGTCGCCCCTGGTGAACAGGAAGAACAGGCCCACTACGGCGCCCATGAGCAGGAGGCCGGCCAGTGCGGCCGACAGGTAGGCGGGGTGGAGGCCGTAGAAGGGCAGCGACGCCACCACCGCCATCCAGAAGATGACGTTCAGCACCACCGCAGAGCCGAGGGCCTGGGTCCCGAGAGCCACGCCGGCATCGGCCCTGGTGACCCCGGCCTTGGTGAACAGCCTGAAGCCGAGCAGGTAGCCGACGGTGTTGCCGCCCACCACGCAGTGGCTGAGGGCCAGCGTGGAGAGCTGGATCCTGCTCACCGTCACCAGCCCCGGGTCGGAGTGCCGGGGGATGAGCATGCGGGTGAGCTGGAAGTAGGCCAGCAGCGCCACCCCCTCCAACAACAAGCCGGCCAGGGGCAGCAGGGGGTTGGCCTGGGCCAGGACGTGCAGTGCCTCATGGGTGCCACCGATCTGGGGCACCACCAGGTACTCGATAATGAAGCCGGCCACGAGCACCTCAGCGAGGTGCCTCACGGTCCTGGGCAGCCACCGCCGGCGACGGGGCCGTCCACCGCCGGCGCCCCTCGCCCCGCCCGAGCCCGGGCCCGGCCCCCGGTCCCCTTCCTCTGCCCGGCTCGCCCCGGGCCCCGGCGCGCTCACCAGGTACGGGCCATGAGAGGCCCGCGGGCCGTGGGCTGGCTCATGCCGTCATTTTCGCGCCGAGCCCTCCCCCGGCCAACAACCGGCCCGCTCAGTGGTCCCCGGAGATGGCCGCCGCCAGGGCTCGGAACGCCCGGCCCCGGTGGGACAGGGCATGCTTGGCACCGGGCTCCGCCTCCTCCATCTCGGCAAAGGTCCGCCCGTCACCCTCGTCCGGCACGAACACAGGGTCGTAGCCGAACCCGCCCCTCCCCCGCCTCCGGTGCGCCAGCCTGCCCTGCACGGCGCCCTCGGCTACGACCTCGTGGCCATCGGGCCAGCAGGCCACGGCCACGGTCACGAAGCGGGCAGCCCGGCGGTCGGGCTCATCGAGCCCTGAGAGCTCGTCCAGCACCTTGTCCACGTTGGCCTGCTCGTCAGGTGGCTCGCCGGCGTAGCGGGCAGAGCGCACGCCCGGGGCCCCGCCCAGTGCCTCGACCTCGAGGCCGGTGTCCTCGGCGATGGCGGGCCGGCCGGTGGCCTCCACCAGTGCCCGGGCCTTGAGCAACGCGTTGCCGAGCAGGGTCGCCTCGGTCTCCTCCACCTCGGGCACCCAACCCGGGCGTTCGGCGAGCTCGGCACCGATGCCGGCGGAGGAGAAGATCTGCCGGATCTCCCGGGCCTTGTTGGGGTTGGTGGTGGCCAGCACGAAGCCGGCACCCGTCCTCATGCCCCCCGGCCACCCTCGCCGGCGGGGGCCCCGCGCCTGGGCCGGGCGGGCGGCGGCACCGCCACCACCGACCTCTGGGCGGCCAGCAGCTGGCCGATGCCGTGCTCGGCCAAGCCCAGCATGTGGTCGAGCTGGGCACGGCTGAAGGGCGCCCCCTCGGCGGTGCCCTGCACCTCCACCAGGCCGCCCGAGGCGGTCATCACCACGTTCATGTCCACCTCGGCCCCGGCGTCCTCGGCGTAGGCGAGGTCGAGCACGGGGGCTCCCCCCACGATGCCGACCGACACTGCGGCGCAGCCGTCACGCACCGGGTGGGAGCGCAGACGGCCGGATGCCACCATCCGGGTGCAGGCATCGTGCAGGGCCACCCAGGCACCCACGATGCTCGCCGTCCTGGTGCCCCCGTCCGCCTGGAGCACGTCGCAGTCCAGGGTGACCGCCTGCTCGGCCAGTACGGCGAGGTCGGTCACGGCCCGCAAGCTGCGCCCGATGAGGCGCTGGATCTCCTGGGTTCGGCCGGACTGGCGCCCCCTCGCTGCCTCCCGGTCGACCCGCTCCGGGGAAGAGCCCGGGAGCATGGAGTACTCCGCCGTCACCCACCCCCGTCCGGACCCCTTGAGCCAGCGCGGCGGGTCCTCCGAGAACGACGCCGTGCAGAGCACGACGGTGCGGCCCATTCGGACCAGCACCGAACCGGACGCGAACTCGGTGAAGTCACGTTCGAGCTCCACCGGGCGCAGCTCGTCACCCTGACGCCCGTCGGGCCTGGCCCGCCCAGTGCTCACACCTGCCACGTCTTGCCCACCTCCGCAAGGTCCACGCGTTCGCCGAACACGGCAACGGCGAGCCTACGGGCCTGCTCGCGGTCCACGGTAGGGCCCAGGTGGCTGAGCAACAGGCGCTCGGCGCCGGCCCGCAGAGCGGCCTCAGCCGCCTGCCGGGCGCTCAGGTGCTGCATGGCGCCCTCCTCCTCGGGAGGCAGCGAGGCCTCCACGACGGCGAGCGACGGGCCCGGCCCCAGGCTGGAGAGCTCCCAGCCCGTCCCCGTGTCCGCCGAGTACACCAGGGAACGGCCCATGGCGTCCACCCGGCAGGCCAGGGTCTCCACCGGGTGGTCCGTACGCGACCAACGGAAGCCGAAGGGCCCCAGCTCGGCGGTGCTGCCATCGGCCACGGTGCGCCAGTCGAAGGTGCCGTCGGGGCGCTCACCGGCCATCAGGGAGCGCAGGCCCTCGGGGGCGTAGACCGGCACGCCCCGGCGGTTGAAGAAGTACCGCATGGCCACGTAGAGGCCCTCCAGGTCGCTCCAGTGGTCCGGGTGGGCGTGGCTCACCACCACTGCGTCCAGTTGCTCGAGGCCTACGTGCAGCTGAAGGTTGGCCATGGTGCCCGGCCCGGCGTCCAGCCAGACCGAACGGCCCCCGGCCTGCAGCAGGTAGCCGCTGCACGCACCGCCCGGCGCGGGGTAGCTCCCGTCGGTGCCGAGCACCGTGAGCGTGAACCCGTCGCCGCCCTTGCCTGTCGTCATGGACCGGCCCCCATGGCTCCCATGCTCCCCGAAGTGTGACAGGTGAGGGTAACTGCACCGACGGTAGGCGCGCTAGTCGGCTCTCGACGCCCGGGCCGCGCCGGCCGGCCAGGGGCGCTCAGCGGGGGGACGGCCGGCTCAGAAGTAGAGCTCGTGCTTCGCCCGCTCGACGACCTCGTCCAGGTCGCCGGTCCACACATCGGTCGAGAGGTACTTCCAGCCACCGTCGGGTGAGACGGTGACGATCGTCCCCTCGTCGATCTCAGAGGCGCAGCGGGCGACGCCCGCCATGGCGGCCCCGGTCGAGATCCCGGCGAAGATGCCGACATCAGCGAGCCGGCGCGCCCACTCGATGCTCTCCCGGGGGCCCACCACCCGGCTGCGGTCGAGGAGGGCATAGCCGTCGTTGTCGGTGAACACCGGCGGGATGAAACCCTCGTCCAGGCTCTTGAGGCCCTCCACGGTCTCCCCGGCGGGCGGCTGCACAGCCCAGATGGACACGGCTGGGTTGCACTGTTTGAGGAAGCTGCCCACCCCGATGATGGTGCCTGCAGTACCCAGGCCGGCCACGAAGTGGGTCACCTCCGGGCAGTCCCGCCATATCTCGGGGCCGGTCCCCTCGAAGTGGGCCTTGGGGTTGGCCGGGTTTCCGTACTGGAACGAGAACCACCAGTCCGGGTGCTCGGCCGCCAGGGCCTGGGCCCGGCGCATGGCGCCGTTGGAGCCCTCTGCCGCGGGCGAGGCGACGATCTCGGCGCCGAAGGCCCGCAGGAGCTTGACCCGCTCGATCGAGACGTTCTCGGGCACCACGGTGGTGAACGGGTACCCCTTGACCCGGGCGATCATCGCCAGCCCGGCCGCCGTGTTGCCGCTTGACGACTCGAGGATCCGCTGGCCCGGCGCGAGGCTGCCGTCCTTCTCGGCATCCTCGATCATGGCCTTGGCCGCCCGGTCCTTGACCGAGCCGGCGGGGTTGAGGCCCTCGAGCTTGATCAGCACCCTCACCCGCGGGTTGGGGCTCAGCTCGCTTATGTCGACCAGGGGCGTGTTGCCGATGGTCTCCAGGACGCTGTCGAAGCGGGCCACCCTCAACCCGCCACAGCCCCGCCGGCCACCGCCGGCATCAGCGTCACCGTGTCCCCGTCGCCCACCTTGGCCTCGAGGCGCCCGAGGTAGCGCACGTCGTCGTCGTTGAGGAAGACGTTGAGGTGCCGGTGCATCTCGCCCTCGGTGTTGAACAGCGAGCCCTGCAGGCCCGGGTACTGGCGGACCAGGTCGTCGAACACCTCTCGCAGGGTGCCGCCGGCGGCCTTGACCACCGGCTCGCCGCCCGCCAGCGGACGCAGGATGTTGGGCAAGCGCACTTCGACAGCCACGGGCATCTCCCTACTCGGTGGTTCCACGGTCCACGCCGGTCACGGACGGGCGCCGGCACCCAAACCTGACTCAGCTCGTCACGATTCTACGGCACCACCCGGCAAAGTCGCGAGGAGCACCGGCTCTTCGGTCACAGCCCCGTCCACGATGCGGTAGCTGCGCAGGACCGGTTCGGTATCGCTTAGAGACACAAGCACGTAGTGCCACCCAGGGTCCGGGGCCTGGGCGATGTCGGTGGGCGACGGGTAGGCCGGGGTGTGGGTGTGGGAGTGCCAAACCCCGACGACGCTGAGCCCGGCCGCCTCGGCGGCACGGTCCGCTCGCAGCAGGTCACGCGGCTCGACCGTGTACACACGGGCTGACCGGGCAGCATTGGCCGTCGGGTAGACCTCCAGCACCTGGGTGCCGGCACCCTCCTGCCCGGCCAGCAGGCCGCACGCCTCCATAGGCAAGCCGTCCAGGCAGTGGGCGACCATCACGTCCCAGGAACGCTGAGTGAGCACGAGCACGATGACGAAACTACCGTTGGTGGCCCATGGCCGCTAAGAAGGACTATTCGGGGGGCCTGGTGGCCCAGAACCGCCGGGCGCGCCACGACTACGACATCGTCGCCACCTATGAGGCCGGCATCGTGCTCGTGGGCGCCGAGGTCAAGTCCTTCCGGGAGGGCCGGGTTCAGCTGCGCGACTCGTACGCCCGGGCCCAGGACGGCGAGGTCTGGCTGCACGGCATGCACGTGTCGCCGTACGGCTACGCCACGGCCTTCGGCATGTTCGACCCCGACCGCTCTCGCAAGCTCCTCCTGCACCGGCGGGAGATCGACGATCTTGCCCGCCAGACGAGACAGGGCCCGCTAACCCTGGTCCCGCTGTCGGTCTACTTCAAGGACGGCCGGGCCAAGGTCGAGCTGGCGCTGGCGCGCGGGCGGCGCGAGTACGACAAGCGCCGGGCCATCGCCGACCGGGAGGCCCAACTGGAGGCCAAGCGGGCCATGGGGACGAGGCGCCACTGAGCCTGTCCCTGGTCCTGCCCGAGCGGGGGCGCCACGATGTGCTGCTCATCAGGTGCTTCCCAGCATCCTCACAGGGACCGCGGCTATAAGGAGCAGTGGGAAGCAAGGCCCGCTAACGGGCGTTGGGACATATGGAGGCCGCTGAGCAGGCCTCGAAGCTCTCGAAAGGAGGCAGGGTGCGCGACACGGTGAGGCTGGGCCGTGTGGGTGGTGTGACGGTCGGCGTCAACTGGAGCCTGCTCGCCCTGGCAGCCATCGTCGCCTACATCCTCTCGGTCGACCAGCTCCCCCGGGTGGCCGGTTACCCCCGCTCCGCCTACTGGGTGGCCGGCGCCCTCACGGCCGTCGCCCTGCTGGTCGGCGTGCTGGCCCACGAGGTGGCCCACGCCGTCGCCGCCAAGCGGGCGAAGATGAAGGTGGACGGCATCACCCTTTGGTTCATGGGCGGCCTGACCAGGATCGAAGGTGACAGCCGGTCCCCTCGGTCCGAGCTCTGGATAGCGCTGGTCGGGCCGCTCACGAGCGGGATGGTGGGGGCCGTCGCACTGGGCCTGGCCTTCGGCGCCCGTCACTTTGGCTGGTCCCTGGCCGGGGCCTCACTGGACTGGCTGGGCGCCATCAACATCCTGCTCGGGATGTTCAACCTGGTGCCGGCGTCCCCGCTCGACGGCGGGCGGGTGCTGCACGGCCTGCTGTGGTGGGTCACCCACAACCGGTGGCTGGCCACCCGCCTCACGGCTGCCGCCGGCACCGTCCTGGGCATGGCCTGCCTCTTCGGGGCCCTCACCCTCTTCGAGGCCAACGACTCCGTCGACGCCTTCACGCTCGGCATCACAGGCTGGTTCGTGCTCTCCTCCGCCAAGCGGGAGCAGGTGGTGGGCCGAGCGCAACATGTCCTGGGCGAGGTGCGTGTCTCGGACATCATGCGGCCCGTGGTCATCGCTCCCGGCTGGTTGACCGTGACCGCGTTCTGGAGCGAATGGGTCAACCCCTATCCCGAGGCCGCCTTCGTGCTCGAGGACTGGGGAGCCAGCACCTGGTCCGGAGTGGTGACCGCCCAGCAACTGGCAGCGGTGCCCCCTGGGCTCCAGGCCTCGGTGCGGGCACGGGACATCGCCCTCCCCCTCGCCCCGGGTACCGGCCCCGAGCCGGGCGTAGGGCACGGGGAGCCCCCGGCGCCGGTGCAGGACCGGACCGCCCAAGGGGCCGGCGGGGTGCTGGGCACCCTGGCCGCCCGGTGGTCGGCTTCGGCCCGGGCGGGAGCAGCCCAAGCGGGCGCCCCCAAGGAGGAGCCGCTCCGCCCAGACGAGCCGGCGATGGCCGTCGCCGGGCACACAGGCGTTGCCATGCTCGTCAAGGACAACGGGACGACGGTCGGCGTCGTGCTCGCCCCTGACGTGATGGCCATGGTCGCCCGTGGCACTCCCGTACGCCGCCGTACGTGGGGGTCGCTCTGGCCGGTGAGCCCGCAACCCTCCCATGGGCGCTGGGCCTGAGGGCTCCCCACCTGCACACCGTCCGAACGGCGGTAGACTGTTGACCGGCACATTGACATACCCACGTGCCCCACAAGGGGGTGATCGGCTTCGACTTTGGCTGTCGGACCGAGAGAAGCGAGCCGTGGTCCCCGGATGCCACGTAAAACAACTGGGAAAACAATAAACGCCACTAATGGCAAAGCGCGTCTAGCGCTGGCTGCTTAATTGCAGCCCGTCCGTCTGGTCCAAGCCCTGCGGGCCAGCAGCGGGCGTCATAATGCGGGGCTTACCCGACGGGTGCGCTGACCGACCGTAGGGAAAACCAAAGCCAGCTCGGGCCGTAAGTCGTCGCCGGTGGCGACAGACGGCCGACAACCTTCACCGGCTGCGCTCGGAGAATGCTCGGCGAGAGGCTGAAGGACGCGGGTTCAATTCCCGCCACCTCCACCACGGGGTCCTAGCGAAATAAGGGCCCACTGGCTAGCGGAATAAAAGGGACGAACCGGCCTAAGGGCCGGTTCGTCCCGCGTCAGGCGCCCGCTTGGCCTGCAAGCCCCTGGCTTGGCGCGTGAAGGCGAAGCTCACCACGGAACAGCCTGCCGGCTAGAGCCCTGTGCCTGGGCACAGCTCCTCGGGCTCGGGGACCTCGCTCTGAGGACTGGCCCGCAGGTCGGCCGGGCGACTGAGGATGGTCCGGGGCTGGCGATGGTGCCGCGCCCTGGCAGCCAGCCCCGTGTGACACCAGCCCCCGACAGTGCTACGCAGGCGAGGACATGGGTTCTGCTACGCGGCGGACCTGCACAAACGTGCCGCCAGGGCGAGTGTCGCGCGGAGGATCGTTCGCGAGACCGGCTATTGACCTTGACCCAGCCATGCCCGACTCCAAGGCGTGCTGAGTTCGACGAGATCGCGGTGCCCCTTGCAGCTCTCGGGGAGCCGCGCGTCGTCGGTTACTGTTGCGGTGTACGCCGCTCCTGAAAGGGGGGCCTACCGTCATGGCGACTGGGAACGCGCCCGTGTTGAACGGGCTGTACCGCGTAGTCGAGCGTGGCGATCGCGTTCGAGTAAGGGGTACGACCCTCGGCCGTCCCCAGCCAGCGCTTCAGTAAGCTCCGTAGAGGCAGTGTGCGGCAAGACTCTCTGGCTGAAGGAGGTTTGTTACGACCAGTCGTGGGAGCAGCACCTTGGCTCGGGCGAGGACCATGGGTACCTCGGGGGCAAGCCTGCGGCCCCAAATACAAGAAGCTCCTGACAGGCACCCGGTAGACCCGCCTCAGTGCTGACGGACCGCCAATGGACCTCACTACAGTGAGATGCTTGTGGCTGTGCACCAGTACAGGACCAGCATGCTGTGGCACCTGCTACGTATGTCGAGGTCGAGGCCACCTGGGTTGGGGGAAAACGACGACCGTCGTGGCGATCTGTACCGAGCATCCCTGCAGCAGTTCGAGGAGCTGTTGAACGCGGCTGCAAGCATCGGGCCCGCCGCGAGCCCACTACCTCTCTACTACGCGCTGAACCAGGCTGGACGTGCAATACTCGCAGTCCGCGAGACTGATGACACGAAGGTGTTCGCTCGCAATGAACACCATGGGCTTACTTTGGCCCGGGAGAGCGTCGGGGACGACCTTCTCGGCGCCGCGGTCCAACCGGTCCGTGCCGACGCTGGCCACTACCAGAAGGTGGCCACCGTGACGGGCTCGCCGTTCCTCACGCTCAAGGACGGTGTAGAGCTTGGGGCCCTGATCGCCGCGCTGCCGGAGGCAGGCGACGAGGGCTTCGACGACGACACCTGGCCCACCGCCGTACGCGTGCACCCGTTGATGCGCTTATCTCCTCAGCCAAATCTCTTTGGCAAGTGGGACGGGGACAGCATGACGAGCCGTCTCCTGTTCAGCCAAAGCACGATGCAGATCGGCCTCGTTACCGACAGGATCGCCTCTGTTGAGACCCTGGCTTCATTTGCTGCCGAATACCCGGCCCTGTGCAACAGGCAAGTCACTTTGGGAATGCTGCAACCCGGCCAGCCCTCCCTCCTCTACTGGCAAACCCCAGCGGGACGCGCACTTGAGGTGCGCATCCACGTCCCAAGAAGCTCGGCAATTCTCGAGGAAGACCACGAAGCGCTCCTCAACGACATTGCCCCCCAGTACCGCTGGTTGGGCCGCCGTTGGTTGCGTCCGTCGCTCGAAGGCAGCCAACCGCCTCCGAGCCCCCTGATGACATGGTGGGCGGTGCTTCACGCGCTTTCGATGCTCGCTCGCTACCACCCAACGGCATGGACGGCAGCGCTGTCGATCGACAAGTCGCCGCGGGCGGCGTCGTTGGAGCGGACACTCGCCCTGGCTCTGGGCACCCTCCCGCACCTGGTGTTTGAAGCCGTGGGCCTGGCGAGCGGCGGGCCTCTCCTCCTGCCGCCCGGCCCGGATGCGCCGCCTTTGACAGGTTGACCCAATGCTCGGCCTCGGTCGTGTTTCCCAGGGGCCACAGTGCCTAGGGCCAGTCGAAGCTATTCCGCCGGTCAGCCGTATGCCAAACCCGGATGGCAATGAGCGCCCGCCAGATGGCATAGGAGCGGCGGAAGCACTGTGAGCGCAAGTGAGTGGTCCGGAAAGGGCTGGAGGATCACGGTCGCCGATACGGAGGTCACGGCTGTCCAGACGACCGGCACCGTCACCCGTCCCAAGCACTGCGGCCGTCCCGACTCGAGGGGACCAGGAGCGGAGCGCCTCCACTGGGGCGTCGAGCTCTATGCCCATGCCCGGCGCAGTGGGTTCCTCCCGTTTCCCGCCCCAGAAGATCCCACTGTGCCCGGCGTGGCGGCGAGTCGCCGGGTGCTCGCGCGGGGAAGCATGGACCGGCTCAATGTATCCGGAATCCCCGTACCGCACATACGTTCCTCATAGACTGGAGGACATAAAGGTACTTCGAGAACGCCTAGGTTCGGAGGTGGCAACACCGTGCTCCGTATGGGGCTCAGGACCGATTACACGCGGGAGATGATCGCCAAGTGCCCGACACCAACGACTCGCCACCCGTTCCAGCTGGCGATACGCATGCGGCTGCAGGACGTGACCGTGAGACACCGGTCCCAAAGCCATCGGACGGTTTTCGCACCGCCCCGCTCCTGGAACACAGGTACCCGGACATCGAGGACGACGAGGACGACGAGGAGTGATTAGTGGCTGATAAGCCGCATGACACAACAACTGCGCCCGAGGGCGGCCGCCCTGCTCAGCAGGTTGACACCTCTCAACCGGTTCGTGACCCCAGGCAGGGGTTCGACACCCAGCCAGCATTCAAGAGCGCCGACCCAAAGAATGAAGAGCAGCGCTGACAGACAATCCCGCTGCCCAGGGATCGGCAGGCGCCGTCTACAACGCCTACGTGGCTCAAAAACTCGCCGACGAGGATGCTCGCCAGTCAAGCCTTGAGCAGCGTGGTTTGGCGGTAATTACTACTGCTGGTGTGCTCACGACCGCCCTCTTCGGCATCGCCACCTTTGTGAATCCCAAGAGCGGAGTCGGGATCCCGGCCTCAGCGCATCTGCCGCTCACCCTGGCCATGTCCCTCTTGCTGGCCTCGTCGCTGCTGGCCATCGCCACCAACATGCCGCTGTTTTACGAGTCGGTGAAGACTGAGGACCTACGCCTAGCCGTTACCGAGCTTTGGGGAGATAACCCAAACGACGCCATGCAAAGGGTCGCGGCGACGCATGTGAAAGAGATAGCCAGCGCACGCGATCGCAACAAGTGGAAGGCCTGGATGTTGGTGTCGGCGATGGGATGCGAAATGGCCGGTCTGGCATTCCTCGGATGGGCCGTCTACGCGGTGGTGCACAGCACGTAGTGGAGGACCGAGGCTCCAACCCGCTGGCCCTTGCGTCTCACCAGAGACGCCCCCTGCTGCACCATGGGAATCTGGGTGTCAAGCAGCTCAAACCGGGTCTCGACCTCCGGTGCGGTGAGGTTGTTTTGCCTCAGCCGCTGCACCTCAAGCACTGGGTGAGCATCCCCCACTGAGCCGGACACCTCTGTTAGGAGGTAGTCATGGCAGTAGTGACCAAGCCCAACCCACCGACGGGCCGCAGACGAGGGAGGTACCCCGACGCCTTCCGCCGCGATGTGTCGGCCCTTGTGATCGACCAGCACCGCTCCGTCGCCGACGTGGCCAAGGAGCTGGGCCTTGTTGAGCAGACCGTTTACAACTGGGTACGC
>JAJZMF010000047.1 GCA_021850325.1 Actinomycetes bacterium
ACGTACCCGCAAGCCTTCTCTCACCGTTCCTCCTGGCCTCGTGGTCGTCGGACCAGACAAGCCTGTCAGCGCGCGGGCGGCCCCAGGTGGATGCTCAGGGGCGAACGTTGCCGGAAGGGGCACTAGGCCCGTCGCGCAACAACCTAGAGTACATGGTAGGTGCGTTGAAGCCCGCGTGGGTAGTGTTCCGCCCGTTCGAGCTAGCTGCCTTCCGCCAAGAAGTGCCGGAGGTGGCCAAGGACTATCGGATTGAGCGGAAGTTCCAGTGGGGCCAGCCGTCCTTCTCATTTGGGGCGTGACGTATTACGACGGAGACACAGAATTCTTGGTGTTACGCCGGCGGTAGACGCACGGGGACGGCGCATGGCGAGCCGGATTGGAGACTATGCCGTACCGCTTGAGAGACGTGGTAGTGGCACTGCGTAGAACCTGACTGTATACCTTCCACCATCAGTGACGATGTTGCGCTCGTAGAGCGTAAAGCTCTGAATGCGCGGCGGGAGATACTGAGGGCTATAGCCGAAATGGGATGGCGTTGATAGCACGTGCAGGTCTGTGGCCGTGCCAGCAACGAACCGGAAGCTCGCCACGTTTGTGGTCATTTGTATAGCGCGTGCCTTGAGAAGGAGGTTCTCCGCCCGGTATGTGAGCGCGGTCCCGACCTCGGAAAGTGCGGCTACGAGGAGCGCATGCGGGGGGGGCGACGGTACAGCGACCCGTGAGCCGAAGGACGCTGGTGTTGTTCGCAGGAGACGTGGTGCGCCGCAAAGGTCTGGGCCGCGGCGTAGGAGCTGCCATTGGGGTGTGGCTGCTACCTGCCTGTAGTCGCAGAGCATCTGAAGGTCTGCCGAGGGCGACTCGAAGTACGGGTCCTGATTGATCCCTTCGTAGGCGACCGACGGCTGGTTCAGGATGAATTTGGGAGCTGACGGAGAGCGAAGGAACTGTGTGTTCAGGGCATCGAGGCTGCTGGTGTAGGCGCTGTACTGCTGGAGAACGGGCTCTGGGTCCCAGTGCAATTGCGGGTATGCCCACGCCACTGTGTTCTCGTATGGCTCTATGGCGACGGTGTGGCCAGCCATCTGGGCCAGCATGCTCTGTGGAAGGGCATAGGTGGAGACCAGCGCTGCTTGGGCCTGGCGCATGATTGTTGTGCCTCGTGAGCCCAGAGCAGCGCTGGCTTCGCCTTCGAAGCTGTGCGGGCCGGTCGCCAGAGATACGACGTTGGAAGGCACGGACCCAGCCGCGGTCCAAGTCAGGATGGACGCGAGCGCCGTCGTGGGCAGGAGGCGGCTTGCCGTTGCGAGCCGGTGCCAGGGGACCGATAGAAGGGCCACGGACATGAGACCGAAGAACTCGAGGTCATGGCCATCATGGCGTACGAAGCCCTCCTTCAGGGCGATCCAACTGAACCCGGCATAAGCGAGCCAAGTGGCCCACGGTTGCCTCGATGCGGTTGTGGCCGCTCCCCAGCGGAGCAGCAAGCCGAGAGCGGCTAGGAAGATCAGAGCATAGAGCCACTCGTCTGTTCGCCCGACCTCCAGCGACATTGCGCCGGAGTACCCGCTGGCCACGGAGACAGAGAGCCGAACGTACTGCCAGATATTGGCCGGGGAGTTGCCAGTCGCAACCCAGAGGAGAAGGAAGCTGGCGCTGTAGGAAAGGACGCTCGTGATGGCGGCTCTACGCCACCGGGTGCTTTGGGTGACAATTACCGCGAGCAGGAATACCGCAAGTAGCCCGACAGAGAACTTGACAAGGGTGCCCATGGCGGCAAACGCGGGAAAGAGAACGTGCGCAAGCAAGTTGCGTCGCTTGGTAGACCCTTCCGAATGTTGCCAGGAGACGTACAACAACAGGGCCGAGGCCATCAGGAGGTCTGCGCCGTCGACTACGGCGATGGCGGTGGCGCCTACAAGGAAGGAGAGGGCGAGTGCGGTCGGCCAGGGGAGTTTCCGCAAGCACTCGCGCAGTAGGAGTAGGTACAGAAGCCAGCGGGACGCGGCGAGGTACGTCAAGCTCAGGGCAGCGGTGAGGTGGTAATACAGCATAGGCACCACAAGGAACCCGAGGGGGCCGTATGTGAAATCGATGCGAGGCCCCCACTGGATGTGCTTTTCGAGCGCCATGGCCAATCCGGCCTGCCAGGACTGGTCCAGGCCGGATTGGGGAGCGAGTTGGGTGCCAGGCCAGGTAAGAATGGTGTACGCAACTGCGAGCGCGATGAGCGCGGTGCCGCGGTGGCGCGACACGAGGCTGGCGAACCGGTGTGCCTTGGCCCCGAGCGGGCTGCCGGTCCGCGCGGTTGGTCCGCTCGCCCACCGGTAAGTCCGGCGGCGCTGGGCGAGGTTCAGCTGGGGCTTGGAGCGACGTTTTATGTGGTTCATCGGCCAGTTCGTAGCACTAGTCGCGTGAAGTGTGCGTGGTCTCGATGGAGCGTCGGGTGCCTGAGCGTGGCCGGTGCAGCGGTGCTCTGTTGGCGGGAATGGCTGTTGTCCCACGGCTGGCTGTGCCGAGAGCATCTGCCAGTGGGTAAGTGGGGACCCGACCCAAGGGGTACGCGGAGAGGGCGGTAACAGCCGCCAGGGCGAAGATGCCGATCAGGCGTATCCCGTCGCCTACCTCGGCCATGCCCACGGCAGCGGCACCGAGGAGCACGCCGGCTGCGTAGATAGTCGCTACAGCCTGGCGTACCGAGAAGCCCAGTCTGAGAAGCCGGTGACTGGTGTGGTCCTTGCCACCCTGGAACGGGCTGCAGTGATGGGCAAGCCGGGAGATCGTGACGAGGGTGGTGTCGAAGAGAGCGACACCCGGTATGGCGAGGATGACCGCTATGGGTACCCGGGTCGGGGCGTTGCCGCGCAGTTTCAGGAGGAGGACTGCGATGACGAAGCCAAGGAACAAGCTTCCGGCGTCGCCCATGTAGATCTTGGCGGGGTGGAAATTGGAGCGCAGGAAGCCGGCAGCACAGCCCGCCATGGAGAGAGCCAGGGCGGCCACCAGGTACCGCTGCTGCAGGGCGGCGACCCCGAAGATGGCCAGGCAGGCAATGGTGGCGATCCCGGCGGACAGCCCGTCCATGTTGTCGAGCAGGTTGAAGGCGTTGGTGACACCGACTACCCAGAGCACGGTTATCACGTCGTTTGCCGCCGCTGGGAAGCCGGCGAGATGAGCGTTGGTCCCGAGGGCGCAGACAGCGACAGCGGCACCGACCTCGAACGCCAGGCGCAGGAGCGGGCTCAGCCCGCCGGTCCGCAGGTCGTCGACCAAGCCGACGAGGGACAGGAGCACCCCCAAGCCGAGAAAGCCGACCAGCTGGTAGTAGCCGCTGGGCGGGGGGTCGATGGCGTTGCCGATCAGGACGACGGCGGCGAAGGCAATGACGATGGCGGCGCCGCCGAGGTAGGGCACCGCCTTGTCGTGGGATTTGGCTGGTCCTGGGTGGTCGAGCGCTCCGGTGCGCACCGCCACCGCGAGGGCCACGGGGACGAGCCCGAGGCTCAGGCCGAGGGAGCCCACCAGCACGACCAGGTACCCCCACGCCGGTATCGAGCTCATGCTGGCATCTCTGCGTCGACGGGTCGCGGGATCATAGGTGCTCTACGTTGGGCCCGTGGCAGCGGTGGCGGGTGTCCAGCACCCTGGGTGCCTGCGAGGCCACGGCTTCGTAGTCGACGTTGTCGTGGTCGGTGAGCACGACAACGAGGTCGCTCGCGGCCAGTTCGTCGTGAGAGGCCCCGGCTGGGAGCAACCGCGCGTCCAGGGATGCCACCTGCGCTCGAGGCACGTAGCTGTCGACGTAGCGGACCTCGGCTCCCAGGTCGGCCAGGCGCTGGGCCACCCGGAGCGAGGGGGACTCGCGCATGTCGGAGGTGTTGCGTTTGTAGGCCAGGCCGAGCAGCAGCAGGCGGCTGCCGTTCAGGGCCTTGCGGTCCAGGTTGAGCGCCCGGGAGGCCCGGGCCACGACGTAGTCGGGCATGTGCTCGTTGATGTCGTTGGCCAGCTCCACGAACCGGAAGCTGCGACCGACGCTGGCTCTCATGTGCCACGACAGGTAGCTCGGGTCGATGGGCAGGCAGTGGCCGCCCACGCCCGGTCCCGGGTTGAAGCGCATGAAGCCGAAGGGTTTGCTCGAGGCGGCGTCAAGGGCTTCCCAGATGTCCAGTCCCGCCTCGGCGGCGAAGATGGCCAGCTCGTTGACCAGCGCTATGTTGACGTGGCGGAAGGTGTTCTCGATCAGCTTGGACAGCTCGGCCTCGGCGGGCCGGGCCACAGGCACGGTCCTGCGCACGAGGGCCGAGTAGAACTTGTCCACCGCGGCCAACGACGCAGCGTCGACCCCCGACACGACCTTGGGTATGTCCTCGAAGCGGTACTGGGTGTTGCCCGGGTCTATCCGTTCGGGGCTGAAGCCCAGATGGAAGCCCGGCCCCGCCTGCAGCCCCGACCCCTGTTCCAGCACCTCCCGCAATGCACCTTCGGTGGTGCCGGGGTAACTCGTGGACTCCAGCACGACCAGAGAGCCGGGACGGACGTGGGGTGCCAAGGTCCGGCCCGCGTCCAGGACGTAGGACAGGTCGGGCCCACCCTCACGGAGCGGGGTGGGCACGGTCACCACGGCCACGTCGAAGCCGGCCAGGTCGCGATGGTCCGAGGTGGGGACGTAACGTCCGCTGCCCAGGGCCGAGCGCAGCTGGCCGTCGGTGATGTCCTCGACGTACGAGCTGGCGGCCGCCAGGCGGGCCACCCGTGCCCCGTCGACATCGAAGCCGACGACAGCGTGGCCCACCTCGACGGAGCGCATGGCGAGGGGCAGGCCGACGTAGCCCTGGCCCACCACGGCCACCCGGGTGCGAGGCTCAGCCACGGCCCCCCCTCCCGCTGAGCGGGGCCGGTGCCTTGGCCGGTGGCGCCGAAGCCGCCTCGAGCTGGGCCAGCAGCGATTGGTAGGTGGTGTTGCGAGGGTTGTCGGCCAGGGCCTGCTTCGCCATGGCGATGCCCTGGGCGAGGTAGGGGCCGGCAGAGGCCGGCTGCAGGTGGGCCAGGTCCAGGTCGGTCTGGGCGAGGTTGGCCGGGTAGAGGGCCCACAGCGGCTTGTCGGCTGTCGCCTGTGCGTAGAGCGTGCGGGCACTGGTGAGCTCGCTCACCGCCTGCTGGGTGCTGGTGGCATGGGGGGCCAGCTCGGCCCAGACGTTGCCTTCGGCAGCGGGATAGGTGCCCTCCCCCGGGTTCAGTGAGATGGCGTGCTTCATGTTGGTGAAGAAGCTGGTGCCCACGGCGTTGCTGGTCGCGAGGGGGCTCATGGCGGCCCAATAGTCGTGGTCGGCCCGGTACGGGCGGTCTGCCTCCACGGCCAGGAAGACGACCGCCGCCGTGGCGAGCAGGGCCACCACGCTGGTCAACGCAGCAGCCGGTCGAGCCGGCGCGGCGGGCCGTCGCCTGCCCCCTGCCGGCCGTGCCGGCAGCTTCGGGCGGCCCGGTGCGGGTACCGTGCCCGGCCGCTCTGCCGTCCCGGCCTCGGTGCGTGCCACGAGGAGCGCCGGTCGGAGGCTCGCCGGCACCCCGGCCTGCCTGGTGGCGACCACCGAGAGGCCGACCAGGAGCCAGAAGGTGAAGCTGAGCGCGATCTGCTGGACGTCGAAGGAAGCTTGGACCACGTAGGCGGTCACCGCCGCGGCGAGCACGGCCACGGTGAGGCGCAACTGGTGTGCCTCCTCCGCCGCCGGCTCTCCGGGCGCCCCTTGCTCGCGTACGCGCAGGCGTCGCCAGGCCCCAACCGCCCGCAAGGCGAACAAGACGAGCAGCGCGAGGAAGAGCAGGAGGCCCACGGGGCCCTGGTCGGCCAGGTAGTTGAAGAAGATGTCGTGTGCCCCGTTGACCAGGTAGTTGGGGCCCAGTGCCTTCACCCAGGAGGCGCTCTGGTAGCGGGGGAAGATGAGGGCCAGGTTGTCCGGCCCCAAGCCGAAGAGGGGGTGCCTGCCGACCATGCTCAGCACGGCGCTCCAGATCTGGAAGCGCTGGCCGACCGAGCTGGTGCTGCCCGACTGGAACAGCGTGCTGAGGGGATGGGAGAGGAACCTCTGCCCACCCACGGCCAGCCCTCCCACCACGACGACCAGGACGGCGGCTGTGCCTGCGGCGTAGAGCTTCAGACGCCGCCTGACCTCGGGGGCGAGGAACAGGGCCAGCACGGCGAAGGAGACCAGCGTGGCCACCCACGCCCCGCGGGCCGAGCTGCGCACTATCTCCACTGCCGTCACCGCTGCCAAGAGCGCAGCCGCCACCTTGGCTGTCCTGGCCCGGGCGCTGAGCCCGAGCACCACCACCACCGGGAGCACCACCGAGAGGAACCCGGCCAGGTGGTTGGGGTTGCCCAGGGTGGAGAAGATCTCCCGGACGAAGGACGTTGCGTGCCAGTTGATGAAGTCCCAGCGGGCACCGGTGAGGAACTCGGTGTCGTGCAACTGGAGGAGGCCGTAGAAGACGACGACGCTCCCGCCCGCGAAGGCCACGGCAGAAAGGGCGCGGCGGACGTCCGCCGCGTCGAAGGCCTCAGCAGCAGCCATCATCACCACGACGAAGGCGCAGGCTGCGTAGACGCCGTCGTACGAGCCGTAGTTGCCGAGGAGGCTGACCTTGGTGTCGACCCCGGCCAGGGCGCTCAGGAACGCCCAGACCACCATGGCCACGACGAGCCAGTGCAGGCCGTTGCGCCAGCCCGGCAGCCGCTCCCTCTGGGTGGCGGCCACTGCCCAGAGCCCCGCCAGCACCAGGGCGCCGATGACCACCAGGGTGAACTTGGGCAGGTTGAACACGTCGCCCGTGTGCGGGTCGAACACGACCGGGACGTAGGTGGCCAGGACGACCAGGGCCCCGGCCCGGGCTGCTCTGAGGCCCTCCTTGCCGCTCACCGCGGCCACCACCAGGGCGGCCGTGCCGATGCTGGCGCTGAGCAGGGCTCCGAGGAACAGGGCGAAGCTCCATTTGGTGGCCCCCGCGACCGCCAGCACGAGCACGACCAGCCACACGAGCCCGGCGGCCGCTGCCGCCCAGGTGGGCATGCCCAGCACCCGAGAAGCCAGCCCGGTAGGGGAGCGGCCGGCGGGTGCTCGCCCGGGCGCCGCGCCGGCCGGCGGCCTCTGCCGCCTGTCGACCGGGGCGTAGGGGTGAGGTTGGGCAGGCTGGGCCGTGCCGGCCCGAGGCCCGGCGCCCTGGCCCGAGGGAGCCTGGCCCGCGGGAGCCTGGACCGCGGGAGCCTGGACCGGGCCGGCCGGCGCCGGTGAGGCGGGCTGGGGGGTGACGGCCTGGGCCGGACGGGGCCTTCGGGCCGCGGCCGACCGGCGCTTCTGCTGGCTGGCTCGTGCCACCTGCCCAAGGTTAGAGCAGCGACGGCGCGCGAACATGGCCCTGTGGCCACTGACCTTGGACCGGGGGTGCGGGAGGTCGCTGGGCCGGCGCGTCCGGACGGGGGGGTCCTGATGATCGCCACCCGGATGAACATCGGTGGGCCCGCCCGCCAGATCCTGGAACTGGCCCGCCGCCTGTCCCCCGCACTGCCCGTCAGCGTGGCAGCGGGGCGTCCCGCCCCCGACGAGGGCGAACTGACCGACCCCGAGGTGCCCGTCGCCGTCCTGCCCCTGGTCCGGCCGGTACGCCCGGCGACCGACGCGCACGCCCTGGTCGCCTGCCGGCAGCTGGTGCGGGCGGCGCGACCGGCTGTCGTGCACACCCACATGGCCAAGGCCGGGGCGCTGGGGCGCCTGGCTGCGCTCTCGCTCGGGCGGGAGCGGCCGAAGCTGGTGCACACCTTCCACGGCCACGTGCTGCAGGGCTACTTCGGCCCCGGCCAGCAGAGGGTGTTCCTGGCCTTGGAACGTGCTCTGGCCCGGCACACCGATGTCCTTGTGGCCGTCAGCCCAGAGGTGCGAGACGAGCTGGTGGACCTCGGGGTGGGCAGGCGTGAACAGTACGAAGTCGTCCCCATCGGAGTTGACCTCGACCTCTACTCGAGGGTTAAGCCACGCCGCCCGGACGAGGCCGGTCCCCTGAGGCGCTCGATCGGCGTGCCGGGCGACGCCTTCCTCGTGGGCGTGGTCGGACGGCTGGTGCCGGTCAAGGACCATGCCACGCTGCTGGAAGCACTGGCCCTGGTGCCGCAGGCGCACCTGGCGGTCATCGGTGACGGAGAACTACGCCCGACGTTGGAGCAACAGGCTCGCCGGCTCGGCCTGGCCGGGCGTGCCCACTTCACGGGTTGGCGCCAGGACGTGGCCGGTGCCCTGGACGACCTCGACGTCGTCGTCCTCACCAGCCGCAACGAGGGCACCCCGGTGGCGCTCATCGAGGCCTCCGCCGCGGGCCGGGCGGTGGTCGCCACGGACGTGGGGGGCGTGCGCCACGTGGTCGAGCACGGCCGGACGGGCTGGCTCTGCCCCCCGGGGGACGCAGCTGCCCTGGCGGCTCGCCTGGCTGAGCTCGTGGCGCACCCCGGTTTGGCCGAGGTGGCCGGCCAGGAGGGCCGGCGCCTGGTCACAGCTCGTTTTGGGCTGCAGGAGGCGGCGGCCCGCCACCTCGAGCTGTACCGTTCGCTCATGGCCTCCCGTCCCTGAGCGGCTGCACCTCCCCCAGGGGCCGCCAGGGGTGCCGTCCATGGTCCTCTGACCAGCTTCCTCCCGCGTGGCCGGGCCCGTGGGGGGCTAGCGTTGGACGGGTGGCGCGCTCGTCCCGGAGGTTACGCACCCCGGGCGGAGAGCCGGCCCTGGGCGCGGTGACCGATGACCACCAGGCCGACCTGGTGGTCATGCCGGCGCAAGAGGCGCACATGGCGCCACTCCTGGTGCAACCCGAGGCGTCCTCGGGGCCCCAGAGCCGAAGAGACGAGCCGGGCGCGGTGACGCGGGGGCCTCTCCGGCGTCATTCCGGCGGTCCTCGGGCCGATGAGGACGACGGGAAGACAGAGGAGAGCGGCATCCCCTTTGGCGACGGCCCCCTGGGGGCGGCCAAAAGGGGTGACCCGGCGTCCTGGGAGGCCGCTTACCTCGCCTACGGGAGCGCGCTGATGGGCTACTTGACCCTAAGGCTGGACAGCTGGGACGACGCCGCCGAGGCGTTGTCCGAGACCTTCACGCGCGCCATCGACAAGGTCGGCACCTTCCGGGGTGACGCCTACGCGTTCCGTGCCTGGTTGTTCAGGATCGCCCGCAACGTGTCCACCGACCAGCACCGCCAGCGCGCCCGGCTCGTGGTGGTGCCGGACCAGCCCGAGCCCCGTGGCCAGGCCGAGCCGTCCGGCGAGGACGTTGCCATCTTCCATGCCGACGTGGCCGAGCTGCGCCGGGGCTTCGGCCGGCTCAGCCAGGCCGACCGTGAGGTCCTCTGGCTCAGGGTCTGCAGCGGCCTGTCGGCGAACGAGGTGGGCGAAGTCCTGGGCAAGAAGCCCGGTGCTGTGCGCATGCAGCAGATGCGGGCGCTCGAGGCCCTCCGGGACCAGGTGCAGTTGTGAACGACCCCCGCCAGGACAGGGCCGATGCACTGGACCGGGCGCTGGACGGCGCACCTGCTCCCGGTGGGAGCCCTGACGGCCACGGTGGGGACGAGCTCGTACCTCTCGCCCAGGAGCTGCGTACTGCGCTGGTACGGCCGTCGCCCCCAGCCGGCGTGGCTGGTCAGGTCCGCGCCGCGGCGGCCGCCGCTCTACTGGCCAGGCGTCGGTCCCGGGTGCGCACGTTGGTTGCGGCAGTGGTCATGCTCCTGCTCGGCGCCATCGGGGGTGGGCTGGTCAACGAAGTGGTCGGGCCGCAACCTCGAGCTGAGCTACAGGCTCAGCTCGCCACTGTGCACCGTCGCATCGAGGCCGCGCAGGTGGCCCTGAGCGCAGCCCTGCAGGCCAAGGACCCGGTACGGGCCAAGCAGTTGCTGAGCCAGGCCGCCCGCGCCATCCAGGCCAATGCCGCCCCGCCGAGCTCGGGCACATCGGCTCCCACGACGGGCCCTGCGCCCCAGGCCCTCCAGGTGGCCGAGCTCCAGCGCCAGCTGGCGGAAGAGGAGCAGCGGTACGCCCAGGCTGTAAAAGCCCTGGCGGCAGCCCGGGCCAGTTCCTCGCAGCTGGCAGCACCCACTGCCAGCACGGCGGTGCCCACTACGGCGCAGGCCGCTACTACTACGACGGGGACGTCGGCGCCCACCACGCGCGAGCCCCGCCGTACGACCGTGCCCCGCCGTACGACCGTGCCCCGCCGCACGACAGTGCCCCAGCATCGCACCTCGCCCACGAGCCGGCCGACGGGTACGACGGCGCCACCGCCTCCTTTGGGTGAGCCGACCACCACACGTGCTGGCCGCCCGACCACGTCCTCGACGCCACCGACGTCAAGGCCCACTACCACCCGTGCGCCGGTCACGACCACCACCCGTGCGCGGCCCACCACCACCCTTCCCCAGCAGCGCCAGGTGCCCCCGCCGCCCCCACTGCCTCCTACCACGACTACCACCACGAGGCCGGCGACGACCACGTCGACGTCCACCACGTCGACGTCCACCACTACGACGTCGACGACGGTGCCCACCACCACCACCACGACGTCGAGCACGACGACCACCGTCCCCACCACGACGACGTCGAGCACCACCACCACGACCTCGAGCACCACGACCACCACAGCCGCCTCGGGTGGGCAGACCACGACGACCGCCATCAGCGGGCCCGCCACCACGACCACCTCGTCAGCAGCTGCTCCGCTCGTGCCTGCCGTCGGCTGACGCAGGCATCGGGCCGCCCCGACGCAAGGGTTGCCCGCGCTGCCACCCCGGCGCCCGGCGGGGGGCCACCCGGCACCAGGCCCGGGTAGGTGCGCCTGCGGGAAGGCGCCCCTGAGGGCCGATGGTGGCCCGGCCGAATTGTGAGCAGCGGGTGAGGGCCTCGTGAGGGAACTGTGAATTACCTGCTGACCTGGTCGGACAGCCGGAAGGTCGCTGTGACGGGATAGGGTCTCGCTCGTCTTACTCCCGGCTTGTCTCGAGCAAGCCGGCAGTAGCACGGTGCCTTTGGTCCACCACGCGCCCGGTCTGAGCTGGCTAAAGTCGGATCCGGCCGTGGCCTGTGGGCCCAAAGGCGCACGGCAGAAGCGCCACCCAACAACGGGTGGCAAATGTTGACCCTACCTAGGAGGGAAACAAACTAGATGCAAGAACCGATCAGATCGGCAGCAAGGCCGAGAGGTTGGGGACGCTCGAAGGCGCTCGGTGGCGCATTGGCGCTCACCATCGCAACCTTCGGCTCCGTGGCAGCCGTAACGGCTGGCACGGCCTCGGCTGCTTCCACCTACTCGCCGGTGGTCACCCAGGACTACACCGTCGGGTCGGCCGCATCGAGCGTGAGCAGTGTCACGGCGTCGGTGAGCCCCACCACGCCCAACACGACCGCCAGCTACTCGGTCAAGTTCACGACTCCGGCGGCTCTCACCGTCGGTGCGTCGGCCAGCTCGATCCAAATCGCCGGCACCGGCCTCACGGCCAACCCGACCTCAGTGAGCGTGGCCGACCTCAACACCGGCTTCGCCTCCACCGAGACCGGCACCGTGAACGCCGGCACGTTGACCGTGGTCCTGTCGACGGGCACCAGCACCTTCAACTCGGGTGACACCATCCTGGTGTCGTTCCAGGCCACCACGCCCAACGTGGTGTCGTCCACGTCGTACACCTTCTCGGTGACGACCAGTGCCAGCACCACGGCGGCGACGGCCAACTCCATCACCATCTCGCCGACGGTGACGGCTCCCAAGGCCGCTCAGTCCAGCCAGGTGCTGGGTGCCGGCTCGACCTACTCGCTGAGCAGCATCGCGGTGCTCACGAGCACGAGCAGCACTCTCACGTCGACCAACGTGACCCTGCTGGCCTGCCCGTCCTCGTCGGGTGCCTCCGGCACCGGCCAGTCCCTGAGCTTGCCGAGCGTCTGCGCCTCACCCAATGCCGGTGGTATCACCTGGTCCACCGCCCCGGGTAGTTATGCCGTCACGCAGTACACCTCGGCCGGCACCGCCACGGCGGCGATCACCGTCAACTCGGCGACCGCCACCACCAACGGCGTCATCCTCAACATCAGCGGTGGTACCGCCTCCGCCACCACCGGCATCCTGACCGCCGGTGACAACCTGACCGTGACCGGGACGGGCACCAACCCGACCTCGGCCGTCTCCGACGTGCTCGTGGCCGGCATCAGTGACCCGGCGCCCGCGTACTACGAGGAGTCGGGCAACACGGTCGCCTTCGGTGGCCAGATCACCGGTCTCACCGTGACCCCGGCGCCTGCCTCCTCGGGCTCCACCGCCATCTACACGCTCAACTTCACGACGAGCAGCTCCGGCGCTCTCGTGGCGGGCAACAGCATCACGGTGGTGGCTCCCAAGGGGACCTCGTTCACGAGCTCGGTCGGTGCGGTCGTGACCGACACCAAGACCGGGATCAGCGAGGTCGTGGCCGGTGCCAACAACGGCCTGACGACGACCACCAACACCGATGACACCGTCGTGCTCCCGGTCAACTTCAACGTTGCTGCCGGGGACCCGCTGAGCGTGGTGCTCTTCAACGTGGTCAACCCCGCTGCCGGCTCCTACGGGGGCACGAGCGGGTTCACCGTCAGCACCAGCACGGACATCATCGCCGCCACCAACGCCACTGCGTACACGATCACGCCTGCCGAGGTCTCTTCGCAGTCGCCGACGGTGACCCTGTCCGACAGCGCCACCGGCGCCCTGTCCAACTACACGATCGCTTCGTTCAAGGCCGCCAGCGCGCTGGTGGGCGGGACCGACACGATCGAGGTCAAGGCTCCCACCGGCACCCTGCTGCCCAGCGCAGCAACCCTCACCGACTCGACCACCAGCACTGGCACCCAGACGATCACCGCCAGCACTGGTGCGGGCACGGCTGACGCCACCTACAAGCTGAGCGCCAACGTCGCCGCCAACGACCTGCTCAGCCTGTCGCTGAGCAACGTCATCAACCCCGGTACGTCCAGCACCACTGAGCAGATCACGCTCGGTGCTGACAACGCCACCACCAACGCCACGGTGGCCGGCACCCAGGGCCTGGCGACCATCCTGCCCAGCTTCCCGGCAGTGGCCAGCGCCGCTGGTTACCCGGACGCCGGCATCGTCAACTTCTCCGGCACGTTCTACGTGTTCGCCGGTGGGCATGCCTTCGGTATCCCCACCCCGGCCGCGCTGAACGCGATCAGGGCTGTTGACCCGGCCGTGCCGCAGAACGCTCCTTCGGGTGCGACTGTCCCGGCCACGGCTCCGGCCATGGGCACGCTGATCGTCGCCTACAACAACCCCACCATCTATGTGGTGGGTGCTGACGGCCAGCTGCACGGGTTCGCCACGACTGCTGAGTTCATGAGCCTCGGCTATGACCCGGCAGACGTGATCACGGTCCCGGGCACCGGTGGCATCAAGGTCGGTGCCAACCTCGGTACTCTCGGGGCTGCGGGCAACGCCTTCGCCACCGAGTCCAACGGCGCCATTGTCAACAGCTCCAACACGTTCTACGTGTTCGCTGGTGGCAAGGCGTTCGGCATCCCGGGCGTGAAGGCCCTGAAGGCGGTCCAGGCCGCTGACATGGCCACCACCCTGACGGGCGCCGTGACGACTGCTCAGACCAGCGCCACGCCCCGCAACGGCACCCTGTACACCTATGGTGGCGGGGTCTGGGTGGTCAGCGGAGGCAACCTGTACCAGTTCAAGGGCATGGTCCAGCTCAAGAACGATGGTTATGGTGGCACGCCTTCGTTCGTCATCCCCAACACGGGTGGCCTCAGCATCGTCACCAGCTACAGCGGTTCCTAGTAGCACAGTTATGAGTACCCGCCGGTCATCTCGGTGACCGGCGGGTAGGGGTAACCAGGAGAGGGCGGCCTGCGGGCCGCCCTCTCTGTTTTTTCTCCCGCTCTGTTCCTCCTCGTGCGGCCCGGTCTTCCTCGTCCGGCGCGGTGCAGGGGTGCCGGCCGATCTGCGGCCCGTCCCGTGGAGCGCCCGGCTCGTTGCCGCGTCCGGCCTGGCCAGCTAGCCTTGGCGTGCGATGAGGTCCGTACTCCCTGGGTGGCGTCGGCCCAGGCGCCTCTCGGTTTGGCGGGCAGCTGCTCTGGCCGGCCCGGTGCTCCTGGGGCTCGTCACGGCCCCTGTCCTCCCCGCTCCGCCTGCCTATGCCGATGTGATCACGGCCCCCTACGGGATCGGGACAGGCGCCGGCGCTGTCGGGAGCCTGCTCGTACTGCCCGGGGCGGCTGCACCCGGGGCCTGGAGCGACTTCCTGGTGAGCTTCGTGGCGACCTCGCCCATCGGTGACGGTGGCACTGTCGGTGTGACCGGCCAGGGGCCCTTCGTCGGAGCGGTGGCCGGGGTGTCTACCTGGGACAGCGCCGGTGACTGCCCGGCAGGCGCCCGGGCGTCGACTTTTGACAGCCACGGCGGCCTTGTGGTCCAGCTCGGCCCTCATTGCCGGGTGCCGGTCGGGGACCGTCTGTACGTCGAGTTCGGCGCTCAGGCACCGACCACAGCCTTCTCGCTGCAGGTGGTGACGAGCGCCAACCCGACACCTGCTGTGTCCGGGGCCATCCCGGTGACCGCAGGCCCGGCGACGGTCGTGGCCTCCTCGGACCAGGCCGGGGCGCCGTCGGCCTACCTGATGAGCGACATCCCGGTGCCGGCGGAGGCCGCTGGGGCGAGCACCCTGACCCTGGCCGCTACGGCGCAGAGAGGGACGGGCACCGTGGCGTGGTCTGCCGGCGCGGCCGGCTACATGGTCACCTATGTACCGCCCGGGGGTTCCGGAGGGCTCGACCCGGTGGTGGCCTCCTCGCCCACGAGCCGCCCCGGTGAGGTCGTCCTGCACCTGTCCCAGCCCCTGTCGGGTGGAGGCGTGGTGTGCCTGGCGGCTCAGGGCTCCAACCCGCCGGCGGGAACGGGCGACACGTTCTCGGTAAAGGTGGGCGACGCAGCGCCCCGGGCCGCCGCCGAGGGTGTCGACTACCTGAGCGCTGTGGGCTCGCCCAGCGTCCTCGTGGCGCCCGACGTCTCGGGTGCGGTCGCCCTCTACACCGTGCAGTTCGCGGCGTCCCAGGCTCTGACCGGGGGTGACATCGTCCTGAGCCAGCCCGAGACCGACTTCTCCACCGTCTCGGAGGTCACCCTCACCGACCGCACGACGGGCATCAACTACCCCGTGAGCGGGGCCACGTTGACCTACGGTAAGGCGGTCGTCCCCGTGCCGACGGGCTTGGGGCCGGGCGACGTGGTCAGGGTGACGCTCTCGGGGGTGGGCAACCCGCCTGCCGGCACGGTGACGGACTTCGCCGTTTCGACCTCCGCCGACTCGCTTCCCGTGTTCGCTCCGGCTTATGACATCGGCCAGGCCGGGGACGTGGTGACGGTGAGCGCCGAGCCTTCGACCCCGGGAGCGACTGCCGACTACGAACTGTCGGGGCTCGTCGCCAGCGCCAACCTGCCGGCCGATGTGGGCACGATCAGGTTGAGCGCGCCGGTGGGCACGGTGCTGCCGTCCAACCCGGCCGACTACTACGTGCGTGACGCCACGACGGCCGGCAGCTCGGGTACGGCGGCCCTGCTCACCGCAGGGGGTGGTTCCGCCTCGGTCACTTTCGCCGTGCCCCAGGCGGTGGCCGCAGGTGACGTCATGGACCTGGTCGTCCACGACGTGGTGAACCCACCCGCCAGCGGGGTGTACACGCTGGCCCTGGGCGGCCCGGTGACCGGGCCGGCAACAGGCACCAGTACGTCGTTCCCTGCTGCCAACATCTCGTACCCCGACGGTTCGATCATCGACTTCGGGGGCACGCTGTACGTCATGGCCGGAGGTCACGGCTTCGGCGTGGTGACCCCGGCTCAGGCGACGGGCGTGGAGGCTGTGGACCGGGCCGGCGTGCTGCAGGCCCTCCCCGGTGCCTCCGTGCCCTCGGCGCCTCCGGCGCCCGGCACCCTGCTGACCCCCTTCAACAGCCCCACCGTGTACGTGGTCGGGGCCGACCGCCTCCTCCACGGTTTCGCCACGCCGGCCCAGTTGCTCTCGGACGGTTACGACCCGGCCCAGGTCATCACCGTGCCCAACCTGGGGGGCCTCAGTGTTGGGGCGACGGCGGGCTCCCTGGGCATGGCGGCCGATGCCCTGTCAACGGTGTCCAACGGTGCCATCGTGACGTCGGGCGGCGCCTTCTACGTCCTGGCCGGTGGCCGGGCGTTCGCCGTGCCCAACCAGCTGGTGCTGGCCCAGGTGCGCGCCGCCGACCGTGCGTTGCCCCTAGCGGGCTACGTACCCGGCCTCCTCACGAGCGAGCCGGTGTCTGACGGCACGCTGGCCACAGTGGGCGGTGTGGTCTACGTCGCCTACGGCGGCCAGTTCTACCCGGCCACTTCACTGGCCGAACTGCGGGCAGCCGGCTTTGCCGGCACCCCGTCCATAGTGCTGCCGAGCACGGGGGGCGTGAGCATCGCTGCCCGCTGAGGCCGCGGCCCGCCGGGGCGCGGGCCCGGGCTAGGGGCGAGTCTGCAGGGGCCCGAAGCCCTTGCGCACATCGGGCGGGCAGTACAGGGGGTGGGCCTGCAGGCTGGAGTAGTCCACGACCGCCCAGGGGAAGCGCTTCTCGTGCCTGTCCCAGTAGTCGTACTTGACGGCGGCCGAATCTCCTTCGCTGAGGCCAAAATGCCGCAGCTCGGTGGTGTTGCCCCCGTAGCGCTCCTCCCAGCCGATGCGCTCGGCGCTGGCGTGCACCTCGTCCAGGTTGCGACGCATGAGCACCACGAAGATCCCGGGTGGCGGGTCGTCGACGACGTCCTTCAGCATGTGCGGGGCCTGGACGACGATGTTGTCACGCTCGAGCACCTTGCGGAACAGCTCGCTGTCCTTTATGAGGAAGTGGGTCTCGTCCACGAACTCATGGCCGGTGTCGGCCGCGATCATCTGGGCGCCGATGCGGGTACCCGAACGCTGTGGCCCCGTCACGACTATGCGCGTGTGCTCCCTCAGGTGCTCGAACACCTGCCACCCCTGGTCTTCCCGGTCTGTGTCGGCATTGCCCTCCCGGCCCCAACCCTAGCGGCCCACCCGGCCCGGCCCGGGCGACGCCTACCCGCGGCCGGCCAGGCTGTCCCGGCCTGCCGGCCCCGGGCCGTCCGTCGCGGCTCGGGCGCGCAGCGGCAGGCTGACCACGAAGCGGGCGCCGCCGTCCCTGCTGCGCCCCACGGTCACCGTGCCGGCGTGGGCTTGCACCAGGTTGTGCACGACGGCCAGCCCGATCCCGGCGCCCTGGGTGCCCCGGGCCGCCCTGCCCCGGTAGAAGCGCTGGAAGACCAGGCCGGCCTCGTCGGGCGGCACGCCGGGCCCGGCGTCCGACACCTCGAGGATCCCCTGGTCGCCCCGGCTGTACACGGCCAGGTTGACCGTGCCGCCCGAGGGTGTGTACTTCGCTGCGTTGGCCAGCAGGTTGGTCACCACCTGGCTCAGCCTGCTCGGGTCGGCCCACAGGGGGGCCGGTTCGAAGGACTGGCTGAAGCTGATCCCGGCCATCTCGAACCTGGTGCTGAAGCTCCCCGCCACGTCCGCCGCCACGTCGGCCAGGTCCACCTCGGAGCGGGCCAGCTCGAAGCCGGCGGCGTCGGAGGAGGCCAGGGTCTGCAGGTCGTTGACCAGGCGGCCCAGACGGAGCACCTCGTGGTGCAGGGACTGGGCCGTCTCCATGGTGAGCGGCCGGAGGCCGTCCACTATCGACTCGGTCTCGGCCTGCAGGACGGCGAGCGGGGTCCGCAGCTCGTGGGCCACATCGGCAGCCATGGAGCGCCGTATCTGCTGCTGGGCCTCAAGCGCCCGGGCCATGGAGTCGAAGGTGGCGGCCAGTTCGCCCAGCTCACCGGGAGCAGTGCCTGCCACCGGGGAGACAGGGTCGCCTCGGGCCAGGGCCTTGGCTGCGGCCGAGAGCCTGCGCACCGGCCGCATGAGCGCCCTCACCACCAGGAGGGCCCCCACGACGGCGGCCAGGGCGGCTGCCAGGGCCCCGAAGAGCAGGGCCCGGGTCAGGGAGGCCGCGAAGGCCCGGTCGGCCTGGCTCAGGCTCCCGGCCGGGAAGGCCAGCTCGACCGTGCCCACCTGGTGGCCGGCGACGGTGACGGCGCGCACCTCGGTCGTGGCGCCGGCCGGTAGCGGCGTCGTCGCCTCGGAGCGCACGACGTAGGTGCCGTCGGGCCTCAGCACGCTGAGGCAGGCATGGTGGGAGGCGGCCACGGACAGGGCACCGCGTAGGTCGGCCTGGTCCCAGCCCTGGCCCGCCTGGTAGGTGCTCGTCAGAAGGGAGCTCACCGCAGCCGCCGTTTCGCTCCGCTGCCCGGCGGCCAGGGCGACCATGTCCGAGCGCTCACTGTAGAGGGCGACTGACATGACCACCACGTCGGTGGCGAGGGCCAGGCCGACGAAGACCAGCATGACGAGCCTGCCCAAGCGGCCCAGGCGCCAGTCGCGCACCGCTCAGCGGTCCCTGTCCACCCCGAGGCGGTAGCCGAGGCCCAGGACCGTCTCCACCAGGACCGGGTGCGCCGGCTCCTGCTCGATCTTCTGGCGCAGGTTCTTGACGTGCGAGTTCACCGTGCGCTCGTAACCCTCGTACTCATAGCCCCGGACCAGGTTGATGAGCTCGTAGCGCGAGTACGGGCGGCCCGGGGTGCGGGCCAGGGTGAGCAGTATCCCCCACTCGGTGGGGGTCAGCTCCACCTCCTGGCCCCGCACGCTCACCCGGTGGTGCTCCTCGTCGATGACCAGGTTGCCCTGTCCGTAGGAGGCAGGCCCCCGTTCGGGTTGGCCGTTGGGCACGCCTCTGCGGAGTATGGCCCGGGCCCGCAGCACCAGCTCCCGGGGGCTGAACGGCTTGGTCACGTAGTCGTCGGCCCCCAGTTCGAGCCCGGCTATGCGGTCCTTCTCCTCCGAGCGGGCCGTCAGCACCAGCACCGGGGTACTGTCCACCTGGCGCAGTTCGCGCAGCACCTCCTCGCCTGGCAGGTCAGGCAGGCCCAGGTCCAGCACGACGAGGTCCAGTGGGCCCCGGCGGCTTATGGCCAGTGCCTCGGCCCCCGATCCAGTGGTGTACACGACCATGCCGTCGCGTTCGAAGTAGGAACGCAGCAGCTGGCGGAGCTTGTACTCGTCCTCGACGACCAGCACCGTTGCGACCATGGCGGCCCTCCAAGGGCTAGTCAACCACGAGTGCCCGCCCAAGCGCGCCCCTGCGGGGCCGGTTGGTGACTTTTGGCCCTGTCACGGCGGTGCCGGGCCCTGCTCCGTCCGGGCGGCGGCCTTGCAGGTCGGGGCCTCCACGCGCTCTCCACCTGGCCTGCACCCGGGCGGTGTGCGGGGCCGGTTGGCTCCAGCTCATGCCCGGACATCGCAGGCGCGCCCGGACCGGCCCCGGTGACCCCGAGGCGGCCCTACAGCCCAACCCGAGGCAGAGGCCGGCCGCGGGTTACCTGGCGGTGGCGCTCCTCGCCCTCTCGGTCGCCGGCCTGGCCGGAGGCGGGGCCATGTGGGCAGTCGGGCTCCAGACGGGGGCGCACTGGGCCTGGGCCGGCGTAGGAGCCTGTGGCGCGGCCTTCTCGCTGGGCGCGGCGCTCGATGCTGTGCGCCGGCGCCGCCTCGGGGTCGATGTCATCGCCTTGTTGGCCCTGGTGGGGGCGCTGTCGGTGGGCGAGTACCTGGCAGGTGCCGTGGTCGCCCTCATGCTGGCCAGTGGCCGGGTGCTCGAGGCCTGGGCCGGTGCACGGGCCTCCGACGACCTCTCGGCGCTGGTGGCCCGGGCGCCCCGCTCGGCCCACCGCTACGAGACCGGGGGCCTGGTCGACGTGGCCGTGGGCCTGGTCGCCCCGGGCGACCGGCTCCTTGTCCGCCCGGGCGAGGTCGTGCCGGTCGACGGGCGAGCCGTCGGGCCAGCGGTGCTGGACGAGTCCGCGCTCACCGGTGAGGCGGTGCCCTGCGAGCTGGCACCGGGCGCGGACGTGCCGAGCGGCGTGGTGAACGCCGGTGGCTCCTTCGACATGGTGGCCACGGCGGGTGCCGACCAGAGCACCTACGCCGCCCTGGTCCGCATGGTCCGCCAGGCCCAGTCCAGCCGGCCTCCCATGGTCCGCCTGGCCGACCGTCTGGCCTTGTGGTTCCTGGCCTTCACCCTGGTCCTGGCCGGGGGGGCGTGGGCCATGGCCGGGCCGGGCCGGGCGGTGGCCGTGCTCGTCGTCGCCACCCCCTGCCCCCTGATCCTGGCCACGCCGGTGGCCATCGTGGCCGGCCTCTCGCGGGCGGCGCGCCGGGGGGTCGTGGTGAAGGACGGTGAGGCCTTGGAACGCCTGGCCGCCGCCCGTGCCCTGCTGGTGGACAAGACGGGGACCGTCACCAAGGGCAAGCCCGTGGTCAGCCACGTGGCCACGGCGGAGCACATGACGAGGTCACAGGTCCTGGCCCTGGCCGGGTCGTTGGAACAGGCTTCGGTCCATGTGCTGGCCCGGGCCATCGTGCTTGCGGCCCGCCAGGCAGGCCAGGTCCTGGTCGTGCCCGAGGCCTTCACCGAGGTCCCGGGCCAGGGGGCCCACGGGCTGGTGGGGGGCCACGCGGTCAGTGTGGGCAACGCCGACCTGGTCGGGGTGCCCGTGCCCCCGGACTGGGCCAGCCGGGAGCTCGCGGCCAGCGCCCGCGCCGGGTCGACGGCCGTGTTCGTGAGCGTTGACGGGGCGCTGGCGGGGCTGGTGGTCCTGGACGACCCCATACGTCCCGAAGCCCCCCGCACGGTCCGCTCCCTGCGCCGGTTGGGCGTGGAGAAGGTGCTGGTGGTCAGCGGGGACAGGCCCGAGCCGGCACGGGCCATAGGTGCTCTGATCGGGGCGGACGAGGTGCTCTCGCGTTGTTCGCCGAGCTGCAAGCTGGAGGTGGTGCGTTCGCAGAGCGCCGCTCTGCCCACGGTGATGGTCGGCGACGGGGTCAACGACGCGCCTGCCCTGGCCCTGGCCGACGTCGGGGTCGCCATGGGGGCGGCCGGGGCCACGGCGTCCTCCCAGGCGGCGGACGTCGTGGTCCTGGTCGACCGCTTCGACCGGGTGGCCGAGGCCCGGGGGATCGCGCTGCGCACCCGTCACGTGGCGGCCCAGAGCGCCCTGGCCGGGCTGGGCATGTCGCTCGCCGCCATGGGCGTGGCCACCTACGGTGCCCTGCCTGCCGTATGGGGGGCCCTGCTCCAGGAGGCCATAGACGTGGCCGTCATCCTGAACGCCCTGCGCGCCCTGCGCCCCCAGCACGGGGCCCGGGCTGCCTCCAGCGCCGACAGCACCGTGCTCGAGCAGTTCCGGACCGAGCACACCGAGGTGGAGGAGGCCATAGCCGAGGTCCGGGCGGTGGCGGACTCCCTGGGCCGGCTGCCTGCGGGCCGGGCCATCGAGCAGGTACGCAGGGTACACGCCGACCTGGCGGAGCGGGTCAAGCCCCACGAGCTGGCCGAGGAGTCCGTCCTCTACCCGGTGGTGCGCAGGATGCTGGGCGGTGAGGACCCCACAGGGCCCATGAGCCGTGCCCACGCCGAGATCTGCCGGCGCATCGACGCCCTGGGCGAGCTCCTCGGGGCCCTGGGCCAGCGTGCTCCCGAGGCGCAGGAGGTGGACGAGCTCCGGGCCATGCTCTACGGGTTGCACGCCATACTCAGCCTGCACACGGCCCAGGAGGAGGAGAGCTACCTCTCGCGGGCGGACGAGCTACCGGCCTGAGCGACCCGTCCCGGCCGGTCTCACGGCCACCTCGTAGAAGCGCGCCGTGAGCCGCCCCGTTCCCGCTCGCCACCCGCCGCCGCTCAGCTCGAACGAGTGCAACTGAGGTGGCGTGTAACCGAGGGAGTAGCCGAGCGAGCGGGGTGTGGTCATCACGTGCGCTTCCCCGGCGGTGGCGCTCACCAGCCGGTAGCGGACCGGGACGGCCGGCCGTCCGGCCAGGCCCTCGAGGTGGACGGGTGGTGGCTTGAGCAGCACGCCTTCCAGGGCCGCCCCCAGGGGCTGGCCGAACGACAGCTCGGCCACCACCATCTCGCCGGGCGAAGTGGGCGCCGGGACCTGCACCGTGTGCCCGAACGTGGTCGTCACGCTGCCCAGGGCCCGGGCCGGGCCACAGCGGTCGGGGACCAGGCCGAGCACCTGCCAGGCGCTCTCGCCCAGTACCGGGGTGGGGGGGTTGGTGGCCCGGTGGGGGGCGGCAGCCACGGTCGCCAGCTGGCGGTAGCGGCAGAGCATGGCCTCGCTGGCAGCGGGAGGCACCCACCAGGGGTTGCGCCCGTCCACGGTGGCCGGTTGGAAGAGCAGGCGTCGGGGTGCCCGGGGCCCGAGCAGGAAGCCGGCGTCCAGGTGGTCGAGGTAAGGCGTGTACGCGTTGTAGGACTGGACCACGGGCAGGGGGTCCCAGTGCAGCTCCGGGTAGGTGAAGGCCAGCGAGTCCTCCCAGGGCGCGGCGGCCATGGTGACCCCCGACAGGTCGTGCAGGAGCCAGCCGGGCAGCACCCCTCCGAGCAGGCGTTCCTGGAACCGGCCGACGGCCTGGGTGTGCGCCCAGTCCCGGCCCAGGCCCAGGTCGGCGACCTCGGTGGCAAAGGACCTCACGTCGGACCAGGGAGCGCCCAGCGAGGCCGGGAGGCCTCCGTTGGCCAGCACCACCATCAGCCCGCTCAGGGCCAGTGCCGCCGCCTGGGTGGGGACCGGGCCCCGGGGCAGGCCCACCAGGCCGGCGAGGGCGATGGCGACCATGACCAGGGAAAGGAACACCACGTCGTGGGTGTCGTGGCGGACGTAGCCCTCCTTCAGTGCCGCCCAGCCCCACCCGGCGAGCATGACGGCGGCGGACAGCCTCACGGCCCTGCCCTGGTGGCGCAGGGCGGACCAGGCCGTCACGGCCAGCAGGACGGCTTCGCCCAGGCCGAACCAGTCCTCGGCCACCCGGCCTGTCGAGGTGGCCATGGCCGGGGCGTAGCCCAGCACCACCTGGAACGAGCCCACCAGGTAGCTGCCCAGGTTGCCCAGGCTCTGCCCGCCCGCTGCCAGGGCGACGAGCGGAAGCCCGACGAAGGCGCCCACAGCGGCGAGGACCGTCCTGAGCGGGCCTGCGCTCAGCGGGCCTGCTCTCACTGGGCGAGGGCGCGCCGGGCCGGGGCCCTGAGGGAGGGCCCGGCCACCCCGGAGGACGAGGTAGGCCATGCTCACCGCGAACAGGCCGGTACAGACCAGCCCGGCGCTTATCTCGACCAGTACCTCGAAGCCGGCCAGGGCGCCCAGAGCGGCGCCCAGGCGGGCCTGGGCACGCTGGCTGGAGACGCTCAGGCAGGCCAGGGCGAGGCCGAGGGCGACGGCGGTGGCCAGTTGGGAGGTCTCGAGGGTGTTTGAGGCCAGGCACACCACGGCCCAGGTGGCCAGGCTCGCCGGCACCGTCCCCCAGGAGGGCCGCAGGGCGCTCAGCACCAGAGCGGCCGAGGCCCAGCTCATGGCGAGGGCGAAGGCCAGGCCGATGGCAGCCGTGGCCCGGAAGTAGGGCAGCACGTCCTCGGCGAAGCCGAAGGGGCCGAAGGTGAAGAGCACCTGCGGTCCCCACTGGAGGTGGTGCTGGTAGCCGAGCGCCAGGGCCGCCTGCCAGGAGTCGAGCCCCGGGGCAGCCACCCTCCAGGGCACCGAGCGCCACCCGAGGAGGGTGGCTGCGAGGCTGAGGAGCGCAGTGGCCGGCCAGGGCAGAGGGGCCCGTCCCTCCCGCCGGCCTGGGGCCGGCCCGGGCGTCATGGGGGGGGAGGGGTGTCGGAAGTGCCGTGGGACGTGCCGGCGCCGCCCGGTGCCCGCTGGTCGGAGTACCGGGGCCCGCGTCACCTCCAGACGCTAGCTCCCCGGGCCGCCCGCGCACATGGGAGCCCCCCGTTGCAGGTAGCGCCACGGAGGGCCGTGGGGTGGGGCCGGGGTGGGGGTGCAGAGCGCGAAACAGGCTGGGCCGGCCGGGCAGCGCTCGCTACCCTCGCTACCTGCATGCCCTTTACTGCCTCGCTGCTCTCGCGCCTGCTGGTCCTGCCCGTGGCTGCCTTCGGCCTGGCCCCGCCGGCCGGCCTCCCGACGTCCCGGCCGGCGCAGCCGCCGCACCTATTGAGCGCAGGCACCGTCCCTGTCCCGGTCTTCCACCTCAGCTGGGCGAGGGCCCTGCCCGACGCGGGCCACCCCGTCGCCCTGTCCTCCCCCAACCTGGCCCAGCTGCCGGGAGGCCCGTCGGTCGTGGTGGGCGACCGGGCCGGGCACGTCTATGCCCTTTCCCTCTCCGACGGGCGGGGGCAACCGGGATGGCCGGCCAGTACCGGGGGGGTGCCCGTCGACTCCTCCCCTTCGGTGGCCGTCCTGGCGGGCCAGCGTTACGACACGGTCTTTGTCGGGGTGGGCAACGCGGCCACGCCGGGGGAGGGGGGTTACGAGGCGTTCAGCCCCGATGGCGCCGAGCGCTGGTACACCCCGGTCCACAACCCCCCGACCGACCCCGCCCGGGGGGCGACCTCCGCCGTGCCGGCCTCGCTGGCCGTGGGCGAGCTTCAGGGGCACCTGGCCGTGGTGGCGCCCTCAGCCGGCCAGGAGCTCTACGCCCTGGACGCCGCCACGGGCCGGCCTCTGACCGGCTTCCCCTGGTTCACCTCGGACAGCGGGTTCTCGACCCCGGCCATCGTCGACCTCTACGGCACGGGCACGAACGAGGTCGTCGTGGGCGGGGACCAGACACCTGGCCTGGCCTACGGGGTGCACTACAGCCGGGGTGGCCACCTGCGGGTGGTGGGCGCCACGGGCATGGCCGGCACGGGTAGCCCGGCCGGGGGCCTGCGCTGCCAGTACAGCCCGGACCAGGTCGTCCAGTCCTCCCCGGCTGTCGGCCCCTTCCTCGGCGGGGGCCGCCTGGGCATCGTGGTGGGCACGGGCCGGTTCTGGCCCGGTGCCGCGGCGACGGACGAGCTGTTCGCGCTCACGGCCCACTGCCAACTGGCCTGGTCGGTGCACCTGGACGGGCTCACGGGGTCGAGCCCGGCCCTGGTCGACCTGGGCCTGGGCGGCCTCAGCGTGGTCGAGGGCACCGACAACGCCCACGGGGGTGGGTCCGTGTACGCACTGGACGGGCGCAACGGGGCCGTGGCCTGGCACACCCCGCTGCCGGGCGAGGTCATCGGCAGCGTGGTCAGCGTCGGCACCCCAGCCGGGTACCAGGACGTGGTCGCTCCCACCACGGGCGGGGCCTTCGTCCTCGACGGCCGCACGGGCCGGCTGGTGGCCACCATCGAGCACTACGTCGGCCTGCAGTCGGCCCCCCTGGTCACCTCGCAGCCCGGCGGCGCCGGGCTGACGCTGGCCGGCTACAACAGCTCGGACGCCGGAGAGGTGCTGCACTACAGCTTGAGCGGGTGGACCGCCGGGGGGCCGGGCTCCTGGCCCCAGTTCCACCACGACCCCAGCCTCAGCGGCTACAGCGCCACGGCCGGCTGAGGCCCGGCCCGACCGGCCCGGCGGGCGCCGTGGCGGGTGCCTCACCGAGAGGGTGGCGCCGCGGGTGCGAAGATGGACTGCCAGCCGTGACCAAGAGGAGCAGTCTTTGAGGATCGACCAGTACCTGCCCGGGTTCGCCCCCCACGACGCCATCGGCAACCACACCCTCCAGATCCGCCGTGTGCTGCGCAAGGCCGGTTACGAGAGCGACATCTGGGCCGAGCACATGCTCCCCGGTGTGGAGCGGGAGGCCGACCCCTACCTGGAGGACACCCACGGGCCGGACGACGGGCGCGCCCTGCTCTACCACACCTCCACGGGCTCGCCCATGGCGGCCTGGCTCAAAGCCCGGGCGGACCAGGGCGAGCGGCTGATCGGTGACTACCACAACATCACGCCGTCCCGGTACTTCGCCCGCTGGGAGCCGCGTGTCGTGCCCTCGATGGACGACGCCCGGCGCGAGCTGGCCATGCTCGCGCCCGTGACGCAGTTCTCCTTCGCCGACTCCGCCTACAACGAGTCAGAGCTGGTCGAGCTCGGTTACCGCTCCACCATGGTCTGCCCCCTGCTCGTGGACCTGGACCAGTACCACCGGCCGCCCGACCGGGGGTTGCTCGCCCGCCTGCCCCGCCGGGGGGCCCGGTGGCTGTTCGTGGGACGGGTGGCGCCCAACAAGTGCCAGCACGAGGTGGTGGCGGCCTTCGCCGCCTACCGCCGGGTCTACGACCGCAACGCCCGTCTCACCCTGGTGGGCGGTGCCACGTCGCCCCGCTACCGGGAGGCCATCGAGCAGATGGCGGCGGAGCTCGGCCTGGGCGACAGCCTGGAGATGCCGGGCAACATCAGCGACGCGGAGCTGCTCGCCTACTGGGCAGCGGCGGACTTCTTCGTGTGCATGTCCGAGCACGAGGGCTTCTGCGTCCCCCTGCTGGAAGCCATGGAGCTGGGCGTGCCCATAGTCGCCTACTCCTCCAGTGCCGTACCGGGCACCCTGGCCGGCGCCGGCCTCCTGCTGGAGGACAAGGACCCCCTCTGGGTGGCCGAGGCGGTGCACGGCCTGGTGCAGGACGGGGCCAGGCGCGACGAGCTGGTGGCGGCGGGACGGGCCAGGGCGGAGGACTTCTCCCTGGAGAAGACGTCCAAGTTGTTCCTCTCCGGCCTCGAGTCCTACCTCGAAGCCACCTCGGCCTAGCCCGGCCCGTGAGGCTGGCGTTCGTCACCCCCCGCTCGGGGCCAGGGGCCCTCGGTGGTTCGGAGGCCTTCATGCGCGAGGCTGCCGAGGGCTTTGCCTCCCGGGGCCATGAGGTCGAGGTCCTCACCACCCGGGCGCTCGACCACTACACCTGGGAGAACGTCCTGCCCAGGGGGGCCAGCGAGGAGGGGCGGCTGCTGGTGCACCGGTTCTCCGTGGTGCGCCAGGCCAGCCGCGCCGCTCTCGCCGCCCAACTGGCGGTGCAGGCGGGACGGGGGGCCGAGCTGAGCCTGGACGACCAGGTGAGCTGGCTCGGCTTCCAGTTCAGCTCCCCCGGGTTGTTCGAGCACCTGTTGCACCAGGGGGACAGCTACGACGCCGTCCTGTTCTCCCCGTACCTGTTCTGGAGCACCAGCGCCTGCATGCCCCTGGTGGCCGAGAGGGCCGTCGTGGTGCCCTGCCTGCACGACGAGGTCTACGCCCGCCTCCCGGTGCTTCGGCCCGTGCTCTCGGAGCCGGCGGCAGTCTGGTTCCTCTCCGGCCCCGAGCACGACCTGGCTCACCGGTTGGGCCCGGTGGCCCCCCGCCACAGCGTGACCGGGGCGGGCGTGAGCGTGCCCCGGGGCTACGACCCGGAGGGCTTTCGGCGCAAGTACGGCCTGGACAGGCCCTTCGTGCTCTTCGCCGGGCGCCGGGAGCACGGTAAGGGCGGCGAGTGGCTGGGCCCGCTCCGGCGCTGCGCCCCGGCGGGCCACGAAGTGGTGGTGATCGGCCGGGGACAGGGCCCCGCCGCGTCGGAGGACGCCGGGCCCGGCCTGGCCCCGCTGCGCGACCTGGGCTACGTGTGCGATGCCGACCGGGACGACGCTTTTGCCGCCGCCGCCGTCTACGTGCAGCCGAGCAGTATGGAGAGCTTCTCGCGCACGGTGATGGAGTCGTGGCTGGCGGGCACGCCGGTGGTGGCCCTGCAGGGCGGGGAGGTGGTCGCATGGCACTGCCGGCGCTCGGGCGGCGGCCTGCTCTTCGGGGACGACCGGGGCCTGCGCGAGGCCCTGGAGGCCGCCACGACCGGGGGCCGGGGCGCGGCGATGGGCGCCGCCGGCCGGCTCTACGTGCTGGACAACTACACCTGGCCCGCGGTCCTGGACCGCATGTCGGCCAGCCTGGAAGCGGTGCTCTGAGTGGCCCGGCGTTGCCTGGTGGTGGGCAGCTACCCTCCGGTACCGGGGCCGGCCTCGGCCGCCACCCTGGCGGCGGTGGAGCGGGCCCGGGAGGCGGGCTACGAGGTACGGGTCATCTCGCCCCGGCCCAGTGCCGCGGCACGCGTGATGGCCTTCGACGGCCCGGGGTTCGGCGCGGAACTGGAGCGGCGGTGCCGGCTGAACGCCTATGACCGCGTGGTGGTCTGTGCTCAGCCGGGCTGGCCTTTCCCGGCCCGTCCCGGCCTTCTGAGCGGGCCGGCACGGACGGCCCGACGGCTGGCCCGGGCCCTGGCTGTGGCCCGCGAGGCCGAACTGGTGCTGACCGGACCGGTGGCCGACATGGCCCCGGTGATCGTCTCCCTGCCCCTGCTGTGGCCGGCCGTGGGGACTGTGAGCGCCAGTTCGGCGGCGCTGCAGGCGGTGGCGGAGGCGGTCGTGCCCCAGGCGCAGGTCCGCCTGGCGCCTCCGTCCACCCGGCGCCTGCCCCTGGAGGACCTCCTCGGAGCTGCCGGGAGCCGGGGGGTCGGGGCCATGGAGCCGGGCCAGGGCTCGGCGCCGGCCCGCGCCCGGCGCTTGGCCGGCCGTACCGCCCGGCGCCTGCTGGGCCGGCACGAGCCGGCTGCCCGGGCGGCTGTCCTGGGGGCTGCCGGCCGGGCCAGAGGAGGGCTCGGCCAGGTGCCCGGCCTGCGGAGGGCGCTGGGCCTGGCCCGTTCCCTGAGGGGTGGGCGGGGTTGAGCCCCGGCCGTCGCCGTTGAGCACCGCCGGGCCGCGCACAAGCGGCCCGGAGAGCCGGTAGGTGCCTAGGTTGATGGCATGATCGTCCAGCGCAGCGTTGTGCACCACCCCCTCGAAGAGGTGTTCGCCTGGCACGAGCGCCCGGGGGCCTTCTCCCGCCTCTCCCCGCCCTGGCTGCCCGGTCGTTTGGTGCACGAGGCCTCCTCACTGCGCGACGGGGAGGCCGTCATAGGCCTACCCGGAGGGCTGCGCTGGGTGGCCCGGCACCGGGCTGACGGCTACGACCCACCGCACAGCTTCGTCGACGAACTGGCCGCCGCCCCCGGCCTGTGGCGCCACACCCATGTCTTCGCCGCCCAGGGCCCGCACGCCACCTTGGTCGAGGACAGGGTGGCCACCCCGGTCCCCGCAGCCGCCCTGCGCCAGATGTTCTCCTACCGCCACCGCCAGCTGGCCGACGACCTGGACGTCCATGACCGGGCCAGGGCCCTTTCGGGAGGAGCACCTCTCACCGTGGCCGTCACGGGGTCGTCCGGCCTGGTGGGCTCGGCCCTGTGCGCCCTGCTCACCACCGGTGGCCACCGGGTCGTGCGCCTGGTCCGCCGGGCCCCCGGGGGCCCGGACGAACGGCGCTGGGAACCGTCCTCGCCCTCGCCCTCGGCCCTGGAGGGGGTGGACGCTGTCGTCCACCTGGCCGGGGCGTCGATCGCGGGCCGGTTCAGCGAGGCCCACAAGGCCGGGGTGGCAGGGACGCGGGTCGAGCCCACCCGGGCGCTGGCGCGCGCCGCGGCCCAGGCTGCGGCGGGCGGTCACGGGCCTGCCGTCTTCGTCAGTGCCTCGGCGGTGGGCTACTACGGCTACGACCGGGGTGACGAGCCGCTGGCGGAGGACGCGGCCCAGGGGCAGGGGTTCCTTGCCCAGCTGGTCGCCGACTGGGAGGCCGCCACGTCACCGGCGGCCGAGGGCGGCCTCCGGGTCTGCCAGGTGCGCACGGGTATCGCACAGTCGCCCCGGGGCGGTGCCCTGGCCATGCTCTACCCGCTCTTCCTGGCAGGCCTGGGGGGCCGCCTGGGCAGGGGCGACCAGTGGACCTCGTGGGTGGGCATCGACGACCTGGTCGACGTGTACCTGCGCGCCCTGGTCGACTCCCGGGTGTCCGGCCCGGTCAACGCCGTCAGCCCGGAAGCGGTCACGAACACCGTCTATACCGAGGTCCTGGCCCGCGTCCTGCGCCGCCCGGCCTTGTTCAACGTCCCTGCGCCCGCCATCGAGGTGGTGCTGGGAGCAGAGGGTGCAAAGGAGTTCGCCCTGGCCAGCCAGCGGGTCGTGCCCTCGGTCCTCGTCGGGCTGGGCCACCGGTTCCGCCACCCGGGGCTCGAGGTCGCCCTGCGCCACCTGCTGGGCCGTTGGCCGGGGGAGGAGGGGTGAGCCGGGCCGCACCTGCGCCCGGGCGCCAGGCCGGCCCGAGGTCCCTCGCCGGCCTGCGGGCCGTGGTCACAGGGGCCACCAGCGGTCTGGGCGAGGCCATGGCCGACGCGCTGCTCGGCGCCGGGGCCACGGTCGCGCTGGCCAGCCGGCCCACGCCCCGCCTGGTGGAGGCGGTCTCACGGCGGGCCGCCATGGGCCTTTCGGCCAAGGCCCTGCCGGTCGACGTGCGCGACCCGGCCTCGGTGGCTTCGGCGGCGGCCCAGGCCCTGTCCGACATGGGGGGCGTCGACCTCGTGGTGAACAATGCGGGCATCGGTATGCGCACCGTGAACCCACGGTTCTTCGAGGCCCCGATGCCCTTCTTCGAGGTGGCGCCGGCGGCCTTTGCCGATGTCGTCGCCACCAACCTGACGGGTTACTTCCTGGTCGGGCGGGCGTTCGCCAAGGTCTTCGTCCACCAGGGCCACGGCCGCCTGGTCAACGTCTCCATGAACCACGAGACCATGCGCCGCCGGGGCTTCGTCCCCTACGGCCCGTCCCGGGCGGGGGCAGAGGCTCTCAGCCTCATCATGACCGAGGACCTCCGGCCGTTCGGGGTCTGGGTCAACATGCTCCTGCCCGGAGGTGCCACGGCTACAGGGATGGTCCCCGAGGACCTGCCGGCCCCGGCCCGGGCCCGGCTGCTCGCCCCTTCGGTCATGGCAGCCCCGGTGCTCTGGCTGGCCTCGCCCGAGGCGGAGGGCGTCACCGGTGAGCGCCTGGTGGCGAAGGACTTCGACCGCTGGCTGAGCGAGCACCGCTCCCGCACGCTCACCTAGCATCGGCCCGCGTGCGGGAGCGGGGAGCGGCCCTGGGAGGCGAGCGCCTGGAGGTGCTGACCGGGCGCCAGGCCCGCTGGCTGGCCGTGGCGGCCCAGGGCCTCGACCAGCCCCTGCCTGCCACGGCATCCGCCAGGCCCGGGCCTCGGGGCCGGGAGCGGGCGCTGGAGCGCTTGGCCGGGGTCATGGCCCGGGTCGGCACCATCCAGGTCGACGCCGTGAACATCGTCGCCCGTGCCCACCACCTCGTGCCCTTCAGCCGCCTGGGTGCCTACCGGCCCGACGACATGACCGCTCTGGCCGGGCCGGGCGGCCCCTGGTTCGAGCACTGGGGCCATGCCGCCTCCCTGTTGCCGGTGGAGCTCTACCCCCTGCTCCGTTGGCGTATGGAGGCGTCCCGCCACGACCTGGGCCCGGGCGGCCGGCCACTGGAGCACCGCCGGGCCTGGCGGCGCGAGCACGCCACGTACCTGGCGCAGGTCCTGGACGAGGTGGCCGAGCGCGGCCCGCTCAGTGCGGCGGCCCTGTCCGACCCCCGGCGCCAGAAGGGGCAGTGGTGGGACCGCCGCAGCCTGGGCCGACGTGCCCTGGAGCTTGCCCTGGCCGACGGCCTGGTGTGCGCCTGGAGGACGGCGAACTTCGAGCGGGTGTACGACCTCACCGAGCGGGTGCTGGCGCCCGAGGTCGTCGGCGCCCCCGTCCCGCCTGTGCGCCAGGCCAAGCAGGGGCTGCTCGAGGTGGCTGCCCGCTGCCTGGGGGTCGCCACGGTGGCCGACCTGGCCGACTACTTCTGGTTGCCCCCGGCCGAGGCCCGGGACCTGGTGGCCGACCTCGTCCAACAGGGCCGCCTGGTGCCGGTGGCGGTGGAGGGCTGGGCCCAGCCTGCGTTCATGGTGCCGGGGGCTGAGCCGGCCCGGCCCCGGCGCCGGGAAGCGGCTCTGCTGTCACCGTTCGACTCGCTCATCTGGACCAGGCCCCGGGCCGAGCGCCTGTTCGGCTTCCACTACCGGGTCGAGATCTACGTCCCCGCCCCCCAGCGCCGTCACGGCTACTACGTGCTGCCCATGCTGCTGGGGGACGCCCTGGTGGGCCGTCTGGACCTCAAGGCGGACCGGGCGGCGGGCGAACTGGTCGTACGGGGTGCCTATGCCGAGGAGGGCACCTGCCCGGCCCGGGTGGCCGGCGCAGCGGCCCGGGCGCTCGAGCGTGCCCGGGCCTGGTTGGGCCTCGACCGGGTGACCGTCGTGGGCCGGGGTGACCTGGCTCCGGCCCTCATGCGCCTCACGGCGTCGTCGGCCCTGCGCCAGGAGCCCCTCTGAGCTCACAGGAGCTGGCAGGCCAGGCTGGTGAGGCCCACGGTGGCCCACAGGGCCATGCCGAGCAGCATGGGGCGGCCGCCGGCGGCCCGCATCTGGGCCGGTCGGGCCGACAGGCCGATGGCAGCCAGGGCGGCGGTTATGGCCCAGGTCGAAAGGTCCCCCAGCACATGGTGCCCCCAGCCCGGGACCACCCCGGTCGAGCTGATGGCCACGGCCACGAGGAACCACAGCACGAACATGGGCACGGCGGGGCCTCTCCGGCGGGGCCGGGCCGCAGCATCCCCTGTCCCGGCCGCGGGGCCTGCCCCGGCCCGGCGCCGCCGCCAGGTGGCGAGGACCAGGGTTATGGGCACGATGGCCAGGGTGCGGGTCAACTTGACCACCACTCCGTAGGCGGCTGCGGCATGGCCGTAGATGGTGGTGGCGGCCACCACCGAGGACATGTCGTTGATGGCGGTCCCCGCCAGCAGGCCGAAGCCGTGCTGGGACAGGCCGAGCAGGTGGCCCAGGGTGGGGTAGGTGAGCACCGCCACCACGTTGAAGGCGAAGATGGTGGCGATGGCGTAGCTCACATCGGCCTCCTCGGCGTCGATCACGGCGTCTGTGGCTGCGATGGCCGAGGCACCGCAGATGGCCGTGCCGACCGAGATCAGCACCCCCAGGTCACGCCGCAGGTGCAGTGCGCGCACCATCACCCAGGCCACTATGAAGGTGGCCGAAAGCGTGGCCAGCAGGACCGGGAGCGAGCGCAGCCCGGCCGCGGCCACCTCACTGGCCGACAGCCCCGTGCCGAGCAGGACCACCGACGCCTGCAGCACCTGGCGGGCCGTGAAGGAGACCCCGGGTGCTGCGGCCGGAGCCAACGGGCGGCGCAGGGACACGAGCAGGCCGCCCACCACGGCCAGCACCGGGGCCCCGACCACGGGGACCAGGCCCCCGAGCAGGGTGGCGGGCAGGGCCACGGCGGAGACGGCCAGGGCGCCGGGGAGCAGCGCCGCGGCCCGGCCAGGGAGCCGGCGCTTGGCATCAGGTGGTGCGGTACGGGTTTCCACTTCGGTTTGCCTCCGGTCAGTGGTACAGCAGGTACGGGGCGGGGTACTGCGGTACGTACACCGTGCCCCGGGACGGCTGTGCCGTGTACCAGGCCGTTGGTGAGGACGCCATAAGCTCGCCTTATGGCACTGCCTCAGCCGCTGCCGGACCTGCAGTCCCTGGACGTCCTGGTCAGTGTCAGCCAACTGGGCTCCATCAGCGCTGCCGCCCAGGCCCACGCGATGACCCAGCCGGCTGCGAGCATGCGGCTGCGGGCGCTGGAGCGGGTCTTCGGGCTGCAACTGCTGGAGCGCCGCCCGAGCGGTTCGCGGCTCACCCCAGCCGGCGAGGCGGTCGTCGAATGGGCGAGCCAGGTCGTGGGCGCGGTGGGGGAGCTGATGGCCGGGGCGGCCGCCCTGCGCACCCGCGACCGGGGGCGGCTCCGGGTGGCGGCCAGCCTGACGGTCGCCGAGTACCTGGTGCCGGGCTGGTTGCGCCAGCTGGCGGCGGCCTGGCCGGCTACGGCCGTCTCCTTGGAGATGGGCAACACCACCCATGTGGCCGAGCTGGTGAGGCAGGGCCGGGTCGACTGCGGTTTCACCGAGGGGCCGGCGCCTCCGGGGCGGTTGCGCTGGCGCGACGTGGCCCACGACGCGTTGGTCGTGGTGGTCGCACCACGCCACCCCTGGGCCCGCCGCCGGCGGCCGCTGCAGGCGGCCGAACTGGCCGCCACGCCGCTGCTGGTGCGCGAGGTGGGCTCGGGGACGCGCGAGACGCTCGATGCCGCCCTGGCTGCGGCCGGGCTGGTGCTCAGGCCCCTGATGGAGCTGGGCTCGACCACGGCCCTGAAGGCTGCTGCCGGCGCGGGCAGCGGGCCGGCCGTGCTGTCGCGCCTGGCGGTCGGGCCCGAGGTGCGGGCCGGTGAGCTCGTCGTGGTGCCCTGCGCCGGTGTGGAGCTGGGTCGGACCATACGGGCCGTGTGGGCAAGGGAAAGGCCTCTGTCCGAACCGGCCAAGGGCCTGCTGGCCGTAGCCTCGGCCAGGGCCGGGCAGAGCTGACAACCATGGGAGGTACGAGATGAGAGCAGCGCTCTACCGTAGGACCGGCGGGCCCGAGGCCCTGGTGGTGGAGGAGGTGCCCACCCCCGAGCCGGGCCCGGGCCAGGTGAGGGTACGGGTGGCCCTGTCCGGTGTCAACCCCACCGACTGGAAGTCCCGCTCGGGTATGACGGGGGGGCAGCCGGACGGCTTCCAGGTGCCCCACCACGATGCTGCCGGGGTGGTTGACGCGCTGGGCGAGGGGGTGGTCGGGCTGACCGTCGGCCAGCGGGTCTGGACGTACCTTGCCGCGGCCGGCAACCGTTACGGTACGGCCGCCGAGCTCAGTGCCCTGCCCGCACAGCGGGTTGTAGCCCTCCCCGACGGGGCATCGGACGAACTGGGCGCCTGCCTCGGGGTGCCGGCCCTCACCGCCGCCCACTGCCTGGGGAGCCCCGGAGCGGTGGCCGGCCGGCTGGTGCTCGTGGCGGGCGGGGCAGGCGCGGTCGGGCATTACGCCATAGAACTGGCCAAGTTCGCGGGCGCCCAGGTCGTGGCCACGGTGAGCAACGAGGACAAGGCCCGCCTGGCGAGCGCCGCGGGCGCCGACCATGTGGTCAACTACCGCGACGCCGATGCGGCGCAGCAGATCCTGTCCGTCGGGCGGCCCGACCGGGTGGTCGAGGTCGCCCTGGGGGCCAACCTGGCCCTCGACCTGGCGGTGTCGCACCCCGGGACGGAGGTCGTCGTGTACGCCAGTGAGGCGTCGGACCCCGTGGTGCCGACCCGGGCCATGATGGGGGCGAACATCACGGTGAGCTGGGTGCTGCTCTACGGTGTGGGGGAGCGGCGCCTGAGGGACGCCACGGAGTGGACCGGTGCCGCACTGGCGGCGGGCGCGTTGTCGGCCCTGCCCGTGCACGTCTACCCGCTGGACAGCGTGGCCGCCGCCCAGCAGGCGGTACAGGACGGGGCAGTGGGCAAGGTGCTGGTCGACCCGCGACGCTGATCACCAGGGCGGGAGGGCGAGGGGCCCCGTCTCTCCCGGGGAGGCCTGGGGTAGGATCGAGGCAGGGCCTGGCGGATTTTGGAGGCCCCGTCGACCGACGGGGCTTGGAGCAGGCCGCCCGGCCCGGGTGGTGCGATGGTGCATGCACGCAGGAACCAGGTCCGGGAGCGGCCCGTACAGTGGCCGGTCCTCCCGGAGGGCGGGCCGGGCCCGTCCGAGTACCCCGAGCTCGTCGAACTGTGCCGCCAGGCGGAGCCGGTGGTCAGTTGTTACCTCAATACCGAAGCGGAGACCGAGGACGCCTGGCGTCGCACCGGGATCCGCTGGAAGGACGCCAGCCGCGACCTGGAAGGGGCCGGGGCGGACGCCGCCACGTTGGCTGCCGTGGGCCAGGCGGTGGAGGACCTGCGCCGGCTGGGGCCGAGCGTGTGCGTCCTGGGGGCGGGGGGACGTGCCCTGCTGGCCGAGGTCGGCCCGTGGCCGCTGCCCCGGGACCTGGTCCATGTGGGGCCCCTGCCCGTGCTCGGCCCCCTGCTCGGCTGGCGCCAGCACCAGGTCGCCTACATAACGGTGGCCTGCGACCATGCCGGTGCCGACGTGGCCGTGGTGGGCCCGGGGGCGAGCTTCGCCGCCAGCGTCGGCGACCAGGACCGCCATGACCCCGAACTGCACAAGGTCCCCGGTGGGGGGTGGTCGCACCGTCGGTTCCAGCAGCGGGTGGAGAACGCCTGGGACCGCAACGCCCGGGAGGTCCTGGACCTGGTCGACCGGCTGGCCACCCGGCTGCAGCCCAGGCTGGTCCTCTACGGGGGCGAGCCGCGGGCCTGCGGCCTGGTCGAGGAGCACGCAGCCCCGGCCCTGCGGCCCTACCTGCAGCGCGCCGCCCTGAGCCGGGCAGCCGACGGGTCCTGGGGCCACGACCTCCTCTCGGTACGCAGGGCTGTGGAGCGGGCCGTGGAGGCCGACACCGCCGCGGTGATCGCCCGCCTCGGTGACGCCCGGCCCAGGGGCCTGGGGGTGAGCGGTGCCGCGGACGTGCTGGGCGCCCTCGGTGCGGCGAGGGTGGAGGTGCTGGTCGTCGACGACGGGGCCGCCGGTATGCGCCGGGCGTACCTCTGCCGGGGCCCTCTGGGTGCGGCCCTGGAGCGCGACGAACTGGCCAGCCTGGACGGCCCCCTGGTGGAGGACCACCTGGCCGATGTGGCCGTCGCCGCCGCCCTGCTCGGCGGGGCGTCGGTACGCGTGGCTCCCGGGGCGGGCCTGCCCGACGGGCTGGGCGCCCTGCTCCGCTTCGCCTGACACCGAGCCGGACCTGAGCCGGGCACCGGGGGCGAGCAGAGGCGCGCCTGCCCCAGGGCTACAATCCCACAGGCCCCGGGTCGTGGGCCGGTGGCCGGATCGGGAGGTCGACGGAGGAACATGCGTACTCACAGTGCAAGTCGGACAAAGCGCCTGGGCGCCGCCACGGTCGCCGCGCTGTGCGCGGCCACCGGCTCGGCCATCGGCACGGGCACGGCCTGGGGCGCTGCCGCCAAGGCCGGCGCCATCAAGGTCCCGGCCAAGTACGCCCACGGCATCCGGGTGGCCGTAGACGCCACCTACCCTCCCGACGAGTTCATGAAGGGGGGCAAGATCGTCGGCTTCGACGCCGACCTGGCCCAGGCCCTGAGCAAGGTGATGGGCGTCAAGCTGCAGTTGCAGGACGCGACGTTCGACACCATCATCACCGGCATCGAAGACGGCAAGTACGGCATCGGGAACTCCTCGTTCACCGACACCAAGGCCCGGGAGAAGCAGGTGACCTTTGTCGACTACTACGTGGCCGGCGAGGGTTTCTACGAGCGTTCGACCAGCCATCTCGTCTTCAACGGCCTCAAGTCCCTGTGCGGGCACACGGTCTCGGTCGAGACCGGCACCACCGAGCAGAGCGACGCCGAGGCCCAGGCCAAGCACTGCAAGGTCAACGTGGAGTCCTTCTCCGACCAGAACCAGGCCAACCTGGCCGTCTCCTCGGGCCGGGCGGACGTCGGGTTCGCAGACTCGCAGGTGGCGGCCTACATCGTCCACCTCTCCGGAGGCCTGTTCAAGCTGACGGGCAAGCCCTTCTCGACCGCCCCCTACGGCTTCATCGTCGCAAAGAACAGTGGCTTGGCCCAGCCGCTCATGGAGGCCTTCCGCAAGATCATGGCCAACGGCCAGTACATGGCCATCCTCAAGAAGTGGGGTGTGCAGCAGGGCGCGGTCAGCGCTCCCACCCTCAACGGCGCCACTAGCTGAGCCCGCGGTGGGCGGCCCGCAAGTGGGGCTCTCATGAACCAGGAGCCGCCGGCGGGGAGGGGAGCGCGCCAAGCTCCCCTCCCCGCCGGCGCGCCGAGAGTGGTACCCGTCCGCCACCCGGGGCGCTGGGTGGCGGCGGCCGTCCTGGCCCTGCTCGGGGTGATGCTGGTCCACTCGTTGTTCTTCTCCCACGTGGACATAGGGGGAGTGCGCCGGGAGCGGTTCGAGTGGTCCGTGATCGACCACTACCTGTTCAACCCCGCTGTGATGCAGGGCGTGCGCAACACCATCCTGCTCACCGTCATCGCCATGGTGGGCGGGGTGGTCATCGGGGTGCTGCTGGCCGTGATGCGGCTTTCGCCCAACCCCATCGTCAGTGGTTTCGCCTGGGTCTACATCTGGTTCTTCCGGGGCACCCCCGTACTGGTGCAGCTGTTGTTCTGGTTCGCCGCCGGCTACCTGTTCCCCACGTTCACCATCGGCGTGCCCTTCGGTCCCGCCCTGTTCCACATAGACCTGAACGCCACCCTCACCCCGATGGTGGCGGCCAGCATCGGGCTCTCGCTCAACGAGGGCGCCTACATGTCGGAGATCGTGCGGGCCGGGATAGTCTCGGTCGACGAGGGCCAGCTGGAGGCGGCACAGACCCTCGGCATGTCCCGTCTCAAGGCCATGCGCCTGGTGGTGCTGCCCCAGGCCATGCGGGTCATCATCCCTCCCACCGGCAACGAGACCATCTCGATGCTTAAGACGACGTCGCTCGCCTCGGTGGTGACGGTGCAGGAGCTGACCTTCGCCGTCGAGCAGATCGCAGCTGCCAACTACAAGACGGTGCCTCTCTACATCGACGCCAGCATCTGGTACCTCGTGGTCACGACGGTCATGATGGTGGGCCAGTACTACCTGGAGCGCTACTACGCCCGGGGCTCGGTCCGCCAGCTCCCGCCCACCCCCTGGCAACAGATCCGCTCCGGCGCCTTCCTGCGCCCCGGGCGGGGCCGGTACGGCCGCTTCCCCGGGGTGATCGGGGGGGAGTGGGCGCCGGTGCTCGCGGGCCAGGACGAGGGGGTGCTCTGAACCGTGCCCGAGCACGGCCCCCGCGACCTGATGGTGCAGGCGCAGGCTGTCAGCAAGCACTTCGGGGCCCTGCAGGTACTTCGCGGCATCAACCTGGAGGTCAAGCGGGGCGAGGTCATGTGCATCATCGGCCCGTCGGGGTCAGGTAAGTCCACCTTCCTGCGCTGCATAAACCACCTGGAGAAGGTGGACGGGGGCCGGCTCATGGTGGACGGCCAGATGGTCGGCTACCGCGAGCACGGGGGCCGGGTCTACGAGCTGAAGGACCGGGAGGTGTGCCGCCGCCGGGCCGAGGTGGGCATGGTCTTCCAGCACTTCAACCTGTTCCCCCACATGACCGCCCTGCAGAACGTCACCGTGGGCCCGGTCAAGGTCAAAGGCGAGACCAGGGCGCAGGCCGAGCAGCGGGGCCGTGAGCTGTTGGCCCGGGTGGGCCTGGCGGACAAGGTGGACGCCTACCCCCGTCAGCTCTCGGGCGGGCAGCAGCAGCGGGTGGCCATCGCCCGGGCGCTCGGCATGCAGCCCAAGCTCATGCTCTTCGACGAGCCGACCTCTGCTCTCGACCCCGAACTGGTGGGCGACGTGCTCCAGGTCATGCGCCAGCTGGCCGAGGACGGCATGACCATGGTCGTGGTGACCCACGAGATCGGCTTCGCCCGCGAGGTGGGGGACAGCCTGGTGTTCATGGACGGGGGCGTGGTCGTGGAGTCGGGCGTCCCCCGGGAGGTGCTCGCCAACCCGTCCCAGGAGAGGACCAAGGCTTTCCTGTCGCGCATCCTCTGAGGGGCCGGCTCAGGCGGCGTCGGTGGCGGCCAGGGCCCACGAGCGGGGGCCCGAGCGTCCGGGGACCTCGACGGCCAGCCGTAGCACCCAGCCCGTAGCCGGCTCGTCGGCTCCCCAGCAGTACCACCGGCACCTCTCCAGCACCTCGCCCAGCCTCCGGGGCGCCACGGGCCAGTCGTCGGCCAGGTCCCCCAGGGCGGCGAGCACCCACCAGGCCCCGAAGCGGCCCGGCGCACTGCCCCGCCGGCGCCCGTGAGCCCCGCCACTGGCCCCGGCCCATGCCATGAGGGCCATTGCCGTCCGGCCGTCCAGCTCGGCCAGTGCCGGCCTGCGCACCCCCAGCGCAGCGATGGCATCGGTGGCACCCCCCTCGGCACCTACGGCCTCCGCCCGCCCGTTGGACTCCTCGGTCCAGATGCCCACCAGGTCCTGGAGGGCGCGGGTGGGCTCGTCCGGGCTGAGGGGCTCCTCCACGGGGCCGTCCCCGGCCCCGCCCTCCCAGCCCGTGCCGTCCCACTCCCCGTCACCGCCCACTTCCCTGCTCGGAGCCGCCCTCCGTCCGAGGGCGGGGAGCTTGGGCGCCGGGGCGTCCAGTGCATCGGGTGTGTACCCGGCCAACGGGTAGGCCGGCTCCCAGCTCTGCAGACGGAGGGGCAGCTCGAGCACCTCGGGCAGCTCCCGGGCCGACCTGTCCCTGCTCAGGTCCTCACCCCGCATGACCCGCTCGTGGGCGAACATCGCGGCTTGGGGCGTGCGGTGCAGGTGGGGTGCCACCTCGTCCCAGGTGTGGGCTGAGGCCGCCACCTCGGGCAGAGGCCCCAGGCTGAAGCGGCCGGTTCCCACCTCCAGCATGAGGGCGGCCCACTCGGCCGGGCCCTGCAGGCACAGGCGGTACTCGACATGGGAAGCCACCGGCCACAGCTGCTTGCCCCGCTCGACCGCCACGCGGCACCGCTCGCGCAGAGCGGCCAGCTCCTCCCACCGTCCCTCGGCCACCAGGCCGTTCACCAACATGGTCAGCTCGTCCAGGTCGCCGCGCTCGACGACCTGGCTGGAGCGGGGCGACAGTTCGAGGGGACCGGAGGTGCTCAAGGCCCACAAACTACCCCTCCCGGGAGGCCGGCAGCGGCCCGGGCCGGGCCCGGTAACCTGGCTCGAGATGACCTCCCTGGGAGAGCAGAGAGCGCGTTGCGCGCCCGGGGACCGTAGGTGAGCCCGGTGGGCGAGACCACGGGCGGTGAGCGCGAACTGCCCTCGGCCGAGGCGGCCAGGCGGCGGACCTTCGCCATCATCAGCCACCCCGACGCCGGGAAGACCACCCTCACCGAGAAGTTCCTCCTCTATGCCGGCGCCGTGGCCGAGGCCGGCGCCGTCAAGGCGCGCGGCAACCGCCGGCGGGCAACCTCGGACTGGATGGCCATGGAGCAGGAGCGGGGCATCTCGGTCACCTCGACGGTCCTCCAGTTCTCCTACCGGGACCACGTGGTCAACCTCCTGGACACCCCCGGCCACCGGGACTTCTCCGAGGACACCTACCGGGTCCTCGCTGCAGCCGACGCCGCGATCATGGTGCTGGACGTGGCCAAGGGAGTCGAGGCCCAGACCCTCAAGTTGTTCGAGGTGTGCCGGGCGCGTTCCATGCCCGTGCTCACCTTCTTGAACAAGTGCGACCGACCGGGCAAGGACCCTCTTGCACTGCTGGACGAGATCGAGGACCAGATCGGGCTCCGGCCGACCCCGGTCACCTGGCCGGTGGGCGTGCTCGGTGACTTCCGGGGAGTGGTCGACAGGCGCAGCGGGGAGATGGTCCGCTTCTCCCGTACCGCTCACGGGGCCAGGGTGGCGGTCGAGGAGCGCCTCGACGCCGCCCAGGCGGCCCGGGAGGAGGGCGACGCCTGGGCCCAGGCCGTCGAGGAGGTGGGCCTGCTCGACGCGGTGGGGGCGGACTTCGAGGAGAAGTCCTTCCTGGCCGGTGAGACGAGCCCTGTCTTCGTGGGCTCCGCCCTCACCAACTTCGGGGTCAGGCACCTGCTCGATGCCGTGGTCGACCATGCGCCCGCCCCGGGGCCGAGACCCGACGCCGAGGGCCGCGAGAGGGGCCTGGACGCTGCCTTTTCGGGCTTCGTGTTCAAGATCCAGTCCAACATGGACCCGGCCCACCGTGACCACCTGGCTTTTGTCCGGGTCTGCTCGGGCCGCTTCGAGCGGGGCATGACCGTGTCCCACGAGCCGAGCGGACGGCCTTTCACCACCAAGTACGCCACCTCGGTCTTCGGGGCGGAACGGGACACCATCGACGTGGCCTACCCGGGGGACGTGGTCGGCCTGGTGAACGCCAGCGACCTGCGCATCGGCGACACCCTCTACGCCGAGGGGCCGGTGCGCTTCCCGCCCATACCGAGCTTTGCCCCTGAGCTGTTCGCCCAGGCCAGGCCTTCCGATACGGGCCGGCACAAGCAGTTCCGACGCGGTTTGGAGCAGCTCGAGCAGGAAGGCGTCGTACAGGTGCTCTACGACCCGGACGGGGACCGGTCCCCGGTCCTCGCCGCAGTGGGGCGCATGCAGTTCGAGGTTTTCTCCTACCGCTTGGCTCATGAGTTCGGGGCCAGCGTCGAGCTCTCGCCCACCCCCCACACCCTGGCCCGGCGCACCGACGAAGCCACCGCAGCCGAGCTGCGCAGGACCGGGAGCCGCGTACGGATCCTGGTCCGGCGGGACGGGGCCCTGCTGGCCCTGTTCGAGAGCCCGTACTGGCTGGCCCGGCTCCAGAGCGACCACCCGGACTGGTGCTTGGAGCCCGTGCTGGAGGAGATGGCCGGCTCCTCGTCCTGAGCTCCTCACAGCCGGCTCACAGCCACCCCCCAGGTTGCAGCAGGATGGGCAGGGCACGCTGGTCCCGGTCGCGGGCCCGGGTGCCCGGGTGCAAGGAGGCTGGGGCGGATGAGTGCAATGGGCAGGATCCTGGTGGTGGACGACGAGCCGTCGATCGTCGACTCCGTGTCCACTGTGCTGCGCTACGAGGGCTTCGACGTCGACACCGCGGCTACGGGGCGGGCTGCCCTGGCCAAGGCCCAGGAGGGCCGCTACGACATGGTCGTCATGGACGTCATGCTCCCCGACCTGGACGGCCTGGAGGTGACCCGGCGGATCCGGGCCGATGGGCTGGGGGTCCCGGTCCTGTTCCTCACGGCCAAGACGGAGGTGGAGGACCGGGTGGCGGGCCTGACCGTGGGTGGGGACGACTACGTGACCAAGCCCTTCTCCCTCATCGAGATCGTGGCCCGGACCAAGGCCATCCTGCGCCGGGGGGTGCCTGCAGTGGAGGGCGACCGCAAACTGCGCTTCGCGGACGTGGTCATGGACGAGGAGAGCCATGAGGTCTGGCGAGCCGGGAGCCCGGTCAAGTTGACGGCCACCGAGTTCAACCTCTTGCGCATCTTCCTGCTCAACCCGCGCCACGTGCTTTCCAAGGACCAGATAATCGACCACGTCTGGCACTACGACTTCGGCGGGAACCAGAACATCGTCGAGACCTACGTGCGCTACCTGCGCAAGAAGCTGGAGGTCCTCGGCCCGCCTCTCATCCACACCATCCGCCTGGTCGGTTACGTGCTACGCGAGCCGGAGTGACCAGCCGGCTCTCGCTGCGGGCGCGCCTGTTGCTGGCTGTCGCCGCCGTAGTGGTCGTGGCCTTCGCCCTGGCGGACTTCTTCGTCTACAGGGAGCTTGCCACCTACCTGGACAACCAGGTGGACGCCACCCTCGAGGTGTCCCATCACGCCGTGGAGGCCACGGCGCTCAACCCCCTGGCTGCCGCCCAGGGCGGCTCGGTCTTCGTACCCGGGAGGGACAACGCCCAGCCGTCCGGCGGTGACGAGGCGCCGGCCCCCGTGCAGGTCCGAACGGCCCCGGCCGCCCCCCCGGGCGGGGAGGCCCCCGAGGGGCGCTCGGCCTTCTGCGCCCTGGGCCGGGAGAGCGCGCCGGGCCTCTTCATCGAGGTGCTGAACCCGAACGGGACGGTCGTCACCGGCCCCGCCGGGCGGGAGATCTGCCCCGCCTTCCAGCCCGGGAGCGCCAGCTACACCCCGGCGCTGCCTGCCGGCTTCGCCGGCCTGGCCGCCGCGGGCCGCCCGCGAACCGAGCCGCAGGCCTACCTCACGGTGGGCGCTGCCGGGGGCAGCGGGCCATCGTTCCGGGTGCGGGCCTCCGCCCTGCCCAACGGCCAGGTCCTGGTCCTGGCTGCGCCCCTCTCCAGTGTCTCCAGCACGCTCTCGCAGCTGGTCGGGGTGGAGGTCGTGGTGACCGGGGCCGCCGTGGTGGCCGCAGTGGTGCTGGGCGGCTGGATGGTGAGGGTGGGCCTGCGCCCACTGCGCGACGTGGAGCGGACGGCCGAGGCCATCTCGGGCGGCGACCTGGTGCACCGGGTGCCCAACCCCAACCCCCGCACCGAGGTCGGCCACATGGCGACCGCCTTCAACGTCATGGTGAGCCGGGTCGAGGAGCTGGTGGAGGACCTGCGCTCGTCGGAGGCACGCCTGCGACGTTTTGTGGGGGACGCCTCCCACGAGCTGCGCACCCCGTTGGCCGCGGTGTCGGCCTACGCCCAGTTGTTCGAGCGGGGGGCCGCCTCGCACCCCGAGGACGTGGAGCGGGCCATGGCGGGCGTGCGCACCGAGTCGGCCCGCATGGCCCGCCTGGTGGAGGACCTGCTCACCCTGGCCCGTCTGGACGAGCACGCAGAGCTGGCACTGGAGCCGGTCGAGCTGGTCGACCTGGTCACCGAGGCAACCGGCACGGCCCGCCTGGTCGGGCCGGCCTGGCCGGTCGGCTTCGTGGCCCGGGAAGCCGTCGAGGTGATGGGGGACCGGGGCGCACTGCGCCAGGTCGTGGACAACCTGCTGGCCAACGTGCGCGCCCACACCCCACCGGGCACACGGGCCACGGTCACAGTCGAGCGCCGGGGCTCGCAGGCCATGATCGAGGTGGCCGACAACGGCCCCGGCATCACTGCCGAGCAGGCCGCCGTGGTCTTCGAACGGTTCTTCCGCGCCGACCCGTCGCGCTCGCGCCAGACCGGCGGGGCCGGGCTGGGCCTGTCCATAGTGGCCTCGATAATGCAGGCCCACCAGGGCCGGGCCGAGGCGGAGCCGGCCCCTGGAGGCGGCGCCGTCTTCCGGGTCTGGCTGCCCGCCCTGCCTCCCGAGGAAACCTAGGTGGGACGCCCGCCCGTCAGCGCAGCACCGCGGCGGCGGGACCTGTGCGGCCCGGCCCGGTCACGGCCTTGGGCCAGGCCCCACCACCTGTCGTCCATGCGGCTTCCCGGTGCCACCACCGGGCGTCCCACACAGCTAATACCCTTTGCCGCCCCGCCCGGTTCCACCGGGCTCCGGGCGCCCGCCTGACGGCCCGAAGGTGACCGGTCCGCCCCATTGGGGAAGGACCAGGTTAGGAAAACCGAACGCTGAGGGGGTTGGGACGTGAAAAAGACGCTGGTCCCGTTCGTCACTGCCGTTGCCGCGCTGAGCCTGGCGGCCTGTGGGGCGTCGTCCACCAAGACCGGTGCCGCCGCCGGTACGACGACCACCGGTCCCAGGACCAGGGCCGCCAGTTCCCCGTCGACCAGACCGGGCCCCCGGGTGCCGCAGGGGCGACGGACCACCATCGTGTGGTGGGCGAGCCCCATCTCCACCAGCGGCCCCGACCTGCGCAAGGTGCTCATCACCGACTTCGAGAAGGCCAACCCGAGCATCAAGGTCACCCTGCAGACGGCCCCCACCAACA
>JAJZMF010000012.1 GCA_021850325.1 Actinomycetes bacterium
GGTGGCCGGGCCGGCGCCCTCGCGACGCCGGGCAAGAGCCTGGCGGACGAGCCCCGCCTCGGGGCCGGTCAGCTCCAGCGCCGCCGCGGAGGCCGCCCCGCCACGGGCCGGGCCCGGCGGGCCAGGCGGGGCGGGCAGCACGGGCACGGCCCGAGGCGGCGAGGCCGTCGTGAGCAGGGCGCGCCGGCGCCCGGCCCAGCGCCACGCCGCCCAGCCGGCCAGGTCCACCAGTGGCGCCTCCGGGCCCCAGCCCACGACACGGAGCACCGCCCGCAGCGGCCGGTCGGGCTCAGCCGGGACCGCCTCTGACAACGCCCATCCCCTGACCCGACGCCCCTGGAGGGGCACCCAGACCACCGACCCGGCCCGCACCTGCGCCGACAGCTCGGGCGGCACGAGGTAGTCGAGCTCCCGGTCGAACCCCGCCACATCGGGTAGGACCCTGCACACGAGGACCGCTCCGGCCGGCGCCGGCCCTACCGGGGCCGCCTCCAAGGCCTACAGGCCGACGGCGGACTTGAACTCGCCCAGGCGGCTGGTCACCTCCCAGGTGAGCTCCTTGTCCCCCCGGCCGAAGTGGCCATAGGTGGCCGTCCGGCGGTAGATCGGGCGGCGCAGGTCGAGGTCACGGATGATGGCGGCGGGCCTCAGGTCGAACACCTCGGTGACCGCCTTCTCCACCCGGGCCGGGTCGACCGTCTCCGTACCGAACAGGTCCACCATGAGCGACACAGGACGGGCCACGCCGATGGCGTAGGCGATCTGCACCTCGCAGCGCGATGCGGCGCCCGAAGCGACCACGTGCTTGGCCACCCAGCGGGCGGCATAGGCCCCGGAGCGGTCCACCTTGGAGGGGTCCTTGCCCGAGAAGGCACCACCGCCGTGGCGGGCCGCTCCCCCGTAGGTGTCGACGATGATCTTGCGGCCGGTGAGGCCGGCATCGGCGCTGGGGCCGCCGTGCTCGAACCGCCCCGTGGGGTTGGCCAGGATCTCGAACCCGTCGTCGGCGAACTGAGCGGGCACGATGGGCGCCACCACGTGGTCGCGCAGGTCCGGCTTGAGCAGCGTCTCCAGGTCCACACTGGGCTTGTGCTGGGTCGACACCAGCACCGTCTTCAGGCGCACCGGGCGCCCGTCCTCGTACTCGAAGGTGACCTGGGTCTTACCGTCCGGGCGGAGGTAGGGGAGCACGCCGGCCTTGCGCACCTGTGCCAGCCGCTGCGAGAGCCGGTGGGCCAGCCAGATGGGGACGGGCATCAGGTCGTCGGTCTCGTCGCAGGCGTAGCCGAACATCATGCCCTGGTCCCCGGCACCCTGGCTGAAGAGGACGTCCTCGCCGCTCACGCCCTGGCGCACCTCGTAGGCGTTGTCGACCCCGACGGCGATGTCGGGCGACTGCTGGCCGATGGACACGGCGACCCCGCACGTCTGGCCGTCGAAGCCCATCTCCGAGCTCGTGTAACCGATGGAGCTGACGACCTCCCGGACGATCTGGGGGATCTCGACATAAGCGTCGGTGGTGATCTCGCCCGCCACCACGACCAGGCCCGTCGTGAGGAGGGTCTCACAGGCCACCCGCGCCACCGGGTCCTGGTCGAGGATGGCGTCCAGGATGGCGTCCGATATCTGGTCCGCCATCTTGTCGGGGTGGCCCTCGGTCACCGATTCGGACGTGAACACCCAGCGGCTCATGTGCGTTGGCTCCTTGTCTAGCTCCGGCGGGGCCCCGCCGACCGGCGGGTACCGGCCCGGTGCCGCCTGCAGCCGGCGGCCCGGGGCGGCCGGCCGGCCCCGCTAACGGTCACCGAGCTCCCGGACGACCATGTCGACCAGGCATGAGGCGACAGTACGCTTGTCCACCAGCCCGAGTTCCCGGACCTGTCCCCGAGACACGATAACAGCGCTGCTCAGGTCCCGGCCGAACCCGGCATCGTCCCGGCCCACGTCGTTGGCCACCACCAGGTCAGCTCCTTTTGCCTGCAGCTTGTCCCGGCCCAGGGCCACCAGGTCCTCGCCGCTCGCCGTCTCGGCGGCGAAGCCCACCAGTAGCTGGCCCGGCACCCGGCGCCTACCCAGCTCGGCCAGGATGTCGAGGGTCGGCACCAGCTCCAGGGAGAGCGTGGCCGAGGACTTCTTGATCTTGTGCGCTGCCGGCCGGCTGACCGTGTAGTCGGACACGGCAGCTGCCATGACGACGATGTCCGCGGTCCGGCTCGCTTCGAGCACGGCGTCCGCCATCTCCGCCGCCGTGCTGACCCTCGTGACGCGTGCCATGCCGGGCGGCGGCGCCAGTTCACTGGCGCTCACCAGGGTCACCTCCGCCCCCCGAGCGGCCAGCTCGGCTGCCACGGCGTGGCCCTGCTTGCCCGAGCTGCGGTTGGCGAGGTAGCGGACCGGGTCCAGGGGCTCACGCGTCCCCCCCGCGCTCACCACGGCCCGGCGCCCGGCCAGCTCCGCCCGGGGCGGCTCGGGGCCGTCCGGCCCGGGCCCCGTCGTGGCCGCGAGCAGGTCGGAGAGCTCGCGCACCACCACCTCGGGCTCGGGCAGCCGCCCGCGCCCCACGTCGCCCCCGGCCAGCCTGCCCTCGTCGGGCTCCAGGACGGCCACGCCCCGTCGGCGGAGCACCGCCACGTTCTCCTGGACGGCGGGGTGCTCCCACATCTCGGTGTGCATGGCCGGACAGACCATGACGGGCGCCCTGGTGGCCAGCAGCGTGGCCACCAGGAGGTCCGAGGAGAGGCCGCAGGCGTAGGCGGCGAGGAAACGGGCCGTCGCCGGCGCGACCAGCACGGCGTCGGCGCGGGCCAGGACCAGGTGAGGACTGGTCTCGCCCATGTCCGGCGGGAAGAGCGACGTCCTGGCCGGCTCGTGGGCCAGGGCGCTGAAGGTGAGCGGCGCCACGAACCGGGCTGCGCCAGCGGTCAGCACCGGGCTCACCAGAGCCCCGGCGTCGGCCAGGCGACGGCAGATCTCCACGGCCTTGTAGGCGGCGATCCCGCCGCACACCCCGAGGACGACCCGCCTGCCCGCCAGGTGGCCGGTGGCGTTCACGGCTGGCTCTCGGCTGCCTCCCCGCCCTCCTCCTCGGTGTCCACCAGACTGCGGTGGTAGGTGATCTTGCCGGCCGCGACCTCGTCCAGGGCTATCGAGAGGGGCTTGCGCGAGATCGATGTCACCTGCGGGGGCACGATGGTGCCCAGGCCCTCGCCGAGCTGGTTGAAGTACGAGTTGACCTCGCGTCCGCGCCTGGCGGCCAGGCTCACCAGGGTGTACTTGGAGTCCACCCGCTCCAGCAGGGACTCGATCGGCGGGTCCATCATGCTCGGCCGTCGCTCAGCCATCAACAGCGCTCCTGTCCTTGGTGCCGCACTCACGGCGGCAGGCATCGATTATACCGGCGAGCTGCTCGGACGCCCTGTAGAGGTCGTCGTTCACCACCACGTGGTGGGCCATCGCCCGCCCGGTCTGCTCCTCCTGCTCGCCCACCGCCAGCCGGCGCCGCACACTGTCGTCGTCGTCCCCCCGGGCACGCAGCCGCTGCTCCTGGGCCGCCCGGGAGGGTGCCACGACCATGACGAGGCACGCCGCGGGGTACATGGCCGCCACCTGACGGGCACCGTCGGTCTCGATCTCGAGCACGATGTCGTCGCCCGTCCTCCCCTCCGGCGGGGACAGGGTGGGGGTGCCGTAGTAGTGGCCGTTGCCCGGGAACCGGGTCCACTCCACAAAGCCGCCGGCACTGACCCGTGCCTCGAACTGCTCGGGAGTGGCCCACACATAGGCGTCCTCGGCCTCCCCGGGCCTGCGGCTGCGAGTCGTCCAGGAACGGGAGAGCCAGAGGCCGGGCCTGTCGCGCAACAGCCGGGCCACCAGGGTGCCCTTACCGACGCCGCCCGGCCCGAACACTACGAAGACGAGCGGCTCGCGTCCCCCGTCATTGCCCACGCCAGCTCCCCGAGCCCGCACGGGCCCTCCCGGCCCGGGCGCCCACAAACCGGTAGGCGCAGGCCAGTCGCCCTTGGCCCACACCCCACCTCGGCGCGCCCGGAGCACACCGGCTCCCCTGGCCACGAGGCCCTTCGACCGGCAACGGGTGCCCTCCCGGCAGCGCGGCCCGCCTCAGCCGAGCTTTTCCAGCAGCTTGCGGCGCTGCTGGTCGCCCAGGCCCTGGACGCGTCGGGTCTCGCTGATACCAACCTCGTCCATGGCCCTGCGTGCCTTGACCTTGCCCAGGCCGGGCAGGCTCTCGAGCACGTTGATCACCTTCATCTTGCCGATGACCTCATCGCTCTGGCCCTGGTCCAGGAGCTCCTTCAGGGACACAGAGCCCATCTTCAGACGGTCCTTCAGCTCGGCACGCTGCTTGCGCACCGCGGCTGCCTTCTGGAGGGCAGCCTCTCTCTGGTCCTGCGAAAGGGTGGGCGGCAAAGGCATGGAGGGCACCCTAGCGCGTCGCCGACCGGGCGCGCACGGCCCCGGGCAAAATGTGCCTGGCCTACACCCCGCCTGGCCTGGCCGTTAGCCCTCCTCGTGACCGGCGGCGGCCGCCCGCACCTCCTCCAGGACGGCCGTAGCCGCCTCCTCGGGCACCGCCGCCTGGGTGACGGTGCGGCCCACCACGAGCAGGCCGGCGCCGCGGCGCACCGCTTCGCCGGGGGAAGCGGCGCGGTGCTGGTCGTGGCGGCCCGAGCCCGTCAGCCGGATGCCGGGCACCACGGTCAGCAGCCCGGGTGCGCTGCCCAGCACGGTCACGAGGTCGGGAGCGGCGCACACCACCCCGCCACAACCCGCGGCCACGGCCAGGGCCACCCGCTGGCGGAGCACCTCCTCGGGCGCCTCGGGCTCGCTCGTGAGGACCGTCACCCCGAGCGCCACGGGCTCGGGGAGCCCGGCCCGGTCAGCCCCGGCCCGGAAGCCCTCCACCCCGGCCGCAAGCCCGGCCGGGCCGGTCATCGTGTGCAGTGTCAGGTAGGAGGCGCCCAGGGCTCCCAGCACTCTGGCCGCCCTGCCGGTCACGGTCGGGATGTCGGCCAGCTTCATGTCCACGAAGACCTTGAAACCAGCGGCGACCAGTTCGGCCACGACCGGCGGGCCGGCGGCGGAGAACAGCTCCAAGCCCACCTTGGCCACCCCGAAGTAAGGCCGAAGCCGCAGTGCCCAGCGCATCGCCTCGACCGAGTCGTCGAAGTCCAGGGCCAGGGCCAGGCGTGAACGCGCCTCGTCGTCCGGCCGGGCGTGCCCCGTGCCGGTCGGGCCCGTACCCGTCTGCAATGGCCCGGCCTTGCCCTCTGCAACTTGCTCAGGAGAGCTCATCGTGCTCCTTGGTCGTCGCCCCGTGGCAGCTCGGTGCGCTCACGTGGGCCAGACGCTAGCCAACCGGCCCACCGTCCAGCCATCGTTGCAGCGCCCGCACGGACGCGAGGTCGTGGCGGGCACAGAAGGCCTCCAGCTCCCTCACCACCCGGAGCGGTGCCCGGGGGTCTGCGAACGTCGCGGTACCGACCTGTACCGCATCGGCCCCGGCAGCCAGCATCTCCGCCGCGTCCCGACCGGTGGCCACCCCCCCTACGCCCACGATCGTGGCGGCGGGGAAGGCCAGCCGGCATTCCCGCACCATGCGCACGGCGACCGGGTGCAGGGCGGCGCCCGAGAGCCCACCGCCGCCGCCACCGAGCACCGGGCGACCGCTCAAAGGGTCCACCGCCATGCCCATGAGCGTGTTCACCAGCGTCAGGGCGCCGGCCCCCGCCTCCATCACGGCGGCGGCCACCTCGACCACGTCGGTGACGTTCGGGCTCAACTTCGCCCACACCGGCAGGCCCAGGCCGCTCAGGCCGTCCACCACCGCGCCCACAGCCGCCGCCGCCGACCCGGGCGAGTGGGCGAACATGCGCTGGCGGTCTTCGACGTTGGGGCAGCTTATGTTGGCCTCCACCGCCACGACCCGGCCCGGGTGCGCAGCCCGGGCACCGTCGCCGCTGCGCCCATGGCCCACGGCTGCCAGGCCGGCGGACAAGCGTTCTGCCACCTCCCGGTAGGAGCCCACGCTGCGGCCCCACACGCTCACCACGACCCGGGCACCGGCGTCCACCAGGCCGGGCAGGTCCCCCTGCAGCCAGGCGCCCACCCCGGGGTTCTGCAGGCCCACGCTGTTCAGCATCCCCGCCGCCGCCGGGTGGAGGCGGGGCGGGGGGTTGCCAGGCCAGGGCTCCGCCGAGAGCGACTTGACCACCACGGCGCCCAAGCGGGACAGCTCGAAGTAGGCCCCGAGCTCCGCCCCGTGCCCCGCCGTGCCCGACGCCGTCATGACCGGGTTGGGCAGCACCAGCGGGCCCACCCGTACCGCCATGTCAACCGTCCCCGGCGCAGTCCCCGTACCTCGTGCGCCCGGTGGGCGGGGGCGCCGGGCGAAACCGGCCATCTCAGGGCGTGCGCCGGCTGGTCACAGGCCGGCGTGGTGTTCCTGCAACGACTTGACGGTGAAGGGGCGCCCGCCCCGCTCGGCCGCACCCGCGGCGGCAGCCCGGGCGGCGGCCACCGTGGTGAGCAGGGGGACCTTGTACTGGCGCGCCGCGCGCCGGATACGGGCGCCGTCCGCACGGGGGCCCCGGCCCCGGGGCGTGTTCACCACCAGCTGCACCTTGCCCGAACGGACCAGCTCGACGGCGTCCACCGCCCCCGGTGGCGGCGCGGGCACCTCCCGCCCGTCGGCTCCCCCGTCCGCCGGGCCGAGCGCCGTGACCTTGGCCACGACGGTCCCCACAGGTACCCCGGCTCTTGTCAGGTAGGCCGCCGTGCCCTCGGTGGCGGCAATTGTGAACCCGGCGGCGACGAACCGGGCCGCTGCCTCCAGGCCGGCCTTCTTGTCCCGGTCGGCCAGGGAGAAGAACACTGTGCCCCCGTCGGCCAGGTTGTCGCCTGCCGCCAACTGGCTCTTGGAGAAGGCCAGGCCGAAGCTGGAGTCGATCCCCATGACCTCGCCCGTGGAACGCATCTCCGGCCCCAGTACGGCATCGGCCTCCGGGAAGCGGTCGAAGGGCAGGACGGCTTCCTTTACGCTCACGTAGCCGCTAACCGGTTCGCCCAGCAGCCCCTCCGCACGTAACTGCGCCAGCGAGGCACCCGCCATGACCCGGGCCGCCACCTTGGCCAAGGGCACGCCGGTGGCCTTGGACACGAAGGGCACCGTCCGGCTGGCACGCGGGTTGGCCTCGATCACGTACACCTGCGGGTGGCCCGAGTGGTCCTTCTGCACCGCGTACTGCACGTTGAGCGGGCCCCGCACCTCCAGGGCGTCGGCTATGGCCCGGGTGTGACCCTCGATGGTGGCCACGACCTCATGGCCCAGCGTGGGCGGGGGCACGACGCAGGCGCTGTCACCCGAGTGCACCCCGGCCTCTTCGACGTGCTCCATGACCGCGGCGATGAGGGTCTCGCCGGAGGCGTCGCGCACCGCGTCCACGTCGACCTCGGTGGCGTCCTCCAGGAACTTGTCCACCAGCACCGGCCTCTCTGCTGACAGCCCGCCCTCGCGGCCGAGCGAGCCGGACGCCGTCATGGCCTCCATGGCCCGTACCAGGTCCTCCCGGGCGTAGGCGATCTCCATGGCCCGGCCACCGAGCACGTAGCTGGGCCTCACCAGCACCGGGTACCCGACCCGCTCGGCGATGGCCACGGCCTCCTCCACAGCGGTGGCCGTCCCTCCTGCCGGCTGAGGGACGCCCAGGTCGTGACAGGTCCGGTTCCAGCGCTCCCGGTCCTCGGCCAGGTCGATGGAGGCGGGCGACGTGCCGAGCACCAGCCCCGGCCCCAGGGCCGAGGCCAGCTTGAGGGGGGTCTGGCCCCCAAGCGCCACCACCACCCCGGCCAGGTCCCCCGTGGCTGCCTCGACCTCGAGCACGTTCTGGACGTCCTCTGCCGTCACGGGCTCGAAATAGAGCCGGTCGCTCGTGTCGTAGTCGGTGGAGACGGTCTCGGGGTTGCAGTTGACCATCACGGTCTCGAACCCGGCGTCACGGAGGGCAAAGCTGGCCTGCACGCAGCAGTAGTCGAACTCGACCCCCTGGCCGATGCGGTTGGGGCCCGAGCCGAGGATGACCACCTTGGGCCGGGTGGAGGGCTGCACCTCGTCGGAGTCCTCGTAGGTCGAGTAATGGTAGGGGGTGCGGGCCGCGAACTCCGCCGCGCAGGTGTCGACCGTCTTGAACGTGGCCCTTACCCCCTCCCCGAGCCGGGCCTGGCGCACCCGTCCCTCCGGCACGTCCCAGAGGTAGGCCAGCTGCGCATCGGAGAAACCGAGGCGCTTGGCCCGCCTCCAGTCCCTTCGGGACAGGGCCTCCGGGCCGGCCAGGCCGGCAAGACGCGCCCGTTCGTCGCAGATCCGCCCGATCTGGTCGAGGAACCAGGGGTCCACGCCGCTCTCGGCGTGGAGCCGCTCGGCGCTGATGCCCCGGCGCAGGGCGGCCTCCAGCTGGAACGGCCGGTCGGGCGTGCCCACCGACGCCCGGGCCACCAGCTCGTCGTCGGACAGCTCGTCCAGCAGCTTCTCGGCCCGGTCACAGTTGAGCCCGGCCCGCCCGGTCTCCAGGGAGCGCAAGGCCTTCTGGAGCGACTCGGGGAAGCTGCGCCCGATGGCCATGGCCTCGCCCACCGACTGCATGCGGGTGCCCAGCACACCCGGCGTGCCCGGGAACTTCTCGAAGGCCCAGCGGGGGATCTTGGTGACCACGTAGTCGATGGTCGGTTCGAAGCTGGCCGGCGTCTCCCCGGTGATGTCGTTGGCGATCTCGTCCAGCGTGTACCCGACAGCCAGGCGGGCCGCGATCTTGGCTATGGGGAAGCCGGTCGCCTTGGAGGCCAGGGCGCTCGAGCGCGACACCCTGGGGTTCATCTCGATGACGACCATCTCACCGTTGGCCGGGTTGATGGCGAACTGGATGTTGGAACCGCCCGTCTCCACGCCGATGCGCCGGATGCAGCGGAACGCCGCGTCCCGCATGAGCTGGTACTCGACATCGGAGAGGGTCTGGGCCGGGGCGACGGTGACCGAGTCACCCGTGTGCACCCCCATGGGGTCGAAGTTCTCGATCGAGCAGACGATCACGCAGTTGTCCGCCCGGTCGCGCATCACCTCGAGCTCGTACTCCTTCCAGCCTGCGATCGACCGCTCGATCAGGATCTCCCTGATCGGGCTGGCGTCGAGGCCCTCGGAGGCGATGCGCTCCAACTGCGCCCGGTCGTGGGCGATCCCGGTGCCACCACCGCCCAGGATGTACGAGGGGCGCACGATGACCGGGTAGCCGATGCGCTCCCCTATCTCCAGGGCCTCCTCCAGCCCGGTGGCAAAGCCCGAGTCCGGCACGGCCAGGCCTATCTCGCCCATCGCCGCCCGGAACAGGCCCCTGTCCTCGGCGGTGGCGATGGCGGTGGCGTTGGCCCCGATCAGCTCCACCCCGTAGCGCTCGAGCACCCCGAGCTCGTGCAGCTTCATGGCCAGGTTGAGCCCTGTCTGGCCGCCCAGGGTGGGCAGGAGCGCATCAGGGCGCTCCCGGGCGATGACCGCCTCGAGCACCTCGGGGACCAGGGGCTCGATGTAGGTCCGGTCCGCCACCTCGGGGTCGGTCATGATCGTGGCCGGGTTGGAGTTGACCAGTACCACCCGGTAGCCCTCGGCCTTGAGCGCCCGGCAGGCCTGGGTGCCCGAGTAGTCGAACTCGCAGGCCTGGCCGATGACTATCGGCCCCGACCCGATCACCAGGACCGAGCCGATGTCCTGTCTCCTAGGCACTGGCCCTACCCCCCCTGGCGCCGCAGCGCCTCATCAGCCCGGCGAACTCATCGAACAGGTACCTGGCGTCGTGAGGGCCAGGGGCGGCCTCGGGGTGGTACTGGACCGAGAAGGCCGGCACCTCCAGGCAGCGCAGGCCCTCGATCACCCCGTCGTTCAGGTTGACGTGGGTCACCTCGGCCACCCCGTCCAGGCCCCCGGGGGCCACGGCGTAGTTGTGGTTCTGGCTGGTTATCTCGACGGCGCCCGTCTCCAGCCGCCGCACCGGGTGGTTACCGCCGTGGTGGCCAAAAGGCAGCTTGTAGGTACCGGCCCCGAGCGACAGGGCCAGGATCTGGTGGCCCAGGCATATACCGAAGACCGGCACCTCCCCTGCCAGCTCGCCCACCGCCTGGACCGCACCGCTGACCGCCGTGGGGTCACCGGGACCGTTGGAGAGGAAGACCCCGTCCGGTCCCAGCTCGAGGACCTCGCCGGCCGGCGTGCCGGCCGGCACGACCCTCACCGTTGCCAGCCCCGCCAGGTGGCGCAGGATGTTGCGCTTTACCCCGAAGTCGTAGGCCACCACCGAGAAGGGCCCGTCCCCGAAGGTGTAAGCCTCGTCGCATGTCACCTCGCGGACCAGGTCCCGGCCCTCGGTCGAGGGCTCCGCCACCGCTGCCGCCACCAGCGCCGCCTCGTCGAAGGAGCCGTCCGCCCCATCGGTGGGCCCGAAGGCACCGGGCACCGAGCCCTCGTCGCGCAGGCGTCGGGTGAGCCGCCTGGTGTCCACCCCGGCGATGGCGCGCAGGCCATGGCGGCCCAGGAACTCGGCCAGCCCGCCCGTGGCCCTCCAGTTGCTCGGCCGTTCGGTGAGCTCACGCACGACCACGCCCCGGCAGAACGGCCGACGGCTCTCGTCGTCGTCGGGCGCCACCCCGTAGTTGCCGATGTGGGGGTAGGTGAAGGTGACGACCTGGCCGGCGTAGGAAGGGTCGGTGATGACCTCCTGGTACCCGGCCATTACCGTGTTGAACACCACCTCACCGGTGACCGGTGGCGCTCCGGGGTCGTCGAAACCGAGCACCTCCCCCTCGAAGACCGAGCCGTCGGCCAGTGCCAGCAGCCCTTCGCGCCAACGCGCTGTCATCTCTGCGCCTCCTCTGCAACGACGACCGGTTCGCCCCTGAACAAGGTGTGCCGTGCCCTGCCAACCAGCTCGCGACCCTCGTAAGGGGTGTTGCGGGACCGGCTCGCCAGAGCCGCCCCCCGCACGACCCAACGGCGGCCCGGGTCGAGCACGCACAGGTTGGCAGGCGCACCGGGCACCACCGGCCCACCGTGCGCAGGTGCCAGCCCGGCGATCGCTGCGGGCTGCCACGACATCACCGCAAGCACCCTCTGCAGGGGCAGGCCCAGCCCCGCCACCACGCCGAAAGCCGTCTCCAGGCCGAGCATCCCCGGCGCCGCGTCGCAGAAGGAGACCTGCTTTGCCTCGGGTGGGTGAGGAGCGTGGTCGGTAGCCACGGCGTCCAACGCGCCGTCGGCCAACGCCGCGACCAGCGCCCTGCGGTCCGAGGCGGCCCGCAGGGGTGGGTTCACCTTGAAAACCGGGTCGTAGCCCTTCACGAGCTCGTCCTCCAGGGCCAGGTGGTGGGGGGTGACCTCTGCCGTGACCCTGGCCCCGGCCGCTCGTGCCGCCACGACGGCCGCCACCGAGGCCGCGGTCGAAAGGTGCAGCAGGTGGAGCCGGGCACCGGTCAGCCGGGCCAGGGCCAGGTCCCGCAGGACCATCACCTCCTCCGACACGGCCGGTCGCCCGGGCAGGCCGAGCAGCGACGACAGGGCGCCCTCGTTCATGCAGCCGTTGGCAGCCAGGGAGGCCTCCTCGCAGTGGTCGGCCACCACCACCCCCAGGGCGGAGGCGTACTCCAGGGCCCGGCGCATGAGCGCCGCGTCCTGGACACCGTTGCCGTCGTCGGTGAAGATGCGGGCTCCCTCGGCCGCCATCTCGGCCATGTTGGCCAGGGTGCGGCCGGCGCGGCCCTCGGTCACCGTGCCCGCGGGCTGGACCTCGCACAGTGCCCCCCGGGCCAGGTGCAGTACCTGGCGGACCACGGCTGCCGAGCTCGCCGCCGGTGAGGTGTTGGGCATCGCCACCACGGCCGTGTAGCCGCCCAGGGCGGCAGCTCGGGTACCCGTCTCGATGGTCTCCGCCTCCTCCCCCCCCGGCTCGCGCAGGTGGGCGTGGAGGTCCACCAGGCCGGGGGCAACGAAGGCACCCTCGGCATCGAGGACCACCGCCCCCGCCGGACGGGCGAGAGGGCCACCAGCGGACACCTCCGCCACCACGTCGCCCTTCACCAGCACGTCAGCCCGCCTGGTGCCCGTGGCGTCCACCACGGTCCCACCGGCCAACAGGACCTGTCGTTCACGCGCCAACCTGGGCCCCCTGTCCGAGGAGGTGGAACAGGACTGCCATCCGGACCGCCACACCGTTGGCGACCTGGGTGGTGATGACCGACGAGGGGCTGTCCGCCACCTCAGCGGCGAGCTCGACACCCCGGCGCACGGGCCCGGGGTGCATGACCAACGCCTGCGGCCCGAGCAGCCGGGCGCGCGAGGCGGTGAGACCGTAGGTGGCTGTGTACTCGTGCACCGAGGGCAGGAACTGCTCGCTCATCCGCTCGTTCTGGAGGCGCAGCAGGTAGGCGACGTCGCACTTGGGCAGCACCGACTCGATGTCATGGCTGACGGCCACGGGCCAGCCCTCCAGGCTGGGCGGCAACAGGGTGGGCGGGGCGACCAGGGTCACCGTCGCCCCGAGCGCACTGAAGGCCAGCACGTCCGAGCGGGCCACCCGGCTGTGACGGATGTCCCCCACGATGGCAATGTGCAGGCCCTCCAGTGCCCGGGCACCCTCGGGCACGGCGCCGAAGCGGGCCCGGCGCTCCCGGCTGACCGTGTAGCAGTCGAGCAGGGCCTGGGTCGGGTGCTCATGGGCGCCGTCACCGGCGTTGACCACGCTCGCCCCGCCCTCCTCCGCGAGCCAGCGGGCCACCTGCAGGGGCGTGCCGGCACAGGAGTGGCGGACCACGAAGGCGTCCGCTCCCATGGCAGCTATGTTGCGCACCGTGTCCCGCAGGGACTCGCCCTTGTTGAGCGAGCTCGACGAGCTGGTGAAGGTCATGACGTCCGCTGAGAGCCGCTTGGCCGCCGTCTCGAACGAAAGCCGGGTACGGGTCGAGTCCTCGAAGAACGCCGATACCACCGTCTTGCCCCGGAGCGCCGGCACCCTGGGTATCGGCCGACGGCCCACCTCCACGAAAGTGTCGGCCAACCTCAGCATCTCTGCGATGCCCTCGGCGCCGAGCTCGGCGATCCCGAGCAGGTGCCGTCCGGTCACTGGTCGCCCTCCTGCCCCTGCGGTGCGCCGTCGGGGCCTGCCAGGTCCCCCAGTACGACGCCCCCGGCTGTCACGTCCACCATCTCGGTGCGCCTGGTGGGCAGGTTCTTGCCCACGAAGTCCGGTCGCACGGGCAGCTCCCGGTGGCCACGGTCGACCATGACGGCAAGCTGCACGCAGGCCGGGCGACCGTGGTCGCCCAGGGCGTTGAGGGCGGCCCTCACGGTCCTCCCGGTGAACAGGACGTCGTCACACAGGACGACGACCGCCCCGTCCACGGGCACCGGCAGCTCCGTGGCGGCAGCTGGCACCACCGGTCGCAGCCCGAAGTCGTCACGGTAGTAGGCCACGTCCAGGCTGCCCACAGGGACAGCAGCACCGCTCACCGAGGTGATCACGGCACCGAGGGCCTCCGCGAACCACACGCCGCCCGTCTGGAGGCCGACCAGCACCAACGATGCCGTGCCCCGGTTGTGCTCGATCACCTCGTGGGCGATCCTCCATATGGCCCGCTGCACGTCCCCCGCGTCCATGACAACGGCCCTACCTTGGAAGGCCCCCCGGCCCGGGGCCACCATGGCGCGCTCACGCTCGCCCAACCGGCTCTCCTCTCACCCGTCCCAGCCTCACCGGACTGGGTTTACGGCCGAGCGCCGAGCTTATCCTCTCCGGGCCGCAGCTCGCCCGCAATGGCGGCCAGGAGGCCGTTCACAAAGCCGCTCGACTCGTCGGTCGAATAGGCCTTGGCCAGTTCGACCGCCTCCGAGATGACCACGCTCGTGGGCACGTCAGGGCTCCAGCCCAGCTCGTAGGTGGCCATACGGGCCAGCGCCCTGTCCACCACGGGCATCCGCTCCAGTGCCCAGTCGATGGCGTGGGCGCTGATCAGCCCGTCGATGCGCTCCCGGTGCCGCTCCACGCCTAGCGCCAGCTCGGCGGCGTAAGCCTGAGGGCTCACAGGCAGCTCCGCCAGGACCTCGTCGACCGGGGCCCCCTTGAGCTCGGCCTCGTAGAGGAGCTCGAGGGCCCGCTCCCGGGCGCTGTGGCGGCCCCCGACCCCGAACAGGGTCAGCTCCCGACGCGGGTCAGGTACTCGCCGCTGCGGGTGTCGACCTTGACCTTGTCGCCAGGGTTGACGAAGAGGGGCACCTGCACCGTGAGCCCGGTCTCCAGGGTCGCCGGCTTACGGGCACCCGACACCCGGTCCCCCTGCACCCCGGGCTCGGTCTGCGCCACGGTCAGCTCCACCGCCGCCGGCAGGTCGACGCCCACGATCTCGCCCTCGTAGAACTGCAGCAGCGCCGAGTCCCCCTCCTTCAAGAAGTTGGCCGCACTGCCCAGCGAGGCCCGCTCGGCCGTCATCTGCTCGTAGTCGCTGTTGTCCATGAACACATAGGCACCGCCGTCGCTGTAGAGGAACTGCATCTCGCGCTTGTCGATGATGGCCTGGTCCAGCTTCTCGTCGGCCCGGTAGGTCCGGTCGATCACCGAACCGGTACGGACGTTCTTGAGCTTGGTGCGTACGAAGGCACCACCCTTGCCCGGTTTGACGTGCTGGAACTCGACCACCGAGAAAAGGCCCTCGGGGATGTTGAGGGTCATGCCGTTCTTCAGGTCGTTAGTCGACACAGCAGCCATGGTGGCGCCTCTTCTCCAGTCTTTCTTAGCTGGCGGTGCGCCCTAGGGCACCGGCCGGTACTTGGGTGACAAGGTCAGGACCTCACAGCCGTGCTCGGTGACCACCACGGTGTCCTCCGTCCGGGCACCGCCGACCCCTGGGAGGTACACGCCCGGCTCGACGGTCACCACCTGACCAGGCGAAAGTATATCCTGCGAGGACGCACCCAGGGCCGGTGCCTCGTGCACCTCCAGCCCGACACCGTGCCCCGTCCCGTGAACGAACCGCTCCGCCAGCCCGGCGGCGCCCACCACCTCCCGACAGGCCCGGTCCACCTCGGGCCCCCGCACGCCTCCCCGGACGGCGGCCAGGCCGGCGTCCTGGCTGGCCAGGACGACCTCCAGGGCGCGCCGCAGCTCGCCGGTCGGCCCCCCCGCCCGCTCCCCCTCCTCCAGGCCGGCCACCACGGTGCGGGTCATGTCCGAGCAGTAACCGTCGACCCGGGCGCCGAAGTCCAGCACGACCAGCTCCCCTCGTTCCACCGCCCGCCGGGTGGGCTGGTGGTGGGGCTCGGCGGCATTGGGCCCGGAAGCGACGATGGTGCTGAACGCCGGTGCCTCCGCCCCCAGGGACCGCATGGTGCTGTCCAGGGCGAGCGCAACCTCCGCCTCGCTCGGGCGCTCGGCCAGCATCGCTAGGCAGGCGCTGAGCGCCTGGTCGGCCAGGCTCGCTGCCGAGCGCACCCGGGCCAGCTCGGCCGGGCCCTTGTGCTGGCGCATGGCCTCGACGACCCCGACCGTACCCACCAAGGTGCAGTACCGGCCCCAGGCGGTCGCCCAAGAACGCTGGGTGGCCCAGCTCACGTGCTCGGCCTCCAAGCCGACCCGGGACCGCCCGGCCGTCGCCGCAGCTCCCACCAGTTCGCCGAGCAGCCGCACCTGGTCCGGCGCCGCCAGCGCCTCCACCCGCACCCGCGCTCCCCCCATGGCCACCTCGGCCGGCGCCTGCAGGCCGTAGCGCCCGTCGGTCACCAGGACGGCATCGCTCTCGGAGAGGACGAGCAGGCCGGCCGAACCGCTGAAACCGCACAGGTAGCGCACATTGACCAGGCTGGTGACCACCAGCAGGTCCAGCCGCCGGCGCACCATCTGTTCGCGGAGCCGGTCCAGGAACGGCTGACGGTCGACCGGGGGGAGCGAGGCTCGGTTGGCTGCCCCGAAGGGCGGGGCGGAGGCGGCCACGCCTCTCATCGTGGCACGCTGGTGGCCCTATGAGCGACCAGCGATCAGATACCGCAGCACGCGCCAGGTTGCTGTTGTCGGCCCCCGACCGGCCCGGCCTCGTGGCGGCAGTGGCGGACTTCGTCTACCGCCACGGCGGCGACGTCACCCAGGCCGACCAGCACAATGACGAAGAGGAAGGCATGTTCTTCCAGCGGGTCGAGTTCCGCTTGGGCGGCATGGCGCTCAGCCGGGTGCAACTGGCGGAGGCCTTCGCCGAGGTGGCCGGGCCCCTGGAGATGCGCTGGAGCCTGCGCTACAGCGACGAGGAGCGCCGCGTCGCCGTGCTCGTCTCCCGCCAGGCCCACTGCCTGGTTGACCTGCTCGGGCGCTGGCACGCCCACGAGCTCCCCGGTCGCCCGGTGCTCGTGGCCTCCAACCACGCCGACCACGAGGCACTCGTGGGCCACTTCGGCCTCCCCTACCACCACCTGCCGGTCACACCCGGCACGCGCCCCCAGCAGGAGGCGTCCCTCGTGGCCCTGCTCGACAAGGCCGGCGTGGAGCTGGTGGTGCTGGCGCGCTACATGCAGATCCTCTCCGAGGACGTGATCAACCGCTACCCGGGCCGGATCATCAACATCCACCACTCCTTCCTGCCCGCCTTCCAGGGCGGCCAGCCCTACCGGCAGGCCTTCGCCCGGGGCGTAAAGCTCATCGGTGCCACGGCCCACTACGCCACGGCCGACCTGGACGAGGGCCCGATAATCGACCAGGACACGGCCCGTGTGTCCCATCGCGACGGCGTGGCCGACCTGGCCAGGACCGGCCGCGACCTGGAGACCGTGGTGCTGGCCCGGGCCGTCCGCCTCCACCTGACCGACCGGGTGCTGGTCCACGGGCGCAAGACCGTGGTCTTCCAGCCAGGGGTCTTCCAGCCAGGGCTCCCCGGGCCCGGGCCCGGGCGTTCGGGCCCTCCCGGGGCTGTTGCCAGCGGGCACGGCCGGGGGGCGGCCTCTGCTGGCCGGGACGCGGCCTCTGCTAAGCGGCTCCGCGGCCCAGCAGGGCCGCCACCGCCTCCATTGCCAGTCGGTAGCCCTCCCCGCCGAAGCCGGCGATGACGCCGGTCGCCACGGGGGTGACGACCGAGGTGTGCCGCCACGGCTCCCTCCTGCCCGGGCTCGACAGGTGCAGTTCCACCACCGGACCGTCGAAGGCAGCCAACGCGTCGTGCAGCGACCACGAGTAGTGGGTCAACGCCCCGGGGTTCACCACGATGGCCGCCACCCGGCCCCTCGCACCGTGCACCGCCTCCACCAGGGCCCCCTCGTAGTCCGACTGCACGTGCTCCAGGCCCAGCCCCTGTGCACCGGCTGCGGCCCGCGCCGTGGCCACATGGTCGGCCAGGCTCTGGCGGCCGTAGACCTCCGGCTGGCGCTGGCCGAGCAGGGACAGGTTCGGGCCCGACAGCAACAGCACGGTCCCCCCCGGCGGGCCCCCCGCAGCGGCCCCGGTGCCATGTGGCCGGCCCTGTCCCATGTGCGACCTCCTCGCAGGCACCGGCAGGCGCCGTCGCCCTCGGGACTGCAGATGCTAGCGGGCACCGGGGGGCCTGTGCCGCTCCCCGGCGTTGCGCGATTTTCGCCCGCTCGGCCCACCAACACGACGCGCACCATGGCTGAGCTGGGGCCGGGGCTCAAGTTCGTCTTCTTCCGGGCCGACTCTAAAGACCAGGACAAGCCGCAGAGAACAAGACCCAGCAACAAGCCATGCCGACCGGACCAGGGCCAGCACTTACGGCTCACCCAAGGGCACAGCAGCCCTCGAGGTGCCGTTGTGACCCCCCAAGCAGACGGAGTAACCCAGGTGCGCTTCCAAGAACTTCGTGACCAAGGTGGCACTGTGCTCGTCCGGGGCCTGCACGCCTCCATCGCCGTCGTGGCCGCCGGACCGGCAGCCCGCGCCGCCGTCGCTGCTGCCGTGGCCCACCAGGCCGGCGCCAGGTCCCTGAGCCCTGCGGACGTCGAGGAGCAGCTGCAAGCGGCTGCCGCGGCCATGGTGGCCGAGCGGGAGGCGAAGCTCCAGGACCAGAGAGCTGCCGTGGCCGGAGCCGGACAGGCGCTGGACAGCGCGGCCAAGGCCGCCGCCGACGCGGCCAGCGAGAGCACCCGGGCCGGTGACGACCTGGCCCGCCTGGACGAACTGGCCTCGCGACTGGCAGCCGCCGAGGAGACCTATGAGGCCGCAGTGCGGGCTGATGCCGAGGCAGCGCGCTCCCTGGCCGCCGCCCTGGGCGAACTGGACCGCATCCTGGGCCAGCGCCACAGCGCGAGCACCTCGCTCGACCAGGCCCGCCAGTCGCGCGAGCACCGCGGTGTGCCCGAGGCCGTGCTGGCCCAGGCGACCAACCTCCAGGCCGCGCTCGCCAATGCGGAGTCGGACAAGCGCGACGCAGTGCAGCAGGCAGACGAGACCTCGCAGGCGGCGCGGGCCGCCAGCCGGGACGCCCTGGCGTCTCTCGAAGCGGCTCACAGCGCTCTGCGGGCCGGGATGGCCGGGATCGCCTCCGGGGCGCCGGAATGGGGCACCGGGGTGCCTCTGCCCGGCCTGGTCGCCACCTACCGCGACAAGCTGGCCGCCGACGCGGCCAGCGCGCAGGCCACCGAGGCCCAGGCCCAGGAAGCCGAAAGGGCGGCGCGGGCGGCGCTCGACGAGCAGCAGGCCCAGCTCGAGGAGCTCGAGGGAGCGGGCGACGGCCCCCTCGCTCCGGGCAGCACCGTCGCCACGTGGCTGAACGGGCCCGACTTCGACCCGGATGAGGCCGTCCTGGCGGACGACGCCTTCCGCCGCTTCGGAGCGCCGGGCGCGGCTGAGCTCATCACTGCCCTCGCCGGGCACGGCTGCCAGGTGGTGTACCTGACCGATGACCCCGATGTACTGAGCTGGGCCATCGGCCTGCCGAACGATGTCGGAGGGGCGACCACCGTACCCACCGCCCCCGGGCGCCGGCCGGCCCTGGTGGGCGGCTGAGCCGTCCACCAGCTCCCCCGAGCCAAGCCCACCAGTAGAGCCGACCAGCCAGGCACCGCACCGACGGGGCAGTCCACCCCCCGAGAGCTGAGCAACCAAGAAAGGCAACCGTGTTCCGGCACATCAGATCAAAACTCATTGCCGCCTTCGCCGTGCCGTTGGCCATCTTGGTGGCGGTGGCGGGCGTGCAGGCTCTCTCCGCGCTCCACCAGGTCAGCACGGTCGACAACCAGACCGCTCTGGCGTCGGCCTCCGTTGGCCCGGGCGGCCTCGTGCAGGCCCTCCAGGCCGAGCGCGAGTACGGCGAGCTGACGGTCCTGGCCGGCGCCATCAGCCCGGCTGCCGGCCTCAGAGGCCTGGGCCCCCACAGCGCGGGTTACTACCAGTCGCCCGGTCAGGTCACCACGGCCACCGACCAGGCGGTGGCTGCCTTCGAGCAGGACGTGCACAACCTGGGCGCGGCCGCCTCCAGTGTCTACGCGCCGGCGACCACCGCCCTGGACGGCATCACCCGGGCCCGCAGCTACTGGGAGCACGTACCCACCGGCCAGCGCACCGTCAGCGACTACCAGCTGCGCAGTGAGCTGGTCTACACGTCCTACGCGTCAATCGTGGCCAGCCTCGTCGACGCCACGGCGCAGGTCCCCCAGCAGGTGAACGACCCGGTGCTGCGCAGCGGCGTCGAGGCCCTCAACGCCAGCCTGCAGGCAACCGAGGCCCAGTGGCAGACCTTCCAGGACATGGTCCGGGCCAGCTGGAGCACCGGGGCCGGCCGCGCGCAGGCCGTGGACCAGGCGAGCCAGGACTGGGGCAGCGCGCTGGCCTGGGCCAAGCAGCTGGCTTCGTTCGGCAACGGCCCGTACGGCACCGCGGTGAGGGACCTCGTGGGGGCCTACGGCACCTCCAACGCTGCTCATAGCGCACTGGCAGCCGCCGTCCAGGCCGACCTGGTGGCCTTCCACCAGGGCCAGGCCCCGGCGCTCGGGCCGGTACTGGCCGCACTGAGCGGGCCCGCCCCCGCCGGCACGAGCAGCCCCCAGTCGGCGCAGACGTCGGGTAACCAGCAGATAGCTGCCGTCGTGCGCCAGCGGGCCTCATCCCTTCACACCTCGGCCGTCGAACAGGTCCTGCTCTTCGGTGCCCTGGGAGCGCTGGGCACTGTCCTCGGCCTGGTCCTGGTGGCACTGGTCAGCCGTTCCATCTCCCGGCCGCTGGTCAACCTCGCCGAGCAGGCCGAGGAACTGGCCAACACAACGCTGCCCGCCACCGTGGCGGCCATCCTGGAGCACGGCAGCGCCGGCCCCGAAACGCCGAAGCCCTCCAAGGTCCGCGTCAGTACCCGGGACGAGCTCGGCCTGATGGCACGGGCGCTCGAGGCCCTGAACAAGACCGCCGTGGAACTGGCAGCCGGGCAGGCCAACCTGCGGCGCAACCTGGCCGACGCATTCGTCAACCTCGGGCGGCGCAACCAGAACCTGGTCACCAGGCAGCTCGAGTACATAAGCGAGATAGAGCTCAAAGAGGCCGACCCGGAGTCCCTGGAGGAGCTGTTCCGCCTGGACCACCTGGCCACCCGCATGCGCCGGAACGCCGAGTCGCTCCTCATCCTGGCCGGGAGCGGGCCTTCCCGTCAGTGGAGCGCCGCTGTGCCCGCCATGGACGTCGCCAGGGCCGCCTCGGCCGAGGTGGAGGACTACAAGCGGCTGCGCCTGCACCACTTCGACCCGGCCCAGGTGACCGGATCGGTGACCACCGACCTGGTCCACATACTGGCCGAGCTGATCGAGAACTCCCTCACCTTCTCGCCTCCGGGGTCGCCGGTCGACATCTACGGCCGCTACCTGGAAGGTGGTTACGTGATAGTGATCGTCGACTCCGGTATCGGGATGTCCGCCGAGGACCTGACGGTCGCCAACGGCCGCCTGCAGGGGGTGGGCTCGGCCACTGAGATACCGGGCCGTTACCTCGGGCACTTCGTCGCCGGCCGCCTGGCCGTCCGGCACGGGATCCTGATCTCGCTGCAGGCGTCGCACACCGGAGGCCTCGTCGCCAGGGTCAAGATCCCCGCCACCCTCATAGAGGACGCTGTACCGGACCTCTCGGCGCAGGCCGAACTGAGCCCTGCCGAGCGCGAGGACCTCACGGGCGTCAACGGCTACGCACTGCCACCCGCCTCGCAGGCGCCCCCGGCCCAGGCAGCGCCCCCGAGGGCCACCGGCTACCCGGCCGCCACCGGGCCGGCCGTCCCCCAGGACGCCCAGGGGGCAGTCCCGGCGCCGAGCGCACCGGCACCTGCAACTGCCTACGCCGCTCCCGCCACGCCCCCTCAGGCCCCGCTGCCCGAGGCCAGCGTCCCACCATCGGCCGCCGTCGCCCCCGAACCGCACGACGAGGCGCTACGGCCGGCCCCCCAGCCTGTCGGGCCAGCCCCGGCCGCGACGGTGCCGGCCGCAACAGGCCAGGTTGCGACAGGCCCGGCCACCAACAACCTCATCGACGACTACGGCGCCATGAACCCGGACGCCCTGACCAGGGCCCTGGCCGAGGCCAGTGCCGCAGCTGCCAGCCGGCCGCCCAGCCTCTTCGGCACCCACGACGACTGGGCCACCCCCACCAACCCGGCGGCCACCGGGGGCGCGACCGGCCAGCCTGCCGAGGCGGCCCTGTCCGGTGCGCCTGCCGACGCAGAACGAGCCGGGAGCACCCGCCCGGCCCTGGCACACCGGCTCCCGGCACCGGACCTCAACGCCGACGGCCCCCTGGCCGGCGCGCCCGCGCCCCAGGACGGGGGCCCGTCCTCCGCAGAGCCGGTCACTGCCGCCACCGGTGACCCCGGGGCAGGCACGGGCCCGGGCGCCCCCGTCGTGGAGGCGCACAGCGCGGCCGGCGGCGTGCGCAAGCTGACCAGGCGTGTACCCGGTGCATCGTTGCCGGCCGAGGACGGGGCACTGCGCAGGGAGACCCCCACCACGACCTCCCGGAACCCCCTGGGCGTGACTGGCGCTCTCTCGCAATACCTTTCGGCCACCGGTCACGAGGGCCGCCCGGAAAAGGAGCACAACTGACGATGGGTACGGACGTTCTCAGCACTGACGTCAAGAACTTCAACTGGCTACTGGACAACTTCGTGGAGCGCAGTGCGGGTGTCTGTGACGCGGTCGCCGTCTCCTCCGACGGCCTGCTCATGGCCATGTCCCACACCCTCGACCGGGCCGGGGCCGAACGGGTGGCCGCCATCATCTCCGGCCTGGTCAGCCTGGCCAAGGGCTCGGCCAAAGCCTTCGGCTGGGAGCCCGTGCACCAGGTCATAGTGGCCATGGACGGTGGGTACCTCTTCGTGTCCTCCATCTCCGATGGCAGCAACCTGGGCGTCGTCGCCAATGCAGGCTGCGACGTAGGCCTCATCGGCTACCAGACAACGTTGCTGCTGGAAAAGATCGGCGCGCTCCTGAGCCCGGCGCTCATCGCCCAGTTGCGCGCCCAGGTCCTCAACAGTTAGGCAGAAAGGGCCCCAGTGAGCGTAGAAGAGACACCCAAACAGCTGGGGCTGATCCGGCCGTTCATCCTGACCGGCGGCCGTACCTCCACGACCAGGCCCGAGCTGCGCTGGGAGACGCTGGTTGAGTCTCTGGCAGACCGGGCACGCCTGGCCAAGACCACAGAGCAGCGCAGCCTGCTCTCCCAGACCGACCACCCCGTGTCGATCGCCGAACTGTCGGCGTACCTGCACCTGCCCACGCAGGTGGTGGCCATACTCGTGGGAGACCTCCTGGACATGGGCGCCATCCGCATCCACCAGACTGACCCCGTCGAGATCGAGCTGTCCGCCCTAACGAGGATGATCCAACGTGTCCGTGCTCTCTGAAGCGCCCAACCGCCACGTCACGGCGGTCAAGTTCGTCATCGCCGGCGGCTTCGGTGTCGGCAAGACTACGTTCGTCGGGGCGATCTCCGAGGTGGAACCCCTCACCACCGAAGCTGCCATGACCGTCGTGGCCACCGGGGTCGACGACCACATGGCCGTCGCCGGGACCACCAAGACGACGACCACCGTGGCCATGGACTTCGGCCGTCTCACTGTCGACGACTCCCTGGTCATGTACCTCTTCGGTGCTCCGGGACAGGGACGCTTCACCTTCATGTGGGACGACCTGGTCACCGGGGCCCTGGGGGCCGTGGTCCTGGTGGACACCCGCCGGATAGAGGACTGCTTCGCCGCCATCGACTACTTCGAGAGGCGGGGCCTGCCCTTCGTGGTGGGCGTCAACGTCTTCGACGGGTCGGAGCGCTACGGACTGGAAGAGGTACGCGACGCGCTCGGCATCTCGCCCGGGGTCCCGGTGTTCGAGATGGACGCACGCCACCGCGGCTCGTGCCGCGACGCCCTGCTCGTCCTGCTGGAACTGCTGGTCAGCCGCCTCTCACCCAAGGTGCACTCCTGAGGGCTGCCTGCGCCCGCACCGGGGGGCACTGCCGGCACAGGGCACGCCGGGCGTGGAGCTCGGGGCCAAGGGGTTAGTGCAGGTGCACCAGGGACAGGTACCAGTTGACCACCGGTGAGCCGACCAGGGCGCTGGCGATGGCACCGGCGGCGAGGAAGCTCCCGAACGGGACCATGGTCCGCCGCCCTGCCCGGCCGAGGAGGATGAGGGTGACCCCCACCACCGAGCCGAGCAGGCTGGCCAGCACGAACCCCAGGAAGGCGTAGGCGGCGCCGAGCCAGCCCAGGCCGAAGCCGATGAGCAGGGCCAGGCGCACGTCGCCGAAGCCGAGGGCTTGCGGCTTCAACCAGTTGAGCAGGTAGAACAACGCCCAGGGGACGGCGCCGGAGACCGCCGCCACTCCCAGGGCGCCCCAGCGGCCCGAGGTGGCTGCAGCGACCACCACGAGCAGTGCCACCAGGGCCAGGTCAACGTAGACCACCCGGCGCGGCAGCACCATGTGGTCGAAGTCGATGAAGCCCAGCGCGACCAGGCCCACCGCCATGACGGCCTCCGCCAGTGCCGTCCAGCTCAGCCCGAAGCGCCATCCCGCCCCGGCCACGACGGCGCCCACGAGAGCCTCGACCAGCGGGTAGCGAACAGCAATGGGAGCGTGGCAGTCCCGGCACCGGCCACCAAGCAGGGCCCAGGAGACGAGGGGCACGTTGTCCCAGGGGCGCACCCGGGCCTGGCAGTGGGGGCATGCCGAGGGGGGGGACACCACGGACAGCCCTTCGGGGACGCGGTAGATGACCACATTGGTGAACGACCCGGCCAGCAAACCGAAGAGCCCGAGGACCACGGCCGCCCGCAGGCCCGGCCCTACCAGCACGGCACCCCTCCGACGCTGGGCCACCCACGGGCGAGCACGGTCACAACCTGGATCTTCGGCAACCCGGCACCGCGTGCTGAGCACCGGTGCCTCCGCCGGGCGTCAAGGGTGGCGGCGGCCGGGCTCAGCGCGACATCTCCTCCAGCACCGCCCGGACGGCGTCAACCGGTACGCCGGGCACCACCTCCAGCCCGTCCGGGCCGTCGAGGACGAAGGTCAGCCCGCCCCCTGACGCCTTCTTGTCCCGCCCCATCGCCTCGACCAGCTCAGGGTGCCCCACCCCGGGGGGCAGGCGCGACGGCAGGTCGTAGGCGTGCACCACCCGCTCGTGCTCGGCCACGACGCCGTCGTCCACGCGGCCCAGTCGACGGGCCAGGCGTGCCGCGAACACCAGGCCCACGGCGACAGCCTCACCGTGGCGCAGGTCGTAGGCGCCCACGGTCTCCAGGGCATGTGCCAGGGTGTGGCCGTAGTTGAGCAGCGCCCGGCCGGCCGACCGCCCTCCCTCCCCGCCGCCCAGGGCGTCGGTCTCACGTTCGTCGGCCGACACGAAGCGGGCCTTGCAGGCCACGCAGCTCGCCACTGCGTCCTCCAGGGTCATGGAGGCCAGGCCGGGCACACCCAGGAAGGCGTACTTGGCCATCTCGCCCAGACCGCTGCGCCTCTCCCGCTCAGGCAGGCCGGCCAGCACCTCGGTGTCGCACACGACGGCACTGGGCTGCCAGAAGGCACCCACCAGGTTCTTGCCCTCGGGCAGGTTGACTCCCGTCTTGCCCCCGATAGCCGCGTCCACCTGGGCGAGCAGGGTGGTGGCCACGTGGACGACGGCCACACCCCGGTGGTAGACGGCAGCGGCAAAACCTGCGACGTCGGTCACCACACCCCCGCCCACGGCGACCACCACATCCGAACGGCTCAGGCCCCAGCGCGAGAAGCCCCGGCACAGCTCCTCGACGGTGGCCAGCTCCTTGGCCCGCTCACCGTCGCCGATGTGGAAGACCTCCTGGGCAAGGCCCGTCTCCACGCCCACCCCCACCCGTGCCTGGGTGACCACCGCAGCCAGCCGGGCCCCAGCGGGCATGAGACGCGCCAGTTCGTGACGGGCGCCGGGGCCCACGACCACCGGGTAGGAGCGCCCCGCCAGCTCAACCGAGAGTTGCTGCACCCTGCTCGCCATGGGTTGCGACGCTACCAGCAGCGGCGCGCCGGGCCAGGGCCTCGGCGACCCGCTCGGCCACGTCCCGGGCCAGCCCCTCCCCCACGTCCAACACCACGTCGGCGCAGTCCTCGTACCAGGGGCGGCGCAGCTCAACCAGCTCACGTACCCGCGCCAGCAGGGCCTCGGGCCCGGCCGGGCCCCCCAGCACGGGCCGGCCCTCGCCCCGTCCCAGGCGGCGCACCAGCACCTCGGGCGTGGCGCGCAGCCACACCACGGCACCGCTGGAGCGCATCACCCGTCGGTTCTGCTCCCGGCCCGGGGCGCCCCCACCCACGCTCAGCACCCCGGGGGCCGGCCCCTCGGCCAGTTGACGGATGAGCTCGGCCTCGCGCTGGCGGAACGCCTCCTCCCCTTCGGCCGCAAAGAGCTCCGCCACGCTCATGCCCGCCAGGTCCTCCACCAGCTGGTCCGTGTCGACGAACGGCCGCTCGAGCAGGCCGGCCAGGGCCCGTCCCACCGATGTCTTGCCCGAGCCCATCATCCCCACCAGCCAGATCCGGCCCGGCAGGCCGACCTGGCCCGCCGGCCCGGGCCCGGTCGGCACCCGGGCGGGCGGCTGAGCGCGGCGCCCGCCTTGCGACGAAGGGCCCGTAGCGGTCAAGCCTGCAGGGACGCCAGGTAGGCGTCCCTGTTGCGGACCATCTCGCCCACCGAGTCGCCTCCGAACTTGCGCAACGACTCCGCGGCCAGGACCCAGGCCATCATGGTCTCGGCCACCACGCCCATGGCCGGCACCGCGGTGTGGTCGGTGCGCTCCTTGAACGACACCGTCTCCTGCTTGGTCACCACGTCCACCGTCTTCAGCACGGGACGGTTGAGGGTGGACAGCGGCTTCATGTAACAGCGGGCGAACAGGGGCTCGCCGTTGGTGATGCCACCCTCCAGCCCCCCGGCGTGGTTGGACCCACGCGGGTAGGTGCGGCTCACCGCGTCCCACCCGATGGGGTCGTGGGCCTCCGAGCCCCGCAGGCCGGCCACCTCGATGCCATCGCCGATCTCGACCGCCTTCACGGCGTGGATGCTCATCAGGGCCTGGGCCAGGAGAGCGTCGAGCTTGCGGTCCCAGTGCACGTGGCTGCCCAGGCCGACCGGCACTCCGTATGCGATCACCTCGGCGGCCCCACCCAGGGAGTCCCCATCCTTGGCGGCGGCTTTGACCGCCTCGATCATCTCGGCCTCGGTGCTCGGGTCGAAGCAGCGCACCGGTGACTCGTCAACGACCTCGAGGTCGCCGGGCAGGGGTTGGCGACCGTTCTTCGACACCACCTGCCCCATCTGGACGACGTGGCTGACGATCTCGGTCCCGAGATGCCTCAGGAGCAGCTTGCAGACGGCACCCGCGGCGACGCGCGCCGCCGTCTCGCGGGCGCTGGCCCGCTCGAGCACGTCGCGGGACTCGTCCAGGTCGTACTTCTGCATGCCCGCCAGGTCGGCATGGCCCGGACGCGGCTGGGTCAGGGGCTTCTCGGTGCGCCCGGGCGCAGGCGACATCTCCTCGGTCCACTTGGGCCACTCCGAGTTGCCGATCTCGATCGCCACCGGGGAGCCGAGGGTCCGACCGTGCCTTATGCCTCCGAGCAGGGTGAGCTCGTCCGCCTCGAAGCGCATCCGCGGGCCACGGCCGTAGCCGAGGCGACGCCTGGCCAGCTCGGAAGCTATGTCCTCCGTCGTCACGGACAGGCCGGCGGGGAGCCCCTCGATGACGACGACGAGGGCTTTGCCGTGTGATTCCCCAGCGGTCAGGAAGCGCAGCACGCCTCGATCCTACATGGAGCCTCCAGCCCCCTCCGACCGGCGTCGGCGCAGGTCGCCGGCTTGCACGCCATGCCACCTCCCCGCCCTTGCCGAGCGGAGCGGCCCGTGGCTACTGGATCGTCGTCACCGAAGCAGCCCAGTTGGCACCGCCACCGCCGGTCGACACCACCCCGTACGGGAACAGGGCCGTCGCAGGCTCGACAACCGGGTCGAGGGCACTGCCCCCACCACCGGTGCACTCGCCCGCGGGGGCGATGACGCCTCCTGCGTACACCTTGCCGTCCTGGACCTTGGGGCTGGCGGTGGCCAGCACGTTGTCGGGCGTGTAGACGAAGGCGTCGACAGCCGAACCGGAACTGCCGCCGATGCTGTTGGCGATGTAGACGTCCCCGTTGCCCGGCACGCCGGACAGGCTGGACGGGCAGAGGGTGTTGGCGGGCAGCGAGCTGCCGTCCCAGGGGACGATCAGGTAGAGCGCGTGCCCGTTGCCGACCACGGTCCCGGGGGAGCCGTCGTTCTCGAAGGTGAAGCCGCCCGAGGTACCGGATCCGCTCGGGTCCCCGGAGAAGACGGCGAGGTTCTGGTTGAGGGTAAGGGGGCTGCTGCCCGACAGTGACGTGTTGCCCCAGTCGATGGCGCAGGTGGTCGTGATCACGGTGGGCTTGGTGGCCGAGCTCATGGCCTTCAGCGCCACGTAGACACTGTCGGTCCCGCTGGCCGTGCAGTTGTCGTAGCCGAGGTCCCAGGTTATGCCGGAGGCCCCGCCCCCGCTCGGCTCGAAGCTCGAGTTCTCCCAGGCCTGCTGGTTGAACATGAGGGGCGGGAACGTGGCGATCAGCTGCTGCTGGGGCAACTTGACGCCGTAGGTGACGGGGCTGGTAGACACCTCGGCGCAGGCGTTGTACGGGAGGGGGGAGCTCGGAGCGTCGGTCAGGTACTGCGACGACGTGCTCCCCGGGCACTCGGGGGTGCCGAAGAAGGGCGCCGATGCGCTCGGCCCGGCCAGGTAACCGGCGGCATAGCCGGGGGCCCCGCCCCCCGCCGTGAACGACGTGTAGCAGGTCGACGGCGCGCTGCTCCCCCCCGACGCCCCGTTGGCACAGTTGCTGCCCCGGACCGAGATGGTGCCTCCGCTGGCCACCCAGGCCGAACCGCTGATGGTGGGCCAGTTGGTCACCGTCAGGTCACCATTGGCCACCACGTTGCCCTTCACGCTCCCCGCGCTGACGCTGACCGAGCCGTCAGCGAACACGGCCGGGGTGCACGAGCCGTTCGAGCAGAACCCTCCACCCGACGCGACCGTCCCGGCGCTGATGTCCACCGGCCCCCCGGAGTAGATGCTCCCCTTGACCGTTCCCCAGCCCGTCATGTCGACACCCTGGGCGGCGAACACGCTCCCCCAGATGGTGCCGCCCTGGATGGTGACGGTCCCGTTCGAGACCACATCGCCACATATGGTCGCCCCGGCGTTGGTGATCGTTATATCGCCAGTGACGAATATCGACCCGGCACCGCTGCACGAGCCGTGGGACGACCCCTGCAACTGGGCCAGCGTCATGGTGCCGTCCACGAACACGTTGCCGTCGATGGCGCACCCGTTGCTGGACCAGTTGGTCACGGGCGAAGCCGGCGTCCCGGCGAAGACGTTGCCGTTGTAGGTCCCATTGGAACAGGTCAGCGTCGACGCGTACGCGCTCCCGTCCAGGGTCATGTCGCCGCCGTTCTGGATCCCGTTCCAGCCTTCCATCGTGTAGGGGAAGTTGGCCGTCAGCGCTCCAGTGACAACACCCTGGACGACCTCGAGGACGACCACCGAGCTCGGCCCGGCCCACTGGTAGGCGGTGGACGAGGAGGCCCCCTGGGCCGCCAGCGCGAGGTACCAGGTGGCCGGCTCGGCCGACAACTGGGTACTGGTCTGGATCGTCGGTTGCACGGCGCAGGACAGCTCCCCGGGCTCCGACCCCCCGGCCATGTCGGCGACCTGGGCCGAGGTCGGTGCCGTGCCCGAAGAGAACACCGCGTACTGCAGTGAGTACGACTCGACGCTCGCCCCGTTCACGGCCTCACCCGTCCCGCCGGCGTTGATGCTCCCGTCGACCGGGCAGCTCAGCGAGCCTGCGTTCGCGCTCAGCTGAGCCTCGACGCTCGCCGCGGCCACGTCGACACCCGACCGGGCGGCCGTGGCGACCTCCAACTGCTTGGCCGTGCTCGCGGACTGGTGGCTGCCGTTCAGGTCCTCCGCAAGAGCGACCGTCCCGAGCATCGAGACCATGACCACCACCAGCAGGGCCGCTATCATCGCCGCCCCACGGTCGCCGCGCCGGTCAGCTCCGGCCGCAGGCAACGGGAAACCCCACTGCAGCAAGCCGCTGCCCCGCCCCGACGGGACCGTCCTGCGCCTGCAGGCGCGGCCGGGAGCTGTGCTCCTGCCCTCCCTTTGTTGACGGCGACCGCCCAAGGTGATCATGACGCACAGCTCCCCGCTGGGTAGGTGGAGGCGACGGCCGTGGAGACATCGGGGTCGTCCACCTCGAGCTCCAGGGCTGCCGGTGCTCCGGCGTCCAGCCGCCCGTTGCCCGTGCTCACCTGCTGCTGCTCGACGCTCAAGCTGATGTCCACAAGCCCGGCGTAGTTGGCGAAGCCGGTGAAAGAGCCACTGGTGACACCCGTGAGCTGCACACCGAGATCCCCGATAGTCGAACGCGAAGCCCCGGAGCCGCTCTCGAGCTCGTCAGACGGCGACCCGGTGAAGACCCACTCCGTGCAGGCCGTTCCCGAGCTGACCCAGAGCTGGGACTCCGAGTCGTTCGTCACGATCCCGAGCGCCGAGGCCTGGCGGACCTGAGTGGCGATCCGGTCGACGACCGACTGGGCTGCGTTCGCGTCCTGGGTCTTGGCGACCGCCGTGTCCACGGTCCTCTGCCCCTCCACCACGGCCATGAGCGCCATCGCGATCACGAGCATGGCGATCGCAGTGGCGATCGTCATCTCGACCAGCGTGAAACCACGCTCGTCCGCCGCCCTGTCGCGGAGCCGGTCCCGGCCAGTGGACCGGCATCTGGCCGCCGTCACGAACACCGCGGGCCGCTCGTCCCGCAATCGGTGAGCACCACCGTGTCGGTCACCCTGTCCTCCCCCGTCGCGGCACTGGCACCCCCACCCCAGGTCACGACCACCGTGACCTCGACCGCCGCCCCCGCCGACGCAACGGCACCGCCGCTGTGCAACGTGGGGTACACGGCTATCTCGAAGTCAGCCGAGCCGGTACCGGCCGGGAGCGTAACGCACGACTGATGAGGCACCAGAGGCAGGGTGCTCGACCCGCTCACGGCCGTGGCCAGCGACCCGCTGCAGCTCGGGCCGTTCACATCCTGCCACGGGTAGGTCGGCCCGCCGGGACTGGAACCGGACGGGCAGGCCGAGGCGGTCGCCGTGCCGCCCACAACCAGTGGCGCCCCCTCGAAGCAACCGCCTGAGATATTGGGGTCGGTATTGAAGTAGGGGTCCGACCCCTGGCTGAGACCTTGCGAGATCGTCGACCACGGCAGCGCCTCGGCCTCTGCGACCACCGATGCCGCCAGGTTGCTCGCCTCCTGGGACTGCTGGCTCCTGCTCACTGCGGCTACCGACCCCATCGACACGGCAGCGAGCGCAAGGATCCCGACCAGCAGGACCGAGCACGCGATCATCACCTCGATGACCGTGAAACCGCCCTGGCCGCCACGCCTACGGGGGAGGCGTTCCGGTCCAAAGAGCATCTCAGTTTCTTCGGCGCGAACAGGTCTGGGCCTTAGTTCCCCTATCGGATGAAACGGACATATACGCACTACCCGCCCTCCAAAGTCGCCCGACCAGACCGGGGACCGGGGTGACGGCACCGCGTGACCGCGACAGGCGACGACCACCGCGTCCGTCGCACCGGAAGGCTCACCTGGGCCTAAAGCCGCCCCGGCACACAGCCGACTAACTGCAGGGGAACCCCCCGGGCGCGATAGGAGCCATGGCAGGGCCATGAGGCAACCACACTCTGCAGGCCCCCGGTCCCGGGGGCGACGACGGCCGACCCAGGGGGGCGCCGCGTCCCGCAGCGACCGGCCTCGCTCCGCTGCCCGCTCGGCCGACGGGGCCCGTCCCGGGCCCGCCTCGGCCCACACCGCACAGGCGCGCAGCGCAAAGCACGTCAACAGCGAAACCCCGGAAGCCCCGGCGCTATTCCGCATGCTGCATTACCGTAAACTCTCCTTTATGCCAAGGGACCCGGGAAGCCCGGCGCGTGACGTAGCGACGCGACATGACCGCGCGTACGACGCAGGCTTTACCCTCGTCGAGGTCATGATCGCGATAAGCCTCCTGGTCCTCATGACACTGCCGTTCGCGAGCTCTTACGTGACCTCGATAACGGCGACCACCGACAGCCATATAGCCGACGTCGCCGTCACGCTCGCCAGCACCGCCCTGGACAAGGCGCAGGCCCTCGACGCCACCAACCTCGGTGGGAGCACGCTGCTCCAGGGACGTGACTGTACGAGCGTCGACACCCAGTGGGGGGCCACCCTGCCCCCAGGCCTGAGCCTGGCGGACACCCTCAAGCAGTGCGACGTTTCTGCCGCGACGGGCAGCGGCGCGACGGCGCCGTTGCCTACTTCGCCCGTGACGACATCGGTGAGCGGTCACACTTTCACCGTCTATTACTACGTGGGCACCTGCTATTACCAGAGCACCGGCGACTGCCTGCAGACCCCGACCACCAACAACGAGCTCTACCGGGTCATAGTCGACGTCACCTGGTCGGCCCCCCAAGGGGGCTGCGGGACGGCCGGGTGCGACTACGTAGCCTCCACCCTGATCAGCGGTGCCAGCGACCCCACCTTCAACCTCAACGGCGGGACACCGGTGGCGTCGGCCACCACAACCACCACGACTTCCGGTACGACGACGACGACGGCTTACGTCTCCGCCGGCGGTGGGACCACAACCACCTCCGCCAGTACCACGACAACAGCCGCTGGTGGCGGGACGACGACCACGACGTCCGGTGCGGGCCCGACAACCTCGACCACGGCGGCCGGTACCACAACGACAAGCACCGGTACCAGCACCACCACGAGCACGACTACCAGCACCAGCACCACCACGACTACCAGCACCAGCACCACCACGACCACCTCGCAGACCGAGGGCACCATCGCCGGCTCCAACTGCAACGCCGGCAACCTGAGCAACCGCCTCGACCGGGGCAACTGGACCGCGAGCTCCGACACCGCCGACAACCAGGGGTACCAGGCTGCCTCCAATGCCATCGGTGGGGACGGTAACTTCAGCAGCGGCAGCAACCAGGCCGCGGGCTACACCTTCACCGTCGACCGCTCGGGTGGCGAGCAGGGCAGCCTGCCGTCCTTCTCCGCCCTGAAGATGGCCGCATCTTCTCCGTCCAGTGACTACGCCCGCTCCTTTGCCGTCGAGGTATCCAATGACGGCCAGAGCTGGACCACCATCGCCACCTGCTCGGGCTCCTCTTCAACAGCGCAGGTCAGCTTCAGTCCGCAGACCGCGCGGTACGTGCAGGTCCTCCTGACGGGGGATTACCCGGTGGCCTGGACCATAGGGAACTTCAACCTCTACGGCTCGGCCGGCTCCGGTGGCTGAGCTCGCCCACCGGCGCGTTGAGCCTTCGCCCGAGCAGCGCTCGCTGGGCTTCACCCTGGTCGAGATGGCGGTGGCGATGATGCTGATGTCCGTCGTCCTCGTCCTGACCATGACCGGGATGGTCCACCTGCTCAACCCCACCCTGCAGACCCAGGCCATCGGTACGACGACGTCCCAGCTGGACCTGGCGTTCTTCAACCTCGACCAACAGGTCCACTACGCCTCCTCGATCTGGGCCCCTTACCAGGGCACGGGGGGCAACTACGACGTCCTGTTCGAGTGGACCTTCAACGGCCAGAGCAACGCCTCGTGCTCGCAGCTGCAGCTGTCGACGACCACGGGCGAGCTGCTCGAGCGTACGTGGCCGGCCGCCTCGCCACCGTCCAGCGCCCCCGGTTGGCACATCTGGGCCACCAACCTGATCGTGCCCTCACCGGCCACCAACCCCTTCAGCTTCCCTACGACGCTGTACGCCAAACAGGAGCTCACGGTGACCCTGACCGCTGCTTCAGGCACGGGCCAGGCTCACAGGACCGAGGTGTCATCCATGACCTTCACCGCCCTTGACACATCTTCGGCCAATGCCCCCAACACCACGACCTGCAACGCGAGCTGGACGGCCTAGGTGCGCAGGTACGCCAAGCCCCAGCCCGGGCGCCGGGCCGCCTCCGACGACCGGCACGCGGGCAACGACGAGCGGGGCTCGATCGTGATGGTGCTCTTCATCATCATCACAGCCTCGATACTCACCCTCACGGCAGCCGGAGTCGCCGTCAGCCAGATGGGCCTGTCCCGGCAGGCCTTCCAGCGCACCGACGGCTTCGAGGCCGCCCAGGCGGGCCTTGACGTGGCGCTCGCCGACATCCGTGCCGCCAACGACGGCGCCGGCAACGGCGTCCTCTCCAAGCTGCCCTGCAACCAGCTCTCGGGAGTGCCCAACGAGGTCGCCAAGGGCACCGTGGAGCTCGGGCACCAGGCCCAGTACACCCTCCGCATCACCTATCTCACTGCCGACCCCACCGGCCACACCAGCGACGCCACCTGGCTCAGCTCGCACGACGTCGGCTGCACCAGCGGTGCCCCCAGCTCCGTGCCCAGCTACGCGCTCCTGTCCGCGACGGGGGCCGACCCCGCCGCAGGCGGTTTCGTGCCCGCCAGGACCGTGGACGAGACCTACTACTTCCGTACCACGAACGCCAACATCGCCGGCGGGCTCATCGACGACTACCAGGGGACCCTGTGCCTCGCAGACAACGCCGCCAACGGCACACCCGCTGCAGGCGACACACTGTCCATGGAGAGCTGCACCGTCAACAGCCCACTGCAGACCTGGGCCTACCGCTCGGACTGGACCCTCGTCCTTACCAGCACAGAGACCGCCACATCAGCCGGGCTCTGCCTCACCCAGGGCTCCAGCTCCACCACCGTCTCGCTCACCACCTGCAGCGACGGCATCTGGTCGGGCAGTACCCCGGCGGGCACCCCCAACTACACACAACAGTGGGGCGTGAACGACAACGGCGGTCTCCAGACCGTGTCGAGCTCGGGTGGGGGCCCCGGTTCCGCGTGCCTCACCACCCAGGACAACCCTCCCGTTGCGAACGACAGCCTCCAGCTGTCCAGCTGCTCAGGCGGTTTCACGGACAACCAGACCTGGCTGCCCTCAGCCCGTGTAGGCGCAGGCGACGCCGGGGCCAGCACCACCCAGCAGTTCGTGAACTTCCAGGAGTTCGGGCGCTGCATAGACGTCACGAACCAGAACCCGACCGGCGGGTTCCCCAACGGTGCCGGGCCCGGTGGGAACACGCCCTCGTCGGGCGGTACAGGCCCCGGCGGGTTCCTCATCGACTACATGTGCAAGCAGTTCCCCGACACCACCAACTACCCGGCGTGGAACCAGCGCTTCAAGACGGTGCCCATCGTCTACAACGGGACCTCCTATTTCGAGCTCCAGACGACTGACGGTTCGACCACCTACTGCCTGTGGAGCCCCCTGGACGTCGTCAGCTCCACGACCCATGCCTGGGCCGAGACGGTCCCCTGCAGCAGCGCCACGACGGCCAACGTGGCGTGGACAGTGAACTACCAGACGAACAACGCCCTCACCAGCTACACCCTGGAGGACTCGAGCGGCAACTGCCTGGAGTCCAACGTGGCGGACCCCCAGCAGCCGGGTGGCAACGGGGACGCCTTCAGCACCATCGCAGTGGCCACGTGCAACGGCTCGTACATCCAGAAGTGGAACGCCCCCCCGACGCTCGGGCTGTCCGGCGTCAACAACGCCTTCGAGCCCTCCATCAGCGGCAACTGACGCCCCGCTCCGAGCAGGCCACAGATCAGCCCCGCTCCGCTCTCACCCGGCCCGCCTGTGCTGGCGCCCGCCCTAAAGGACCACCAGATCGCCTCCGATTACCATAATTGTGAGGGCATACGAGACGCTTGGCAGAGAGGCCCGATTGTTCCCCCACCCGCTCGACCTCAGCGAGCAGAGCCCCACCGCCCACGCCGTCCCACCCGTCGTTGTGATAGTCCCGACTTACAACGAAGCCGAGAACATACAGGCCGCGTGCGAACGACTGCGCAGGGCTGTTCCCACCGCCGGGATCCTGATAGTCGACGACAACAGCCCCGATGGGACAGGTGTCATCGCCGACCGCCTGGCAGCCGAGGGCTCCCTCACCTGGGTGCTCCACAGGCCGGGTAAGGGGGGCCTGGGCCGTGCCTACGGAGAGGGGATGACCTGGGCCCTGGACCATGGCGCCAGGTTCCTGGTCGAGATCGACGCTGACGGCTCCCACGACCCGGCCGCCTTGCCGGCGCTGCTGGACGAGGCCCGCCGCGGAACCGACCTGGTGATCGGGTCCCGCTACGTACCAGGTGGCACAACACGAGGCTGGTCACCATGGCGCCTCGCGCTCTCGCGCCTCGGCAACACGTACGCCCGGGCGCTCCTGCGCCTTGGCGTCCACGACGCAACCAGCGGCTACCGCGTCTACTCCGCGCGCGCGCTGCGCCAGATCCAGCTCGCCACGGTGTCATCCCGCGGGTACTGCTTCCAGATCGAGATGACACTTGCCGCCGTGGCCGCCGGGCTGCCGGTGAGCGAGGTGCCCATCGAGTTCACCGAACGCCAGCACGGCAGCTCCAAGATGAGCTGGGCCGTTGGCCTCGAGGCGCTCTGGAACGTGACCAGGTGGCGCCTCGCCGGACGCTCCGGTCCCTCCAGAGGTGAGGTCGGCCGCCCCGGCCCTGGCCCATGTGGGCCCCCGGCGGCACCCGCTCCGGGCCGGAGGGCGGCGGCAACCACTGATGCCTGAGAGGGGCCGTAAGGCTACCGCCACCCTGTTGGCAGGCGGAGGCGGCCTCCTGCTGGGCGCTCTCGCTGTCCTCTTTGCCGGTGCTGTCACCAAGTTGCCCTGCATGGGCACCCTCGACAACGGCCTGCTCCCGCGCCACTACTGCTATGCCGATATAGCGAACCTGTTCCGGCCCAGGCAACTGGGCGCGCACGTCTTCCCGTACGTCCACGGCAGGATGAGCGTGAGCGGGACGGGCAACGCCTTCATGGGGCACGGCGAGATCGAGTACCCCGTCCTCACCGGCCTGTTCATCTGGCTGTCCGCGCTCCCGGTCGGCACAGCGGGCGCGTTCCAGGTTTCGAGCAGCCTGATGCTCGCGCCCTTTGGGATCCTGGCCGCTTGGTGCCTGTGGCGCCTGGCTGGGCGCCGGGCCTGGTACTTCGTCCTCACCCCGGCCCTCGCCACCTACGCCTTCCTCAACTGGGACCTGATCGGCGTGGCGCTCGCGCTCACCGGCATCTACCTCTGGTCACGTGAGCACCCGAACTGGGCTGCGGTGGCGTTCGCTGTCGGCACCTGCGCGAAGGTGTGGCCCGGCCTCCTTCTCCTCCCCCTCGTGACCCAGTACGCCCTCCTCGACCGGCGGCGGGCGTGGACCATCGCCGGTCTGGCGGGTGCAACCGCTCTGCTCCTGAACGCGCCCTTCATCATCGTCAACCCCCGAGGGTGGTACATACCCTTCGCCTTTCAATCGCTCCGGCCCGTCAGCATCGACACCAACAGCCTCTGGTACTGGGACGCCCACATGCTTTCCACGCCGGCGGTGAACCTCGCGTCTACGGTCGCGGTAGCCATCGGCTTGGTCGTCGCCATAACCTGGAGCGTCCAGCACTACCGCCGTACCGGGACCTACCCCTTCTTGCAGGTGGGAGCGCTCAGCGTGGCCTGGTACCTGCTGACCTGGAAGGTCTACTCGCCCCAGTACGACCTCTGGCTCCTGCCATTTTTCGCACTCGGGACGTACCGTCGTGCGTTGTGGGCAGATTTCGTCCTGGCCGACACTGCCCTCTACACCTGGTGGCTCCTCGGTCCGCCCGCCTCCCTCCACTGGCTCCTCGCCGTCCTCGTGTTCTGGAGGGCTGTCACCGTAGCCTGGTTCATGCGCTCGTCGATCGTTGGCGCAACCGTCCACGCTTCCGACAATGCCCATGCCGTTCTCTTCGCACCCTGACCGCTGCGCGCCGCCCCGGGATGAGCGCCCCCCTGGTCCTACGGTCGAGCGCACCGCCACCCGGGCACCTTCTGTGTGACCACTGAACCGCTCGCCACTGCCGCCATGGGACGCTCTTGCGGGACGTCCCCAGTCATGGTGCCGGCAGCGCTCCCACAGGACCACGGTCGGACCGCCAACGGCCTCGGCCAGCGTCGCCCGCAGCAACGCTGGCCGGCACTCGATGGCCTCAGGGGGATAGCGGTCCTCCTCGTCGTCTTCTACCACTTCCACGCACCGGGGCCCGGCCTGCTCCACCTCCGCGGTGGATGGGCAGGTGTGGACGTCTTCTTCGTCCTGTCCGGATTCCTGATAACCGGCCTGCTGCTAAGGGAGCACGACCGGACGGGACGGGTCAGCCTGGGAGCCTTCTACCGACGTCGCTTCTGGCGGCTCGTGCCCGCGCTGCTCCTCTTGGTCCTGGGTTGGGAGGTCGCCTCAACCTTCTTGAGCTGGCCGGGGCAGACGGTGGTGTACACGGCCGGCGCCCGGGCGCGCGACCTGCTCATGTTGTCGTCAATGGGCTTGAACTGGTGGGGGATCGCCGGGGCTCCCGTCCCGCCGGGGTTCGGTGCCCTGTGGTCACTCGCAGTCGAAGACCAGTTCTACCTGCTCTGGGCGCCCGTCGTCGCACTACTGTGCCTGGTCCGGGCAAGAGCGCAGCGCACGCGGCTCATCCTGATGATCGCCGCCGGCGGAGCAGCGATCTCGGCGGTCGAGTGCTTCGCCCTCTATCCAACCCACCACGACCAGGTCCGCATCTACTTCGCCACCGACACCCGGGCTCAGGGTTTGCTGATCGGTGCGGTGGCAGCAGTGCTGTGGGAGCAGCATAAGGTGCTGCCTGAGCACATGAGCCGTGTGCTCGCCGTGGCAGGCGCTTTCGCCATAGCCCTCGTCGGCGTCTTCATCGATGACGCGAGCCCCTGGCGCGTAGAGGGCTCTTTCACCTTACTGGCGCTGGCAACCCTGTTCGTCGTCAGCCACGTGGTGAACTACGAGCAGTCCCGCTTTGCACATGCGCTGTCCTGGCGGCCCCTGCGCTGGACCGGTAGACGTTCATATGCCATCTACCTCTGGCACGCGCCGATCGCGACCTATATGTACAGCTTGCCCGGGAGCACGAGCTCGAGCCGCTTCGGGTGGCCGGCGTACTTCGGCGGCATCGCTCTGGCGCTGGTCATGGCCGAGGTGTCGTGGCGGCTGGTCGAGCGGCGCTGCTTCGATCACGCCCACGCGCATGCACCGAGAGCTGGCGGGACCGCCCAGAGGCAGTTTCCTGCACCCGGTGGGACAGTCGGTGGTGGCCTGCCACGAGCACCTGCATAGGCGACCGCACAAGGCAGGAAAGCGTTCCCTCTGGCAACCCGGACAGCCGATAACGCTTGGTGTCGTCCGGCACCAAAGCCAGCGGCCGTGAAAGCCCGGCCGCCAAGAGCGCCGGGCAGCCATAACCGAGATGCCGAGCGGCGGCGCCCCGGAGGCCCTGCCGCTACAACCGGAACCAGGTGGCAGGCACGTACGACACCGACGCCCTGCGGCTCGAGGAGCGGCACAAGCCAACGGACAAGGCGCGGACGCACACAGGCTTGCCTGGCTCCACCGTGGTGGCAACCCAGGGGTACCGGCACGACGAGGTTCCCCGGCGGCTCCGCCCAACCGCTACGCTGGCGGCCGTCACGACGTGCCGCGCAACGGCAACGGTGTTGCACTCCTCGAACCAGCAACCATTGTTGCCAATAGCGACACGACGGCGGCGACCACGCTCGACGCCGGACCGAGCTCAGCCGGGGAACACCGGGCTGATCGAGGTCGCCGACGAGTAGAACGTGTTGATACTGAAGGTCGTCGACTCATGGCCGGTACCGGTGTTGCCGACCGAAGAGAGGGCGAAGGAGTTCACCACGTACAGGCGTGGCTGCGCGTCCACGGCTCGCACAAAAGCCAGCAACTGGGCCTGGCTACCTGTCGCTGCAACCGACAGGCCGAGGCTCAGCGGGCCCGACGGGCTGGCCGGAGTGCCGGCCGGGGAGCTCGCCGGCGTGCCCCAGCCCGTGGGCTCCGGCACGCTCACACTCTGCAGTGTGACCCCTGCACGGCGGGCGGCAGCCCGCAGGGTGGTGAGGGCCTGGTCGAGGCTGGGACCGTTGGGCACTGCCTGTACCAGCTTCTTGAGGACAGCCCGCTCGCCCTTCACCTTCGGGACCTGTGCCTTCAGCTGTGCCAGCTGCGCCTGGTCCGTGGCCACCTGGCCCTGCGCCTGCTGGAGCGAGGCCTGTGCGGTCTTCAGGCTGGCCCCCTCGGGCTTCCAGAGTGCCATGTACCAGACCACCGCCACCACCAGCACGGCTGCCAAGGCACCCAGCGCGATGAGCTTCTGCTGCTTCACTTGGTACCTCCGGGCAACTTGGCCGCACGGTTGCTGAGCGCGGCGGAGGTGACCTGGCCGGTCACCGAGAACGAGTCCGTGCCTTTGGTGATCTCATTGGAGGACACCCACACAGCGCTCAGGCCTTTGACGCGCGACATGGCCCGCTCGAAGGACGCCACGGACCTGAGGCCTCCGGTGGTCTGACCGCTCATCGTGATGTTACCGACAATGGTGGCAGTGTTAGCCGTTGGCGGCGCTGTGGGCGCCGACGAGGGGCTTGCGGGTGGTGCGGCGGTGAAGTTGACTGCCGTCACCACCACCCCACCGGGCAGCGCGTGCTCAATCCGGTGCTGCAGGCCGACCCAGTCGACGTCACTCTGGAGCGCAGCAGCCGCCAGGGCGCGACGGGCCTGCATGTCGTCGGCAGCCCTGGTCACATAGGCCAGCTTGTCGATCTGTTGGGCCAGGGCACCGGCTTGTTGCTGAGCAACCGTGGTCTGTGCCTTGACGTTGTCGATGGAAGTCGTCTTCTGGTAGGCGAGCACGCCGAGCCCGGCAGCGACGACCACAACGCCGGCGCCGGCCATTGCGATCGTCTGGCGCTGACGAGCCCGCTCAGCCACCTCCGCCGGGATGAGGTTGGGCGACTGCGAGCCCTCTGTTCCCCACAGGGCGAGGCCGACGGCCGCCGTCCAGCGCAGCCCGGCCTCGGCCAACTGCTCCTCTGCGAGCCCGAGGACGTCCCCATCGGCCTGGGCCACCAAGCCGGCCGGCCCCACGGGCACACCGAGCACCGATGCCATGCGCTCCTTCAGTCCCGGCGTGAGCGCAGACCCGCCCGTGACGCTCACCCGGTCAAGGCGTGCGCCATGGGCATGGGAAAGGAAGTACTCGATCGAGCTGCGCACCTCCTCGACCGCCGTCTCGGTCCGCGGCGCCGGTGACCGCTCCTCGGGGTGGTCCTTGACAGCGCCGGGCGACACCCGGGCCACCACGCCCGTGCGGGCCGGGCTCTCCACGTCGGCGCCCAGAGCCGTGGTACGGATGAAGCGCGGGACACCACCTTGGCGCACGGCCACGACCGCCAGTTGCGCACCGAGGGACACCACGGCGTCCATCTCTCCCTCGCCCGGCAGAGGTACGGCCCGCAGCAGGGCCAGGGCCGAGGCGTCAACGGCACGGGGGCGAAGCCCCGCCTTGCGCACGACCTCGATCTCATCGCGGACGATGTCCTTCTGCGCCACCACCACGAGGACCTGGGTCGTCGGGCCTCCGTCGCTGTTCGGGCGCCCCGGTCCGAGGATTTCGAAGTCGAACACCGCCTGTTCGAGCGGTATCGGCAGCACATCGCCGATCTCGTACCGCAGGGCCGACCGCAGGTCCTTGCCCAGGGTGCCCGGCATCTCCAGCACGCGGACCATCGCCCGCTGGCTCGAGACCCCGACCACGACCTGACGGGACTTGAAGCCGCCGTCGCCCCACAGGCGCTTTATGGCCGCGCTCACGGCGTCCGCGTCGCGCACCTCGCCCTCGACCACGGCCCCCGGGGCAAGGCCCACCTGGGCGAAGCGGCGCAGCTCCGCGCGCTTACCGTCGATAACCACCTCAGCCGCACGGACGGCCGATGAGCCTATGTCAAGCCCTACGCTCGTACGCTTACGCACAGCTGACCTCCAGGTGCGACCTGTTCACCTCGCAACTATCGGCGCCCTCGTGGCGCGGCTTGAGCGGCGCCCGCAACACGGTCACCACCGCGCGTACCAGTCACTGGCGGAAATGGCATTTCCTGTCACCACATGGGTGCCCGCTGCCCCTCCGGTGGGCGCGGGCGACGACACAGGGAACGTGACCGCCGTGCCTGCGCAGCCACCCGGTCCTGATGATTCCGCGAAACCCAGGATGCTGAGGCTCGTGCTGACCTCGAAGTCGGCCACGTAGAAGCAGGTACCGGACCCGCCCAAGGCCTCGATGACAACGGCCTGCCCCCTGTCCCCGGCGGCAGCGGCCTCACTGAAGACCCCCGTCGCCCGGTCAACGCTTCCCGCCAGTGCCGTCACGTCCCCCGGCCGTACCGTCGTCGAACCGCTCCAGTGCAACCCCGGGTCGAGGTCCTGGGCTGCTTTCAGCGCTCCGCGTCCGGCCGCTACGTCCTCGAACCCGAGCGTCGAGGAGTACAGGGCCTTCTCGTCCGTCAGGGCGCTCTGAGCCTCCGACGTGGCCGACGCAGCCGTGGCCGCCTTGCGTGTCCCCAGGAACGTGGGGAGTGCTATTGCCATGAGCACACCCAGGACGAGCACCACCACCATCATCTCCACCAGGGTGAAGCCCCGTTCCTCAGCTGCCCCCCGGGCCATCTCCCGTTCCGTGCCCACTACCCCTCCTGTCCTGCCCGATGGCTGACGGGCCTTCCCAGGTCGAACAACCTCTCGCCCCCGATGGTCACCTCTCTGAAGTGCGAGGCCACCCAAGCCGTGATCTGCCCCGCCTGCGTACGCGCCAGGGACTTCGGGACGAACACGCCTGCTGTAGGGCTGGCGGGCACGAAGTACCCCACTCTGCCCGCCCTCACCAGCGCCTCGAACCTCCCGAGCGTCGGGACGGGGTCCGTCCCGCGCCAACCCCCCACCGCCATGGCCGCCCGGCCGCTCGCCAACTGGTAACCGGCCGCCGGGTCACCCCCCACGACCGCCACCACCCATTCCCTGCTCTGCGGCTCTGTACGCAGGGCACGGACAAGAGCCGCACTGGGCCGGCTCACCTGGGTCAAGCTGCCGCGTCGCGGTCCGGGCTCCAGGGCTGGTGCCAGTCCCGGTAGCACCGCCATCGGGTCCACGGACGGTACCGGTGCCGAAGCGGTGCCGACGGCGTAGCTGACCGGCCCCGCCAGGGCTGTCCAGGTCGTTGCGGCCACGAGGGCCACCCTCGCCCCCCGCCGCCTCAGGTCACCGGCGACCAGCACCGCAGCTGCCAGCAGGGCGCACAGAAGGACCGCGTACCTCACCCAGGGCACCCAACCCCGCTCACGGTCGAGCAGGTCGAAGGCCCACAGCCCGCTGACCACAAGGACGCAGCCTCCCCACCACCGTGCCGTCCGGTCATGGAGCTGCCGTACAAGCACCGCCCCACCAACGGCAACCGCCGCAGCCACGGCTGGGGCCAGCAGCACTGTGTAGTACGCGTTGATCAACCCCTGCCCGCTGCTGAAGACGAGGGCTCCCACACCAAGCCACGCTCCCCAGGCCCACAAGGCCGTCTGCTCCTCCCCGGCCAGCCTCGCACCTCCCAAGGCCAACCCCCCTACAAGCAGCAGGCCCGCAGCGGGTACCAGCCATGCCACCTGTGCCCCCATCTCCCCGCCGAACAGGCGCAGCACGCTCGCCCAGAGCGCGTGCCAGAAGGGCCCTGCACCACCGTTGAAGCCGGTGCCGGTAAGCCGGTTGAACCCGTCGTAGCCGAACACCAGCGACCAGATGCTGTTGTCCTGCGTGCTGCCGACGAACGGACGCCTCCCGGCAGGCACCAACCAGTACAGGGCGAGCCACCAACCACCCGAGAGCACGGCACCCGCAGCAGCCCTGGCACCCAATGACGTACGCTTGGCCCAGCTGCCGCGGCCCCTGAGCAGGACCACCAGAACGGCTGGGACCACCACGCCCACGGCCAGTAGCTTCGCCAGGAACCCCAGCCCAAGGAGCACACCCGCCAGCCAGGCCCAGCCCCTGGCATCGGTGGTCCTCGAACGCACGGCTGCGTACATCGCGCCAACGCAGAGCAGGGTCAACAGCGCGTCAGGGTTGTTGAAGCGGAAACTCGCAACTGCCACCGGTGCCGCCGCCATGAGGATCGCCGCCACCAGCCCCGCCCACCGTCCGGCGACCCGTGCCACGACTGCGTACAACAGCGCCACCGTCCCGACACCCTCGAGCGCGTAAGGCACCAGTACCGACCAGGGGCTCAAACCGAACAGCCGGACGGCCACTTCCGGCGGCCACAGCGATGCCGGTCCCTTGTCGATGCTGACGACGCCGTTGGGGTCCAGAGAACCGAAAATCGCGGCCGGGAGACTGCGGGACCCGGCCTCCACGGCAGCAGCGTAATAGCCGTAGCCCCAACCCCAGTGCCCCAGGTCCCACAGATAGAGCAGGGCGCTCACACCGAGCACCAACGCCAGAGCAACGGCCCACCTCACGCCGTTCCAGCCCTGTTTGTGGGCCGAGCCTGCGTCGGCATGCCGCAGATCCACAGGGTGCCCTCCCGGTCGGCCCACAAGCGCCTCCTGCCCGACCGTCAAGCCCACGTCACAACTGTCCCCCGCTGGACCGGCGCGGCCTGGTACCAGGCCAAGGGATGCCATTACCTGATCATCGGGACATCGGACGGCAGGCTTGAAGCTCTGGCACAACTACGCAAATGAGCGCCGGCCTTCGCCGGCGCTCATTCCAACATCTTACCGCTAGGGTGCCGGTGTGCTTACCAGGCTGCTGCCCACGTCATGGCACTCACGCTCGCAGCCACCCCGGAGTTGGTGTTGCCCGCGGGAGCGGCCGTAGGCAGGGTGAGGCCGGAGGAGGCGGTGCAGGGAGCCGAGGTGGTCCCCTTCACGGCGCTGTAGGCGATGATCGAGCTGGAGCCCGTCTCGTCATCGTAGATGTAGAAGCAGTTGCCCGACGTCGACGAAGCCGAGACCAGCACGGCACAACCGGCGCTGGAACTGCAGGACGTGCTCGTCACCGTAGCGTCCACCACGTTCGTAGCGCTGGTGGGGTTGCCCCAAGGGAGCGAGCTGTCCAGCGTGGCACCGGCCTCGGAGGCGTTGGCGGCCTCGAAGATCTGGTTCGCAGCGTAGTAGGACTTCTCGTTGGTGAAGGCGTTGGTGGCGTTGGACTTGGCCGAGGCGTCGTTGGCGCTGCCCCGGGTGGACAGGAAGGTCGGGATGGCGATCGCCATCAGGATGCCCATGATGAGCACGAC
>JAJZMF010000037.1 GCA_021850325.1 Actinomycetes bacterium
TGTTGGTGGGGGCCGTCTGCAGGGTGACCTTGATGCTCGGGTTGGCCTTCTCGAAGTCGGTGATGAGCACCTTGCGCAGGTCGGGGCCGCTGGTGGAGATGGGGCTCGCCCACCACACGATGGTGGTGGTGGCGGCGTGGCCCGCACGCGGTGCGGCCGAGGCACTGGGCCCGGCAGCGACGACACCCATGCCGAGCGCCGCTCCAAGGGAGACCAGTGCGCTGAGGCGTGCCTTCGCTGAGGGGGTACGGGGACGCCCGGCTGGCGTCCGAAGACGGGTTGGCTTCATTTGCTTCTGCTTTCCTTTCTCTGTCGTGCCCCGCTGGCCGGACGGGGAGCGGAGTGCGTCCCGACGCCGGGGGGCAGTGTGCTGGGGGAGGGATGTGCCGGTCGCCCTTCGGCCGTCCCGTGCTTGTCGGGCCGGCGTACCGGGGCGGCGGTGGTCTGACGGACCACCAGGTGGGTCTGGGCGCTCAGGCGCACCGCAGGTGCGCCCTCGGGGCCCATGACCGAGCTCACCAGCTGCTCGGCTATCAGCCGGCCCTGGCCCGGGACGTCCTGAGCCACGGTTGTGAGCTCGAAGTAGGAGGCCATCGGGTGGTCGTCGAAGCCCACCACCGAGACGTCCTCGGGTACTCTCAGGCCCACCCGGTCCAGTGCCTTGAGGGCACCGAAGGCCATCTCGTCCGACTCGGCGAATATGGCCGTGGGCAGGCTGCGCCGGCTCAGCAGCTTGACGGTGGCCGAGTAGCCCCCTTCGACCGTGAACGGGCCGTGGGCCTCGAGCTCCGGGCGCACCGTGAGGCCGGCCGATACGAGGGCCTCGCGGTAACCACGGCGCCGGTGGAGCGGCACGGTGAAGTGCATCGGTTCGTTGGGGTCGCCCGAGATGAGGGCGATGTCCGAGTGGCCCAGGTTGACGAGGTGCTGTACCGCGGTGCGGGAGCTGTCGAGGTCGTCGATGCACACACTGGAGAAGCCTTCGACTTCGGCCCCCACCATGTACACCGGCACATCGAGCGAGCGTAGAGCCGCTACCTCCGGATCGGTGAGCGCCAGGGTGACCAGCACCACCCCGTCGACCCGCTTGCGCAGCAGGCCGGAGGAGAAGTACTGCTGGCGCATCTCAGTGTCCCCGACGTGGTAGAGGAGCAGGTCGAGGCCCGCTTCCCGGACCACCTTCTCCACTCCCCCCAGGAGCTCGGCAAAGAACCACCGGGTGATGTACGGCATCACCACGGCAATGGTGCCTGTGCGGCCGGTGGCCAGCCGGTAGGCGGCGGGGGACACGCTGTAGCCCAGGTGCTCGGCCGCCTCCTTTATGCGCGAGACGGTGCCCGCCGAGAGGCCGCCGATCCCCCTGAGCGAACGCGAGACGGTGGACGGTGAGACGCCGGCCAGCTGCGCGACATCTTTGATCGTCGTCTTGGCCACCGGCCGTCCCCCTTCCCGTGCTCGCCGCCTGGCTCCCGGGAGCGTGCTCCCGGTTGGCCAGGCTCTCAGCGTGACCTGCGGTACCGAGTGCCGGGTGGCGCCCCGGGGGGGCCGGACCTGGCAGCGCCAGATGTTAGTGCTGTGACCCCGGTCATGCAAGCGGTTGCGCGTGAGCGACCGCGCCATGGCCTCCAGGACCGGAGTTCCCTACGGGTTACACCAGTGCAACCGGTTGCCGAGCTGGGCCCCGCCGAGCGGCCCACCTTACTGACGGGCAGCCGTCGGGGGAGCGGCCGGGGCGTGGGGCCTGTCCTCCTCGAGGCTGTTGACCAGTCCCGTGCACGGCCGTATAGTTCAATCGATTAACAAATGCGGCCCGACCGAACGGCAGCCGCCGCGCCCATCCCGGCAGCCCGCTGCGGGCTGCCTGTCACGAAAGGCCCGCGATGATTGTTGCCCCCAAGCGCGAAGACCACTTCTCGTTCGGCCTGTGGACCGTCGGCTGGCAGGCCAGGGACCCTTTCGGGGACCCCACCCGGCCCTGGCTGGACCCGGTCGAGTCGGTCCACAGGCTCTCGGAGCTGGGGGCGTGGGGGGTCACCTTCCACGACGACGACCTCATCCCCTTCGGTGCCGACGAGGCCGAGAGGGAGAAGGACATCCTCCGCTTCAAGGAGGCCCTGGCCGAGACGGGCATGGTCGTCCCCATGATGACGACCAACCTGTTCACCCACCCGGTGTTCAAGGACGGCGCCTTCACCAGCAACGACCGCTCGGTGCGCCGCTTCGCGTTGCGCAAGGTGGTCCGCAACCTCGACCTGGCCGCCGAGCTGGGGGCCGCGACGTACGTGTTCTGGGGAGGCCGTGAGGGTTCGGAGAGCGATGCCGCCAAGGACGTCCGCTCGGCCCTCGAGCGTTACCGGGAGGCCATTGACACGCTGGCCGAGTACGTGACCGACCGTGGCTACGGGATCCGTTTCGCCATAGAGCCCAAGCCCAACGAGCCCCGGGGGGACATCCTGCTGCCCACGGTCGGCTCGGCGCTGGCTTTCATCTCGACGCTGGAGCACTCGGGGATGGTGGGCGTCAACCCCGAGGTCGGCCACGAACAGATGGCCAACATGAACTTCGTCCATTCGATATCCCAGGCCCTCTGGCAGGGCAAGCTCTTCCACATCGACCTGAACGGGCAGCGGGGCCCCAAGTTCGACCAGGACCTGGTGTTCGGCCACGGGGACCTGCTCAACGCCTTCTTCCTCGTGGACCTGTTGGAGAACGGCGGCCCCGGTGGGGCGCCCGCCTACGACGGCCCCCGCCACTTCGACTACAAGCCCCTGCGCACCGACGGGGCGGACGGGGTGTGGGAGTCGGCACGCGCCAACATGGTGACCTACCTCCTGCTCAAGGAGAGGGCGGCTGCGTTCCGGGCCGACCCCGAGGTGCAGGAGGCGCTGGCCGCCAGCAGGGTGGCGGAGCTCGCCCAGCCCACCCTGGCCCCCGGTGAGGGCTACAAGGGCCTGCTGGCCGACCGGAGCTCCTACGAGGACTTCGACGTCGAGGCGGTGGCCAGCCAGTCGTACGGCTTTGTGCGCCTGAGCCAGTTGGCGCTCGAGCACGCCGTCGGGGCCCGCTGAGGGACGGGGATGGTACTCGTCGCGGGGGTCGATTCGTCGACCCAGGCCTGCAAGGTCGTGGTGCGCGACGCCGCCACCGGTGCCCTGGTGCGCCAGGGCCGGGCGGCGCACCCTGAGGGGACCGAGGTCGACCCCGCCCACTGGTGGTCGGCGCTCCGTACCGCCCTGGCGGACGCCGGTGGCCTGGAGGACGTGGGGGCTGTGGCCGTCGGGGCGCAGCAGCACGGCATGGTCTGCCTGGACGAGGCCGGGCAGGTGGTGCGCCCGGCACTGCTCTGGAACGACACCCGGTCGGCGGCTGCCGCGGCCGAGCTGGTGGCCGAGCTCGGTGAGGGGGAAGTGGGTGCCCGGGCGTGGGCCGAGGCCACGGGCTCGGTCCCGGTCGCCTCGTTCACCGTGACCAAGCTGCGCTGGTTGGCCGAGCACGAGCCCGGCCCGGCCAAGGCCACCGCCGCGGTGGCACTGCCCCACGACTGGCTCACCTGGGGGCTCCTGGGGCACGGGCCGGGAGCCACCGGGCCCGGTCCGGCAGGCGCCCTGGACCGCCTGGTCACGGACCGGGGCGACGCCAGCGGCACCGGCTACTGGTCCCCGGCGACAGGGCGGTACCGCATGGACCTCTTCGAGCGGGGCCTGGGCCACACGGCGGTGGTGCCCAGGGTCCTCGGCCCGGCCGAGGTGGCGGGGACGATGCCCGGCGGGGCGCTCGTCGGCCCGGGCACGGGCGACAACGCGGCAGCCGCTCTGGGGGTGGGCGCCGGGCCGGGGGACGTCGTGGTGTCCGTGGGCACGTCGGGGACGGCCTTCGCCGTAGCCGAGCGGCCGACCGCCGACCCTACGGGGACCGTGGCGGGCTTTGCCGACGCCACCGGTCACTTCCTCCCCCTGGTGTGCACGCTCAATGCGGCCCGGGTGCTCGACGCTGCGTGCACCATCTTGCGGGTCGACCACACCGAGCTGTCCCGGCTGGCCATGCAGGCCCCGCCGGGGGCGGGAGGCATGGTGCTCGTCCCCTACCTCGAAGGCGAGCGGACGCCGAACCGGCCCGATGCCACGGGAGCGGTCCACGGGCTGAGGCTCTCCAACGCCACTGCCGCCCACCTGGCCCGGGCGGCCGTGGAGGGGCTGCTGTGCGGGCTGGCCGACGGTATCGATGCCCTGGTCGAGCTCGGCGTAAGGGTGGAGCGCGTGATCCTGGTGGGCGGCGGCAGCCGTTCGCAGGCCCTTCGGGCGCTGGCCCCGGCCGTCCTCGGGCACCCGGTGGTGGTCCCGCCCGAGAGCGAGTACGTGGCCGACGGTGCCGCCCGTCAGGCGGCGTGGGTACTGGCCGGTGGCGACGCGCCGCCCCGATGGGAGGCAGCGAGCGGGCCCACGTACGAGGCCGAGCCCACCCCCGGGGTGCGTGAACGCTACAGCGAGGTCCGTGAGCTCACTGCCCGCAGGACCGAAGCCTGAGGGCGGCGAGGGGCCGGTGCCTGCCGGGGCCCGGCCCCGCCCCCCCTCGCTGCGCCTGAGCGGTCCCTACCGCCACGGCGGTCCCCATGCCGCCGCGCACGGGGCCGCCCCACCCGCCCGTCAGGCCTCACTGAGGCGGCACAACCTGGCCCTGGTGCTGCGGGAGGTGGCTGCCGGCGGGCCGCTCAGCCGGGCGGAGCTGTCCAGGCGCACCGGGCTGACCAAGGCCAGCGTCTCCACCATGGTCGACTCGCTCACGTCCTGCGGCGTGCTCGAGGAGCTCTCCTCCGAGGGTTCCCCCCGCCCCGGGCCGGGCCGGCCGGGCTCCCCCGTCGGCTTCGGGCCGACCAGCCCGGTCGCCATCGGGCTCGAGGTGGCGGTGGGCTACACGTCCGCGTGCGTGGTCGACCTGGCCGGCCGTTGCAGCCGCCAAAGCCTGCTGGTGCTGGACAACCGGGCACTGGGGCCGGCCGCCGGCATGCAGCGTGCCGCCCGGCTCGTGGCCGAGCTGGCGCGTTCGGTCAGGGACCAGGGCCGTCGTCTGCTCGGGTGCGGGCTGGCCGTGCCCGGTGTGGTCGGGCCCTCCGGGGAGCTGTGGTGGGTGCCCAACATGGCGACCTGGGCCGGCCTGCACCCGGCCCAGGTGCTGGACGATCTGCTCCAAGAGCACATGGGGGGCGCGGTCCTCACCGGCCCGGGCGGGCTGGTGGCCGACGCCGGGACGCCGGGGGACGGCCTGAGGGCTCTTGCAGTGGGCAATGAGGCCAACCTGGGCGCCTTGGCCGAGCTGTGGTACGGAGGGCACCGGCACCTGGAAGACTTCCTGCGTGTCTCGGGTGAGGTGGGCGTGGGGGCGGGCATCGTCTCCGGTGGCCGTCTGCTCACGGGGGCGCGCGGCGCGGCGGGGGAGCTCGGTCACGTGAACGTGGAGCCCGAGGGCCTGCCCTGTGCCTGTGGTGCCCGGGGGTGCCTCGAGCAGTACGCCGGTCAGGAGGCGATCGTGAGGCAGGCGGGCGCGCCGGGGTACGGACAGGTCCTGGACATGGCGGCACGGGGCGAACCGTCCGCTCTCTTGGCCCTCGAGGAGGCGGGGCGGGCGCTGGGCCTCGCCGTGGCGGCGACCCTCAACGTGGTCGACGTCCCTACCGTCGTCCTGGGCGGGATCTACGCCGAGCTGGCGCCGTACATCCAGGCCGCCCTCGCCCGCCAGCTCGCAGAACGGGTGGTAGGAGGCCGCTTCGGCCCGGTGCGCGTCGTAGCGGCCGGTGTGGGCCGCGAGGCAGCCATGAGGGGCGCCGGCGGTGTGGTCGCCCACCAGGTGGTTGCCGACCCGGCGGCCCATCTGCCCGAACTGCTGGACCGCTCAGCCTGAGCGGCCCGTCCGGGGCCGAGGGGGCAGGATGGTGGCACCAGGCCGGTGGCGCCGATGGCGGCGCCGGCAGAGGCCCGGGCGGTCCCCCGCCCCGAAGAGGAGGTCGGAGATGGTCGAGGTGAGGGCCCTGGACGAGCTGCGTGGCCGATTGGGCCCGGTCGGGGTGTGGTTGGCGGTGCTGCGGCCAGCTTCGGCTCATGACGAGCGGCTGGCAGCGCGCCGGGTGGAGGAGCTCGGCTACGGCTCGCTGTGGGCCGGGGAGACGATCGGGGGCAAAGAGGCATTCGCCCACCAGTCGGTGCTGCTGGCCGCCACCGAGCACCTGGTGACCGGTACCGGGATCGCCAACGTGTGGGCCCGTCACCCGGCCACCATGGCCGGTGGTGCCGCATCCCTGGCCGACGCCTACCCCGGGCGCTTCGTGCTCGGGATCGGGGTGAGCCATGCGCCGATCGTCGGCCGCAGCGGCCAGGAGTACTCCAGGCCCTTGGACAAGATGCGCAGCTACCTGGACGGTATGGACCAGGCGGCAGAGGGCGCCCCCCGGGCGGAGGTCCCTGCCCCGGTGGTGCTCGCCGCCCTGGGCCCGCGCATGCTCGAGCTGGCCCGGGACAGAGCCGACGGCGCTCACCCTTACTTCGTCCCGAGCGCGCACACCCCCCTGGCCCGGCAGGCACTGGGCCCGGGGAAGCTGCTCGTGCCCGAACAGGCGGTGGTGGTGAGCGCTGACGCCTCGGAGGCCCGTCGCCTGGCCCGCCAGCACATGCACATGTACCTGCAGCTCCCCAACTACGTCAACAACCTGAGACGCCTGGGCTACGGCGACGACGATCTCGGCGGTGGTGGCAGCGACCGCCTGGTGGACGCTGTGGTGGCCTGGGGGGCGCCCGGGGTTGTTGCCGGCCGGGTGCGTGAGCACCTGGACGGCGGGGCCGACCACGTCCTGTTGCAGCCGCTGGGGGACCTGGGCGACGCTCTGCGCCAGTTGGAGGAGCTGGCCCCGGTGGTGCTCTCCGGAGGGGCGTGATTGGCGGCCCGGCTCAAGCTGGACCTGCACGACATCTACAACCGGGGCGAGGAGATCGACCGGGCGCTCCGGAAGGTCATGGACGAGGCCGTCCGGGTGAAGGCGTCAACAGTGGAGATCATCCCCGGCAAGGGCTCGGGGCAGCTGAAGAAGAGGGTGCTGCGCTTCCTGGAGCAGAAGGAGGTGAAGGCGCTCTACCACCGGGTGGAAAAGGACTCGGACAACTGGGGGCGGCTCTGGGTGCACTTCCGCTGGAAGTAGCCCCCGGCGCTCAGGACCGGGGGCGCTCAGGGCCGGGGTCGCTCAGGGCCGGGGTCGCTCGGGTTCGGTCGAGCCCCGCACCACGAGGGTGCCCTCGTGGTGGCGGGTACCGCCGCCCACCCGGGCGCCGTCGATCATGGCGAAGAGGTCCTTGACCGCAGTGGTGCCCAGGTGCTCGAGCTCCATGTCCAGGGTGGTGATGGCGGGGTCGGTCTCCTCGGCGAACACCCTCCAGTTGTCGTAGCCGGTGATGGCCACGTCGTCGGGGACCTTGCGGCCGGTGGCCACGACGGTCTCCAGTACGGTCGCCGCGAGCTGGTCGGAACCACAGGCGATGGCGTCGACATCGGGCACTGCGGAGAGGATCTCCAGGGTCGCCTGACGGGCCCAGCGTTGTGACCACGGCCCGTAGGCCACTTCACCGGCCAGCCTGAGCCCGTGCTCCTCGAGGGTGCGGGTGATCCCCAGCACCCGCTGCTGTACGGCTGTGGCGTGCTCGGGCCCGGTGATGTGGGCGACCCGTCCCCGGCCGAGGCCGACCAGGTGCCCGACCACGCTCGCGGCGCCGGCGAAGTCGTCGATGTTGTGCACCACGTCGCGGCTGTTGGTGCTGGGGCCGTAGACGTAGACGCACGGGATCTTCACCGTGGCGGTTATGGACGGTGACCCGCTCTGGTTGTCGCCCACGATGAGCAGGCCGTCCACATGGCGTTGCCTGAGCCCCATGGCGAGGTCGGCCAGGCGGTCTACGGCGCCCCGGGCATCGGCGATCATCGCCGAGAACTGCCTCTCCTCGGCTACCGACTGCGCCCCGACGACGATGGGCATGGCGAAGCGGTGGACGCCCGGGTCCCGCAGGAGGACCCCGATTATGCTGCCGCGGCCGCTGACGAGGCTCTTGGCCACCAGGTTGGGGGAGTAGGAGAGCTTCTTGGCAGCGCGCAGCACCCGCTTGCGCGTCGTCTCGGAGATGCGGTCCCGCCCGTTCATGGCCTTGGAGGCTGTGGTGAGAGAAACGCCGGCCAGGCGCGCCACCTCGGTCAGGGTGGGGGGCCGGTCCTTCTGCACCCAGCAAGCATAGGCGTCCGTCTGCAGCACCCCCGGACCTCGCCCCGGCTCCTGGGTGCTGGGAAAGCGTTACCGCAGCTCCGGGTCCCCTATGGCTCGTACTGTCATCAGACATTGTGAAAACTAGGGCTTGACGTGGCGGGTACAGGTGGGGTAGCGTTTCCTCAAACAGGGGGCCGAGGGGGCAAGGGAGGGAGGCCGCATGGAGCAAGTCCGCGCTCAAGCCGATGGCCGTGGCCCGGTAGCAGGGACGGGGGACGGCCCGGTCAGCCCCACAGGTGGGGCCATGGGCCGCCTGTGGCCGCTCGGCCTGCGTGAGGTGGTGCTGGCCGGGGGCTCGACCCTGGGGGACTGGCAGCAGCGCAACCACGACCGGACCCTGCCCCACTGTGCCGAGCAGGTCGTGGCCTCAGGGGCACTGCGCAACCTGGAGCGTGCCGCCCGGGGGCAGCCCGGCGCTGAGCCCCATGAGGGGATGCACTTCTCCGACTCCGACGTGTACAAGGTCCTCGAGGCCCTGGCATGGGACAGCGTGCGGGGAGCGGGCACCGCGACCTCGGAGTTCGCCGAACAGGCGTTGGGGCTCATCGAGCGTGCTCAGCGCCCGGACGGCTACCTCAATTCCTGGGCCCAGGGGCAGCGGCCCGACCTGGTGTGGAAGGACCTGCGATGGGGCCACGAGCTCTACTGCGCGGGCCATCTCCTCCAGGCCGCGGTGGCCGAACGCAGGGCGGGCTGGGGGGAGCGCCTGTCGGAGGTGTCCAACCGCCTGGTCGGGCACCTGTTGCAGACGTTCTCGCGGCGTGAGGGCGACGGCGGCCTGGTGGGCGTCTGTGGGCACCCGCTGGTCGAGACCGCCCTGGTCGAGCACTACCGTTGCACCGGCGATGCCGCAGCCCTGGAGCTGGCACAGCGCCAGGTGGAGCTGCGGGGGCGGCCCGATGTCGGCTTGCCCACGACGGGCCTGCTGGGCGACCGTCGGTTCCCGCTCTCCTACTTCCTGCACCACGTTCCGGTGCGGGAGAGGACCTCGGCCACCGGGCACGCCGTGCGTGAGCTCTACCTGCAGGCGGGAGTGGTGGACGTGGCCACCGAGACCGGGGACACGGGCCTGCTCGCGGCGTCCGAGGCCATCTGGGAGGACCTGTTCAGCAAGAAGACCTACGTCACCGGTGCGCACGGTTCCCGGCACCGTGACGAGTCGATCGGTGACCCCTACGAGCTGCCGAGCGACCGGGCTTACGCCGAGACATGTGCGGCCATCGCCAGCTTCCAGTGGAACTGGAGGCTCCTGCTCGCCACCGGCCAGGCCAGGTACGCCCGGGAGATGGAGCAGGTGTTCTGGAACACGGTCGCCGGCAGTGTGTCCCGAGAGGGGACGGCCTTCTACTACTCGAACAGCCTCCAGGTGCGCACCGGCCACGACGCCGGTGACGAGGACTCGCCGGACCACCGTCTCCCCTGGTACCAGTGCGCCTGTTGCCCGCCCAACCTGGCCCGGCTGCTGGGCAGTATCCAGGCCTACCTGGTGACCAGGGACGGCTCCGGGCTCCAGGTGCACATGCCCTTCTCCGGGACCATCTCCACCCGGGTCGCCGGGACCGCCGTGGAGCTGGCCCTGCGGACCGGGCACCCCTGGGAGGGTGCAACGACCATCGATGTCCTGGGCTGCGACAGTTCGGTCGCCTGGGAGCTCTCCTTCCGGGCACCTGACGGCCAGGGCCCCGGCGAAGTGCTCCTCAGCCTCAACGGACAACGTGCCCAAGCCTCGTCGGACGGCGGGTACCTGAGGCTGTCCCGGCGCTGGGCGCCGGGGGACCGGCTGGAGATATCGGCGCCGATGCCGGTGCGTACCATCGAGCCGCACTGGAGGGCCGACGCCCTGAGGGGTTGCGTGGCTTTCCAGCGCGGGCCCCTGCTGTACTGCCTCGAGGCGCAGGACCTCGACGGTGGAGCTGCCGTTGAGGACGTCACCCTGGAGGGTACCGGTACGCCGGAGGTCACAGGGGAGGTGCCCGAGGCCCTCGACGGTTACGTCAAGTTCGCCCTGGTTGCCCGGGGCTCGGGTACCGACGGCCCCCCCCGCCCGCTCTACCGGGACCGGGCCGCCCCGCCGGCCGGGGCCCGCCCCGTGCCTTTGACGCTGGTGCCCTACTTCGCCCGGGGCAACCGGGAGCTCGCGCCCATGCGCGTCTGGGTGCCCACCGCTCCCGCCGGGGCACCGGCCGACGGCCGTGCGGCAACTGCCACCCGGGAGGCAGACAGCGGGGAGACCGAGGTCCCGGGTGCAGGCGTGCCGGGCGCGGAGGCGCCGGCGAACCGGGCCGAACAGACCGCCAGCAGTGTCGTCACCTCAGAGAGCTAGGAGAGGCAATTGGCAAGGTACACAGCCACTGGGACCGGCTTCACCGTGCTGGAGTCGGGCGAGGTCCTCCGGGTGGACGCCTGGGGGGAGAGCGGGGCGCGTGTGCGCTCGAACCTGGGGCCGTCGACGACCGAGACCCCGGGCAGTGCGCTGGACGGGCCGGGCGCTCCCGAGGTGGAGGTGGAGGTCTTCGCGGACCACGCCCGGCTCCGCAACGGCGAGCTGGTCGTGGAGGTGCGCGACAACCCCGAGGACCGCTTCAGCAGGTTCCCGCCGCTGGTCAGCTTCACGCGTTCGGACGGCACACCCCTGCTCGAAGAGAGCGTCCCCCACTTCACCTCCCCGCCCCAGCGACGCTACCGCCGGGCCGGAGCGGGCGACCTGTTCAATGCCGAGGTGAGCTTCCAGGCCCATCCCGGTGAGCGCTTCTACGGCTTGGGCCAGCACCAGCACGGCTTGTTGGACCAGAAGGGCGCGGTCGTCGAGCTCGTACAGCGCAACACCGAGGTCTCCATACCTTTCGTGCTCTCCAGTCGGGGCTACGGCCTACTGTGGAACATGCCCGGCTCCGGGCGGGTCGAGCTCGGCACCAACCGCACCCGCTGGGCAGCCGACGCCGCCCGCCAGGTCGACTACTGGGTGACGACCGCCGCCTCGCCCGCAGACATCGTCAGCCACTACGCGGTCGCCACCGGGCTGCCGCCCCGCTTCCCCGAATGGGCTGCGGGCTTCTGGCAGTCCAAACTGCGCTACCGCACCCAGGAGGAGCTGCTGGAGGTCGCCCGGGAGTACAAGCGTCGCGGCCTGCCCATCTCGGTCATAGTGTGCGACTACTTCCACTGGACCCGTCAGGGGGAGTGGCTCTTCGACCCTGCCGAGTGGCCCGACCCGGGGGCCATGGTGGAGGAGCTGCGCTCCCTGGGCGTCGAGCTCATGGTCTCGGTCTGGCCGACCGTCAACCCCAACAGTGCCAATTACAAGGAGATGGACCAGCGTGGCCTCCTGGTGCGCAACGTCAAGGGGCTGCCCCTGCACATGGCCTTCTGGGACAAGGGCACCGATGGCCAGGTCTTCATCCGCTACTACGACGCCACCAACCCCGAGGCTCGTCGCTACATCTGGGACAAGGTGGCCCAGAACTACCTCTCTCACGGCATCCGGGCCTTCTGGCTGGACGCCTGCGAGCCCGAGATCCTGGCCGACAACAATGACGGTGCCCAGTACTTCGCCGGGGCAGGAGCCGAGGTCCAGGGGGCCTATCCCCGGGACCACGCCCGGGGCTTCTACGAGGGCCTGAGAGCGGCGGGGGAGGAGGAGCCACTGCTGCTGTGCCGGTCGGCGTGGGCGGGCAGCCAGCGTTACGGCGCGGCCGTGTGGTCAGGGGACATCGAGTCCACCTTCGAGGCGCTGCGGGCCCAGGTGGCCGCCGGCATCAACATGGGCATATCCGGCATCCCCTGGTGGACGACCGACATCGGTGGCTTCAGGAAGGGTGACCCCACCACGGCGTACTTCAGGGAGCTCGTGGTGCGCTGGTTCCAGTACGGCGTCTTCTGTGCGCTCTTCAGGCTGCACGGCGTACGCGAGCCCGGGCCCCTGGTGGGCTCAGGCCAGACGGGCGCCCCCAATGAGGTGTGGTCATTCGGCGACGAGGCCTACGAGCTGATCTGTCAGCAGATGCAACTGCGTGAGCGCCTACGTCCCTACGTGATGGAACAGATGGCCACGGCGAGCTCCACCGGGCTCCCGCTCATCCGGGCGATGTTCCTCGAGTTCCCGGACGAAGCTGCGGCATGGGAAGTGGACGACCAGTACATGTTCGGGCCCGACATCCTGGTCGCCCCGGTCACGGCCGAGGGCGTCAGGGAGCGGCGGGTGTACCTGCCCGAAGGGGCGTCCTGGCTGGACGCATGGACGGGCCGGCCCGTGGCGGCGAAGGGCTGGACGACGGCCCCGGCCCCGCTCGAGCGCATCCCGGTCTTCCTCAGGCAGGGTGGGGCGTTGCAGTCCCTGGCCCTCGACGGCGAGTAGCCCGGGCAACCCAGGCCCCGGCCCCGGCAAACGGTCCAAGAACAGGGGGGTAGTTGGCTCGAGTTGGCACCGAACTCCATGAAGCCCCGGGCGACCTGGCTCGCAGCCGGGGGCACGGCGCAGCGCGGGAGGTGAGGCACCTGACGGCCTGGCGCCGGCACCAGTTGGCCGGTTGGCTGTTCTTGACGCCCGCGATCGCGTACATCCTGTTCGCGTTCGTGCTGCCCATTATCTACAACGTGATGATGAGCTTCGAACAGACGTCACCGGCCACCATCGGCAGCCTGACGGCACCGTTCGCCGGCTTGGCCAACTACCGCTTCATCCTGGGCGACCCGACCAGCCGGGCAGCCATCGTCCACACCTTCGAGTTCACCGCCGGTTCCCTCTTCGGTCAGTTCGTGATCGGGTTCGCCCTCGCGCTCCTCTTCACGCTGCGGTTCCCGGGCAGGACCATCGGGCGGTCGCTCATCATCGTGCCCTGGCTCCTCCCCCTGATCGTCACGGGTGTGATCTTCAAGTTCCTGTTCCAGGTCGAGGGCGGAGCGGTCAACCAGCTCCTAATGAACGTCGGCCTGGTGCACCATGCCATCGACTGGCTCGACGACCCCCATCTGGCCCTGTGGACCATCCTCATCGCGAATATCTGGCTCGGCGTACCGTTTTTCACGCTCCTGCTCTACAGCGCGCTCCAGGACGTGCCGCTGGAGGTAAAAGAGGCAGCCCTGATGGACGGGGCGGGCCCGTGGCAACGGCTCCGGATGGTGATCGTGCCGATCATCATGCCGGTGATCGAGGTGACGCTCCTCCTCGGCTTCGTCTTCACGGTGAAGGTCTTCGACCTGGTTGTCGGCCTGACGGGAGGTGGCCCGGCCAACGCCACCCAGCTGATCACGACCTGGTCGTACAACCTGTCGTTCCAGCAGTTCTCGTTCGGCGAAGGAGCTGCGCTCAACAACGTCCTACTGGTCCTGGCTCTCATTTGTGCACCCTTGTACCTGCTGCTCAGCAGGGGTTCGCTGCGTAGCAGTGCGGGGACGGGCTCATGAACCGGCTCCAGAGATCCCCGGCCCTCCGCCTGTTGTGCACTCTGGCTGCTCTGGCGGCGCTGGTGGTGGTGCTCTTCCCCGTGTACGCCGTCATAGTCGGTTCCTTCGAATCTACCCAGACGCTGTTCAGCGGGACCTTTTACTGGCTGCCCCACCTGCCCACCCTGGCCAACTACCGGACCGTTATCCAGGCCCAGTCCGGCAACGTCCTCACGAGCCTCATTGTCGGCCTGGGCACAGCGGTACTGGCCCTGGTGGTGGCCGTGCCGGCGGCGTACGCGCTCTCCAAGTACCGGCTACGGGTGACCGTGGTGCTGGTCAGTTCGTTGCTCGTCTGCCAGATCGTGCCCTCGATCGTGCTGGCGACATCGCTGTTCATCGTCTTCCACTGGGTACACCTGGTCAACTCCTACCCGGGCCTCATAATCGCAGACGGGACCTACGCCGTGCCGTTCTCGATCCTGGTGCTGAGAGCCTTCTTCTTCAGCCTGCCGAACGAGGTCATGCAGGCGGCCCGGGTTGACGGTGCCTCGGAATGGCAGACCTTCCGCCGCATAGTGGTGCCGCTGGCCCGGTCGGCGGTGGTCACGGTGGCGGTCTTCGCCTTCCTCAACGGCTGGGGGGACTTCATCTTCGCCCTCACCGTGCTCAGCGGGTCTGGTATAGAACCGATCACGCTCGGTATCTACACCTACCTCGGTAACTATTCGACCGACTGGGGCGCAGTCATGGCCTCCGCCGCCTTCGCCATGGTGCCGGCGGGTGTTCTGCTCGTCGTGGCGCAACGCTACATCGCTACAGGTCTGACGGCCGGTTCGGTCAAGGGCTAGCCGTCCTGACAGTCCCCGGCGCCCCGGGTGGGGTGCCGGGCCGAGACGTTCGTGACTGGGGGTGATAGATGGTCCCTTTGACGCTGGGATGAGCACTAGGTGCCCCAGCTGCTGGTCGAGTTCGGTTCCTGCTACACATTGGAAAAGGAGAAAACTGCTGTGAACCAATCAGCAATAAAGTGGCGGCGGGGGCTGGCCAGCCTGGCGGCCGCCACCTGTGCCGTGGTCGGGATGTCCCAGGTGGCGAGCTCCGCCGCGACCAAGATCACCCTGACCGAGGAGGACTACTTCAACACCCCTGGCCAGATCGCAGCGCTGGCGAACTACAACAAGCAGTTCGAGGCCGCACATCCCGGGGTGACCATCACAAGGCAGTACGTGCCTTTTGCCAACCTGGACACCAAGCTGCTCACGCAGGCGGCCGGGCACGACCTGCCGAACCTCCTGGCCGTGGACAACCCGTTCGTCCCCACCATGATCACGACCGGCCAGATGGTGCCGCTGAGCACCCTCAAGGGCTTCAGCACTGCCGGCTATTACCCGGCGATCATCAAAGAGGGCTTCTTCAACGGCAAGTACTACAGCTACCCGGTCGCCGGTGCCAACTCGATCGCCCTCATGTACAACATCCCGATGTTGAAGGCGGCGCACGTGAGCCCGCCCCGGACCTGGGCCCAGTTGGTGAGCGCGGCCAAGGCGCTCACCACCCCGAAGCGGTTCGGGATCGCCCTGACCTGCGAGGCGGCTGAGGACACCACGTGGCAGTTCGAGCCGTTCTTCTGGACCAACGGCGGGTCGTTCGCCAAGATCGCCTCGGCGCCCGGGGTGCAGGCACTGAGCCTGTGGAAGCAGCTCGTGACCGACGGGTCCGCCTCCAAGGCGTGCCTCAACTGGAGCCAGACCCCGGCTGCGACCGGTCAGTTCCTGGCAGGCAAGGCCGCCATGATGGTGAACGGGCCGTGGAACTTCCCGACCCTCAACCAGCAGCACTGGTACTACGGCAAGCAGTTCGGGATCGTCCCCGTCCCCGTCCGAGTGCCCGGCCAGCACGTGGTCGTGCCGCTGGGCGGCGAGGACTGGATGATCAGCAACAGCGGCGGGAACGCTGCCGAGCAGATGGCGTTCCAGTACATCCAGGGCATGCAGACACCGGCCAAGGAACTGCAGCTGGCCAAGTTGTTCGGCTACCTCCCCGCCAAGATCGCCGTGGCCAAGACCTACCTGGCCCAAGCGGGCCCTGAATGGAAGGTCTACATCGACCAGACTCTCTACGCCCACCCCCGCACCCTCGGCCTGGGTGTCAAGTACCCCAAGATATCCCAGGCAGTCTGGACAGCCATCCAGGCCGCCCTGTCGGGTACCCAGTCCGTGACGGCGGCGCTGCAGACGGCCCAGTCCCAGATCACCGCGGTCCTCAAGGGCTGAGCCTCCAAGGGCCCCCGGGCCTGGCCGCTCACCGGTCCACCAGGCTGCGGTGGCCGGTGAGCGGCACCGGGCCCCAGGCCGTCAGACGACAGGGAGCACCTGCTCGGCGAGCAACCTCAGGTGGTCGAGGTCCGCCAGGTCCAGGATCTGGAGGTAGCAGGTCCCTGCGCCAGCCTCGGCGTAGGCATGGAGCTTGTCGGCAACCTCGGCGGGCGAGCCTGTCAGCCCGTTCTGGCGCAGCTCGTCCGGTTCCCGGTCGATCGCCCGGGCGCGGCGTGCTACTTCCGCCTCGTCCCGGCCGCAGCAGACCACCTGGGCCGTCGACCACCTGAGGGAGCGAGGGTCGCGGCCCTGTGCCTCGCAGGCCCGGCGGACCGAGCCGAAGACTTTGCTGACCTCGTCCCGGCCCATGAACGGGGCGTTGAACTCGTCGGCGTAAGTAGCCGCGAGACGGCTGTTGCGGGGGCCACCACCGCCGCCCATGATGACCGGGGGATGGGGCGCCTGTGCCGGGCGCAGGGGGCTCACCTCCAGTTCCACGGACAGTGTCCTGCCTTCGTGACGGAAGACAGTGCCCGGCTCGGCTTTCCAGACGCCGTGGAGCACGGCCAACTGGTCCTCCAGGAGGTCGAAGCGTTCACCGACCGGGGGGAACGGGATGCCGTAGTTGCGGTGCTCCTCCTCGAACCACCCGGCGCCCAGGCCCACCTCCAGGCGCCCGTGGCTCATGTGGTCCACCTGGGCGACGGTCACTGCCAGCGGCCCCGGCCGCCTGAAGGTGGTCGGCGTGACGAGCGTGCCGAGCCTGATGGTCTCCGTGTCCCGGGCCAGCCCGGCAAGGGTGGTCCAGGCGTCGGTGTAGGCGGGCAGGCCGGAGGCGGTCCCCATCTTCAGGTAGTGGTCGCTGCGGAAGAAGGCGTCGAAGCCGAGGGCCTCGGCCTCTCGGGCGACTACGAGCAACTGGTCGTAGGAAGCCCCCTGCTGGGGCTCGGTGAAGATGCGGAGCTTCATTGGCGGGACGTTACACCGCAGGCGCCTGCCGGCCTCGAGCGCCGCCGGGCACCGGGACCGGGCTGGTCAGCCGGACCACGGCGCCCGGCTGGTATAAGTGGCCGATGGACCGCGACCTGCCGATCTGCGCAACCTGCGGAGCCCAGTACGCGGCGCCGCGCGCAGACTGCCCCATCTGCCTGGACGAGCGCCAGTACGTGGGCTGGCACGGCCAGCGCTGGACCACGCTCGGGCAACTGCAGGACGAAGGGCGTCGTGGCCGGACCGCCGAGGAGGGCCCGGGCGTGACCGGCGTCGGTGCCGAGCCGCCGACGGCGATCGGCCAGCGGGCGCTGCTGGTGGCTGCACCGAGCGGCAACGTGATGTGGGACATGATCACCTACATCGACGACTTGTTGGTCGACCAGGTCGCCGACCTCGGAGGGGTCAGCGCGATCGCCATCAGCCACCCCCACTTCTACGGATCGATGATCGAGTGGGCTCACGCGTTCGGTGCCCCGGTCTACATCCATGAAGACGACCGCAGGTGGGCCCCCAGGCCCGACAGCTCGGTCATCTTCTGGACAGGTGAGACACTCGCCATCGGCGACGGCCTCACCCTGGTCAGGCTCGGTGCCCACTTCGACGGGGGCCAGGTGCTGCACCGGGCGAGCGGGCCGCATGGGCCAGGCGCACTGTTCTCGGGCGACATCGTCAATGTCTCGATGGACAGGCGCTGGCTCAGCTTCATGTACAGCTTCCCCAACTACATCCCGGAGCGACCACGCAAGGTGCGCCGGGCTCTCGAGGTGCTCGCCCCGCTGAGCTTCGAAACTGTCTACGGGGCCTGGTGGGGGCGGGTGGTCCGATGCGACGGTGCCGGAGCCGTGCGCCGGTCGGTCGAGCGGTACCTCGACTTCACCCTTGACGATGGCTGAGCCCGGGTGTGGCCCCAGCAGCTCTGTCCGGTTACCGAAGGGACCGTCCACGCCCGGACCAGCACCCGCCCTGGCCGCCAGGTGGTCCGGCTTGGGCCTCTCGGTGATGCCGAGCAGCGAACCGTAGAACGCTCTGGCCTCCTCCTCGCAGCCCGGAGGCATCGCCAACTGCACGTGGTCGACTGCACGGACTTCCATGGCGCCACCTCCGGCCTGCGGCGCTGCGCCCGGCAGTCTCACGTTCCCGAGCAGCCTCACGGGATGGTCTACGCCGCAACCCGAACGACCCGCCACCGGCTCTGCTTGCGCAGCGGCGCCACCGACCAAGTACGAGCATGGACATAGCCCCCGACCATGAGCTGCTGGGCCGGCTCAACACCGACCCGGCGGCGTTCGAGGTCTTCTACCGGCGCCATGTGGACCGCGTCGTGCGCTTCTGCACGGCTCGGTCCCGGGATCCGGCCGAGGCGGCCGACCTGGTGGCGGACACGTTCGTTACCGCGCTTGCATCGGCCTCGCGCTACGACCCCGCCCGCGGCGAGCCAGGGGCATGGCTGTTGGGTATCGCTGCCCGCCTCATCGCCAACAGGCGCCGGCGCAGGTGGCGCGAGTCGATGGCCAAGGCCAGGGTCGCCGGGCGCCAGCTCCTGGAGCCCGACGACCTCGAGCGCCTCGAGGAGCACATCGACGCGCACCGGTCGACTCCGGCCGTGCTCGATGCCCTCGAACGGCTCAAGCCGAGATCCCGGGAGGCTCTACTGCTCGTCGGAGTGGACGGCCTGACCCCGGCCGAGGGGGCACGCGCGCTCGGTATCGCCGCGCCAGCCTTCCGCATGCGCCTGACCGTCGCCCGCCGTGCGCTCGCCAGGGCCCTGCAGGCCGAGGCGGACCAGCCCCTGCACCGCGGCACGCCAGCCGCCTTCGTGACCCCCACCCCTGCCCCCAATCGGGCGAAGCCCACCATCGTGCTACAGGAGGCCGTCAAATGAACACCCGGGTGCCTGCCCATGACCGCTTCGAGGACCGGCTGCTCAGAGCCATCCTCGACGACTTCGACCATCTGAGCGCCGCAGCACGCCCGCTCCCCGGGCAGAGCCGTAACGTCCGTACGGGCGCGGCCGTCGCGCTCCCCGCCGCTGCCGCGGTGGCGGCGCTGGCCGCGGTCAGTGCACCGCTCCTGCACCATCCTTCCGGGCAGGCTCCGGCGGCCGGACGGGCTCACACGGCGGCAGGAAGTGTGCCGATCGCCGCCCACGACGCCGCTTACGTGGTGGCCCGCACCGAGACGGCCCTATCCGGCACCGGGCGCTACGTCCTGGTGACCACCAGCTACGCCCCCGACTCCCAAACGGGGGCCCCCACCGTCTCCAGGTCGTGGGTCGTCACGGGCGGCAACACCGTGAGGAACGAGGTACTGGGCGCAACCGGCTCGCCGGTGGAGGGCTCGGTCATAACGACCACGCCGAAGGCCACCACAGTCGTGAGCATCGACTACCAGGCCCGCACCTGGAGCACGTCGACGCAGCCGGCCCAGGCCTCGTCGGGACCGGGCCCCCTTCCCCAAACGCCGGCCCAGGCGGCGCAGATGCTGCGGTCTCAACTCGGCGCCGGTACCGCCACGCTGATCGGCCCGGCCACCATCGGCGGCCGTTCGACCGTCGAGATCGAGGTCCGTTCTGCTCAGGGCACGCAGCGGATCTGGGTCGACCCGTCGAGCTACCTGCCGGTCCAGGAAATCGACACGGCAGCAGGGGTCGCACAGGACAGCCCGCAGGCTGACCGTTCGGACTACCGGTGGCTGCAGCCGACGGCCGCCAACATGGCCCTGGTGACGGCCGCTGCTGCCATTCCGAGCAGCTTCAGCGAGGTCCCTCCGGCACCGGCCGGCTGAGCAGCGTCCAGCCACCAGGTGGCGAGCACGGTGGGCCTGCCCGTCCGCCCTGCTCGCCGGCGCTCGGCGGACATGGGCCCGAAGGGTAAGGGACGCGCCGCTGTGCGGGGCAACGGCGCCACCGATCTCCACCCTGCGTTCACCCCACCTTCACGACGGTTGGGTGCGGGCCGTGCTAGCACAAGATGCCTCCCGGCACCGCTACCACATACGGGTGGCGAAAGGCCGGGAGGCGTCGTCCAACCGCGGTAGCGGTGCGGCGAAGCGGCGTGGTCTTGCCTGGCCGCGGTAGCGGTGCAGGCTCGTTGAGCCCGGACAAAGGAGCCGAGATGCCGAGGATGATCACAGTGCACGAGGTCGAAGACGTCGCTACCTGGTTGAGCCACAAACAAGCAAGGGCAGAAGCTGTCGAGAGCATAGGCGGGAGGGACGTCGTCGACCACGTGGCCCTTGACGGTTCGAAGACGGTGGCCATCACCTATGAAGTCGACGACGTCGACGCGACAATGGCCCGGATGGAAGTCCCGTCAGCCGAGCTCGAAGCGGAGATGCACCGCCATGGCGTTATCCCGCCGATGAGGGTCTTTGTCGAGAAGTAGCGACGGCAAGGCGGAGCCATGGCGCTCACGGCAGCATTTGGCCGACCGCAGTGTGCCTCAGGTCATGGAGACGCCAGTGGCCCCAACCGTCGCGGGCAATTGGAGGAAAGCTACGAGCTCGGGCGGTGCGGACATCCTGCACCTTGTCGACCTAGCTGATGGCCGGGAGCAGAAGATGGCGGGCATTCTTGTTGGGCGCGCGGACCATCTCGTAGACGTCGCGGCGCCAGCCCGTCAGAGGGTCAGCGGGCGCCGGTAGGGTCAGGCGCTACACCCCGTCGCGGAAGCGCTTGTGGCCTTTCGCCGCCAGCCGTGTTGCCGAGAACCGTGGCAGAGGACCAGCCAGGATGGGGAGCAGGACGCTGGGACACCCGCCACGGTGCCTCTGACCTGCGGATCTGCTGGCAGCCCCAACGGGGTTCGAACCCGTGTCTCCACCTTGAGAGGGTGGTGTCCTAGTCCACTAGACGATGGGGCCTCTGATCAGGCCTTCTCATCTTAGCGGGCCCTGTCCCCGGGGCTGCCGGGGGCCACGGCCCCACGCCGGGGCCCGCTAGCTTCGTCGGCGTAGGCCTGGGCTGGGAGGCTCGAGGAGGAGCATGGCAGATGGTCGGCCGGAGCGGCCGGCGTGGGCTGGCGTGGCCCCCGCGCAGCACGTTGGGGGGCCGTCGGGCGGTTGGAGCCGGCCGTCGCCCAGGCTGTGGAGGCTGCGCACCTTGGAGGTCTGCGCCCTGAGCGCGCTGGCGCTGGTCGTGACCCTGGCCGCCGCAGCGGGGTCGGGCGAGGTGGTCGGTGGCCTGGTGGCGGAACTGGTGGGGGAGCTGGTCGCCGGCACGGTGCTGCTCTTGGTGGCCCGACGCAGGTTCAGGGCGTGGGCGTACCAGGAGCGGGAGGACGACCTGGTCGTCTCGCGCGGGGTGATGTTCAAGCGCCAGTCGGTGGTCCCCTACGGACGTATGCAGTTCGTCGACGTCACGGCGGGGCCGGTGGAGCGGCTGTTCCGGCTGTCCACTGTGAAGCTGCACACGGCAGCCGCAGCCAGCGACGCACGCATCCCGGGCCTGGAGCGGGAGGAGGCGGCACGACTGCGGGACCGTTTGGCGGCGCTGGGAGAATCCCGGGCGGCAGGGCTTTGAGCGCTCAGCCCGGTCCCGAGGTGGCTGCAGCCCACGGTCCCGGTGCGTCCGGGGGGCCGTCCGCTGCCTGGCAGCGGTTGCACCCGCTCACCCCCGTGGTGGCTGCCGGGCGCACTGCCCTGCTGGCGGGCGTCGTAGCCCTGGAGGACCGGGCGCAGAGCCAGGGTTCGAGCCTGGTCCTGATGGGGGTGCTGGGCGGGGTTGCTGTCCTGAACCTGGTCATCAGCGCCGTCCGCTACCTCGTCACCCGGTGGTCGGTGGGCACGGGGGCCCTGCGCATCGAGACCGGCCTGTTCACCCGTGACGCCCGTCAACTGCCCCTGGCCCGCATACAGGCCGTGGACGTGGTGCGGCCGTTCCTGGCCCGGGCCTTCGGGTTAGCCGAACTGCGGGTACGCCTGGCCGGCTCGAGCCGGTCCGAGGGCCGTCTGGCCTACCTGTCCGAACGGGTGGCGCTCGAGCTCAGGGCCAGTCTGCTGGCGGGGCACCACGGCCTCGACCTCTCCACGCCCGAACCGGTGGAGAGCCCCGTCACCGCCGTCCCCCTCGGGCGGCTCATCGGCTCGACGGTCCTGTCCGGCGCGATGTTCCTGGTGGTCGCCCTGGCTCTGGTGGGGACCTTCCTGCTCAGCCGGTCGGCGGCGGCCCGGGGGGCATACTTCGGGACGGTGGCCGTGTACCTCTTCGGTTTCCTGCGCCGGGCGTGGCAGAGGGTGGCAGAGCAGTACGGGTTCACCATCGGCCTCGCCCCCGATGGCATCCGGGTGCGCCGAGGCCTGCTCTCCACGGTCTCCGAGACGGTGCCTCTGGCCCGGGTACAGGCCGTGCGCAAGGTGCAGCCCATGGCGTGGAGGCCGTTCGGGTGGTGCCGTCTCGAGGTCGACGTGGCCGGCTCCCCGGGCAAGGAGCAGGGCACGCGTTCGTCAAAGGTGACCAAGTCCCTCCTCCCGGTGGGCCCCGGGTTGCTCGCGGACTCCCTACTGGTCAGCCTGCTCGGGCTGCACCAGTTCGAGCTGGGGCGGCCGCCCGGGCGGGCCCGGCTGAAGGCCCCCTTCAGCTACCACTTCCTGGCTGCGGGGGCGCAGGGGGCGCTGGTGGCCTCGAGCGTCGGCCGCCTGCGCAAGGTGACCACGTGGGTGCCACTGGAGAAGGTCCAGAGCGTGCGCCACGTCCAGGGGCCGGTGCAGAGGGCGCTGCGCCTGTCCACCGTGCACCTGGACGCGGCCGGCCGCCGCCTGCGTGTGCAGTTCCGCGACCGGGACGAGGCCGAGGCGCGGCAGCTGTTCGAGGCTCTGGTGGTGGCGTGCCGCCAGGCCCGCCGGAGCGCTTCCATCGCCGCTGCCCGGCCTGCAGTGGGAGGCGATGGCGCACCGGGCGGCACCGGTGCCGGGCGAACGGGAGGCGCTCCGGCAGGGCCTGCATCGCCGCTGACCACCGGCCAGCCGGCGCCACCGGTGGCGCACGACGCAGGCCCGGCTCATGACCGTACGTAAAAAAACCCAGGCGATTGCCTGGGTTTTCTTACGTCCTGCTGAGCTCGGGGGGGAGGACTCGAACCCCCAATGACAGGGCCAGAACCTGTAGTGTTGCCGATTACACCACCCCCGAACGGGCGACCCACATCCTAGCCGACAGCCGGCCGGGGGTTGCCAGTCCCAGGCGGCCACCCAGGGCCGCCGTGCTCAGGCCGGCGCCCGAGCGGTGGCTGCGGTGTCCTCTTCGCGTGCTCTCTGCAGGGCCGCCTCGACGCGGGCGGTGGAGCGGTTGCGGCCGAGCAGGGACATGGCCTCGAAGAGAGGAGGCCCGACGGTGCGACCGGTGACCGCCAAGCGGACGGGGGCCTGCGCCTTGCCGAGGTTGGTCACGCCCACCGCTTCTCCGGCGGCGGCCACGGCCTCCCGGATGCCCTCGGGCCCCCACTCGCAATCGGTGAGGCGCCGGGTGGCCTCACCCAGCAGTTCGGTGAAGGCGGGGGACTGGCGGCGGACCTTGGACCATTCGGCCGGGTCAGGCCTGACATCGGCCCTGTAGAGGAAGTCGACCATGGAGTAGACCTCGCTCAGGGTGCGTGCGCGCTCCTGGACCAGGTCGGCGATGGGCGACCACCGGCTGGCCAGCCAGTCCTGCGCCCTGTGGACCAGCTCCTCGGGCTTCATGGCTCGCAGGTAGTTGGCGTTGACGTCCGCCAGCTTCTTCTCGTCGAAGAAGGCGGGGGCGGACTTGACCTGGTCGAGCCGGAACTCGGCCACGAGCTCCTCCTTGCTCAGCACCTCCCGGTCGTTACCGGGCGACCAGCCGAGCAGGGCCAGGTAGTTCACCATGGCCTCGGGCAGGTAGCCCTCGTCGCGGTAGTCCTCGAGGGCGACCTTGTCCCGGCGTTTGGACAGCTTCTGCCGGGAGGCGTTCACCAGCAAGGGCAGGTGGGCGAACGCAGGCGGAGGGCCGAGCTGGAGGGCCTCCCAGAGCAGGAGGTACTTGGGTGTGTTGGGCACGTGGTCTTCGCCCCGCACGACGTGGCTTATGGCCATGTCGCCGTCATCGACCACGTTGGCCAGGATGAACAAGGGCTGGCCGGAGGACTTGCGGACGCTGAAGTCCTCGATGGCCCGGTTGTCGTAGGAGACCTCGCCCCGGACGACGTCGGACCAGGTCGTGTTGCCCTGGTCCGGTGTGCGGAAGCGCAGGAGCCTCCCGGGCCCCGGCTCCAAGCCCCGGTCCCGGCAGAAGCTGTCGTAGCCGGGCGGACGGTTGGCCGCCTTGTTGCGGGCCGCCACCTGCTCGGGCGTGCAGTCACAGGCATAGAGGTGGTCACCCGCCAGGAGCCGGTCGACGGCGTCCTGGTACAGCCCGCCCCTCTGGGACTGGAAGTAGGGGCCCTCGTCCCAGTCGAGGCCCAGCCAGCGAAGGGCGCGCTCGATGCCCTCGGTGTGCTCCGCCCGGTTGCGCAGGGTGTCGGTGTCCTCGATGCGCAGGACGAAGGTGCCGCCTTGCTGGCGGGCGAAGAGCCAGTTGAAAAGGGCGGTGCGGGCACTGCCCACGTGGAAGTAGCCGGTCGGGGAGGGGGCCATGCGGACCCTGACGCTGCTCATCGTGGTCCCAAGCTACCGGCTCGGGTGCGCGGCGCCCCCACGGGCAGCCGGCTCGCCAACGGCCCGGGGGGCGGGGCTCAGCTGGCCAGCAGGTCGCGGGCGTCGCTGCCCGCGAGGGCCCGGCGCAACTTGGTGAGGGCGTCACGCTCTATGCGGCGGACACGCTCGGCGGTGAGGTCGAGCAGCTCGCCCACCTCGCCCTGGGTGCGGGGCTCGCCCCGGTCCAGGCCGTAACGAAGCGAGAGCACCCGCCGCTCGTCCTCGGACAGGCGGCTGAGGAACTCATCGATGTGGCCACCGAGCAGGGCCTGGGCCACGGTCTCGAACGGGGACTGTGCCGAGTGGTTGACCACCAGGTCGCCCAGGCTGGTGTCGCCGTCCTCGCCCACGGCGGCGTCCAGGCTCACGGGGTCGCTGTCGTAGTGCAGGAGCTCGGAGAGCGCAGCCTCGTCCAGTTCCAGTGCTTCGGCCAGCTCGGCCAGGGTGGGAGGACGACCGTTCTTGGCCTCGAGCTCACCCTGGACCCTACGGGCACGACGTATCTCGTCGCCCACGTGGGCCGGGATACGGACGGTGTGCGCCGTGTTCTCTATGGCCCGGCCGATCGACTGGCGGATCCACCATGTGGCGTAGGTGGAGAACTTGAACCCTTTGCGCCAGTCGAACTTCTCGACGGCGTGGATGAGGCCCAGGTTGCCCTCCTGGATGAGATCCGACAGGGGCAGGCCCGACCACTGGTACTTGCGGGCCACCGAGACGACCAAGCGGAGGTTCGAGTTGATGAACCGGGTGGTGGCGTCCTCGCCGGCGGCTACGGCCTTGCGCAGCTCGCGCTTGCGCCGAGGGCTGACGTCGGTGGCCGTCTCCAGCTCCTCACGGGCGGTCTGGGCCTCCTGGATAACCTGGCCCAAGCGCATCTCGTCAGCCTTGGTGAGCAACGGGAAGCTCCCGGCCTCATCGAGGTAGAGGCCGAGGAGGTCGGGACCGGCGCCCATGGCGCCCCGGGCAGTGCGGCGCACGAAATCAGTCATTGTAACGAAGGTAACGTCCGAGCCGGGAGGTTTGTTCCCAAACTGGGCCGATGTGCCGGACGGCACAAGCGGCTCAGCTCTAGTCCTACCCCGACGGGCGACTTCTCCAACATCTGCCCTGGCCCTGCGGGCATGTCCCGCCAACCGCCACGCCTGCCCGACGGGTGGTCCCCGGCCGGGCCCCTCGGTTTCTTCTGCGTTTCTCATAGTACCCGGCCGGGACCGTTCCCGGCACAGCGGCGCCCCGGGTATGTCTAGGGTGGGCCGGAGGTGCCGGAGGCCCGACCGACCAGTGGGCCGGTCGTGTGCCCTGACCGGCCTCCTCCGGCTGGTTGCCCGTCCCGACCGCCGCCGGAGCGGGCCACGTCTAGCGAGGTGGACAGTGAACGACGAGGTCGCCGTGGGCCAACAGCTCGAACGGGAGCGGGAGGTGCTCGCCCGCGTGCCCCGGGGGCTCCTGATAGGGGGACAGTGGCGCCCGGCCACAGGGGGCCGCACCTTCCCGGTGCACGACCCGGCCACAGAGGAGGTGATCGCCGAGGTGGCGGACGGGCACGAGGACGATGCCCTGGCCGCGCTGGACGCCTCGGTGGGTGCCCAGGCGGGGTGGGCGGAGACAGCACCCCGCCGCAGAGGTGAGGTACTGCGCCGGGCCTACGAGCTCATGACCGAGAGGGTGGACGACCTGGCCCTGCTCATGACCATGGAGATGGGCAAGCCCCTGGCCGAGTCCAAGGCGGAGGTGGCCTACGCGGCCGACTTCTTCCGCTGGTTCGGGGAGGAGGCGGTGAGGATCAGCGGCGACTACAAGGTGTCCACCAGTGGTGCCAACCGAGTGCTCGTGATGCGCCAGCCGGTGGGGCCGTCGTTGCTCATCACCCCCTGGAACTTCCCGGCCGCCATGGTGGCGCGCAAGGTCGGCCCGGCGGTCGCTGCCGGCTGCACCATGGTCCTCAAGCCACCCCAGCTCACGCCCCTGTCCTCCCTGGCCATGGCCGGCATCCTGGAGGAGGCAGGGCTGCCCCCCGGGGCCCTCAACGTCGTGACCACTTCGCGTGCCAGCGCCGTCTCCGGGCCGTTGCTCGCTGACAGCCGTCTGCGCAAGGTCTCGTTCACGGGGTCGACCGAGGTGGGCAGCATGCTGATGGCAGGCGCCGCCGCTCACGTGCTGCGCGTCTCCCTCGAGCTCGGGGGGAACGCCCCCTTCCTGGTCTTTGCCGATGCCGACCTGGACGCTGCGGTGGAGGGCGCCTTGACGGCGAAGATGCGCAACACGGGTGAGGCTTGTACGGCCGCCAACCGCTTCTATGTGCACGCTTCTTTGGCCCAGGAGTTCTCCGAACGGCTGGCCCGGGCGATGGCCGCCATGAAGCTGGGCCGGGGCACCGAGCCCGGCGTGAGGGTGGGCCCTCTTGTGGACGAGGCGCAGCGGGCCAAGGTGACGTCCCTGGTGGAGGACGCCGTCGAGCGGGGTGCTCGGGTGCTCTGTGGGGCCAGGGCGCCGAGGTCCCGGGGATGGTTCTACGAGCCCACCGTCCTGGCAGCGGTCCCGGAGGGCGCCCAGCTGGCCGGTGAGGAGATATTCGGGCCCGTTGCCCCCGTCTTCAGCTTCGAGGACGACGAGGAGGCCGTGCGCCTGGCCAATGGCACGCGGTACGGCCTTGTCGCCTATGCCTACACCCGGGACCTCGGCCGTGCCCTGCGCGTGTGCGAGGCCCTCGAGGTCGGCATGGTCGGGCTCAACCGCGGCCTGGTGTCCGACCCGGCAGCCCCTTTCGGGGGGGCCAAGGCGTCGGGGATCGGCCGCGAGGGTGGCTCGGTCGGCATCGACGAGTACCTCGAGGTCAAGTACGTGTCGATCGACAAGACCTGGTAGGCGAGGGCGCCCCGGGCCCGGTGCTCACGTCGTCGGGCTGAGGGCCGGCCCCGGGGGCCGTCTTCCCGGGGGCGGGGGCGACCAGGCCCGCCCGGAGGGCCGAGAGCAGGACGCCGGCAGCCAGGGCAGCCGTCTCGGCCCGCAGCACACAGGGGCCCAGGCCGACCTGCTCGGTTGCCAGGAGCAGCTCGGCGCTCTCCCAGCCGCCTTCCGGCCCGACCAGCACGGTCGGGGTGGCCAGGGTCAACGGGGAGCCTCCGGGCACGGCCAGGGCGGCACCCTCGGCGCCTTTTACGAGATCGGCCAGCCCCACCGGCCCCTGCACCGAGGGTAGCCATGTCCGCCTGCTCTGCATGGCGGCCTGGCGGGCCACCTCTCTCAGCTTGTCCATGTGGCGGGGTGCCGCCTCGGCCGACCAGCGGGCGACGCAGCGGGCGCTGGTCATGACCACGATGCGGTCCACCCCTGCTTCGGTGAGCTTCTGGACGGCCCATTCCGGCCTGTCACCCTTGACCAGGGCAAACCCGACCGTGAGCACCGGTTGGGGCGGGGGCTCCCGGCTCGGGCCGGCCCCGGTCAGCGGCGCCACTCCCGTCCCTGTCCACTCTCCGGCCAGGGACCCGCCCTGGCCGTCGGAGAGGGTGACCTCTTCGCCCGGCCTCAGCCTCAGGGCCCGCGCCAGGTGGTGCAGGTCCTGTTCCCGCAGCCGGGGCTGGCGCAGGTCGTCGACAAAGACGTGGGCGACAGCCCGGGCCACCCGCTGCGACGCCTACTTGAAAGCGCTGCGGATGCGCGAGAGGAAGCCGGCCTCGGCCGGCACCACTTCCTCGCCGCGCTCGGCGGCGAAGCGGCGCAGCAGGTCCTCCTGCGCCGGGGTCAGGTCGGTGGGGGTCTGGACCTCGATGGTCGCCACGAGGTCACCTCGCCCCCGGCGTTGCAGGTGGGGGACCCCCCGGCCCCGGAGGCGCACCTCGTGGCCGTTGGGGCAACCCGCAGGCACCTCGAGCTGCTCGGGGCCCTCCAGGGTCTCGACGCTCAGATGGGCGCCCAGGGCCGCCTGCGCCATGCTGGCGGGCACCGTGGCCCGGAGGTCGTAGCCGTCCCGGGACAGCACCGGGTGGGGGTGCACCCGCAGGTGCAGGTAGAGGTCCCCCGGGGGGCCACCCCTCACGCCGGCGGCACCTCGTCCGGTGAGGCGCAGGGTGGAGCCGTCGTCCACTCCGGCCGGTACCTCGACGGTGTAGCTGCGCTCCTCCATGTGCCGGCCCTGGCCGCGACAGTCGGGGCAGGGTGAGGGGACTTCCTCGCCCGAACCCCCGCAGCGCGGGCAGGGGCTCGAGGTGACCATCTGGCCGAGAAGCGACTGGCGCACCCGGCGCAGCTCGCCCGCGCCGTTGCAGGTCGAACAGGTCACGGGCGTCGTCCCGGGCCTTGCGCCGGTCCCCGAGCAGGTCTGGCAGGTGGCCAGGGTGCGCACGCTGACGTCCTTGGACGCACCGAGGACCGCCTCGGCGAAGTCCAGGTCGACGATGGCCTCCACGTTCTCTCCCGGAGGCGGCCCGGCCCGGCGCCCGCCCGCCCGCCCACCGGCCCCGAACGGGCCGCCGCCACCGAAGAAGGCGTCGAAGATGTCACCCAGCCCGGCACCGCCGAAGCCGAAGGGGTCACCGGTCGCCCCGGCTCGCTCCCCATCGGGCCCGAACATGTCGTACTGGCGGCGCTTCTCGGGGTCCTTCAGGACCTCGTAGGCCCGGTTCACGAGCTTGAAGCGCTCCTCGTTGGCCTCGGCGTCGGCAGGCGACCCGGCATGGCGGTCGGGGTGGAGGTCCCGGGCCAGCTTGCGGTAGGCGCGCTTGATCTCGTCGTCGGTAGCCGTGCGGCCGACGCCGAGGAGGGCGTAATAGTCTTCTCCGGCCACGTCTAGACAGCGCTCCTTTGCCCTCGGTCGCTGTGCTGGCGGCGGACCTCGCCGTCGCTGAGGGCCTTGCTCAGCTTTTTCGACACGACGGCTACTGCAGCCAAGGCCTGGTCGTAGTGCATCCTGGTCGGGCCCAGCACGCCCACCGTGCCCGCCTGTTGGCCGTCGACCTCGTAGGGGGCCACGACCACGGAGCACTCGGCCAACTGCACGAGGCCGTGCTCAGTGCCGATGGCGACCGTCAGGCCCCGGTCGAGCACGTCTTTGAGCAGGCTGACGAGGACGAACTGCTGCTCCAGGATGCCGAGGACGGTGCGGATGGTGCTCACGGCGTCGAAGGCGGCTGCCATCCTGGCCGCACCGCCGACGTAGACCGGTGCCTGGGCCCCGGTGCCCGGCTCGGGGAGCCTCAGGCTGCCGAGGGCCGCAGCCATCAACGAGTCCACTGCCGGGTCACCGCTGGGCGCGGGCTGGCCCGGCCTGTCCAGGGAGGAGCCGACCAGGAAGGCGGCTGTCAGAGAGGACGCCATCTCGACCTGGGCCTCGGCCACGTCGTTGGGCAGCTCGACTGCCCGGCGCTCCACGGCGCCGTTGGCCAGTACGGCTACGGCAAGTGCCAGGCGTGGCGACAGGGCGACCAGCTGCACGGACCGGACGCGGCCCGGCTCGGGGGCGCTCGGGGCGACGACGACCGCCGCGTAGTCGGTGAGGTGGGACAGAAGGCTGCTCGTCTCGGCCAACGTGCGCTCGAGCTCCCCGTGGGTGCGGTTGAAGAACATCCTCACCAGCTCGGCCTGCTCAGGGCCGAGGGGTGCGGGCCCGCTCAGCGAGTCGACGAAGTAGCGATAGCCCTTGTCGGTGGGGACACGTCCGGCACTGGAGTGGGGCTGGAAGAGGAAGCCTTCCTGTTCGAGCACCGCCATCTCGTTGCGAACAGTGGCCGGGGACACGCTGAGGCCCGGGAGCTGGGCCACGTACGACGAGCTCACCGGCTGAGCGGTACGTATGTGGCACTCCACGACGGCGCGAAGAATGGCTGCTTTGCGGTCGTCCAACATGTCTGGCAGTCAAGGTTACCGAGTGCCAGCACGTCCCGAGGGACAGGGCACGGGCCGGCCCGTTGCCGGGTGGTCGCCGCCCTCAAAGGCAGGGGTGCCCGAACAGGTGGTTAGGCTGTCGCACGGGTGGGAGCTGCGTGAGGACCAACGGCTGAGCGGGCCCGGGCCCGGCAGGCCGGGCGCCCGCCCCGCAAATCTGACTAAAGTGGTCATAAATTGCTCTGACCTACTGGAGGTAGCGTGCCCGACCAGCTGATCAGCCCCCACGGCGGGGCCCTAGTGGACCTGGTGGTGAGCCCGGAGAGGGCGGCCGAGCTGAAGGCGGCCAGCGCCTCCTGGGCGTCGTGGGACCTGACCCCGCGCCAGATCTGCGACCTCGAGCTCCTGGCCAACGGGGGCTTCTCTCCGCTGCGGGGCTTCCTCGGCGAGGCCGACTACACCTCGGTTTGCTCCTCCATGCGCCTGGCCGACGGCACCTTGTGGCCCATGCCGGTGACCCTCGACGTGCCCGAGGAGGTGGCAGCGGCCGCCCCTGTGGGTTCCCACCTGGCGCTGCGTGACCCCGAGGGGGTCATGTTGGCCGTACTGGAGGTGGCCGAGGCCTACCGGCCCGACCGGGCCGCCGAGGCCCAGGCCGTCTTTGGCACCACCGATGCCACCCACCCCGGGGTGGCCTACCTGATGAGCCGCTCGGGCCCGGTCTACCTGGCCGGGCGCCTCGAGGTGCTGGTCATGCCCCACCACTACGACTACCGGTCGCTGCGGCTCAGCCCGGCCCAGGCCCGGGCGCGCTTCACCGAGGCCGGATGGGGGCGCATAGTGGCCTTCCAGACGCGCAACCCCATGCACCGCGCCCACGTCGAGCTCACGCTGCGGGCGGCGCGCCAGGTCCAGGCCAACCTGCTGGTGCACCCCGTGGTGGGCATGACCAAGCCGGGCGACGTGGACCACCACACCCGGGTCCGCTGCTACCAGGCGGTGATGAAGGGCTACCCCCATGCCACCGCCGACCTGGCCCTGCTGCCCCTTGCCATGCGCATGGGCGGGCCGCGCGAGGCGGTCTGGCACGCCATCATCCGCAAGAACTTCGGCGCCAGCCACTTCATCGTGGGACGTGACCACGCCGGCCCGGGCAAGGACAGCACAGGCAAGCCCTTTTACGGGCCCTATGACGCCCAGGAGCTGCTGGCCGCCCACCACGACGAGCTCGGCATCGGCGTCGTGCCCTTCCAGGCCATGGTCTATGTCGAAGACCGCGACGAGTACATGCCCGTGGACGAGGTGCCCGCGGGCACCCGCACCCTGGACATCTCGGGCACCGAGCTGCGCCGGCGCCTGGCCGAGGGGCGTGAGCTGCCCTCGTGGTTCACCTACCCCGAGGTGGCCACCGAGCTGCGCCGCTCCTACCCCCCACGCGCCGCCCAGGGGGTGACGGTGTTCTTCACCGGCCTGTCCGGCTCGGGCAAGTCGACCATCGCCTCCATCCTGCTCACCAAGCTGCTCGAGGAGGGCGGGCGCCCGGTCACCCTGCTCGACGGGGACCTGGTGCGCAAGCACCTGTCCTCCGAGCTCGGCTTCTCCAAGGAGCACCGCGACATCAACATCCGCCGCATCGGCTGGGTGGCATCCGAGATCACCAAGAACGGAGGCATCGCCATCTGCGCCCCCATCGCCCCCTACGACGGTGTGCGCAAGGAGGTGCGCTCGATGGTCGAGCCGACGGGTGGCTTCGTGCTGGTGCACGTGTCCACGCCCCTGGAGGTCTGCGAGGCCCGCGACCGCAAGGGCCTGTACGCCAAGGCCCGTGCCGGCATCGTGAAGGAGTTCACCGGCATATCGGACCCCTATGAGGAGCCCGCTGACGCCGAGGTGGTCATCGACACCACCGAGGTGAGCGCCGAGGCTGCCGCCCAGCAGGTCATACTGCACCTGCAGGCCGAGGGCTACCTGGGCCAGGCGGGCTGAGGCGGCGCTGACCGCCGCCGTGGCCACCGGGTACCCGTAACCGGCGGCCACGGCGGTACGGCACCTCGGCGCAGGTCGTGCCGGCGCCGGCCCGTGGGCGGCCTCACCGGGAGGAGCCGAAGTACTCCGAGCTCTGCCTGTTCCACAGGTTGATGATCGCTCCCAGGCCGACGCCCCACTCCACTACGCCGAGCAGCATGGAGAGCAGTGGGGCGTGCTGGGAGAGGTTGAGGAGCAGGTCGAGCGTGTTCAGGCTGAACAGGGCGCTGCTGACGTTGCGGGCCCAGCGCCGGCCCCGGCCGTTGGCCCACGCCATCCAGAGCCAGAGGCCCACCCCTATCAGGCCCACTACGACCACAGCGGCGATGGCTGCGTTGGCCGCGTTGTTGACCTGGGCCTGGGTGTAGTGGGGGTAGGCGCTGCGAATGGCCGACTTGAACTGGCTGGTGTCGGCCAGGCCGATCACCAGGTTGACCACGCTCAGCGCCGCCCCCGCGTACATGAACTGCATGGCCCTGGTGATGGTGCCCGGACGCGACGGCGTGGTGGGCCACTGTCCACCTGGTTCGGGGTAGACCGGGTACTGGGGCATGGACGGGTCGGACATGGGAGAGCCTCCTAGGGCAGCCCGGCCGGGCCACGACCAGGCAGGCCAACGATATACGGCGCTTGCGGCAGCTTCCTCACAAGCTGAAACCGCGGGCCAGGGAGCGGAGTTTAGGAGACATGACCGAGCGGGCCCCCCTGCCACGCCGCCCCCCGACGATGGGCCACCAGGTGGTGGGGGAGGCGCCCGGGCGGAGGGCGGTCACCTGCCGAGGGCCCGGACGGGGGCGTGGCTCCGCCCTACTGGCTCTCGGGGTGCTCTGGGCCGGCCTCGGCCCCTTGCCTGCCCGGTTGGCCGACGCGGCCGTGCCTGCCGTGGAGAGCGTGGCGTCTCCGACGCCGCTGCCAGTGGTGTTCAGCCCCGGCTCGGTTACCTTCGTGTCGCTGAGCACAGGTTGGGCGCTCGGGACCGTGCCGTGTGCCGGCCCGGGCCGTTGCCTGGCCCTGCGCCGTACCGTCGACGGTGGCCGGACGTGGTCTGCGGTCACGTTGCCCCAGGGTCTGCTCCAGCAGGTGAACCGCCGCATGGACGGCTACCCGGAGCTGGCTGGCGGCGCCTCGCTGACCGTACGCTTTGCCGACCTTCGGGACGGGTGGATCTTCGGCGGCGTGGCCCTCAACGGGACCGAACGGGCCGTGCTCTGGTCGACCCGCGACGGAGGGCGCACGTGGCACAGCCTCTCCTCGCTGCCGGGCATGACGGCCCAAGCTCCGATCTTCGACCTGGAGGCGGCCCGAGGGACCGTGTACGCCATGGGCCAGTCCAGTTCCACGACGTACGCCGGCGCCGTGCTCGCCGCGTCGCCGGTGCGGACGGACGCCTGGTACAAGATGGCGACACCTCAACTCGGGTTCCCGGCCGGCGGGGCCAACCCGACCGGGGACATCGTCCTCCAGGGTGGGCGTGGATGGCTCGTGGAGGGCAACGACCGAGGTATCACCGGAAGCGCCCGGCTGCTGCCCGACGGGCAGTGGGCCCCCTGGTCACCACCGTGCAAAGCGGTCGGCAACAGCTATGCCGTGCCAGCGGCAGCCAACGGGAGCGTGCTCTATGTCGAATGCCAGATGGGCGGCTTCGCCTCCCAACTGTCACCCGCCGCTCCCAAAGGCGCAGCGCTCGGCTCCTACTGGCTGTACCAGTCGACGGACGGGGGCCTGCACTTCCAGCCGGTGACGCAGCTTGGTGCCGGCTTCCCGAAGGCCGGGGCGCAGCAGTTGCCGATCGTCCTGGGCGCCGCTTCGGCACCGGGCTCGATCTTCGGGGACAGGGGCGGCAACCTGATGGCCAGCTTCGACGGTGGGCACCACTGGCAGGCCGTCTACCACGGGAGCGTCTCCTACGTCGGGTTCACCAGCCCGACCCAGGGCGTCGCCATCACCCAGGTGTCCCAGTCGCCCTCCAGCCCGTCGTCGCTGGCGATCACCCGGGACGGCGGCCACCACTGGCAGACGGTGAGCTTCTAGGACAGGGCCAGGTCCGCCTCCCCGGCTGCCGGCCCCAAGGCCACCAACCCGGCGGCCGGCAGAGTGGGTGCAGGCTGCCCGATGCCCTGCTAGGACTCGAGGCGCAGCGCCTGGATGAAGGCCTCCTGGGGGACCTCGACGCGGCCGATGTTCTTCATCCGCTTCTTGCCCTCCTTCTGTTTCTCCAGGAGCTTGCGCTTGCGGCTGATGTCGCCGCCGTAGCACTTGGCGAGCACGTCCTTGCGCTTGGCCTTGACAGTCTCGCGGGCCACCACCTTGCCTCCGACCGCCGCCTGGATGGGCACGTCGAAGAGCTGGCGGGGTATGAGCTCGCGCAGCTTCTCGGTCATGCGGCGGCCGTACTCCATGACGTCGGAACGGTGGATGATGGCGCTGAACGCGTCGACTGGCAGGCCGTTCAAGAGGATGTCGATCTTGACCAGGTCACCCGGGGCGAACCCGGCCGGCTCGTAGTCGAGGCTGGCATAGCCCTTGGTACGGCTCTTGAGCGCGTCGAAGAAGTCCATCACCACTTCGGCCAAGGGGATCTTGTAAACGAGCTCCACCCTCTCGGGAGACAGGTACTCCATGCGCAGCATCTCGCCCCGCCGCGACTGGCACAGGTCCATCACGGTGCCGGTGTTCTCGGACGGCAGGAGCATGGTGGCCTGGATGAAGGGCTCCTCCACGACCTCGATCTTCTGCGGGGCCGGCATCTCGGACGGGCTGTGCATGCGCATCTCGGTGCCGTCGGTCAGCCTGGCTATGTACTCGACGCTGGGAGCGGTGGCGATGAGCGAGAGGTTGAACTCGCGCTCCAGGCGCTCGCGCACGATGTCCATGTGCAGCAGCCCGAGGAACCCGCAGCGGAAGCCGAAGCCGAGGGCTGCGGAGCTCTCGGGCTGGTAGGAGACGGACGAGTCGCTGAGGCGAAGCTTCTCGAGGGCGTCACGCAGTGACTCGAACTCGTCGCCGTCGACGGGGTAGAGGCCGCAGAAGACCATGGGCTTGGGCTCCTGGTAACCCTCCAGGGCCTTGTCGGCGGGCCGGGAGGCGTCGGTGACGGTCTCGCCCGAACGCGCCTCGCCGACGTCCTTGATGCCGGCGATGAGGTAGCCGACCTCCCCAGGCCCCAGGGAGCTGACCTCGCTCTGGGCAGGCAGGCGCACCCCGATCTCCTCGACCTCGTGGACGCGGCCGGTCTGCATGAAGCGGACCTTGGTACCGCTCGTCATGACGCCGTTGACGATGCGGACGGCGCTGATGACGCCGCGGTACTGGTCGTAGTAGGAGTCGAAGATCAACCCCTGGAGAGCTGCCTTCGGGTCTCCCTTGGGGGGAGGGATCCGCTCGCAGATCGCGTCGAGCAGCTCGGGAACGCCCGCTCCTGTCTTGGCTGACACGCTGAGCGTCTCGGCGGCAGGTACCCCGAGGACGCTCTCGATCTCGGCGGCGCAGCGCTCGGGGTCGGCGGCCGGCAGGTCGATCTTGTTGAGCACCACGACTATCTCGAGGTCGTGCTCGAGCGCCAGGTAGGCGTGGGCCAGGGTCTGGGCCTCGATGCCCTGGGCGGCGTCGACGAGCAGCACGACGCCCTCGCAGGCAGCCAGGCTGCGGCTCACCTCGTAGCCGAAGTCGACGTGCCCGGGCGTGTCGATCAGGTGGATCGTATGGCCCTTCCAGTAGACGCGGACGTTCTGGGCCTTGATGGTGATGCCCCGCTCACGCTCGATGTCCATGGAGTCGAGGTACTGGTCGCGCATCTCACGGGCGCTGACCGCCCCTGTCAGCTCGAGGATGCGGTCCGACAGGGTCGACTTGCCGTGGTCGATGTGGGCGACGATCGACAGGTTGCGGATCTTGTCCGGCGTGGTGGGGTTGGGACGTGGTTGGCTCATGGTTCGCAGCTCTCAGTCTTGCCGACGCGGCGCCAGCCCGGGCGCAGCACCGGTCGCCGGCACCCTGACCCGGGTCGGCGCTCCGACGCTGGTGCAGTGGTGCCGTGCCCTGCCGGCAGGGCGGCCACCGGTGAGTGTGGGAACGGTGCCCCCCGAGCTGCTCAGTCCGAGCTCCTCAGTCCGAGCTGCTCCGTCCGAGCTGCTAAGGTGTAACACCCTGTGGCGAACATCAAGAGCCAGATAAAGCGTATCCGCACCAACGAGCAGGCCCATGAGCGCAACAAGGCGGCCAAGTCCGAGGTCAAGACCAGGATAAAGACGGCGCTGCACAGCGCCGAGGCCGGAGCTGCGACGGCGGCCGAGGACGTGCGTGCGGCCGCGAAGCGCCTTGACAAGGCGGCAGCGCGCGGGATCATCCACCGCAACCAGGCGGCCAACCGCAAGTCGGCGCTCATGCGCCGGGCGGCGGCCAGCCTGAGCGCCACCTCAGTCGAGTAGCTTCCCGGTAGTCCCGCTCAAAAGGGGCCGGCACCATGAGGTGCCGGCCCCTTTTGGCGCGCCCTCGAGGCGCTGGGCTGTGGTGCAGGGCCCCGCTCAGCGCCGGCGTGCCCTGGAGAGCCGGCACAGGCGGGCCACCAGCACCTCCAGCACCAGGGTGCCTTCCCAGTCCAACTTCCCCTTGACCGCGAGCTCAGCGTCGGCCAGAGCGGTGATGGCGTCCCCGGTCCCCGTCGGGCCCAACCGGCGCGCTGCGTCGAGCGCCTTGCGGGCGGGGAACGTGCTTCGTCCCTTGGGGATGCCGATGGCCTCGGCTGCCTGGGCCTCGGTGGTGACGGTGGGGGACTGCGCCCTGAGCACGTTGCCGAAGTGGCGGTGCAGGACGGCGAGGACCACCAACGGGTGACGGGCCCCCGCCTCGGTCAGGCGGTGGAGCACCGTCAGCGCCCTGGCGTGGTCCCCCTGGTCTATGGCGTCGGTCAGGTCCCAGGGTGGGACGCCCCCGGCCTGGCCGAGATAGGGGGCGACGTCGTCGGGCGACAGGCGGGCCCCGGCGCCGTACGCCGTCTCCAGGGTGCCCAGCAGGGCGTCGAGGCGGTTCAGGTCCTCGCCCAGGTGGGCCTCGACGAGCGATGCTGCCGCGGGGACGAGAGTGAGCGGGGCACGGGCCAGGTGCTCGGCCACCCAGGCCCTGGCCTCCTTGGCGCCCACGTCGGTGGTCACCACGACGGTGACGGCTGACTGCCTGAACGAGGTGAGGAACCGGGCCGGCACCTGGCCACCGCCCGTGGTGAGGACCAGGCGGCTCGTGCCCAACGGAGCACCGAGGTACTCCGTCACGTGCTGGAGCTGGTCGAGGGTGAAGCGGCCGATGTCTCGCACCACCACGACCCGGCGGTCGGCCAGGAAGGGGGGGGTGCGGCAGGCGTCCACCACGTCGGCCAGGTCGACGTCGTCGCCCGAGCGGTCCTCGACCACCAGGGAGCGCTCCTGTCCCTCGGCGAGCTCGTCGAGGAGGCGGGTGAGGGCCTGGGAGACCAGCGAGGGGTCCTCGCCGCTCACCAGCCAGGCTGCGGGTGGACCGGGAGCGCTGTCCTCCGCCCGGCCGGCCGGGCGGCGTGCGGCGGGGCTCACGGCCGCACCTCCAGGATGGCCGCCAGCATGTCCCGCACCCGGCGGGTGCCGGCGACGTCGTGCACCCGGAGCACCCGGCAGCCCAGGCTCAGGCCCAGGGCGTGAGCGGCCGCGCTGGCCTCACGGCGTCGGTCCACCTCCAGGCCCAGCAGGTGGCCGAGGAAGCCCTTGTTGGAGGCCGACAGCAGCACCGGGTACCCGAGGGCCACCAACGAAGGCGAGGCCCGCAGGAGCGTCAGCGACTGCTCGGGCGTCTTGCCCAGGTCCAGGCCGGCGTCGACCAGCACCCGCTCGGGCGGGATGCCGTGCGCCCCGGCCCGGGCCGCCCGGTCGGCGAGGAAGGCGGCCACATCGGGGACCAGGTCGTCGTAGACCGGGACCGGGTCGGCCACCCGCGGGGCCAGGCGGATGTGGGTGGCCACCACCGACGCCCCGGCCCGTGCCGCCTCGACCAGGTACCCGGGGTCTGCGAACCCGCTTATGTCATTGCCCATCACGGCGCCGAGCCGGAAGGCCTCCCGGGCCACCGAGGCCCGCCAGGTGTCGACCGAGACCGGGAGGTCGAAACGGGCCACCAGGCCCTCCACGGCCGGGAGCAGGCGCTCCATCTCCTCCTGCTCGTCCACCTCCGGGCCCGGCCCGGCTTTGACCGCCCCGACGTCGAACAGGTCGGCACCTTCGGCCGCCACCTGTTCGGCCCGGCGCCAGAAGGCGTCCCAGGCCCAAGTGGCACCCTTGTCGAAGAACGAGTCCGGTGTGCGGTTTATGACAGCCATGACCAGGCCCCGGTACCTGATGTCGTACCGGCGGCCGCCCAGCTCCAGCACCGTAGCGGCGGGACCGGAGCTGGGCGGGGTCGTCTCCATGGTCCTGCGAGGCTACCCCGCCCTCCCGCTGCGCAGGCCTGCCTGCGAGCGGCTCAGAACAGGCGCGAGGTCAGCGCCTTGCGGTACTCAGGCACCCTGGGGTCGTCGCCCATCAGCTCCAGCAGGTCGAGGTACTCCTGCTTGGCCGTGGGATCGCCCTTGACCCGTCCCAGGAGGGCATCGAGCTTGGAGGCCACCTCCCCCAGGTTGTCGGAGGCCGCCTCGCCCACCCGGGCCTGGGCCAGCAGGTGGCGGACCTCGGCCGTCTCCGGTACCCGGCCCAGCAGGGTGATCGCCTCCTTGGACCGCTCGGGCGCCCCGTCGGCCACGAGGAGGGTGGCGAGGGCGACTATGGCCTTGGTGTTGGCGGGCTCCAGTTCCAGGGCCTTGCGCAGGGAGCCCTCGTCGCCGGCGGACAACAGTTCGTCCACCTCACCTCTGGGGGGCGCCACCTCGGTGAGCCACTGACGCACCCGCCCCTCGGGCAGGGCGCCGATGAAGCCGCTCACCACCTTGCGGTCACGCAGGGCGTACACGGCCGGGATGGACTGCACCTGGAAGGTGGCAGCAGCACGGGGGTTCGAGTCGACGTCGACCTTGGTCAGGACGACTTCGCCCTGGCGTTCCGAGACCACCTTCTCCAGGACCGGGCCCAGCACGCGGCAGGGGCCGCACCAGGCAGCCCACAGGTCCACAACGACCGTGGCTTGGGTGGAGCGCTCCAGGATCTCGGTCTCGAAGCTCGCATCGGTTACGTCTATTGCCACTGTCATCTCTCCTCCGGCACGGCCAAAAGCGGGCCCGTCAGCGCGGGCTGGTAGGTATAGCGTCCCAGGGCGGCCTGACATTCCCGGCCCGAGGGGCGCGCCCCGTACCCTGGCACCAGCTGGTGCTGAGACCTTTGTAGCCGACCATTGGGGTGGCCGTATGACCTTTGTTTCCATCAAGACGTGGCCCCACCTGGACCACCCTGCTCTCGTGCTGGGCCTCGAGGGCTGGGTGGACGCCGGGTACGCCGCCGCGACGGCTGTCAACGCTCTGCTCGAGTCGGCCCAGAAGGAGCTGGTGGCCACCTTCGACTCCGACTCCCTGCTCGACCAGCGCTCCCGGCGCCCTCTCCTGCGCATCTCGAACGGCACCCACGGTGGCCTCACCTGGCCCGAGCTCCGCCTGTACGCACTGACCGAGACCGGGGGGCGCAGCCTGCTGGTGCTGGCCGGGCCGGAGCCCGACTTCCATTGGAGGCAGTGGACGAGCGAGGTGGTCGCACTCGCCCTGAGGCTGGGCACCGAGATGGTGGTGGGCCTCGGCGCCTTCCCGGCAGCCGTGCCCCATACGCGCCCGGTGCGCCTGACCGCCACTGCTACGAGCCAGGAGCTGGCTGGTCGGACCGGCTTCCTGCCGGTGACCATGGAGGTCCCGGCCGGTGCGCAGGCCGTCCTCGAGGTGGCCTTCGGCGAGGCCGGCCTGCCGTCGGTCGGGGTCTGGGCCAGGGTGCCCCACTATGCCGCAGGCACCCCCTACCCGGAGGCGTCGGCCCGCCTGCTGGACGAGCTGAGCGCTCTGACGGGGGCCAGGATCGGCACCGGGGCCCTGTACGAGGCCGGGGCCAAGGCCAAGGACCAGCTCCAGGCGCTCATCTCGGCCAGTGAGGAGCACATGGCGATGGTGCGCCAGCTGGAGCTGCAGGCCGACGCCGAGCTGGCCACGCCCCAAGCGGCGCTCACCGACCTGCCCACGGGGGACGAACTGGCCGCGGAGCTGGAGCGTTTCCTGCGCGAGGAGGGCCGGGAGGGCCAGGGCGAGGCGGGCGCGCAGGGAGAGGGAGGTGGCCCCGGCCCCGGTTAGCCGAGGTGCTCGGCGCTCTCAGACCACCAGGTTGACCAGGGTGGGGGGGCGGGCGATGACCTTCCTCGGTTCCCGGCCCTCCATCTGGGCGACGACCTTGGGGCTGGCCAGGGCGGCGGCCACCACCTCCTGCTCGGTAGCGGACCGCGAGACCTCCACCCGGTCGCGCAGCTTGCCGTTGACCTGGACGACCAGCACCACCCTGTCCTCGGCCAGCATGGCCGGGTCAGCCACGGGCCAGCGTTGGGAGTGGACGCGCGCCCCTTGCCCGTGCCGGCGTTCCCACAGCTCGGCCGTCATGTGGGGGGCGAAGGGGGCCATGAGCAGCAGCATGGTGTCGACCGCCTCCGCCATGGTCTCGCGACGGGCGCCCTCGGCCGACTGGGCGTAGAGGTAGAGCAGGTTGGTGTGCTCACGCAGGGCGGCCACCGCCGTGTTGTACGACCAGCGCTCCAGGTCCCTGGTCACCCGGTCGACGAGCTTGTGGCTGGCCTTGACCACCTCCTCGTCGCCGGGCGAGGCGGCCCGGTCGCTACCCTCCGAGCCCTCCGCCTCGCCCGTCGCCAGGCGCCAGACCCGGTCCAGGAAGTGGCGGCAGCCCTCGATCACCTTGTCGGTCTGCTCGGTCCAGTCGAAGTCGTCAGCCGGGGGCCCGACGAAGAGGTGGAACACGCGCAGGGCATCGGCGCCCACGGTGTCGAAGTACTTCTCCGGCGCGATCAGGTTGCCCTTGGACTTGGACATCTTGGTGCCGTCCATGCGGATCATGCCCTGGGTGAAGAGGCGCTTGAACGGCTCGCGCACCTCGGCCGGGCCCAGGCCGAGGTCGGCCAGGGCCCTGGTGTAGAAGCGTGCGTAGAGCAGGTGGAGGATGGCATGCTCGATCCCGCCGATGTACTGGTCGACCGGCATCCAGTGCCTCGCCCCGTCCAGGTCCACGGGCGCGTCCTGGTCCCAGGGGTTGCAGAAGCGCAGGAAGTACCAGGACGAGTCCACGAAGGTGTCCATGGTGTCCGTCTCCCGCTCTGCCGGGCCGCCACAGACCGGGCAGGTGGTGAGCAGGAAGCCCTCATGGCTGCGCAGTGGTGACTGGCCGGTCGGGGCGAAGGCCACGTTATCGGGCAGCAGGACCGGTAGCTGGTCATCGGGCACCGGCACAGTCCCGTGCTCGGGGCAGTAGACGACCGGGATGGGGCAGCCCCAGTAGCGTTGGCGCGAGACCAGCCAGTCCCGCAGGCGGTACTGGACGGTCCGTCCCCCCAGGCCTTTGCTCTCCAGGTGCTCGATGGCCCTGGCCTTGGCCACGGCGGTGTCCTCGATGCCGTCCAGCCACTGGCTGTTGATGCGCGGCCCCTCCCCTGTGTAGGCCTCGCCTTCCCAGCCCTCGGGGGGCGCCACCGTGCGCACGACGGGCAGCCCGTAGGCCCGGGCAAAGTCCCAGTCCCGTTGGTCCTCGGCCGGTACGGCCATGATCGCCCCCGTGCCGTAGCCCATCAGGACGTAGTCGGCCAGGTAGATGGGCACCTGCCGGCCGTTGAAAGGGTTGAGCGCGTAGGAGCCGGTGAATATGCCCCGCTTGTCGAGCGGCGCCTGGGCCGACTGCCTCTCCACCTCGGGCTCCTGGCGGACGCGCTCCACGAACGCCTCCACTGCCTCGGCCTGTTCCGCGGTGACCAGTTCCGGTACCAGGGGGTGCTCGGGGGCCAGCACGACGAAGGTCATGCCGAAGCCGGTGTCGGGGCGGGTCGTGAACACCTCGATCCGGGCGTCGGAGCCTGCAACCTGCATCTCGAACCGGGCCCCCTCGGAGCGCCCGATCCAGTTGCGCTGCATGACCTTGACCCGCTCGGGCCAGTCCAGCTCCTCCAGGTCCGCGAGCAGTTCGTCGGCGTAGGCGGTGATGCGGAAGAACCATTGTTCGAGGTCCTTTTTGACCACCATGTCACCGCTGCGCTCGCAGGTGCCGTCGGCGCGCACCTGCTCGTTGGCCAGCACGGTGTTGCACCCCGGGCACCAGTTGACCGGTGCCTGTTTGCGGTAGGCGAGGCCGGCGTCCAGGAACTTGCGGAAGATGACCTGGTTGAACCGGATGTACTGGGGGTCGTGGCTGCGCACCAGCCGGCGCCAGTCGTAGCTGGAACCGAGGCGTTCGAGCGAACTGGTCAGCTCGCCTATACGGGCCTCGGTGAAGGGCCGGGGGTGGGTCCCGAGCTTGATGGCCGCGTTCTCCGCCGGCAGGCCGAAGCTGTCGAAGCCGATAGGGCTGAGCACGGAGTACCCGAGCATGGTGCGCCAGCGGACGTTCAGGTCGCCGAAGGTGTAGTTGCGCACGTGCCCCTGGTGGGCCGCCCCGCTCGGGTACGGGTACATGCACAGCACGTAGAACTTGGGCCGCGGGTCTTCGTTGCTCACCTCGTACGCGTGCTCCTGTGCCCACCGGCCCTGCCAGCGGCTCTCCACCTCTTGCGCGTCGTAGGCGTAGCTCATGGGCTCCCAGGCTACGTGAACTGCCTCCGGGCCACGGCCAGTCGGAGGTGGCGGCCAGGTGGCCCTGGGGCTGGGGTACCTTGCCTGGTGTGGCAGAGGCGATGACCATGATCACCGTCGGGGTGGGCGGTCGACGCTTCGAGGTGGCGCCCGGCGACGTGCTCACCTTCGGGCGCTCGCAGCGCACCACCGTCTGCCTCGACCCGTCGGACCTGGGCATCTCCCGGGTGGCGGGGGCACTGGAGCACGACGCCGGGGTGTGGTGGCTGGTCAACAGGAGCGCGGTGAGGCCTTTGGAAGTAGTCGACGACGTGGGCATTCGCACCGTCCTGCCACCGGGGCGGCGCTTTGCCGTGACCTCTCCGATCACCGTTGTGGTCGAGGGGGCGGCCCGCCGTCATGCCATCACCCTGGACCTGCCCGACGAGGTCGTCCAGAACATGGCCCCCGGGCCCTACCCCACGTTGCAGGTGGAGGACAGCCCGACCAGCGCCGCCTCCGACGTCTCCATCACCCCGGCGGACAAGGTGGCGCTCGTCGCCCTGTTCTCGGGCTACCTCGAGCCCTTCCCCCGCTACGACCCGCACCCCAAGAGCTACGCCGAAGCTGCCGCACGCCTCGACTGGCCCCGCACGACCCTGGTGAAGAGGGTGGAGTACCTGCGCACGCGCCTCACCAACGCCGGGGTGCCGAACCTGCTGGGCGAGAACGCCCTCCAGCACCTGGCTGAGTGGGCCCTCGCCACGGGCCTGGTCAGCCGTGCCGACCTGTCGCTGCTGCCTCCCCGCTGAAGGCGCCTCGGGCGGGCGCTGCGTTTGGGCGGCGGCTCCGGGCCCAGGTTGCGGAGCGCGCTACCCGGAGCGCCACTTCCTCGACAACGGGGAGCCCGCCGGGGCCGTGGCCGTGCAGCGACACCTCGGCCCAGCCTGGCAGCGCACCGCGGGGCACATGGACGGAGGCGGCCAGCCGACCGGAGGGCCCTGTCCCGACGGCCACCTGGACTGTGGTGCCTGCGCCCACGAGGCGCACCACCACCTCTGAGCGTGGTGCGAAACCCCCAGCACGCAGAAGGGCTGTCCCGCCGGGAGCGGCGCTCCAGGCACCCAGGGAGGGGAGTGCCGCAGTTCCCGGCCCGTGCCCTGGCATGGTGGTGTAGCCCACCCGCGTGCCGGTGCCCACCCCGCCGGCCGAGGCCAGTCCGAGGGCTCCCGCCGCCAGCACCGCCAGGGCCAGCAGGCGCCATGCCCCCTGCCCCCGGCGTGCCCGCAGCCGGGCCCCGTTACCCGCCATGGGAGGTCGTATCGACGCTGCTCCAGGGCGGCATGAGCCGGCCGACCGGATTTGCGGGTATCGCGTGGCCTCCTGAGTTGACGGTCCGGCGGGTGCCGGTACGTGGCTGGCGACAGGCGGGGTCAGGGGGCGCCGGCGGCGGGCGGGAGCGCCGGTGAGTTCTGCTAGTGTTGTGTGGACCTCCTGGGGGCGTAGCTCAGTTGGTAGAGCGCTTGCATGGCATGCAAGAGGTTCGTGGGTTCGATTCCCATCGCCTCCACTCTCGGGCCCTCTGGTCCCGCCCTGGCCCAGAGGGGTGGTACGGGTGCCCCGTGACCCCGGTGGTGCGGCGCCTCCGCCCC
>JAJZMF010000039.1 GCA_021850325.1 Actinomycetes bacterium
CTCCAAGCCGTAACGGCGGCCCTCCTCCTCACCGGTCACGCCAGCGTGGCCGGCCTCGGGCTGCTGCAAGCGGGCGCCGGCTTGGGCTCGGCCCTCTTCGGCCCAGCGGCCAGCGGTTTGGTGGCCGACCTGGCCCCCGGCGGCCAAGTGCGCCAGGCCAACTCCGTGCTGTCGATGTCCCAGGCGGTGACCCAGGTGGCGGCCCTGGCCACGGCCGGCGCCGTCGTAGCGGGGCTCGGCCCCGGCGCTGCCTTCGCGCTCGACTCGGCCAGTTTCGCTGCCAGCACCCTCAGCCTGGCCCTGGTGCGCTCCCCGGCCCTGGCGTCGCCGCCGGGCAACCGGCCCGCCCTGCTCGGCCAGCTCGGCCAGCTCGGCCAAGGCTGGCAAGCGGTGCGCCAGCGCCCCTGGCTTGTCACCTACACGGCCCACGTGGCAGCGCTCAACACCCTCGCCGTGAGCCCGTTCTTCGTGCTCGGGCCGGTCGTGGCCAAGGCCTACTTGGGCGGGGCGTCAGCCTGGTCAGCCATCGCCATCAGCTATGCGGCCGGGGCATTCGCCGGCAGCTGGGTCACGCTGCACTGGCGCCCGCCCCGGCCCATGCTGGCCGCGTTCGCCGTCAGCCTGGCCTTGGCACCCCTGCTCGTCCTGCTGGCGGTGCACAGCCCTTTGCCGCTCCTCCTACCGGCCGGCGCGGCGGCCGGAGCCGACGCCTCGGTCTACAACACGCTCGCTTCGACATGCCGCCAGGTGCACGTCCCTGACCATTTGTTGGCGCGAGCCTCCTCGTTCGTGACCTCGGCGGCATCGTCGGCACGCCAGTCGGTATAAGCCTGGCGGGCGTCGTCGCGGACCGCTTCGGCACCGAGGCCGTGCTATCGTTCGGCGCCGCCTTGGTGCTGGCCAGTGTGGCGGCCGCCATGGCGGTGCCTTCAGTCAGGCAACGCCTCCCCTTGGCGGCCCCCGGGCCCCTCAAAGCCCCATGAGGCTCGTCACCCCTGGACCCTCCGCGGCGCCAATATGCGCTCCAGTTGACGCCGTTCGGGCGCGGCAATAACCGTCGATCAGTATTACTCGCTGAGGCCGTTGCTACCCTGGCCTTCGGAGCGCAGATTAGATCTTCTCGCCTCGTCCAGCCCGGGAAGGAATGGGTACCTGTGGTTGTCCAGGCCTCCAGCCTTGTCCGTGACGTCAGCCAAGCCGCTCGCGGACCCACCAAAAGCAAAAGCCGGCCAAGACGAGCGCGAGACCAAGGAAGATCGCCATCTCGTACCACTGGAAGGCCCAGTAACGGCTTGCCGGTTGGTACACCAGTAGTTCTCGGAGCTGGCCAATACAGGCGGGCGCAGCCCGGCTCTGCAGACAAGCCCCGTGGTCGAGGAAGGTGCTGGCAACGGGATGGCCGGCCTTGTTGACGACCGCGGCTGAGTAGACCCAAGCCCCGGGCTTCGCCCCGACCAAGGTAAGCGGCCCGTTATTCACCGAGTTGTAGGTCATCCCAGAGGTCAAATGGAGCGGGCTTAGTACGCGCAGCGGCGTGATGAGGTGCGGCCGGGCCCACTGAGTGAAGCCAACTCGGGCCGCGGCAAAGACGCCGAGGGTGGTGGCCATTGCGGGCAGCGTCCGCCGGATCACAACTCCAGCTGCGACGCCGAGGGCAAAAGCGAACACCGTGTAGCCGATAGGGACGATGTCGCGCTGGTCGAACACCGAGGTGAACCGGTCTATGTTGACCCGGTCGAACGGGCTCGACCACCAGGTGAACATGAGGCTCAACAGTCCGGCCCCACCGGCACTGGCCAGACCGACGAAGCCCAGCTTCACCAGGACCCACCGGCTGCGGGTGACGCCCTGGGCCCACACCAGGCGCTCGGTCCTAGCCTCGAGCTCTCGGGCCACCAGCGGCGCTCCCCAGAAGATCCCGACCAGAGCAGGCAAGGCGATGAGGACGTTCCCGAGGTCCTGCAAGAGACGGTCCTTGGAAGCGAACGCGGTCGTGGCCGCCGCGCAGTCACCGTGCACCGAGCAGTCGGCGACCGTCGTCGCATAGAGGTGGGCGAGGTGTGGCCCGGTCGCGACGAGGGCGATGGCGATGACCGCCAGGGCGCCGAAGGCCACCGCTGCTTGGGCACGGAACTGCAACCAGGTGAAGCGGATCATCGGACGACCCCCAGGTCGGGACGGCGCGAGGACTGACCGGCGCCCAGCGCCGGGCGCTCGGGACGAGGCGGGTTGCTCAAGTAGGCAAGGACGAGGTCGTCCAGGGTTACGGGCTTGATGGTCCAAGTAGGGTCGAGGACCGCTTGTTCTGTGCGGACCAGCAGCGTGGTCTGCTTGTCGGTGTGGCTCTCCTCGATCACCACCTGGTCCGCGGCAAGGCTGCTCGGGTCACGCCGGGGCCCCGAGAGGCGCCAATGGGTGGCCAGCAGGTCGGTCACCTCTCCGGCGAGCTGGACGCGGGAGCGAGCGAGGATTATGAGGTAGTCGCACACCCGCTCTAGGTCGCCAATGAGGTGGGACGACAACAGGACGCTCACGCCTCCGTGCGCAACGATCTCCATGAGGCTTTGGAGGAACTCTCGGCGAGCCAGGGGGTCCATGCTCGCCACCGGCTCATCGAGGATGAGGAGCTCGGGCCGTTTGGCGACGGCGATGGTGAGGGCGAGCTGGGCCCGTTGGCCGCCAGAGAGCGAGCCGGCCCGCTGCCTTGGGTCGAGGTCGAGCTGGCCAACGCGGCTCTCGGCGAAGCGATGGTCCCATGTGGCATTGAGGTACGCACCCATGCGCAGGTGCTGGGCTACCGACAGGCCCGCATAGACCGGCGCGTCCTGGGCGACGAAGCCGACCTTGGAGAGTTGTTTGCTCCCCTCCGTGGGGCTGGCGCCCAGCACGTCGATAGTCCCTGCGCTCGGGGTGAGCAGGCCAACGGCGAGGTGGAGCAGCGTTGACTTGCCTGCGCCGTTGGGGCCGACGAGCCCGACCACCTTGCCCTCGGGGACGCTCAGCGTGCAGTCCCTAAGTGCCCACTTGTGGCCGTAGCGCTTGCCCACCTCATGGGTGGAGATCACTTGTGTCATGCCACTCCCACTGAGAAGCAATTGCGGATAGCCGTGCGGTAGATCGCTTCCATGTCGTCGGGGTCGAGGCCGGCCGAGCGCGCCTCGCTTACCCACGCCGTCATCGAGCCGAGGAAGCGAGCCTGCGCGGTCGGGTCGTTGCGGGGGGGGGTGCCGACGACAAAGGTCCCTTGCCCCGGGCGGGCTCGCACCAGGCCCTCCCGTTCAAGGTCCCGGTAGGCCTTGAAGACGGTGTTGGGGTTGATCGCCAGCTTGGCAACGACCTGTTGGGCGGTTGGCAGCTGGTCCCCCGGCTCCAAGATGCCGACGCGGAGAGCCTGGTGGACCTGCTGGACGAGCTGGAGGTAGGTGGCGACGCCCGATCCCTCGTCAAGCTGGAACTCGATCACACCCACTCCTTCCCTAAGGGCATCCTTCACTAAGTACCTAGTGGAAGAATACATCAGCTGACAGACCGCGTCAAGGAGACAGACCCCAAGCCCGGGGGCATTGCGTCCGGAAGAACGCGATCAAGCCGGTGGCCACGCCGGTGAGACAGGGCTACCGGAGCGGAGCGCATGTGGGCGCTACTGAACAGGCCTAGCCGAGTTCCGGTGCCCGTCCTCGGCCTTACTCAAATGAGTAGTCACCGCGAACCCGGTCATGTGCGGCAAATAACGGGATATCTTGTGCGCCTTGACGACAGTGATGACCAATCAGGAGCGCGAGCACCGAATCGGCGTTCGGAGCGCCTTGGCGCTCGGCGGCACCAGGCCATTGGGCCGCACCGAATGTACAGCCACGGTCACAGTGAAGGCCCACGATCAGCCGGCGTGACGGGCCCGTAAGCGGGTGAGGGCCGCGGGAGGGCTCGCACCACGCTCGCGGCCGTCGATGAGCGCGCCGGCCGCGTGAGCCCGTCGAGCTGGTCGCGGTAGGCGCCGAGCCCTCCTGCAAGTGTGCTGGCCGAGCGCTGCGCTTCGTGCCAACGGCGAGCGGTCTCCCCGTTTCCTGTCCTGTAGCGCTGCAGGGCTGCGGTCAGCCGTGCCACTTCGGCCTCGGCGCTGGCAACCCTACCGTCGAGGCACGCCAGCCCTGGGGTGACAAGGTCGTCCCGCCGGCGCTGGGCGTGATCGGCCGCCTCAACCAACCTCGGCAGGCTGCGCCTGGCAGCGTGGCGGTCCTTCCACCTGCCGGAGCCCTGGGCGGCTTGCTCGGCTAGTTGCAGCGCGGCCAGGGCGACCCGGAGGCCCGCGGCGGCCTGGCCGGCTTCCGTCAGCGCGTGCGCGCCCATGCCGGACTCCAGGTCCGCGCGTTCCCGGTGCAGCCGCGCGAGCGTGGCCTGGGCTTGCTCGAGCCTGGGACCAGGGTCAGAACACCGGGATGGTCTTCTCGTTCTCGATGGCCATCCTCATCGCGTCACGCTCGATCCCTCGCCAGGTGGCTTTCGCCATCTTCGTCGGCACCGCGAAGCTCCACGGGCACATCGCTTCCATCTTCACGAGCGGCTTGCACGCCGCCTTCTACGCGTCGATGAGCTTCCTCGCGCTCGCCGCTGTCCTCTCTGCAATGCGAGGCCGGCACGGTCCCGTGCGGCACGTCGACCTGCCGGTCGCCGAGCAGCTCGGCTCGGAGTCGCACGCTCGCTCCCGCTCGCTGCCCGGTCTGGCCGGCAAGGGCGATACACCGCATCAGACAGCCGCCGACCCCTCCTGAACAGAAAGGCACGCAGACAATGAACATCGCACTCATCGGTGCAACCGGACAGGTGGGCTCCCGAGTTCTTGCGGAGCTGCTCCTCCGCAACCACACGGTTACGGCCATCGTGCGCCGCCCGGAGGAGGTGCCGGTGCGTCCCGGCATCACGGCAAGGCGCGGCGACGCAGCGAACGAGAAGGACCTCTCGTCCCTGCTCGCCGGTCATGACGCCATCATCAGCTCGTTGCGCTTCTCGCAGGTCGATCCGCACAAGCTGCTCGGCGCGGTCCGCGCCTCCGGGGTGAGTCGGTACGTCGTCGTGGGCGGAGCCGGAAGCCTCGAGGTCTCGCCCGGCGTCAAGTTGATCGACACCGAGCGCCTCCCGGAACAGGTCAGGCCGGAGGCCGCGGCCGGCGTCGTCTTCCTCGACCTGCTGCGCGAGGAACCGGAGCTCGACTGGACCTTCGTCTCTCCTTCCGTGACGTTCGCCCCAGGGGCGCGCACGGGGAGCTTCCGCATCGGTGACGACGCCCTCCTCACCGGCCCGGAGGGAAGCCGGATCTCCTTCGAGGACTTCGCCCTCGCGCTGGTCGACGAGCTCGAGACCACCGCACACCCACGGCGGCGCTTCACCGTCGGGTACTGACGCTCGGACGCAGGAGGCGGCCATGTGGAAACGTGCCCGTGGCCGCTCGTGCCCCACCTTGGTCGTCACCGACGCGGGCCGTAGCGGGCTGGGGGCACACTCTGCTCGTCTTGGCCGCTCCCACATCGGCGCCCAACCGCCACTCCACTGGGTGACTCCGTCAGGGGGTCGTGATCAGGGCAGCCGCTATGCCTGCGGTAGGGCAGCCGAGGGCAGCAAGGGACTCCCGCCCGAGCAACGAGGAAGCGCCCAGGGTGACGGCGGGGTGGCGGACACCGGCGTGCGCAACGCTGCGTAGGGCAGCTTTGAGCAGGAGCCCTCAAGTCCGGCCCTCAATGGCACCCGTCGGAGATCGAGCCCGCCGCAAAACTGCACGTCAGCGGGTTGCCTCTACGCAGAGGTGCGCGAGAGGGCCAGGTAACGGGTGGAGGTGACCGGATTTGAACCGGCGACTTCTACGATGCGAACGTAGCGCTCTTCCGGGCTGAGCTACACCCCCGTACCGGTCAGAGCCTAGCAGCGGCACCCTCGGCCCGCCCAGCCCGGGCCTGCCCGGACGGGCCACCGCCGGCCCGCGGGAAGCAACACGTGCCCCCCGGGACCGGCGGCTGGACGGGCCAGCTGTTCCGGCTGGGCGGAGGCTCAGCGCCTGGCGGCCCCCTTGGTGGAACTGCCTCGCCGCGCCACGGAGTCCACCGTAATGGCGGCCACGAGCACCAGGGCGGTGACCATGTAGGTGGCGGCGGCGTTCATGCCCAGCAGTCCGAGGCCGTTGGCGATGGCGGCGATGACCAGGGCGCCCAGCACGGCGTGGATGGGCTTGCCCCGGCCGCCGAAGAGGCTCGTGCCACCGATGACGGCGGCAGCCACGGCGTACAGCACGTAGGTGGGGTCGATGTTGGTGGAGATCGAGCCCAGCTGGGAGAGGTACATGATGCCGCCCACACCCGCCATGAGGCCTGTTATGCCAAAGGCAGCAGTCCGCATGAGGGTGAGGTTGATGCCGGCCCGCCGGGCCGCCTCGGCGTTGCCGCCGATGGCGTAGATGTAGCGCCCGAAGCGGGTCCGGCCGAGCACGAAGGTGGACCCGGCCAGTACGACGAGGACGATCGGCACGGCCCAGGGCACGCCCACGACGTGGCCACCGTGGCTACCGCGGTTGACGTTGCAGATGAGCACCAGCACCACCCCGGCCACCGCCACGGCGCCGATCTTGAGCGCCGTGAGGCCGGCCGGCGGCGCCACCAGGCCCCGGGACTTGTGGCTCCTGTCCCGCCAGACGTTCAGGCCGCCGTAGAGCAGCACCACGACCACCATTGCCACCCAGCTCGCAGTTGGTGTCAGGGTCCCGTTGACGTTGGCCAGGTCGGTGAGGATGTTGTTCGAGATCTCGATCACACCGCCGGTGGCCACCTGCAGGTGGTCGAACATCCAGAGCATGACACCCTCCCACCCGATGAACCCGCCCAGGGTCACGATGAAGGAGGGCAGGCCGAGCCTGGTGATGAGGGTGCCCTGGATGACGCCGATTGCCGTCGTGCCGGCAATGCCGGCCAGTATGGCGAGCCACCAGGTGAGGTTGAACGGCGGCGCCACGAGTGCCGCGGTGAGGCCGGCCCCGATGCCCGCCACGTAGACCACTGACAGGTCGATCTCGCCCAGCAGCAGCACGAAGACCTCGCCCATGGCGAACATGGCGTAGACGACGGCCTGGATCAGCAGGTTGACGATGTTGCCCGCCGAGAGGAAGAGCGAGTTGGAGACCTGGAAGATGACGATGATGATGATGAGGCCGCCCAGCACGGGCAGGATGCCGCTCTCACCCGAGCGCACCCTGGACCACCAGGCCTTGAGGACGTCGCCGAGCGTGGCGGCCACTACCTCGGGTGTGGTCGTCAGGGCGAGGTCGGACGCCGCGTCGGCGTCCATGGCTGCTACCGCACCGACCTCACCGGCAGCCCGGACATGGCCCGGGGAAGGTTCTTGGGGCATTGCTCAGTTCTCCTGTGAGCCCGGTTGGGCGGGGGCCTTGAACCGGCTGGGGTCGGACACCGTGCCGGTGGTCATCAGCTCCACGACGCTCTGGCGGTCGTAATTGGACACCGGCCCCTGGGACACCATGTGCCCGAGCCGAAGGACGGCGATACGGTCGGCAACCTCGAAGACGTCGTTGAGGTTGTGCGAGACCAGCATCACCCCGTAGCCCTGCTCGGCCAGGCGGCGGACCAGTCGCAGCACCATGGTCGTCTGGGCCACGCCGAGGGCGGCCGTCGGCTCGTCCAGGATCATGAGCTGGGAGTTCCACAGCACCGCACGGGCCACGGCCACGGACTGGCGCTGGCCTCCGGAGAGCGACGAGACGGGCTGGCGGATCGAGCGCACGGTGGTGACCTGGAGGTCGGCCAGCGTGCGGCGGGCCGCCGTCTCCATCGGCCCCTCGTCAAGGGTGCGCAAGCGGGTCTTCTCCCGCCCGAGGAACATGTTCTGGACGATGTCCAGGTTGTCGCACAGGGCCAGGTCCTGGTAAACGGTTGCGATCCCGAGAGCGGCGGAGTCCTTGGGGGAGTTGATCTGGACCGGCTTGCCCCGCCAGTAGATCTGGCCCGCGTCGGGACCGTGGATACCCGAGATGGTCTTGATGGTGACGCTCTTGCCGGCACCGTTGTCACCGGCCAGCGCCGTGACCTCCCCGGCGGTGATGGTGAGGTCGATACCGCTCAGTGCCCTGACCGGCCCGAAGTGTTTTTCGACCCCGCGTAGTTCGAGCAGTGGCTGCCCACGCTCGAGCAAGCCCTCAGGCATTGCTTACAAGCCCTCCTTCCGGCGCTCTCACCGCCGGAGGCAGGCTCCGCCGGCGACCGGCTGCAGGAACCTTAGCCTGGCCCGGCAGCCCGAACATCAATTGGTGGCAGCCCCGAGGGCCGATGCCGAAGGTGGCCGGGCCGGGTACGGCCCGCCCCAGCCATCCGAGCGCCCATCGCCCTCCACCCGGGCCATGGGACGCCAACGCCTGGGCCGCTTTCACGGCCCAGGCGTGACAGGAACACGTCCCGAGGTGTTGCCTCAGGCCTTGATGCCAGCTGCCTTGCAGGCCGCCGCCGAAGCGTAGGGAGCTGCGCACAGCTGCGCCGAAGGCACGAACTTGTCAGCGATGACAGTGCTGTTCATGTTCTTGGCAGTGACCCACTCCGGGGTCAGCAGCACGGACTTGACCTGGACGTGCTTGACCGAGTCCAGCGTGGTGCCGTTCACCAGCGCAGCCGGAGGCGTCATGTGGGCACGGGCGTAGATGGCCAGAGCCGCAGCCGCCTGGGCCTCGAGGTAGATCGGCTTGTACACGGTCCCGCACTGGTAACCGGTGAGGATGTTGCCGAGGCCCGTCAGCGTGGCGTCCTGGCCGGTGACCGGGAACGACTTCGGCTTGATGCCCTTGCTCTGGAGGTACTTGATGATGGGAGCGCCGTTCTCGTCGTTCGGCATCAGCACGGCGTTCATGTTGGCATGGGCCGTGAACTGCTGCTGGAACTCGGTCAGGGCGACGCTGGGCGTCCAGGTACCGGCGGGCTGGCCGACATCGACGTACTTGCCGGACTTGAACAGCGGGTTGAGCACCGACATGTAGCCGTTGTAGAAGAGCGTGGCGTTGTTGTCGGTCGGGGCGCCCCGCATGACCAGCACCTGAGGCTTGCTCACGTGCCAGGCGTTGACGCAGCTCACCAGGCCCTGGCCGAGCAACTGGCCGACCCGCACGTTGTTGAAGCTGACGTAATAGTTGCGCACGCCACCCAGCGTCAGGCGGTCGTAGTCGATCGTCTGCACACCGTGGGCCTTGGCGTAGGCCTCGATCTTGGCGCCGACACCGGAGTCCAGCGGGTCCATGATGAGGACGCTGGCGCCCTTGGTGATGTCAGCCTGGGCCTGGGAGAACTCAGTGGCGTCGCTGCCGTGGGCGTTGACCACGCTGAACTGCGAGGGGCTGAGCCCGGCCTTCTCGAGGGCCATGGTGAGGTACGGCGCGTCGAACTCGACGTAGCGGGTGGAGGAGACGGTGTCGGGCAGGATGACGCCGATGCTCCCCTTGCCCTTGGCTGTGATCGCCTTGAGCTGCGCCATGGTCGTGAAGTTGCGGTTGAAGGAGCTGGCGGTGAGCCCCGAGGGGGCAGCCGATGCTGCGCCCACCTGGCCGACCAGGGCGCCCACCATGGCGGTCACGGCAACCGATGCCGAAGCCAGGCTGCCGGCCTTCTTGGTAATTTTCATGCTTTATCCCCTTTGCCACACAAGATGTGGAGCGAGTACCGGATGTCCGCGTCGCGTCGAGAACGGGCGCACAAAGGGGGACGCAACTTGGCACGCCCCCTGTCCTGCCCCCGCACACCTTCTCGGCATGCGCTCGACGTTGCCGGCCGGAGTGTTTTCGGTCAGCTCCGGCTGGGGAGAAGCTACGTCTGCATCTGTGAACGCGTGCGTGAACAGACGGCGAAGACTGTTAATAATCCATGAAGAGAGTGTGAACGCCGGCTGGGAGCGCCCAGGGGACAGAGGACCACCGCGGCCAGCAGGAACGGCGGACAGCCCTTCTGAGCTGCACTTCCTCCCATGCCGGGCGGGTGCTCGAGCGGGTGGCGTTCAGCCCGGGACGAAGCGGTAGCCGGCTCTGGGCTGGGTCACGATCACCGGCGGCCCGCCGCCGCTTTCCAGCTTTGCCCGCAGCCGGCGCACATAGACGCGCACGTACTCGGTCTCCGTGGCGTAGCCGGGCCCCCACACACGGCGCAGGAGCTGGGCATGGGTCAACAGTTTGCCCCGGTTCACGGCCAGTTCACGCAGCAGGGAGAACTCCGTGGGCGTCAGGTGCACCACCTCCCCCGCCTTGGTCACCAGGCGCATCTCCAGGTCCACGACCAGGTCGCCCACCTCTATGCGCAGAGGGGCGGCCTCGACCGGTTCGGCCGGCCGGGTACGGCGCAGGGTGGCAGTGATGCGGGCCAGGAGCTCCTCGATGCCGAAGGGCTTGGTCATGTAGTCGTCGGCCCCGAAGTTGAGGGCGGCCACCTTGTCGTGCTGGCCCCCTCGGGCAGAGACCACGATTATGCCCACCGCACTGCGCTCGCGCATCTCCCGGCACAGTTCGAACCCGTCGGCGTCGGGGAGCATGAGGTCCAGGAGCACTATGTCGGGCGACTCGGTCTCCAGCAACTGGAGGGCGTTGGAACCGTCGGTGGAGGTACAGGTGTCGTAACCCCGCACGGTGAGGTTGCTGCGGATGAGGTCGACGATGTTGGGGTCGTCCTCCACCAGGAGGGCCTTGGTCCGCTTGTCGGCTGTTGTCATGCCACGTTGTCCCCCGGCCCCTCGACAGGGATCTCGACCAGGAACGAGGCTCCAGGTCGGCCCGTCTCCAACGAGATGCGGCCTCCGTGGGCCAACACGATACCGCGGGCGATCGAGAGCCCCAGGCCCGCCCCCGGGGCACCCGTCGTGCCCCGGGCCTGGGGGACGAACAACTGGGCCTGCAGCTCCTCGGGTATGCCCCTCCCGTCGTCCGAGACCCTCACCGAGACCGTGTCCTCCCCCTGGGCCACCTCCACCCGGACGCGTACCTCGGGCTGGTTGTGGCGCACGGCGTTGTCGAGCAGGTTCACGAAGACCTGTTCCAGGCGGTCATGGTCGGCCCACACCGGCGCCATCCCCGCCGGGCAGCTCACCTGGACGTTGGGCACCCGGTCGGGGGGCAGCACGGCCACCGCGGCCTCGATGACCAGGGGCAGGTCGCACCAGTCGCACTGCAGGCGCAGCAGGCCGCTCTCGATGGCGGAGAAGTCGAGGAGGTCGCCCACCAGCCGGCCCAGCCGGGCCGACTCCCCGGCGATCCGGTTCAGGAAGCGCTCCTGGCTCTCGCCGTCCCAGGTGACGTCGGAAGCCAGCAGGCTGCTGGCGTAACCCCGGATGGCCGTGAGCGGGGTACGCAGCTCATGGCTCAGGCGGGACAGGAAGTCCCTCTGCAACTGATGGGAGCGGCGAAGGGCGGCCGCCTGCTGATGGGCCTGCTCGGCTTCGTCCCGTTCCAGGGCCAGCCTGACCGAATGCGCGGCGTCGCCCAGGAGGGCAACCGCGTCGTCAGGGACCTCGCTCTCACCCCAACGGGCGATGAGGGCCGCTCTCCCCCCCGGGGCATCGAAGGTGGTGGCGATCGTGCTGGCTGCGGGCGGCCTCGCCAGCTCCAGGGGACCTGAGTGGGCGTGGGCCAGCGCCGCCACCGCGTCCCGCCCGTCCCGGCCCGTGGGTTCCAGGTGCGCCCGGTTGAGCTGGTCCACGCAGGCACCGCACCGGGCCGCGCCTCCGGGCGGTTTGAGCCAGAGCTCCACCTCTGCCGCCTTCAGGCCCCGCCGCAGGGACTGTAAGGCCAGGAGCAGGCCGGTCGACACCGGCTCCGGCCCGGCCAGGGTCTCCAGTACCTCGCGGATGGTCTCCAGTACCCGGTTGCGAGCCGTCACCTCCCCGAAGAGCTGGTCACGCTCGATGGTCCCCGCCGCGTAACCGGCGTAGAGCGACACCAGGTCCATCTCGTCCCGATGGGGCCGCCCCACGAAAGGCTGGCAGCCCGTGATGACCCCGATGAGGCCACTGGGCCCGATCAGGGGTACCGCCCAGGAGCTGCGGATACCACCGCGGCGGGCCACAGCGGCGAAGGCAGCCCACTCCGGGCTGGCGCTGACGTCCTCGGTCACCTGGAGCCGCCCGCTCATGGCCACCGCACCCATGGGCCCTCCTCCGGGGCCGACCGGGACGGCTGCCCAGGCCTCCATGACCTCGGGAGGCAGGCCGGCCGCAGCGACCAGGCGCAACGAGCCCTCCTCCAGCAGGTGAACGCACAGCTGCTCGATGCTCAGTGCCGAGCCGAGCGCAGAGACGATGAGGGGCAGGCTGGAGCGCGAGCGGGCCGAAGCCAGCTGGTCCACCAGGTTCTGGAGGCGGTTCAGCTGGTGACGGGCACTGGCATCGGGCGCATGCCCTGACATGATCGCCACCACGTCGGCCGGGTGGGCGTCCTCGGGGGCAAGGTTGGCTGCCACCCGGCCCCGGTGCAGGACCAGGATGCGGTCGGCCAGGTGGAAGACCTGCTCGATGTCGTGGGAGACCAGGACGACCGTGGTCCCGTTTGCCTTGAGCCGCCCGATCAGTTGCTCCACCTGGCGGGCTTCCTGGACCCCCAGGGAGGCGGTCGGTTCGTCGAGCACCAGTATGCGGGGCCGGCTCTGCATGGCCCGGGCGACGGCAAGGAGCTGGCGCTGCCCGGTCGACAGGGCCCGAACGGTGCGCACCGCGGAGAGCCTGATCCCGTAGGAAGCCAGCACCTCCTGAGCCTCCAGGGCAGCCCTCGCCTCGGATATGAAGACCCGGGAGCGCTCGCGCCCGAGGAACAGGTTCTCGGCCACGCCCAGGTTGTCGCACATGGCAGCGTCCTGCCACACAACGGCCAACCCGCTGGTCGCCGCGCCGGCGTTGGAGCGGACCCGGGCCCCATCGATGGTCACCTCGCCCGCACTGGGCCCGATGTCACCCGCTATGCAGCGCACCAGGGTCGACTTGCCCGCCCCGTTCTCACCGGTCAGGGCCACCAATTGGCCGGGCCAGACGTCGAAGCTCACCCCGCTGAGCACGGTCAGCTCCCCGAAGGACACCGAGAGCTGCCTCACCTGCAACAAAGGATGGGTGCCGTCGGCCACGGCCTCTGGGGAGAGAGCGGTCAGCACCATGGCACCAGTGTGGCCCCGACGACCGAGCCGGGCCGGTCAGCCGGCGGCACGCCCTCCGGGGGCGGGGCTCAGTTGGCCTGCGCGAGGGCCAAGCTGGCGTAGCTGTCGAAGTCGCCGTATGCCAGGTCGTCGTCGGCGCCGCTGCCCTCCTGCCCGGGCCAGGAAGCGGGCGACGGCGCAGCCACTGCTGCCGGAGCAGCCTCCCCGGTCCAGCGGGGCGGTGCAGGGTGGGGCCTGCGCACCGGTGCCGGTGGCACGAAGCTGAGGGGACGAGGAGGCGCCACGTCGGGCCGAGACCTGGGCGCTGCGGCCAGGGGGCCGGGCACAAAGCCCCTCCCCCGGTTGACCTGGTCTGCGTACGCCTCCTGGTCGAACAGGTGCGGGCCTTGGACCTCGTACCGGTGGCCGGCGCCGTAGGGCTCAGGCTCCGCTTCGGTCGGCTCCAGCCACTCGGTCGGCCTGGACCGGCGCCTGGTTGCTTCGCCCTGGCGGGCCGCCGCCCGAGCCCGGCGGGGCGCCCGCGCCTCCCGGGGCACGCTGGCGGCAGGCCGGGCACCTGCGGCACGCACCAGGAGGAGCACGTAACCACCGAACGCCAGGTCGGCGACGACGTCGAGCCCGATGAGAGCGGTCGAACCGGTGAGCATGGCAAGTAGGAGGAGCACCACGGCCGCACCCCCCAGAGCCGAGAGCACGTCCCGCCGGCGCCGCCGCATAACCGCCCGGCGGTGGTTGGCCGCCGTAACCGCCAGGTGCTCGGCCAGGGGCAGCCCGGTCTCGGGGTTGCCCAGGCCGAGCTCCACCGCCCCGACCGCCGGCGCCGGGCGGGACGGTGCCATCCGGTTGGCCGGCGCCACCCGAGCGGGCGTGGCCTGGCGCAGCACGCGCAGCTCTCGACGGAACACGCCTATGGTGTCGGCGGTCGCCGGACGCCGGGTCCAGAGCCAATAGGCGAGGACTGCCACCCAGAGGCCTGCGACAAGAAGCTCAGTACCCATCAAGCAACTCCCCCGACTACCCCGGAACTTCCTAAGACGGTAGCCGGTACTGGTGCACCGATGGTGGATCCCCAGGTAAGCAAAAGCTAAAAACCGGTGCTGTCGAAGTCGCCAGGTCGTTCCCCGAGGTCTCCCCCGGTCCCCACGAGGTGGTCGATGTCCTCTTCGACGGGCAGGGCCCGGTTGGGCTCAGCCATGCCGGTGGTCTCCCCGCGACGCCAGTTGCCGCTGCGGCCGCCGGTCTTCTCCCACAGGGCCAGATCCCCGATGACCATGCCCCTGTCGAAGGACTTGCACATGTCGTAGACGGTGAGGGCCGCAACCGAGCACGCGGTCAGCGCTTCCATCTCGACACCGGTCCGGTCCACCGTCTCCACCTGTGTCTCCACCTCGACGTAGTCGTCACCGATGGTGAAATTGATCGTCACGGCGCCGACCAGCAGGGGGTGGCACAGCGGTATCAGGTTCGCCGCCTGCTTTGCCGCCTGGATCCCCGCCACCCGGGAGACGGCCAGGACATCACCCTTGGTTATGGCATTGCTGGCCACTTTGGCGGTGGTCTCCGGCTTCATGTGCACCCGGCAACGGGCGATCGCCCGGCGGTGAGTGGGCTCCTTGGGCGTCACGTCCACCATCCGCGCACGCCCCAAGGGATCGATGTGGGTCAGACCGCGTTCGGGCACGGGCGCAAGTCTAGGTCCCCGCCGCCGGCAGGGGGGCCCGGCGGGCCCCGGGGCCCGCCAACTGCTCAACCGCCGATCTGGCTCATACTGCGGGTGGGGCGCACGAAGGTGACCCGGCCGATGGCATGGCCCGCCCACTTGGCTGCTACCTCCGCCTCGATCGCCGCTGCCACCTCTTCGTCGGTGGCCCCGCCCCGCAGCAACGGCCGCAGGTCGCGCTCGGTGACCGAGAAGAGGCAGCTGCGCAGGGCACCTTCAGCCGTGAGACGGGCGCGGTCACAGTCCCCGCAGAAGGGCCGCGTCACGCTGGCGATGACCCCAACCGTGCCCCGGCCGTCCGAGTAGCGGAACCGTTCTGCGGGCTGGCTCCCCCTTGCCCCCATCGGCTCCAGTGCAAAGACCTCCTGGAGCCGGCTCAGCACCTCCTCGGCGGGGACCACCCGCTCCGCCGACCACTCCCCCGCGCCGTCCAGGGGCATGAACTCGATGAAGCGCACCTCCACTCCGAGCTCACGGCCCCATCGGGCCAGGTCGACCACCTCGTCGTCGTTGAAGCCCCGCATCGTGACCGTGTTGACCTTCACCGGGTGCAGGCCCGCCTCCAGCGCCGCCTCGATGCCCTGTAGCACCTGGCCCAGCACATCACGGCCCGTCATGGCGGCGAAGCGCTCCGGTTGGAGGGAGTCGAGGGAGACCGTGACCCGGTGGAGGCCGGCCTGGGCCAGTGGGCGTGCCAGCCGGGCCAGGCTGGCCCCGTTGGTGGTCATGGACAGCTCCACGGGCAGAGCGGCCAACCGGCGCACCAGCTCGGGGAGGTGCGCCCGGGCGGTCGGCTCACCGCCGGTCAGGCGCACGCTCTGCAGCCCGAAGTGGTGGACGAAGATGGAGACGACCCGCTCGACCTCCTCGAAGGTGAGGATCTCCTCGCGGGGCAACCAGCGCATGTCCTCGGCCGGCATGCAGTACCGGCACCGGAAGTTGCAGCGGTCGGTGACCGAGACCCGCAGGTCGACGACCTGGCGGCCGAAGCTGTCAACTAGAGCCCGTGGCACTGGTGCTCCAGGCTAACCCCATGTTCGGGCAACCGAACACCCCGGGCACGGGAGGCCACGCCTAGTGCTGGTCCTGGGCCAGACGCCGGACCAGGTACTGGCGGAAGGCCGGGCCCAGGTCCTCGCGCTCCAGGGCCAGCTCCACCGTCGCCTGCAGGTAGTCCAGCTTGTTGCCAACGTCGAAACGGCCGTCCCGGAAGGTGTACCCGTAAACGGGCTCCTGCTCCGCCATGACCTTGATGGCGTCCGTCAGTTGGATCTCGCCCCCCCTGCCGGGCTTGGTGGTGGCAAGCAGCTCGAAGATCCCCGGCCCGAACACGTACCGTCCCATCACGGCCAGGCGGGAGGGGGCCTCTTCCGCTGGCGGCTTCTCCACCAGGTCGTGGACCCGGACGATGTTGCCCGAGAGGGGCTCAACCGCAGCGCAGCCGTAGGACGAGATGTCCCTTTCCGCTACCTCCTTCAAGGCGATGACACTGTGCCCGTGCTCCTCGTAGGCGGCCAGCATCCCGGCCAGGATCCCTGAGCCGGGGTGCATGATGTCGTCGCCCAGCATGACCACGAAGGGCTCGCTGCCCACGTGCTCTGCGGCCACCGCCACAGCGTGGCCCAGCCCCTTGGGCTCGCCTTGGCGCACGTAGTGGATGTCCGCCATCTCCGCGATACGGCGCATCTCGGCCAGCTCGGCCTCCTTGCCCCCCTGCTCGAGGTAGTACTCGAGCTCGAACGAGCGGTCGAAGTGGTCCTCGAGCGTCCTCTTGCCCCGGCCGGTGATCACCAGGATGTCGGTGATGCCCACCGACACGGCCTCCTCCACCACGTACTGGATGGCCGGCTTGTCCACCAGGGGGAGCATCTCCTTGGGCTGCGCCTTGGTGGCCGGCAGGAAGCGGGTGCCCAAGCCGGCGGCAGGGATCACGGCCTTGCGTACTGCTTGGGGCATCTGCCAAATCTCCTTAGGAAGCACGGGCCACCGGGAGCGTTCGGTGGCTCACCGGGCCATCATGTTCTACCACCCTTGGCCACTTCCGATAACTGGGGGCACCACCGAGCCCGGAGGGCCGGCTGCGGCCCGGTCCACCTCGCGCCGTCCCTGGCCACCCTCGCCGTCAGGCCACGCTAGTACGGGAACGGGTACACTTAGCACTGGAAGGCAAAGAGTGCTAACGAAAGGGCAGCCACACCCATGCCTACGTACGAGTACGCCTGCAAGACATGCGGCGAGCACCTGGAGGTCGTCCAGTCGTTCAAGGACGACGCCCTGACCGAGTGCCCCAGCTGCGGCGGGGCCTTGCGCAAGGTCTTCGGCAACATAGGCATCAGCTTCAGGGGCAGCGGCTTCTACAAGACGGACAACCGCTCGGACCGCAAGGCTGTCGGTTCGAGCGCACCCGCGGCCAAGGGCGAGACCAAGGCCGAGAGCACGACGTCGGGCTCGGCGGCCAGCACGTCGAGCAGTTCGGCCGCCTCCTCCTCTTCTTCGACAACGACTTCGGGCTCGTCCGCGGTCGCCTGACCGGGCCGGTACCCGGGCCGGGGCTCCAGCTCCCGGCCCGGCCGAGCGGGCCCGGGACCGGAGCTGTCCCGGACCTGCCGCCTAGCCCAGAGGTGCCCTCGCCACCCCGACCGGGCAGGCGAGGCCCGTGCCGCCCAGGCCGCAGTAACCGTTCGGGTTCTTGGCCAGGTACTGCTGGTGGTACTCCTCGGCCAGGTAGAACGGGCCGGCCGGTGTGACCTCGGTCGTGATCGCCGGGTAGCCGGCTGCCGTGAGCACCTCCTGGTAGGCGCCCCGGGAAGCGGTTGCCGCCCGGCTCTGGGCCTCGTCGAAGGTGAACACAGCGGAACGGTACTGGGGGCCGACGTCGTTGCCCTGGCGCATGCCCTGAGTGGGGTCGTGGTTCTCCCAGAAGACCTGGAGCAGCTGCGAGTAGCTCACGGTCGCAGGGTCGAAGACCACCAGCACCGTCTCGGCGTGGCCGGTGAGGCCGGTGCACACCCTCTCGTAGGACGGGTTGGGCACGCGCCCTCCCGAGTACCCCACCGCGGTCACCACGACACCGGGCGTGTTCCAGAAGACCCGCTCCGCCCCCCAGAAGCACCCCAGAGCGAACATCGCCCTCTCCGAGCCCTCCGGATGGGGGCCCTCGAGGGCCCGGCCGTTGACGTAGTGCTGCAGTGACAACCCCATATGCCCTCCCATCTCAGGCACCGCTCATCGACATCTCGGAGATGGCCAGGGTCAGCCCGGCCGCCGAAGAGGGCAGCCACTCGATGTCGTTGCCCACGGCGGCCACCCCTTGCAACATGCGCTGGATACTGGAGGCGATCGTGACCTCCCGGACCGGCTCGGCCACCTCACCGCCCCTGAACATGACGCCCTCCGCCCCCACCGAGAAGTCACCGCTCACCGGGTTGACCCCCGAGTGCAGGCCGGTCACCGACTGCACGAGCAGACCGTCGCCCAGTTGAGCGAGCACCTGTTCGGGAGTGCTCCGGCCCGGGGCCAGGACCAGTGCCCTCGCCCCCACCCCGGGAGCAGACTTGAAGCCGGCCCGGGCGGCGCTGGCCGTCGAAGCCGTGCCCGCCCGCCTGGCCGAGGTGCTGTCGTAGAGGAACGCCCTCAGCACACCGGCTTCTATCAGGGTGTTGCGCCTGCACGCCAAGCCCTCGTCGTCGAAGGTCGAAGCTCCCCAGGCGGCCGGGTTGGTGGGGTCGTCGACCAGGCTCACCAGCGGGCTGCCCACGGGCTCGCCCAGCCGGTCGGCGAACAGAGAGATGCCCTTCAGCACCATCTCACCGCTGAGCACCGAACCGAGCAGGCCCACCAGCTGAGCGCTGACCCTGGGCTCGAACACGACCGGCAGGTACGCCGAAGGCGCTTGCCGCGCCCCGAGCAGGCGCACGGCCCGCTGCACGGCGTCCCGGGCCGCCTTGTCCAGGTCCAGGTCGGCCGGCCCCCTGCCCACGCTGTAGCCGTAGGCGGTCTGGCTGGCGTCACCTTCGCCTGCCACCGCCACGGCCGAGACGTAGCAGGCCGTCGAACGGTCGCTGGCCACGACACCGAGCGAGCTGGCCAAGGCCATCTCGGCGGCCACGTCGCCCCAGGTGGCCTGCTCCACCACACGCACCCGGTGGTCGCCCGCCCTGACCCGGCGCTCGAGGTCCAACGCGGCAGCCACCTTGGCCGCGGCAGGGAAGGACGCCAGCTCGTCCCGCCACAGGTCCAGGGCAACAGCGCTCACCCCGTCGGGCACGGGCAGGCCCACCCACTCCTCCGCCGTGGCGAAGCCGGCGTTGTCCCTGGCCTCCTCCAGGGTCTCGCCCAGAGCAGCCTCGTCGAGCGCCCCCGCATAGGCGAACCCCTGGCGACCGGCGGAGACAACCCGGATCCCGGCACCGGCCGAGGTGGCAGAGGACACTGACTCGACGTCGCCCTCGTAGACCCTCACCTCGGTCTCGGTACCCCGGGTCACGTACACCTCGACGTCCTCACCCTGCCTGGCCCACCCGGCGACCCGTTGGGCCAGCTCCAGCAGCTCGCTCATCGCGCCGTCCCCCCGATGGTGAGCGCCCGCACCCGCAGGGTGGGCTGGCCCATCCCCACCGGCACCCCCTGGCCCTGCTTGCCGCACGTGCCGGGCCAGCCCATGGCGAAGTCGTTGCCGATCACATCTATGTCCTTCAGCACCTGGGGCCCGTTGCCGATCAGGTTGGCGTCCCGTACCGGGTGGGTTATCCGGCCGTCCTCGATCAGGTAGGCCTCGGTCATCCCGAAGACGAAGTCCCCGGTGGCGGTGTTGACCTGCCCCCCACCGAGCTGGGCCACGTAGATGCCGTGCGGGGTCTGGCGGACGATCTCGTCGGGGTCCTCGGTCCCATTGAGCAGGAACGTGTTGGTCATGCGGACCATGGGCAGGTGCTGGTAGCTCTCCCGCCGCCCGTTGGCCGGCGCCTGCCTGCCGTCCTGGCGGGCCCGCAACCAGTCCCACATGTAATCGGTGAGGACGCCGTCCTGGATGAGGACGTTGCGGGAGGTGGCGTGGCCCTCGTCGTCGACGGCCAGGGCGCCCCACTCGTGGCTCATGGTCCCGTCGTCCACCAGGGTCACCAGGGGGCTGGCCACCTGCTCGCCCACCCGGCCGGCGAACACCGAGACCGCTTTGGCTATGTGGTCGGCCTCCAGACCGTGCCCACAGGCCTCGTGGAAGAGCACGCCGCCGCTGCCGCACTTGATGACCACCGGCATGCTGCCCGAGGGCGCCGGCCTGGCCTCCAACTTGAGCAGCGCCCTCCGGGCGGCAGCCCTGCTCGCCTCCTCCACGTCATAGCCGTCGAAGAACTCGAAGCCCATGGTGGCCCCGCCCGACTCCATCCCCGTCTGCATGCCGGCGTCCCCGTTGGCCACCACCGAGACCGAGAAGCGGGCGCGGACCTGGTCGTCGCCGGCCAGGACACCCTCCGAGTTCGCCACCAGTATCCGGCGCCTGCTCTCCCGGTACGCCGCCGTCACCTGGCGCACCGCGCCCCCGGTGGAGCGGGCAGCCGCATCCGCCCGGCGCAGCATGTCGACCTTGGTCGACTTGGGCACCGACGCCGGGAGGACCTCGACCGGCGAGGGCTTCGGCCGCCCTGACGGGCTGAGGCCCACCTCCTTGGCACCACCCCCGCCCGCCCGGGCCGCAGCCGAAGCGGCCTCGGCCGCGGCCAGCAGGCCGGCCTCGGAGAGGTCGGCCGTGTGGGCGAAACCCGTGGTCCGGCCGGACACGACCCGGATGCCGGCGCCGCGGTCACGGCCCGAGCTCAGGTCCTCGATACGGCCGTCGTCCAGGGATATGACCGAGCCCCGACGGTCCTCGGCGAAGACCTCGGCGAACTCGGCACCCGTCGCCAGCGCACGGCCCAGTACCCGGGACAGGGTGGGCGTGGCTATGAGCTGTTCGCTGCCTGCAGTAGCTGCCATGGTGGCGCCCCAGGCTAGTACCCCGTCGCCTCCATCGGGCGGGGTGGCGGCGCGGGGTGCGCGTCACCTCCCGCACGCGAGTAGCTTTGAAGGGTGCTGTTGGAGACGATCAACGGCCCGAGCGACCTGCGGCGCTTGGACTACGACCAGCTCGATGCCCTGGCGGCCGAGATGCGGGAGTTCATCGTCAAGGCGGTGTCGTCGGCCAACGGCCACCTCGGCAGCAACCTGGGGGTGGTCGAGCTGACGCTGGCCCTCCACAGGGTGTTCAGCTCACCTCGGGACTACCTGTTGTGGGACACGGGCCACCAGGCCTACGTCCACAAGCTGGTCACGGGCCGCCGTGACATGTTCACCACCCTGCGCCAGGAGGGGGGCCTGTCCGGTTACCCCTCACGGGCAGAGTCGGTGCACGACTGGGTGGAGAACAGCCACGCATCGACTGCGCTGTGCTACGCCCACGGCATCGCAGCCGCGGTCAGGCGCAGCGCCAACCCGGACCGTCATGTGGTGGCGATCGTGGGCGACGGGGCGCTCACAGGGGGCATGGCCTACGAGGGCCTGAACAACCTGGGGCACAGCGGCTCGAGGGTGATCGTGGTCCTCAACGACAACGGCCGCAGCTATGCCCCGACCGTCTCGCGGCTCTCCGAGAGCCTGAGCCGGCTGCGCCTGCACCCCGGGGTGAGCTCGGCGCGCCGGCGCATCGAGACCGCAGTGCGCGACCTGCCCAGAGTGGGCAACCTCGCCTACTCCAGCCTGCAGGGCTTCTATTCCGCCGTGCGGGAGGTGATCGAGCCACCGGTGTTCTTCGAGACGCTCGGCGTCCGCTACGTGGGGCCCCTGGACGGCCACGACATCGCCGGCATGGAACAGGCCTTCCGGCAGGCCGCGGCCTACGACGGCCCGATCGTGGTCCACGTGCTCACCCAGAAGGGCCGCGGCTACGGTCCCGCCGAGGAGGACGACGAGAAGCGCCTCCACGACGCAGGCTCCTTCGACCCCGCGGTAGGGCCGACCGCGTCGTCGCGGGCCCTGAAGGGCTACACGCTGGCTTTCAGCGAGGCCATGCTCGAACTGGGCGAGCAGAGGCCCGACCTGGTGGCCATCACGGCCGCCATGCCCGGGCCGACCGGCCTCCTACCTTTCCAGGAGCGGTTCCCGGACCGCTTCTTCGATGTCGGCATCGCCGAGCAGACGGCGGTCACCTCTGCGGCCGGCATGGCCATGGGCGGCCTCAAGCCGGTGGTCGCGGTGTACTCGACCTTCCTCAGCCGGGCCTTCGACCAGACCAACCTGGACGTCGGCCTCCATGGGCTCCCGGTCGTGTTCGCCCTGGACCGGGCGGGCATCACCGGCGACGACGGCCCCAGTCACCACGGCATCCTGGACATGGCGCTCTGCCTGGCCATCCCGGGCATGACCATATTCGCCCCCTCCTCGGCCGAGGAGCTGAAGGTCATGCTCGCCACGGCGGTCGGGCTCTCCGGCCCTGCCGTGCTGCGCTACCCCAAGACAGAGGCACGTCATGTTGGCGCAGACCAGGTGGGCTCGGGCCTGTCCGCCCGCCGGTTGCGCCGGGGCGACGGCAGCGTGTGCGTACTGGCGGTGGGCAAGCTGCTCGAGGCAGCCGAGGAGGCGACAACCCTCCTCTCGGCCGAGGGTGTCGAGGCGACCCTCTGGGACGTCCGCCTGGTGCGGCCTCTCGACCCGGCAATGGTGGCGGACGCCGGCAGCCACCGCTTCGTGGTCACTGTCGAGGACGGGGTGCGCAACGGCGGGGCAGGCAACTACATAGCCGACGCCATAGCGGACCTGCAGGCCAGCCGTCAGGGCCCCCCCGTGCTCAACCTCGGCGTGCCCACCTCGTACATACCCCAGGGCAAGCCCGACCGGATACTGGGCCGCCTTGGCCTGGACGGGCCGGGCTTGGCGGCCTCCATATTCAAGGCGCTCGAGCACATGGACAGCCCAGCCGAGGCCGGGGCTGCGCCCGCCGGCAGCCCCATCGGGGGCAACGGGCAGGACGGCTCCTACGGGGCGCCGGGGATGAACGGGACCGCGCAGAGCGAGATCGACATCTCAGAGCCGGTGGCAGAGCGACGCCGCTGATCGCCTAACGTTCGCCGTGCCCCTGGCCGGCGAAGCGGACGAAGGCGGTGAGGGCCAGGACGACCACGGCGGTACCGGCCCCGGTCTCCAGCACCTCGGCACCTCGGCTCGCGTCCACCACCACCTCGACGAAGCTCACCGAGGCCACCAGCACGATCATGCCGATAACCCGTACCTTGAGGTCGTTCAGGTCCCGCATGACCAGCCAGTCGGGCAACCTCCGGTCCCTGCCGGCGGTGCCAACCCGGCCGATGAAGAGCTCGTAGAACCCGACCGAGGCGATCAGCATGGTGGCCCCGATGAGGAAGAGGTCCACCACCAGCAGGAACAGGCCGATCCTGTTACCGACCGGGAAGGGGTGCTGGACGACGTCGACCAACGACCGCACGAAGAGCGCGGCACCGTAGACGAACGCCCCCAAGGCCGCGAGCAACAGCACCACCACGGGGACGAGCACCAGCAGCCCCGACCAGCTGAGGAGCATCTCGAAACGCCCATCAGCGGGCCTGGGCACCTCCCCACCCGCGCCCTGCCGCTCCTCGCTCACGGGCCTAGGGGTGGCGGGCCGGCGGAGCGTGCACGTCCCGCACCCTAGCGCCCCGGGCACGTGGTGTTGAAAGCCGGGCCGGCACCGGGCCGGTACCTTCCGTCCGCTGGCCACCGGCCGGCGGTCGAGCTTCCCCTCTGGCGTACCGGACCGACCCGACGGAGGTCACAAATGCTCACCCTGCTCTGCCACGCACCTGAGGTCCTGCGCGTCCGGCCCTGGCCCGACGACGTCCTCGACCACCTGGGCTTCGACCCCAGGGCGGCATATGTGGAGGATTACTGGCTCGGGGTGCTCGGGCCCAGTACCGTCTGGTTCCTACGCCGGGTGGCCGCCGGGTTCGACTACAGCCCCACCGGTTTCGACCTCGACCTGCCCGAGACGGCAAGGTCGCTGGGCCTGGGTGACCGCAGCGGGCGCAACTCCCCCTTCGTGAGGGCCATAAACCGCACCGTCCAGTTCGGGCTCGCCCGCTTGAGCGGGGAACAGGAGCTGACGGTACGCCGCCGCCTCCCGCCACTGAACCGCGCCCAGGTGGCCCGCCTCAGCCCGGCCATGGCGGAGCGTCATGAGCGCTGGCAACGGGAGCAGGCCGAGGAGCCGGTGGCCGAGCAACGGGCACGACGGGCCAGACAGCTCGCTCTTTCCCTTCTCGCCCTGGGCAACGACTACGGGTCGGTTGAGCGCCAACTGCTCCGTTGGCGCTACCCCGGCCCTACGGTACGCGACGCCGTCGCCTGGGCGGTCGCCCAGTCCTGCCTCGCCGCAGATGAGCCGGTCCCCACGAGCCTGTCGTGAGGGCCGCCGCCTCAGCTCTGCTGGTCCCCCAGGTACGACCCGGTGGGCAGGGTGCCCGGCGAAGACGGGCCCGCTGCCCCGCTCTGCTCGGTGCCGGCCGGGTTGAGCACCTCCCCCTGCGGCAACGGGCCCGTACCGCCCGGGCCGAAGGGCGGTAGGACGGCAACGGGCTGCCCGGGCACGGTGGTCGGGCCGGGCGCGGTGGTCGGGCCGGGCGCGGTGGTCGGGCCGGGCGCGGTGGTCGGGCCGGCGGGGTACGCCGGCGCCACCGGGTGGCCCACGGTTGCCCCGGTGGGTACCGCAGCGACCGGGCCGACCCCTCCGGGCAGGAACCCGCCGTCCTCGCCCGGGGGCGGAACGGCCGCGGTCACCCCGACCGGGCCGTACTGGGCCTCGAACGCTGCCAGCTGCTCCATCAGCTCCCGCACCCTGCCCTCCGAGCCGGGCACCGCCCGGCCGCTGCGCTCGAGGTAGAGGTGGCCTCCGAGCTCGAGCAGCAGTGCGTCCGACTGCTTCTTGACCTGCATCCCGGCCAGCCGCGTCTGGCCGGCCTCGACCAGGGTCGTAGCCTGCGAACGTACCTTGTCCAAGAACCCCATCGCAGGTCCTAACCCCGCAGCAGGTTGCCGAGCACGCCGCCCACGACCCCGCCCTCAGCTGCCGGGACCACCTGGGACTGGTCACCCAGGTAGGGCCCGAGGGCTGCGGCCAGGTTGGGCAGCGGCATGGACTGCAACCAGATCCGGCCCGGACCGGTCAGGGCGCACAGCCAGAAGCCGTCCGCCCCGAAGATGCGGTTGGCGATGCCCTGCACCCGCTGGACCCGGAAGCTGACCGTCTCCTGGAAAGCACCTACGTGGCCCGGGTGCACCAGGAGGCTCTGGCCGGGCCCGAGGTCGTAGGTCGTCACCTCGCCCGAGAGCTCGACCCACGCCGTCCCCTGGCCCTCGAGGCGCTGGAGGATGAAACCCTCCCGGCCGAACAGGGCGCCGCCCAGGCTCTGCTGGAAGCCCATGCTCGGGGTTACGCCGTTGGTGCCGCAGACCCACCCGTGGCGATGGACCATGTAGCCCTGACCTGGCGCCACTTCGAGCGGGAAGATGTGGCCGGGCACCTTGGCCGCGAAGGACACCATGCCCTGGCCGCCGACGGCCTGGTAGACGGTCAGGAAGAGGCTCCCCCCGCCCATCACCCGCTTGAGGCCGCCCAGCAGGCCACCTCCACCGCCCTGGCCGGCCGAGGTCGTCTGGCTCATCTGGATGTTGGGCGTCATCCAGGAGAGCTCCCCGTGGTCGGAGACCAGCTGCTCCCCCGGGTCCAGCACCATCTCGAGGACCGGCATCGTAGAACCCTTGACCTGAGCCTGCACGTGCTCCCCCTCTGTGTGGCCAGCCTCCGGCAGCACAGCTGGCGCCAACCCGGCTGCGCCGATCATACCCGGGGACCGGCCCGCTGGTGCGCCCCTGGGCCCCGGGCACCAGGTGCGCCACAGGCCGCACGGAGGCCCTGCGGCGCGCCATTATGAGAGGAGGCCGGCGTCCCGCCAGGGCGATGGCCGCACGCCCCGGGCAGGAGACGGGACAGACCGGAGGGGGCCGGCCCCGACGGTCCAGCCGGACCGGACGGCCCGGACGGACCGGATGACAGAGGAAAGGAACGCTTTTACCATGACCGCGAGCGTCACAGCTGTCCGTCTGCGGCCCGAGGACACGGTGGCCGTGGTCAGCGCACCCGTACCGGCGGGCACCGAACTGAGGGTGGGCGACCAGGTCGTCAAGGTGGCCCAGGACGTGCCCGCCGGCCACAAGGTGGCGGTGGCCGCAGCACCAGCCGGGAGCGAGGTGCGCAAGTACGGCCAGGTGATCGGCCTGGCCACCGTTGACATCAGGCCCGGCGAGCACGTGCACACCCACAACCTCGCCTTTGCCTCCCTGGGCCGGGACTACGCGTTCTGTGCCGACCTGGAGGCTTCGCGTATAGCCCCGGCAGCACCGGTGGCCACCTTCCAGGGGATCGTCCGGCCCGACGGCCGGGTTGCCACCCGCAACTACATCGGCATAGTCACCACGGTCAACTGCTCGGCCACGGTGGCCCGGATGATCGCTGCCCGATTCCAACGGGGCCCGGGGCTGCTGGACGAGTTCCCCCGGGTCGACGGCGTGGTCGCGCTCACCCACGGTTCGGGCTGCGGGATGACCGGGTCGGGGGAGGGTTTCGACCTCCTGCGCCGGACCCTGCAGGGCTACGCGGTCCATCCCAACTTCGCCGGCCTGGTGGTGCTGGGACTGGGCTGCGAGGTCAACCAGGTGAGCGCCCTGGCCGAGAGCCTGGGCGAGCCCGTGGGCGCCCCCGTGCTGCCCATGACCATCCAGGGCAGCGGAGGCACCAGGGCCACGGTGGAGCAGGCGACCGAGGCGGTCCTGGAGATGGCCCGCCAGGCCGACCGCGTGCAGCGGGTGCCGGTGCCCGCCAGCCACCTCGTCCTGGGCCTGGAGTGCGGCGGGTCGGACGGCTACTCGGGCATCACAGCCAACCCTGCCCTCGGGGTGGCGGCCGACATCCTGGTCAGCCACGGCGGGACCGCGGTGCTGGGCGAGACCCCCGAGATATACGGCGCCGAGCACCTGCTCACCCGACGTGCCACCAGCCCCGAGGTCGGCCAGAGGCTGGTTGACCGCATCGCCTGGTGGGAACGCTACGTGGCGACCCTCGACGCCAGCCTGGACAACAACCCCTCACCCGGTAACAAGGCGGGGGGCCTCACGACCATCCTGGAGAAGTCCCTGGGGGCGGTGGCCAAGGGTGGCAGCAGCCCGCTCAGCGCCGTCTACGAGTACGCGGAGCCCATAACCGAGCGGGGCTTCGTCTTCATGGACACCCCCGGCTACGACCCCGTGTCGGTCACCGGCATGGTGGCCGGCGGGGCAAACGTGGTGTGCTTCACGACCGGCCGGGGGTCGGTCTTCGGCTCCAAACCGGCACCATGCCTGAAGCTGGCCACCAACACCGAGATGTACAGCCGCATGGAAGGCGACATGGACGTCAACTGCGGCGGCGTCGTCGATGGCAGTGCCACCGTCGAGTCTCTGGGCAGGGAGATCTTCGAGCTCGTCCTGGAAGTGGCCTCGGGCCGCCAGACCAAGAGCGAGGAGCTCGGCTTCGGCGACGAGGAGTTCACCCCCTGGCAACTGGGGGCGGTGCTCTGACCCAGGGCGTGCAGCCGGCCCTGGCCCAGGGCACGTCGGGCGTGAGCACGGCACCCCGCGAGCTCCTGGTGGACGTGGGGGACGGGCCCGCGGTGCGCGCCTGGGAGGCGCCGGGGCCGCCCGGCGCTCCGGCGCTGCTGCTCCTGCACGGATGGACGGCCACCGCTGCCCTCAACTGGTACGGCGCCCTGCCCTACCTCGGCCGGCAGTTCCGCGCTCTGGCGCCCAACCTGCCCGGTCACGGCAGCGGGGGGCCCCGGGACAGGCCCTTCAGCCTGGACCGCTGTGCCGACGAGCTGGCCCGTCTCATGGTGCAGGCCGATCTGGTAGGGGCGGTCGTGGTGGGCTACTCCATGGGAGGGGCCGTGGCCCAGGTCCTGGCCCGCCGCCACCCCGAGCTGCTCGGTGGAGCGGTCATGTGCGCCACCGCCGCCGAGTTCGCCAGCCTGACCTGGCTGCGGCCGGCGGTCCGGGTCACGGCACGAGCCTGGTCGTCGGCGCTGCGCCGTTGGCCCGGCGCCGCTCAGCAACTGCTCGCCTGGCGCCTCGGGCGCCACGACGCTGCCACGGCACGCGCTGCCCGCCGGCAGGGCGAGCAGGCTCCCGGCCCGGCGGACCGGGCTGCAGGTGCGGCTGCAGCGCCGAGGCCTATGACCTGGCTGCGGCCCGTCCCCCACCCCCAGTGGGCGTTGGACGAGCGGGCGGAAGCCCAACTGGCGGCCCTGGTCGAGGCAGGGGCCGAGCTCAACGCCTATGACAGCTCCTCTTGGCTGCCCGGTCTCGGGGTACGTTCCGCCGTGGTGGTGACAACGCGCGACACAGTGGTGGCACCGGCGCGCCAGGAGGCACTGGTCCGCCTGCTCCCCGGTGCGGCCCGCTTCGAGGTGGCGGCCGGGCACGACGCTGTCGTCTCCAGGCCCGACCTCTTCCTGCCCGTCCTGGCTGAGGCCTGCCGGTGTGCCGCATGCCCTGTCGCATACCCCTAGGGGTATGCGCTACACTAGTCCCGGTACCTTTCCCTTCCCAAGGAGGACTCCCATGTGCTCACCTGCCGAATGCCCCAAATGCCACAAGGTCACCTGGTCCGGGTGCGGCCGCCACGTGGACCAGGTCATGCGCCACGTCCCGGCCCAGGACCGCTGCCGCTGCGACGAAAGACAGGGTGCCTCCCGCTGAGCGAGCGACAAAAAAAGCCGGCTCCGTCCAACGGAGCCGGCTTTTTTTGTTCGTGGCGGAGGAACGGCCGGGGCGCGTCCCTCCCGGCCTCAATAGTGGGACAGCTGTGTGCCCGCCCTCCAGGTCAGGTACCCGCCGTCGAGGTTGGCCACGTTGAAACCCCGGGAACGCAGCATCTGCCCTGCCGTGTGGGCACGTACCCCGACCTGGCAGTAGACGACGACCTTGCGGCCCTCGAGCTCGCGCGAGCGTTGGCGGATCTGGTCCAGAGGGATGTTGAGCGAGCCGGGTATGTGGCCCAGTGCATGCTCACCCCGGGTGCGCACGTCGACCAGGAGCGCCCCGTCGCCCACCCGGTCCGCCAGCTCGTGCCACTGCACGGTCTCCTCCTGGCCGCTCAGGCGGTTCGCGGCCACATAACCGAGCATGTTGACCGGGTCCTTGGCCGAGCCGTAGGGCGGCGCATAGGCGAGCTCCAGATCGGCCAGGTCGGGGGCGCTGAGACCGGCCCGCATGGCCGTGGCGACGACATCGATGCGCTTGTCCGCCCCCTCGGTCCCCACCGCCTGAGCGCCCAGCACCGCCTCGGTCTCAGGGTCGACCAGGAGCTTGAGGGACACGCGCCCGGCGCCGGGGTAGTAGCCGGCGTGGGCGGTGGGATGGGTGTGCACCGCCAGGTAGGGGCGACCGGCGGCACGCAGCCGCTTCTCGTTCCAGCCCGTCACGGCAGCCGTGAGCCCGAACACCTTGATGATGGCAGTACCCAGCACGGGCCGGAACGGCCGCCCCCGGCCCGCGATGTCGTCGGCCACCATCCGGCCCTGACGGTTGGCGATGTTCGCCAGCGGGACGAGCACGCGGCCCTGGTCGTTCACGCCCTCCTTCTCGACCGCGTCCCCGATGGCGTAGATGCGGGGGTCGGAGGTACGCAGCCGCTCGTCGACGGCGATGCCGCCCAACGGGCCCAGCTCGAGGCCGGCCTGGCGGGCCAGTGCCGTGTCGGGCCGCACCCCGATGGCAAAGACCACCACGTCGGCGGGCAACGTGGCCCCGTTGGAGAGCTCGACGCTATCGGGGAGCACTTTTGTCAATGACGTCCCCACTACGACGTCGACCTTGTGGGCGGCCAGCTCGGAGTGCACGAGAGCGGCCATCTCGGTGTCCAGGGGGGCCAGCACCTGGTCGGCGAGCTCCACCACTGTCACCGCCATCCCGGCCCGGCCCAGGTTCTCGGCCAGTTCGAGCCCGACGAAGCCTCCCCCCACCACCACGGCGGTGGGGGTCACCCCCAGCGGGTGCGACAAGGCAGCCGTCGCAGCCTTCACCTTGTCCATGTCCTCCACCGTCCTCATGGTGAACGCCCTCTCCACGCCCGGCACATCGGGGACGAACGGGACAGCTCCGGGCGAGAGCACGAGGTGGTCCCAGTGCAGCTCGTAACGCTCGTCCGTGATGACGTTGCGCACCGCGACGGTCGAGCGTGCACGGTCCACCGAGAGCACCTCACTGTCCACCCTGACGTCCATCCCGAGCTGGGCCCGCAGGGCCTCCGGGCTCTGGAGGAGGAGGTCGTCGCGGTCGGCGATGACACCTCCCACGTGGTAGGGCAGGCCGCAGTTGGCATAGGAGACGTAGTGGCTGCGCTCCAGGACGATTACCTCTTCGGCGTCGTCCAGCCGGCGCAAGCGGGCAGCCGCGGACATACCGCCCGCGACGCCGCCAACGATTACGGTTGTCATAATCCCAGCCTATACCCCCCCGGGTACCGTTGTCCAAGAGGCTTGCGTCACTCCGCCCAGGGGCCCTGCCCGGGCAGGGCCCCTCCGCCGGCCGGGGCGGCGGCACCTGCGCTGGTGGTGCCGGTGGGCATGCCGGTGACAGGCACCGGTGCCGTCGTACGGGCCAGCGCCCGGGCCACCTCCCCGGCGGCCTGGACGACCAGGTGACCGTAGCGGTAGCCAGGTGACCGGCTGGTGCGCTCGACCGGGCCGGAGACCGACACCGCGGCCACCAACACCCCCGCCTCGGTCACCGGCGCGCTCACCGAGGCCACCCCGACCTCCCGTTCCTCCACGCTCTCGGTCCAGCCCGCGGGGTCGCTCGGGGGCAGGCCGGAGAGCACCCGGCCGGCGGAACCGAGCTCCAGGGGCAGTGAGGCGCCCGGGGCGACGATGGTGCGCAGGCTGTGGGGGGACTCCAGCGACACTATGCACACCCGCCGGCCGCCCTCGGCCACGAAAAGCTGGGCGCTCTCGCCGGTCAGGTCCCGCAACCGGGCCAGGGCCGGGCCGGCGGCTTCGGCCAGGCTGGGGCGCTGGCGCGCCGCCGACGTCCCCAGTTCGACCAGGCGCGCACCCAGGCGGTAACCGCCGTCGGCCCCCTTGTCCACCAGCCCATGGGCCACCAGGGCACTGGCCAGCCGGTGGGCGGTGGCACGGGGCAGGCCCAGTGCGGCCGTGAGCCCGGCCAGGCTGGTGGGCCCGGCGGCAGCCAGGTGGTCCAGCAGGGCCACCGCCTTGCCCAGTGAGGCCGCACCGGGTACGCTGTCTCTCATAGCGGAATAGTATCCCACCATATGGGACAAGGCCATCCAAGCCCGTCCTCACCGGGCCCGTACGCAAGGCCCCGGGGTGCCCCGCCAGTGACAAGGAGGCAATGATGGGTAACCAAGCCCGGCCGTCCACCCTGGCCGAGAAGGTCTGGCAACGTCACCTGGTGCGCTCGGCGCCCGGTGAGCCCGACCTGCTCTACATCGACCTGCACCTGGTGCACGAGGTCACCTCGCCTCAGGCCTTCGACGGCCTCCGCCTGGCCGGGCGCCGGGTACGCCGGCCGGACCTGACGGTCGCCACCATGGACCACAACGTGCCCACCACGGAGCTCGCAGTCGTGGAGGACCCGGTCTCGGCCCGTCAGATGGAGGTGCTCGCCGCCAACTGTGCCGAGTTCGGGATCAGCCTTTTCCCGATGGGCCACGCCAACCAGGGCATCGTCCACATCATCGGGCCCGAGCTGGGGCTCACCCTCCCGGGCATGACGGTGGTGTGCGGGGACAGCCACACGTCGACCCACGGGGCCTTCGGTGCTCTCGCCTTCGGCATAGGCACGAGCGAGGTAGAGCACGTCCTCGCCACCCAGACCCTCCCCCAGAGCCGGCCCAGGACCATGGCCGTCAACGTGGAGGGCGCGTTGCCGGCGGGGGTGACGGCCAAGGACGTGGTCCTTGCCATCATCGGCCGTACCGGTACCGGGGGTGGGATCGGCCATGTGATCGAGTACCGCGGCAGCACCATCCGAGCCCTGTCCATGGAAGGGCGGATGACGGTTTGCAACATGTCGATCGAGGCCGGGGCGCGCGCCGGTATGGTGGCCCCCGACGATACGACCTTCGCCTACATCGAAGGCCGCCGGTTCGCCCCCAGGGGGAGCGCCTGGGAGGTGGCGCTGGACGACTGGCGTTCCCTGGCCACCGACGAAGGGGCGGAGTTCGACAAGGTGGTGGACATCGACGCCGCTACGCTCAGCCCCTACGTGACCTGGGGCACCAACCCGGGGCAGGTCATCCGGCTGGACGGCTCGGTCCCCTCTCCCGACGAGCTTGACGAGCCCTCGGCCCGGGAGGCTGCCCGACGGGCACTGGCTTACATGGGCCTGCAGCCCGGCACGCCGATGCGCGAGGTCACGGTGGGCACGGTCTTCATCGGCTCCTGCACCAACGGGCGGATCGAGGACCTGAGGGCAGCAGCCGCGGTGGCAGCCGGTCGGTCGGTCGCCCCCGGGGTGCGCGCCCTGGTCGTCCCCGGGTCGGGCCAGGTCAAGGAGCAGGCAGAGCGGGAGGGCCTGGACCGGGTGTTCCGACAGGCCGGCTTCGAGTGGCGCAATCCCGGTTGCTCGATGTGCCTGGCCATGAACCCGGACAAGCTCGCCCCGGGCGAGCGTTCCGCCTCGACCTCCAACCGCAACTTCGAGGGCCGCCAGGGCCCCGGCGGCCGCACCCACCTCGTCTCCCCCGCCGTCGCTGCCGCCACCGCCGTCGCCGGCCACTTCGCCTCACCGGAGGACTTCTGATGCAACCAGTAAGAGCCATCACCGGTCGCGCCGTCCCCCTGGACCGCAGCGACGTCGACACGGACCAGATCATCCCCGCCTCGTGGCTGAAGAGAGTGGAACGGACCGGCTTCGGCCAGGGCCTGTTTGGCCAATGGCGTGACGACCGGGGCTTCGTCCTCAACAAGCCCGAGCATGCGGGCGCCACGGTCCTGGTCGCCGGGCCCAACTTCGGGACCGGGTCGTCCCGGGAGCACGCCGTGTGGGCGCTCATGGACTACGGCTTCCGGGCCGTCGTGTCCCCACGCTTCGGGGACATATTCCGCAACAATTCGACCAAGTCCGGCCTCGTGCCGGTCCAGGTCAGCCCCGACGTGGCAACAGCGCTCATGGAAGCCGTGCAGGCGGACCCGACGCTCGAGGTGACCATCGACGTCGAACGCCTGCGGCTGGAGGCCCCGGCAGCCGGCATCGAGGCGAGCTTCCCCCTCGACCCCTTCACCCAGCACCGGCTGTTGGAGGGCCTGGACGACATCGGCCTCACCCTGCAGTACGCAGACGACATCAGCTCCTACGAGCCCGGCCGGCCCTCCTGGCTGCCCTCGTTGGCCGGCCACTGAGCGTCCCCGCCCGGACCGGGCGCGCCGTCGCGACGGCCACCCGGCCCGGGCCGGCTCAACCGGCCAGGAGAGGGGCGATGACCAGCACGCCTGCACGGCGACCGCGCCGGTACTCTGGCACCGGCGTCAGCCGGCCGGCCGAGCAGCCCGGGCCCGGAGGGCCCGAGCTCTCTCACTGGCGTTGCCGGCAACCGCTGCCGCGAACAACCTGGCCGTGCGTGGCAGCCCGTGCAGGAAGCTCGGGTCCCAGAACCCGCCGGCCCACTTGTCGAAGATCCCGTGCGACCCCCGGTCGGCGACGCGGTCGACGGGGTGACGGAGGTTGGCCGGGCGGTCGGGGTCGATGGGCTGGTCGGTGAACTGGCTGTCCCACGCAGCCATGGCTGCATAGTGGTCACCGACACCCCGGAACAGCGAGTCGCAAGCCACCAGGACCTTGTTCCAGCTGCCGAGGACCTTCTCCCGGCGCCCGTCGAGTGCCACCTGCAGGATGGCGCGGGCCGCCGTTTCGGGCTGGTAGATGGGCGGGACCGGTTGGGGGTGCCGGTCGAAGGTGGTCTGGCACCATCCGAACTGCGGCGTGTTGACCGCTGGGAGGTGGACCATGGAGAGGTGGACCCCGCTCTGCTCGTGGAGCAGTTCGGCGCGGGTCGATTCGAAGAAGCCCCGGCAGGCGAACTTGGCCGAACAATAGGCCGACTGTAGCGGTATGCCGACGAAGGCCAGCGCAGAGCCGACGTTGACGATGCTGCCCCGGTCCCTGGGCCTCATGTGCCTGAGGGCTGCCATGGTGCCCCAGACCTGGCCGAGGAAGGTGACCTCGACCGCCCGCTGGAAGTCGGCCGGGACGAGCTCCCAGGACGGCGCGAACACCGTCGTCATGGCGTTGTTGACCCACACGTCGACCTCGCCCAGGTCGTCCTCGACGCGCTGGGCGGCCCTGGCGACGGCCCCGGCGTCGGCCACGTCCACCTCCACCGCCAGTGCCGCCCCACCGAGTGCCTCCACCTCTTCCCTTGCTGCGCTCAGGCCTGCGTCGCCCCGCGCCAGGAGGGCGACATCAAAGCCGCTGCGGGCGAACGCCACCGCCGTGGCACGCCCTACCCCGCCCGAAGCCCCGGTGATGACAGCCTTCTTCCGCACCTGTCCCATCAGCCGTTGTCCCTTCCCTTGAAGTCAGCCATTACCGGGTCACGCCACCCGCAGCTCTTCGGCGTCAGCAGCCTTGAAGCTCAAGCCGTGGCCCGGGGCGCCACCGGGGGCCAGGGCACCACCCGCTGGGACCAGGGCACCGTCGAAGTAACGGCCCTCGATCCGCTCGTGGTCCCAGAAGTACTCGACATGGCTCAGGTTGGCCACGCTGCCGGCCACGTGGGCGTGGAGGTTGGGGGCACAGTGCCCTGACACGTTGAGGTTGTGGGCGGCGGCGAGGTGAGCGACGGCCAGCCAGGCGGTGATGCCGCCGACCCGGGTGACGTCAACCTGTGCACAGTCGACGGCGTCATCGGCAACCAGGGCGGCAAAGTAGCTGGGGTGGTAGCCGTACTCCCCGGCAGCAACGTCGCAGTCGACCATGTTGCGCACCTGGCGCAGCCCCGCATGGTCGTCGGAGCTGACAGGCTCCTCGAACCAGCTCACCCCGGCGTCACCGACCATCATGCGGGCGAGACGGACTGCCTGCTTGGCGGTGTAGGCACCGTTGGCGTCGACGAAGAGCTCGGCGTCATCGCCGATCACCCGTCGAGCGAGCCGTACCCGGGCCATGTCGCGGGCCGTGGCACGCCCCCAAGACTCACCGATCTTGATCTTGGCACGGGGTATCCCCAGTTCCCCGGTCCAGTGCTCGAGCTGACGAGCGGTCTGGCGGTCGTCGTAGGTCGTGAACCCACCGCTGCCGTACACCGGCACGTCGGCCCGGGCCCGGCCCAGCAAAGAGACCAGCGGTAGGCCGAGCAGGCGGGCCTTCAGGTCCCACAGGGCGATGTCCAGGGCCGAGATCGCGCTCGCCGCGATGCCGGGACGGCCGTCGTTACGCACTGCGCGGGCCATGGCCTCGTGCAGGGCTGGGACGTCCATGGGCTCCCGGTGGGCAACGCACCCGGCCAAGCGCTCCTTTATGACCGCGGCGGCAGCCGGGCTGGCGTAGCTGAACCCCATACCGGTCACGTCGGCCGCCGTCACTGTCGACACCACCAGCCCGGTGGCGTCCCAGGCCAGGGTGCCGTCGCCTTCCGGGCTGTCCGTAGGGACCCGGTAGGCAGCCGACGTCACTCGCTCGATCCTCATCTCGTCCACCTCAGTCCCGCCTCGAGAAGTCGGCGCCGGCCCGGCCGGCAGCCACGAGGTGGTCGGCACAACGGGCTACCAGGGCCATGATGGTCAGCGCCGGGTTGGCCGAGCCCTGGGTCGGCAGCACGCTGCCGTCGGTCACGAGCAGGTTGGGGACGGCGAAGCTGCGCAGGTCGGGCCCGACGACACCGTCCTGCTCGGTCCTGGACATGCGGCACCCGCCGACCAGGTGCGCGTAGCGCTTTATGGTCATAACCTCGCACGCCCCGGCTGCCGTGAGGATCTGCTCCATCTTCTCCTGGGCCGCAGTCATGAGCATGCGGTCGTTATCGCACTGGGTGTAGGTAAAGCGCGCCACAGGCAACCCGAACCGGTCGGTGTGCTCAGCAAGGTCCACGGCATTGTCGTAGAGGGGCAGGAACTCGCACAGGGAACCGAGAGTGGCCCAGTGCACGTAGTCCCGCATGTACTCGCGCAGGACCTCCCCCCAGTGGCCCTGGGCGCTGACGTGCTCGGCGTGGGTGATCGGCAGGGGCGACACGTTCTGGACAGAGAAGCCACGCCGGTAGGGCTTGCCAGGGTCGGTCTCATAGAAGTCCTCGCTGGACACCTCGGGGGGCGGCCCTTTGTACATCCGGATCTCCTCGTCGAAGCGGCCGGAAGTCTGCGCCGCGCCCTGCACCATGAGGTAGTGGCCCACCTGCCCATGGTTGTTGAGGAGGCCGTTGGGGTAGCGGCGCTGGGCGGACAGCAGCAGGAGGCGGGGGGTCTCGATGGAGTAACCGGCCACCGCCACCATACGGGCCCGTTGGAAGTGCTCCACCCCACCCCGGAAGTACCGGGCACCGCAGGCACGCCCCATCTCGTCGAGGACGAGGCCACTGACCGTGCAGTTGGCCCGGACCTCCGCCCCGTGGGCCAGGGCGTCGGGGATGTGGGTGACCAGCGGCGAGGCCTTGGCGTTGACCTTGCACCCCTGGAGGCAGAACCCCCGGTAGATGCAGTGGTCACGACGGCCGAACCGTCCGTTGGGGATGGCCACCGGGCCCACCCGGGCCCTGGTACCCGTGGCTGCCGCACCCCTGAGGAAGATCTCCCCGTTGCCGCTCACAGGGTGGGCGTGATGGGGGTAGGTGTGCGGGTCGCCCCACGGCCAGTCCTGGCCGGCAACCGGGAGCTCGGCCTCGAGCTGCTCGTAGTAGGGCTTCAGGTCGGAGTAACTGATGGGCCAGTCGGCGCCGACGCCGTCGGCGCTGTAGGTGCGGAAGTCGGAGGGGTGAAAGCGGGGGACGTACCCGGCAAAGTGCACCATGGAGCCACCCACGCCCCGGCCCGAGTTGTTCGAGCCCAGCGGCACCGGGTCCTCACCTGCGAGCACCCGGGGATCGGTCCAGTACAGGCGGTGCGAGCCCAGCTCGTCGCTCACCCAGTCCCGGTCCGGGTCCCAGAACGGGCCGGCGTCCAGTGCCGCCACCTTCCACCCGGCACGGGCCAGGCGCTGCAGGAGCACCGAGCCACCCGCTCCGCAGCCGACTATCAACATGTCCAGTTCCTCGCTGTCGGCGAAGCGGCGCATTCCCGCTCGCGCCTGGTGGTCGGCCCGGTCCTGGCCCGCAGGGACCAGCCACGCCGAGGCGTTGCGGTCCCGTACGTCCCGGTCGGTGAGCTGGAGCCTCATGCCTTCGGCCTCTCCTGTGGCAGCCCGGCCCTCCGGCGTCCGGGTGGCCCGGCGAGCGCACGGTGGGAACGACGGGCCTGCTCGGCGCGCTCCCCCCACTCCACCGGGTCGCCGCCGACCCCGTCCGGGACCTCCCATCGCTCGCGCGCCCCGACCCCGAGGTTCTTGTAACCACGCGGGTAGGCGGGGCCGCCGAAGCCGATCTCGTTCCACGCCCAGGGATGGGAGTAGAACGCAGCGCAGGCGTAACGGGACCACAGAGACCACACGTGCCCGGCATTGAAGCCATGCCATACCTCGGCCTCGGTCAGGGCCTGGAGCAGGCCTGCCTGGTCGGCCCGGTCCAGGGCGTGGAACGCCGCTCCGTGCTCCTGCTGGGCTTCGTCGTCGAGAGCCGCAAGCGATGCCCGCCAGGCGTCGGCGTCCTCGGGCATGTCCTCGTAGTACCAGCCGTCGGTCATGCCCAGTGCCAGGCGCTGGTCGACCAGCTCCAGTACCGGGACCCTGGGCTCGTCCTCCTGGGCCAGCAGCCGGTCGAAGAGGGCGCCGGCCGTAGCCTGCTCAGCGGGCGTGAAGAAGCTGTACTCCGGTGGCGGGGACAGGCGCGCCAGGACGACCCCGGCAGTGACGTCGTCCCAGCGGTCGACCTCCGACAGGACATCGAAGCCGGTGAACCGCCCACGGCCACCGGGGGTGACCGCCCGGCTCGACGGCGGGACAAAAGGCATCAGCTAGCCACCTTCCCCTTCGCGGCGCAATAGCGCCGACAGGAGGCCCATGCCGCCGACCAGGCCAGCCAAGAGGGGGGCGAACACCGGTGGGCCCATCTCGATGTTGTACGCCAGGTTCGCCCTACCACCCGGCTTGTGCAGGGCACCACGCCAGTGGAGGAACGTACCTTGGACGCTGTTGGCCACGACAACTGCCGACGCGAGCGGGAGCACGGTCCGGGCCGCCCGGCTGCTGAACACGGCAGCCACCCCCGCCGGGACGACTGCCGGTACGGTGACCAGCGGCCACCACATCATCTTGTTCCCGAAGCTGGCCCCGTCGTGCTCGATGAAGATCTCGGCTGCCGTCACGGCCGCACCCGCTGCGGCCAGGCCGGCCAGGGCACGCTGGAAGCGGCCGGTCCTGACCTCGCCCACCGCCCTGGCCACCCAGTGGGCCTTCCCGGGCCCTCCGCTCACCTGTCGGCGTCCTTGCGGCCGGGCAGGAACTCCTGCACCTTCTGCCTGATACCGGTGCGCAGCACTCCCCCAGCGTCCTCGTCGCCACCCAGGACCGCCTTGGCGGTCGACTTCACCTGTGACCAATCGGCGTGAGGTGGGATCGGCGGTACGTCGGGGTCGCAGTGCACGTCGAGCACCATGGGACGGCCGGCACTGAGGGCCCTGTCCCAGGCCGGGCCGATCTCGTCCGGGTCGTCCACCTCGAGCGCGCCGAGCCCGAAGGTACGTGCCACCTCGGCGTACGAGATGTCGGGGATGGTCTGGGACTCGACGAACTTCGGGGAACCGGCCATGGCCCGCATCTCCCATGTCACCTGGTTGAGGTCGTTGTTGTGGACCACGGCCACCACCAGCCGCGGGTCGGGCCACTCCTGCCAGTAGCGGGCGACCGTGATCAGCTCGGCCATCCCGTTCATCTGCATCGCGCCATCGCCGACAATGGCCACGGCTGGGCGGTCCGGGTGGGCGAACTTGGCGCCGATGGCGTAGGGGACGCCAGGGCCCATGGTGGCCAGGTTCCCCGACAGCGACCCCCGCATCCCGCCCCGCATGTCGAACAGGCGGGCGTACCAGTTGGCCGCCGACCCCGAGTCGGATGAGACCATGACGTCGGCTGGCACACGTGAGCTCAGCTCCCAGACCAGGCGCATGGGGTTGACGGTGCGGGGCCGACCGCTGGCGGTCATGGCCTGTCGCTCCATGGTGTTGCGCCAGTGGACCACCGACGCTTCCACCGAGCTGCGCCAAGAGCGGTCGCTCTTGGGCTCGAGCAGTGGGAGCAGCGCCCTCAGAGCAGCCTTTGCGTCGGCTACCAGGTTAACCTCGTAGGGGTAGCGCATCCCTATCTGCTTGGCGTCGAGGTCGATCTGGACCGCCCTTGCCTGGCCGAACTCGGGCATGAACTGGGTATAGGGGAAGCTCGACCCGACAGTGAGCAGCGTGTCGCAGTCGCGCATCATCTCATAGGACGGACGGGTGCCCAGCAACCCGATGGAGCCGGTGCCGAAAGGCAGGTCGTCGGGTAGCACGTCCTTACCGAGCAGGGCTTTGGCCACCCCCGCGCCAAGCACCTCCGCCACCTGCACGACCTCCTCGGCCGCGCCCCGGGCACCCTGGCCCACCAGGACCGCCACCTTGGACCCGGCGTTCAGGATCTCCGCCGCCTGCCGGAGCGCCTGCTCGTCGGGCGCCGCCATCGGCCAGGCGACACCGAGGCTGGAGGGCACCATCTTGAACGCGTGCGCCGGCGGCGAGTAATCGACCTCCTGAAGGTCGGACGGGATGATGACACACGTGGGGGCGCTCTCGGACAGCGCTACACGGAACGCCCGGTCGATGAGGTTGGGGAACTGCTCGGGGACCATTGCCGTCTGGACGAAGTGGTGGCAGACGTCCTTGAACAGGCTCTGCAGGTCCAGCTCCTGCTGGTAGGAACCACCCAGGGCCGAGCGGCTCGTCTGGCCCACCACGGCCACCACCGGCACATGGTCCAAAGCCGCGTCGTACAACCCGTTCAGCAGGTGGACGGCTCCCGGGCCGGACGTCGCCGTGCACACCCCCGGCCGACCGGAGAACTTGGCATAGCCGACCGCCTCGAAGGCCGCCATCTCCTCGTGGCGGGCCTGCACGAACTTCGGCTTGTTCTCTGCCCTCCCCCACGCCGCCAGGAGCCCGTTGATGCCGTCACCGGCGTAGCCGAAGACCTCCTCGGCACCCCAGTCCCGCAACCGCCTCAGCACCACGTCCGCGACCGTTCCACCCACGCAAACCGACCTCCTCGCCGTTCGGACCGCCACTGCCCTTCGTACCCACTTGTACCCAGAACATGTGGCAAGCCCCCCAGCGGCTGTCGGCCTGGTGGCTGACGGCGCTACGGCGGCAACGCTGCCGGCGCTCGGCGCGGACGCTCAGACAGATGAGGCCTGAGAGTGCCGGGCACCCGGCGCCCACTGGTCACGGCACCTTCGGGTCGCCCGTCGGGCCTGGTTGACCAACTGCAGCCACGCGGGCCCCAGGCAGGTACGGCGGTCGTCGGGACGCGGAGAGGCGGGTGACCAGGCCGTACCACGGCGAACAGGTCGGTCTGCGACCTGGGTACGGGCCGACCGACGAGCCTCGCTGGGGCCGGCGCACTACGCGTGGGAGGTGCAGCTTGGCCCCTGCCGCGCTCGTGCTATGCGAAGCGGGAGCTGTCCGCCGGGTAGCGCTCGGCGCTGAGACCGACCGGGCTCGAGGGCGGAGCGCCCACCGGTGCCAGCCTTACCAGGGCGTTGTAGGTGACGAGGGCGATGGCGACGTGCATGACCATGAGCACCAGGACAGCGTGAAGGGGGTCACCCCTGTAGAGCAGGGCCAGGTCGGGCAGGAGCAGGACTGCGGACACGGCCCAGGCCAAGCGCAGGAAGATCCAGCGGGGGGCTGAACTGAAGCGGGTGACCACAGGCCAGCCGGCCGAGGCTATCAGTACACCGATGATCGTCAGCGCTGCGTAGTCGGAGAAGCGGAAGTGGACATAGCCCTTGGTAGAAGGGAACACCGCGGTGCCGATGACCACCAGGATGGCGTCTACCACCAGCGAACCGACGACCGAGGCCACTGTGGCACCGACCAGGCGCGCACGCGTGGGCTGGGCGTGCGGCGGGCTCAGGTGGAAGCGGCCGTACTCCAGCAGGCGGCGGGACGGGGCAAAGCCCATGGCCGTCTGCACGAGAGGGTTTTCGTCGGTCAATGGCTTCATGTGCACTTGCCTCCGTGAGCTATGGCCGGTGCCCGCCGCGCTTGGGCCTCCGGGCGGCACAGGAACGCGCTCTTCCTGTAAAGGGGAACTGGCTGGTCCCAGTGTGGGTGGCCCACCTGAAGGGACTATGAAAGCGGCAACGCTCCCGTTCCGGTTGGTCCGGCATGCGCCCTTTGCGCCTGCAACCGGGTCGGGGCGTGGGCGTGGCGCGGCCGCTCCGTCACGCGGTGCGGCCGGGTAGGGCCTTTGGTCACTTCCGTCCGTCCCGGGAAGGTGGCACCCCGCCCTGTTGTTGCCATGTATACCCCCCGAGGTACCAAGGCCTCGGGGACGTCATCCGGAGGTCCCACAGTGCCTGTCGTCCGTTTCATGGAGAGCACCGCCGGGCGGCTCGCCCGGGTAGTAGCCGGCCTGGTCATGGTCGGTGTAGGCGTCTGGCTCGGCGGCCCGTTCTGGGCCCTGGCCGCAGTGGGGCTCGTCCCCCTGGCTGCCGGCGCGCTGAACGTCTGCCTCATCGCCCCTCTGTTCAAGGCACCCCTGCGTCACAAGGGCAGTGCCGCCTGAGAGCTCCAGGCCCGCCAACCGCTCGGGCGCAGGAGCGGGCCGGGGGGACGCCGCGCGTCCCCGGCCCGGTCGTCAATGCTGGCGGTGGCGGATCATCCCCATCATCTTCAGGTTCACCCGGACAAAGCGCCACACCTGCCAGGGCAGGAAGGTCCTGAGGAAGACGGTGAACCGGGTGGGCCGCGTCACGTAGACGTCGCTCCGGCCTGATCGGGGGACAGGGGTGGTACCGGTCATGACTACTCCGGGATGAGGGGCCAGCCCGGGCGCAGCTTGGCCTTGTAGATGAACATGTGGTGAAGAAGGATCTTTATCCAGTGACCCGCCAGGCCTATCTCACCGAAGGTACGCTTGGCGTCCCGCCCGTAGAGCGGGTAACGCTCGAAGTCCGGCACCACAGGGAAGACGGTCATAGAAGCGGCGGTCCCGGTGAACGGGTTGGCACCAGCCGAAGCAACACACGCAGCCCCCATCTCGGCCATCGAAGCATGAGCGGTGGGGCCTGCTGCTCCGTTGACCATGTCCACCACGCTCCGGGCCACCGCTTTGCCGATACCGGCCGAGGGCATCCCCGTCCGGGGTGGCGCGGGGGCGATGAGCGTGCCCTTGGGGCTGGTGTAGGGCCGCGAGATGGCATGGGGCGGCGCGAACGCGATCCCGGCGGCGAAGATATTGGGGTACGCAGGGCTCTGGTACGTGCGCGGCCAGTCGGCTGCCCTCCACTGCTCGTAAGGCTTGGGGGTGTAGTCGGCATCGACACGCATGAAGCCGTTGGGCATGAACAACTTGGCCGTGATGTCCTCGCCCAGGCGGTCGTACGCCTGGAGGCCCACACCCGAGAACGGGGGTAGCAGCATGGCGAAGTCGAAGGGCTGCTCCCCCTCGGCCCCCTCGACCGTCTCGTAGAATGCCCTGCCGACGTCGACCTTCTGAACGTGGGCCCGGGTTACCCAGTCGATGCCCCTCTCGGCGAACAGAGAGGCGGCGAACACGCTGCTCGGGACCACGTAACCCGCCCGGGTCAGGTGCATCCCGCCCATCCCGAAGTCGCCGAGCTCGTACTCGTTGGTTATCCAGACGATCTCGGCCTTGTCCCGCACGCCACGGGCGCGCAGCTCGAACTCCAAGTTGACGATGTACTCGAAAGCCGCCCCCTCACAGGTGCAGGCGCCGTGGCCCGTACCCACCAGGAACCTCTGGCGCTCGCCCCGGCGCATCCGCTGCACCGACTCGTCCAGCGCGGCCGCCGTCTGGACGGCATGCTCCGCCGTGCACACCGAGAGGCTGTTGGCGCCGGGACCGAGCCCCTCGGTCATGTCGAAACGCAGCTTGGGGCCGGTGGCGTTGATCAGGAAGTCGTAGGGCACCCTCGTGGGCCGACCGGTCCCTGCGCCATCGACCACGACGTAGGGGGTGGGGTCGGCCGCGTCACCCTCGGGGCGCACCTCCCGGGCTGCGCCCTGCACGAACTCGACCCCATGGCGCTCGTACACCGGGGCCAGCGGGATGTTGACCTGGGAGGGCCCCATCAGGCCCACCCCGACCCAGATGTTGGAGGGCACCCAGTTGTAGTAGTCGTTGGGTGACACGACCGTGACCGTGTGGCCGCGGCCCAGCCACCGGCGGGCGAACGAGGCCGCCGTGTGCCCGGCGATCCCCGCCCCCAGGACCACGACCCGGCTCATCGTTGGGCCCGCGCCCTCGACCGCAGACTTGTCAGCACAGTTGCAAACACTGTCAGTGGGGCGCCGTCTGTGACAGTGACAAAAGTCCCATTACCGCCCCGGTGCCAGGCCTGAGCCGCCCCGTCCGCCGTCCCTACTGGTGGGCCTCGGCGCACCGAACGCCACAGGGCCCCACCAGCGCCGAGTGCGGGGTGCCCGCCTCCAGCACCAGCTCGTCGCCGGCGGCCAGCGCTACCTCTCCCTGGGGGCCCGAGAACACGATCGAGCCCGCCAGGCAGCACAGGTACTTGCGATAGGGGTGGGAGTGCTCCTCGTACCGCGTACCTGCAGCATTGGCCCACACGTACACCTGCCGGCCATGCTGGCTCATGCGCTCGACGAAGCCCGTCTCGTCCACAACCCCGAGGCTACGCGCGGCGCGGTGCAGCCGTGGCGCCCTTGCCAGGACCGGTCCCCCGGGCGCGCCGAGGACAGGCGCCGAACAGCCTCTGACCCGGGCTTTTGTCACCGCGGGTGGGACCTGTTAGGCTGGAGGTCAGCGGGGTGGAGCAGTCAGGTAGCTCGTTGGGCTCATAACCCAGAGGTCGCTGGTTCAAATCCAGCCCCCGCCACCAAGTACGGGCGTTTTCCGCGCCTTGTTGCGTATGCACAGGCCGCTGACCAGCATGTTTGGTCGGCGGCTTCTGTGTTTGTGGGGAGAGTTTGTGGGGACCT
>JAJZMF010000025.1 GCA_021850325.1 Actinomycetes bacterium
GTCTCGGCGGCCTACAGAACGGTCCATCCCGAGCTACACCGTAACGTTGGGCGGTCGCCCACGCTCGACAGGGAGCATAGGACGGCATTATGGACGGCCGGCCCGATCGACAACCGCCTACGAACCTGCCGCTCCGTACCACGCGCCGACGACGCTCTTGCTGGGCCCAGGGACGTACTTCGTCCCGGTCCAGAGGACTGAACGCACGTTCCACTGGCTGGCGCCAGTGGACATCCCGTCCAGTAGCCGCACATCCGAGTGCTCACAGCTGTAGCGGACGGCTTGGCCGTCGTAACTGCCCGCAGGGGCCCCGAGAAGGTCGCAGTACAGCTCGTCCTGGAGCTGGAGCCCCCAAGGCCGGCTCGGAGAGGCTCGGCGAAGTGCCGGGAGCTCCCGAACCGACACCAGCGTCACGGTCCGTGACCACGGCCTTGCCATGCACACTGCCTGTGCTTGCCCACCCTCAGTCCCTCGCCAGCACGCGTGGAAGATCTGTTTCTTGGCTGTGCACGTGTAACCGGCACCGCCCACTGGCGAGCCCGCCGCGCAACTGCCGTCCAAGACCTGGGCGACTTCGTAACCGTAAGCAATGTGGCCCGCCCTGTCGACGGGCGCGACATCGAGCCTGGCAGTGAAAGGGCGGCAGCGGTCGTCATAGGGTGTGCCGACGAGGACGTGATCTACCAAACCTTGGGGGACATGCCAGCCGTTGTACACGTTTGCCAGTTCGTACGCCGAGCTGTTGATTGGGCCTGTCTGGTAGTTCAACACGACATAAGCCGCGACCACGCAAGCCGACGAGTTCTTGGCGAGGCCCATGACGGGGAGGTGGAGCAGGGCAAAGTAGTACCAGGCTTCGACGTTCACGCGGCGGGTACCGCAAGTGAGAGGCCCGGCGCTGCCATCCTCGGCCAGCTGCAGCGTGGCCATGCATGCGGCAGCAACCGGCGGGCCTGAGGCTCCGGGTAGGACGGCCCAAGGGCTGGTGATGGGACCTGTGGACACGACGACGCGGTAGTACGGCGGGTTTGGTGGGCCAACCGAGATGATGGTCCCGGGCGGTGCCGGGTCTGGGACGCGGTAAACCCCCTCCAGGTGGTAGCCGCACCTGCGAACGAGCTCTCTCGCCTCGGCCAGGGTCTCACCGACCAGGTCTGGGTTGGCACTGCACGTCTTCACCAAGGAGCGCTCCGGACCGGCGACGGCTGAAAGGGCTTGGGCAATGCCCGGCCGGGCCGCGGTCACGTACAACGTGGCTGTGCTCGCCAGTGCCAGCCCTGCCAGGGCGAACATGCGCACACAGTGGCGTCCCCACTCTTGGCGGCTCGACTTCACAGGCACCTCGTCGTCAGTGCGGTCCGGACGTTGCCGCATGTTAATCGCAGGCCACCGGGCCCGCGTTCCGCGCGAGCTCAGGAACGCTGCACTCCGTAACCAGCAAGCGCGCGGCGCCCTCACCGGAGCACGCACGGCCCCAGGTCAGACCGTTGCGTGCCATCGGCAGCCCCCCATGGCCCCAGAGCCGCTCTTTGACGCCGGCGGCCTGCGTGCCTCAGCGGAATATGCGTTCGTTATGTCGTTCCGCGCGGCTGACGACGGTGCGCACAATCCCGTCGTGGGGAGCTGGTCCCGCTTACAGAACAAGGCTTGCTTGGCGGCACGTAGTTGGTTGCTCGGGAGCACAATGACCGGTCCTATGGGCCAGGCACCGATCTCTTGCCTGCGATAGGCGGCTCTTCAACCAGGCGTTCTTCGCCAAGATCTACGTCGACGAGGATGACGAGACCAGGGAGCGGACTGTCAGGGTCGACTACAACGAGCCCTTCGACAATCTAGTCTCACGCCTCGTTACGACCTGGGTTCATCACGACATCGAAGCAGACAGAACCGCCAACCGGGAAGGCCCTGTAGGCGGTTCTAGTGGTGACACTCCTCGCGTTGCTGAGGTCGAGGGTTCTCATACGAGCACTTTGGTGGGCGCTACAGGACTCGAACCTGTGACCTCAGCCGTGTGAAGGCTGCGCTCTAACCAACTGAGCCAAGCGCCCGGGCGTGCCTCGGCGAGCCCTTGGGCTAACCGAGCCAACCGCGGACCCTACTTTAGCCTCAGGACCGCGAGGGCGTGAGCTGCCGTTGCGGAGGCGACCCCGGGCCGAGGGCCCGACGGTGGGTGCTGGTGCCGGGGCCTGTTTGCCCCATTAGGGTCCCTCGGGTGAGGCCAGCCGAAGCGCTGCGGCGCACCGCCTTCCTCCTGGAGGCCACGCGAGCCGACAGCCACAGGTCCCAGGCTTTTCGAAGGGCGGCAGCCACCCTGAGCGCTCTCCCGGCCGGCCAGCTCGAGGTGCTGTGGCGCCAGGGCAGGTTGCAGGACCTGCCCCACCTGGGCCCTACGACCGCTGCCATGGTGGGACAAGCCCTGGCCGGGGAGCCCGTCCCCTATCTGCAGGCGCTGGAGGAGGCATTGCCCCCTCCGCCGTCAGGGCCTGCCGGTGACCTCCTGGCGGCGCTGCGCGGCGACTGCCACAGCCACTCGGACTGGTCCGACGGGGCGAGCCCGGTCGATGAGATGGCAGCCACGGCAGCGGAACTGGGCCACGACTACCTGGCGCTGACCGACCACAGCCCACGTCTCAGGGTGGCACGTGGCCTCAGTGCGGAGCGCCTCGAGCGGCAACTGGTGCTCCTGGAGGGGCTCAACTCCCGTACCGCGCCGTTCCGGCTGCTCAGCGGTACCGAGGTCGACATCCTGGAGGACGGCTCACTGGACCAGGATCCGGGCTTGCTGGCCAGGCTCGACCTGGTCGTGGCCAGTGTGCACTCCAAGCTGGCCATGCCGGCGGCCGAGATGACCAGGCGCCTGGTGGCGGCTGTGGCAGGCCCCGACGTGGACGTGCTCGGCCATTGCACAGGGCGGATGGTGCTGGGCCGGGGCCGGCCGCCCTCGCAGTTCGACGCCGTCGAGGTGTTCGGCGCCTGTGCCCGGTACGGGACGGCGGTGGAGGTCAACTGCCGGCCTGAGCGCCTGGACCCGCCGGACGAGCTGCTCGAGGTCGCCGTCGCCATGGGTTGCCGCTTGGCCGTGAGCTCCGACGCGCACGCCCCGGGCCAGTTGTCGTGGCTGGCCAACGGGTGCCACAAGGTCGTAGCGGCCGGAGGCAGCCCCGGCAGCGTGGTCAACACCATGGGGGTGGACGACCTGCTGGCCTGGACAGGCAGGGGCGCCTGAGCCGGTTGGGCCCTCGGGGCGGCCGGTGGGCTGCCTCAGGCCCGGCCAGCCAGGGCCTGCCTAACCCAGTCACGGAGAGGCCCGGTGGCCTCGTCGCTCACCGGGCGTCGCGCCGAGCGGCGGTAACCGAACGGCCCGCGCCCTGTGGGGTCGGACCGGAGGATGTGGTTGAGGGTGGGCGGGACAGCGCCCTGGAAGGGCCCCCGGACCAGCCTCCCGATCGTCGCCACGTCCTCAGGCGGCACCTGGGTGTCCATGCCACCGGTCAGCGCGAGCACCGGCACGGCGACCCGGTTGAGTATGGGCACCGGGTCGTGCTCGAGGAACTGGCGCCACCATCTGGTGTTGACCCGGGCACCCCTCAGGCGCCGGTCCTGCTCCTCGAGGGACCGTAGCTCGGCCATGCGTTCCTGGTGCTGCTGCGCCGGGCTGGTCCGGGCCAGTGCCATCAGGAGCCGGGCCCGGCGCGGCAGTACCTGGGAGAGCTTGTCGGCCTGCCAGGCGAGGACATCAGCTACCGGCCGGGCCGGGCAACAGAACAGGGCGCAGGCGTCCACCGCCCCCTCCGCTGCCAGGTCTGCCGCGTAGAGGGCCCCTTCGCTGTAGCCGACGGCCACCAGTGGGAGCCCTTCGAGGCGGCGTGCCAGCCAGTCCCGGGCCGCCCAGGCGTCCTCGGCGTTCTCGGTCATGCCGGCTTCGAAGTAGTCGCCCTCGCTGTTGCCGGTGCCCCGCTTGTCGTAACGCAGGGTGGCGAGGCCCGCCCGGGCGAGGGTGGTGGCCAAGGCAGCCGTGACCCCGGTGCGCAGCCGCGACAGGTCGCTGTTGCGGTCCACCCTCCCCGAGGCGGCCAGCACCAGGGCCCCGCCCACCGGCCCGGCCGGGGCCAGGTAGGTCCCGGCCAGCTGCAGCGAGCCACTGCGCACCTGCACGTCGTCGACCGACGTCCCCGGGGGCGCAAGTGCCCGCCTGGTCATCGGCTGCTCACGGCCCAGGCAGGCGGGCCGAGGTCCCGACGGACGGCGCCCGGCCAGGCCGGCCGGCGCCCGCGTACGGAGCGGGGCCGGCCGGTGCGGGCAACCCGGTCAGTGGCCGGCAACCGGGTGGGGGGTGTAGGGAGCCTCCAGCCGGGCGACCTCCTCATCGCTCAGGTGCAGAGCCAGGGCTTTGACGGCGTCCTCCAGGTGCACCGCCTTGGTGGCCCCGACGATGGGCGCCGTCACTGCCGGCCTGCTCATAACCCAGGCCAGGGCGACCTGTGCCCGGGTCGCACCCCTCTCAGCGGCCACGGCGGCCACGGCAGCCACGACGGCCCGGTCGCCCTCGTGGTAGAGGCGCTTGCCGAACTCGTCCTTCTGGCTGCGGTCGGTCTGCTCGTCCCACTCCCGGGCCAGGCGCCCCCGGGCGAGCGGGCTCCAGGGGATCACGCCCACGCCCTGGTCCAGGCAGAGGGGCAGCATCTCGCGCTCCTCCTCCCGGTAGAGCAGGTTGTAGTGGTCCTGCATGCTGACGAAGCGGGCCCAGCCGTGGGTGGCGGCCGCGTGCTGCATCTTGGCGAACTGCCAGGCGTACATGGATGACGCCCCTATGTAACGGGCCTTCCCGGCTCGGACGACGTCGTTCAGCGCCTCCATCGTCTCCTCCACCGGTGTGGAGGGGTCGAAGCGGTGGATCTGGTAGAGGTCCACGTAGTCGGTGCCGAGCCGGCGCAGGCTGTTGTCGATCTCGGCCAGGATGGCCTTGCGAGAGAGGCCCGCCCCGTTGGGGCCCTCGTGCATCCGCCCGTTGACCTTGGTGGCCAGTACGACCTCCTCGCGGTGGCCGTACTCCGCCAGCACCTTGCCCACGATCTCCTCGCTCGTCCCGTCGGAGTAGACGTTGGCGGTGTCCAAGAACGTCACCCCGGCCTCCAGTGCCTGGAAGATGAGGGGCTCGGACCGCTCAGCCTCCAGGGTCCAGGGGTGCCCGCCCCGTCCCGGGACGCCGAAGCTCATGCACCCGAGGCAGATGCGCGACACCTCGAGCCCGGTGTGGCCCAGCTTCACGTACTCCATCAAGGTCTCCCTTCCGTGTGGTCGCTGACGGAGGCACAGGCTATGGGACGAGGGCCGGGGGCATGGGACGGGCCGAGTGGCCGGCTCAGCCCGCGTCGAGCAGGGCAGCTCCTTGCATCTGCGGCGACAGGGCCAGGGGCCTGGCGCCGGGCAGCTCGCTCACCCTCTTGGCCAGCAGGTCGACCGACCCGGGGCAGACCAGGGTGACGGTGCCTCCCGGGCCTCCGGCGCCGTTGACCTTCCAGCCCAGTGCACCGCAGCTGCGGGCCAGGTCGATGACGGCCCAGGCCGCCTCGCTCACGAGCTCCTGGTGGAGACCGGCCTGGGCCTCGGTGTTCGCCTGCATGGCAGCCCCCAGGGCCTCCAGGTCACCGGCCCCGAGAGCCAGTGCGGCCTGAGCCGCTGCCTGACGGAGGGGTTCGAGGAGCTCCTGGGCGTCCACGGGGCTGGTCTCGAGCCGGGCGATCACGTCACGGTGCACCTGGTCTGAGTCGTGGAAAGCACCGAGGTACACGGTGAGCAGGGACTCCTGGAGGATGCCGAGGGTGCCCTCGGGCACCTTCAGTTGTTCCACCTCGAACTCGGGGTAGGCCGTCACCCGCACCAGGTTGGCGCCCCCGAAGGCCGCGGCCACCTGGTCCTGGACCCCGCTCTGGCGGCCGAGGTCCTCGGTCTCCACCCGGTGGGCCAGTCTGGCCAGCTCGGCCGGGGGGCTCGAGAGGCCCGAGATGTGCTCCAGGGCGCGGGCGGCAGCGACCACGACGGCAGCCGAGGTGCCCAGGCTGGACCCAGGCGGTACGGGCGAGCTGACCTGGAGGTCCAGGTGACCTTCGAGCGGAGCCAGACGCGCCACCACAGCCTCGAGCAGAGGGTGCCTGCCCGGCGGCAGGTTGGGCTCGAACGCGTAGACCTCGCCGGTGGCGGCCACTTCGACGGCCACCAGGCCCGGCCCGGCTTTGGGTGACCACCGGGCGGTCACCTCCGGGCCAGGGCCGACGGCCAGATGGCAGACGGTGCCGGTACCGGCGAACCAGGTATCGGTCCACCCACCGGCATCGAGTACGCGTAGCGGAGCGGTTGCTCGGGCCCAAGGCATCTGTGCAGTCTGCCGCGCGGAGAGGGCCCGGGGCTCGTCCCGGCCCAATGGGGCGCCCGCCCGCCGAGCGGCACGGCCGGCAACGGCCCGGCCACGGGGTTAGGATGCCTCCCCACCGTGTCCCTCCCGCACTGGCTCTGGTTGTTGGTGGCCGGCGTGGGAGGTGGGTTCACCGGCAGCGTGGCGGGCCTCGCCTCCCTGGTGAGCTACCCGGCCCTGCTTGCGGCGGGCCTGAGCCCGGTGGCTGCCAACGTCACCAACACCGTTGCCCTGGTGTTCAGCGGGGCCGGCTCGACGTGGGGATCGCGGCCCGAGCTGTCGGCCCAGCGCGCCCGGGCGCGGGTGCTGGCCCCGGTGGCCGCGATGGGCGGGCTGGCCGGCGCCCTCCTGCTCGTGCTGACCCCGTCCGGCTACTTCACCCGCGCCGTACCGGTGCTGATCGGCCTGGCCAGCCTGGGCATCCTCCTGCCCCGGGGGACGCAGGAGCGGGCACGGTGGTTGGCCGGCCCGCTGCTCGCGGTGCCCGTCGGCCTGGTCGCCATGTACGGGGGGTACTTCGGGGCGGCATCGGGCGTGGTCCTCCTGGCGGTGTTCTCGCGGGCCCTGGACGTGCCGCTGCCGTCCGCCAATGCGCTGAAGAACTTGTTGATGGGCCTGGTCAACCTGGTGGCCGGCGTCCTCTTCTGCTTTGTGGCCCCGGTTCGCTGGGCCGACGCAGTGCCCCTTGCCGCCGGGTTCCTGATCGGTGCCCGGGTGGGCCCGGTGGTGGTACGCCGGGCGCCGCCCCGGGCCCTGCGCATCGTGATCGCCTGCGCCGGGGCAGGCCTGGCTGTCCACCTGGGCCTGGCCGCCTACCGCTGAGGGGCCGCCCACCCCTCCGGGTTGTGCCTTTTGTGGCTTGGCGACTTGTGACTTTGGTCCCGAACCTGTGCCTCTGCCAGCGGCCCGGCTCAACAGGGCGCTGAGGGAGCCGATCCGACGGCCAGGGCCGCAGGCCCGTTGGCCGGCACGAAAGGGGACGGATGAGGCCAGGTAGTACAGGAGCCAAGCCGACAGGAGAAGAGCGCACCTTCGGGGAGGACGAGATCATCGTTTCCAAGACAGACATGCGGGGGTTCATCACCTACGCCAACGACGTGTTCTGCCGGGTGTCGGGCTACAGCGAGGCCGAGCTGGTCGGCCGCCCGCACAACGTGATCCGTCACCCCGACATGCCGCGTTGTGTGTTCAAGCTGCTCTGGGAGACCATACAGGCCGGGGACGAGATCTTCGCCTACGTCAACAACCTGGCCAAGGACGGGGCGAGCTACTGGGTCCTGGCCCATGTCACGCCGTCAGTGGGCAGGAGCGGCCAGGTGGTCGGCTACCACTCCAGCCGGCGCCTGCCTGAGCGTAGGGCGCTCGACGAGGTCGTACCGCTCTACAGGAGGCTGCTGGAGGAGGAACGGCGCCAGCCCGGGCCGGTGGAGGCCATGGCGGCCTCCCGGCGCCTGCTGGACCGGGCCCTCGAGCAAAAGAACATGAGCTATGAGCAGATGGTCTGGGACATCATCAACCGTGCGGAGGCAAGAGCATGAGCCCGTGGAGGCACCGTAACGGCGGGCGGGCCGCCGGCCAGGCGCCCCCGGACGCGGCGCAGGAGCTCGTGGAGCTGAAGGAGGCCATGGCCGCTCTCTCCGAGGCCTGCGGGCGCGTGGCGGCGGGTGACCTGGAGGTCCGCCTGGCCACGGTAGGCGTCCCCGAGGTGGACCAGCTCGTGGTCCAGGTGAACCGCCTCGTGGACATGACCGATGCCTTCGTCCGGGAGGCGGGCGCCGTACTGTCTGCCGCAGGGGAGGGGCGCTTCCATCGCCGCTTCCTTGCACGTGGCATGGGCCTGGCGTTCCGGGACGGTGCCCGGCGGATCGACCGGGCGCGCGCCCACATGGGTGCCTCTGCCCGGGAGCGGGCGGCGTGGTCCGAGAAGCGGGCGGCACTGGCGGACCGCGTGTTCGACATCTCGGGCCAGGTGGCCGCAGCTTCCACCGAGTTCGGGGCCTCCGCTGGTTCCCTCGCAGAGGCGGCGAGGCGGGCGGTGGCGGAGATGCAGGTCGCCTCGGAGACCGTTTCCACCCTGCAGGGGTCGGCCCGGGGTATCGGTGACGCGGCGGGCCTGATCAACCGCGTCGCTTCCCAGACCCGGCTCCTGGCCCTCAACGCGACCATTGAGGCCGCCCGGGCGGGCGACGCCGGCAATGGCTTCTCGGTGGTCGCCGGCGAGGTCAAGGCCCTGGCTGGGGAGGCTGCCGTCTCGGCCGGGGCGATAGCCGGGGCGGCCGACGACGCCGGGCGTACCACCGAGGCGGCGGTGAGCCGGATGTCCTCGGCGCAGTCCGCCTTAGAGGACATCTACAGCCAGGTGGAAGCCATTTCCAGAGCTGCCGGGGGGGAGAGCGGAGGGTTGGCTGCCATGGCGGAGATCCTGCGGGCCGAGATGGACGGCCTGGTGAGGGTGGAGGGGGCCCCGGTGTAGGCAGGCCCCGGGTGTAGGCAGGCCCCGGTGTGGGCAGGCCAGGGTTGGCCGGGGCGAGCCGGCCCGCGCCGTGGTGGGCAAAAGCCCCCGCCGCTCCGG
>JAJZMF010000001.1 GCA_021850325.1 Actinomycetes bacterium
GCAACTGGGGTAGCCCTTGGCGGAACCGCCAGAACAGCACCACGACAAGGGGCTCCGCTGACCCGCTCGTCGAGCCCCTCTCGCTGCGTACCCGGAGGAGCACCAAGGTCTTCGAGGCCAGCGGCGACATCACCGCCGGGGCAGCTGCCGCAGGGGCCTCGGTGGGTGGACGGCTACGCCCGAGCGTGCAGGAGGCACCAGTGCGCCGGAGCAGCTCAGAGGCCAACGTGCTCATGGAGCTTCGATGCCCTCGCCATCTTGGCGCCGGGCATCATCGGCCCGCTGCACGACCCACTACCCCGCTCCCCAACGCCCGGCTGGCGCCCCATGGGCGCAGGGAGGCCCTCTGCCCGCCCACACCGTCCTCGCCACCCCTCCCGGGCCCCGAGCTTCCCTCGGCCCCGCCCCGCTGATCGTCCCGACCTCGAACGCGCCCACATCCGCAGAATCGTCGAGCGACAGGCAGCAGGTTCGCACGAGACCGCATGAACGACATCCGTGCCACCGTGGAGCAACCGCGCCGGCCGTACAGACCCCCTACTTGGCCGGTGCCTTCGAGGCGCTCCGGGACAGGTCGCCCACCCACCAGGAGAGGCGCCGGCGGCTTCCACCTACACCTGCGACTGAACGCCCGGGCTCTGACCGGGCATGGCCGCTACGGCCCAGGCATGGCCGCTACGGCCAGGCCCGGTCCTAAGTTGGGGCGGTCCCCCCGATGTTAGGCACTGCCAAGGCCGTGATAATCGCCCTCCATGAGCCACCGCAACTGGCAACGGCGGGTGTCGGCCGCCATGGCGGCCTTGTCCATCTTCGCCGGTCTGTCTGGCCAGCCGGTCGTCGCAGGAGCCGTAGCGCACACGCCGTGGCCGGCCGGCCGGCAAGCTACCCCGGCCCCCGGACTTGCGGACGTCGTCCACCCCGCCACCACGCCGCCGCCCGTCGGGCCGGGCTACTGGTTGGCCGGGCGCGACGGTGGGGTGTTCGCGTTCGGTAGCGCAGGCTTCTTCGGCAGCTCGGGAGGCGGGCGAGGCCATCAGGCCATCGTCGGGTTCTCCGCAATGCCAGACGGACGTGGCTATTGGCTTGTCTCCTCGTCAGGTGCGGTGACTGCCTTCGGCAGCGCCCGTGCTCTGGGCGGGGAACAGGGCAAGAGGTTGAACGCACCTGTCGTGGGCATCACCTCGGCACCACACGGGACGGGCTACTGGCTGGCCGGGCGCGACGGCGGCGTCTTCGCGTTCGGCGACGCCCGGTTCCTCGGCTCGAAGGCCCATACGCGCCTGGGCGCACCCGTCGTCGCCATCGCAGCCACCCCCGACGGCGGTGGCTACTGGATGGCCGCTTCCAATGGCGGCGTCTTCGCGTTCGGCGACGCCCGGTTCCTCGGCTCGAAGGCCCATACGCGCCTGGGCGCACCCGTCGTCGCCATCGCAGCCACCCCCGACGGCGGTGGCTACTGGATGGCCGCTTCCAATGGCGAGGTCTACCACTTCGGCGACGCCCGTTCGTTCGGACAGCTCCACGCAGGGCGCGGTGCCCGGGTAACGGACATCACTCCCACCCCCGATGGGGACGGCTACTGGCTGGTCTCCTCTAGCGGGAAGGTGTTCGCCTTCGGCGATGCCTCCGATAAAGGTTCGATGAGCGGGCGCAAGCTGGGAGGGCGGGTGGTCGCAATCGCAGCCAACCCGCTGACAGTCCCCTCGGGCGTGCTCAGCATCCTGACCACCAAGCTGAGAGCCGCTTCCGTCTCTTCGCCGTACCGGGTGCAGCTCAGCGCTGCGGGTGGCGAACCTCCCTATTCGTGGGCGCTCTCAGGGGGCCAGCTCCCTGCCGGCCTGGCGTTGGACAGCAGCCTCGGCCTGATCGAAGGCACCGTTACCAGCCCGGCCGTCGAGCCTCTCATCATCCGGGCCCAGGACAAGCGGGGGGCGGTCGCGACCACATCACTTACGCTTGTCGCCGGCCTCGCGCCGGTGCACCCGCCCGCGGGCGAAGGGGCACTCGCTGTCTCGGTCGACCAGCTGCCGGTAGGGGTGGCCGCGTTGGTGACCATCAGAGGTCCCGAAGGCTTCGAGCACCGGGTCACGGCAACGGCCGAGCTCTCCGTCAGGCCCGGCACCTACGTGGTGTCGGCCGCCAAGGTGGACGACGGGACCGACACCTTCTACCCCAGCGTGACCGGCAGCCCGGTGCGGGTGGAGCGGGGCCAAGTAGCTGTCGCCGGTGTCAGCTACCTCACCGAGGTCGCTGACACGACGAAGGTGGTCGGCTCGGCCGCTCTCTCCGATCTGCGCTCCTTCTCCGGGGAAACGCTTGTCTTCTCGCCCCCTCCACCCAGCCTGGCCGGCCTACAGGCCGGCGACGTGGTAGTGGGCCGCCCGAGTGAGGCAGCGCCGGGCGGGTTCCTCCGGCGTGTCACGAGCGTGTCGCAAGCGGACGGCCAACTGGTGCTGCGAACGGCTTTCGCAGGGTTGGCTCAGGCCGTGCCGCGGGCGTCCTTCAGCGTCAACTGGCCTTCCAGCCCCGTCAGCGCAGAACAGATCGGCCTCGCGGCACCGGTGACGGGCCCGGGCACCCAGAGGGCCTTGAGCACTGTGGGCCGACCGGCGCAGCAAAGCGGTGCGGGTGGCCCGTGCAGCCAGTCGTACCCCTGCCAGTTCACGATGGGACCAAAGGGCAAACCGGCATGCGGGTTCGCCTCCGGCTCGCAAGCCGCACAACCCGGGGCACCGCCGGTCTCGGTCGACATCAGCCCCCACTTTTCGGTGACACCCCACTTCGACGCGTCCTACAGCGCCCCGACAACACTGCAGGCTGACGCCTACGTCGTGGTGTCCGAGAGCGTCAGCGTCAGCGCCACCGTCCAACCCAATGTCGTATGCCAGTACTCCAAGACGCTCTGGGGCCCGCAAACTTTCGGCATACCCGACATTGTCTTCTCTATCGGGCCCGTCCCGGTGGACTTCTCCTTCCTCCTCGAGATAGACGCCTCCATAAAGGCGCAGACGACCGCTCTCGTCACGGTGCCGACCGAGACCCAGGGCTTCACGCTGACCCAGGGCCTGCGCTACGACAGCCAGGCGAGCCCCAACTTCCAGGCGTACTGCACGTCGGACTGCGTCCAGCAGGACAACCAGTTCAGCGCGCCGACGGGGAGCGGTTACCTGAAGGCGTCGATCGGCCCCAAGTTCACCTTCGCTCTCTATCATGTGGTGGGGCCGACAGCCGGCATCGACGGCTTTGTGCGGGCCGACCTGAGCAGTACGGCGCCGGAATGGGACGTGGGCGTAGGTTTGGAGGCGAGCCTCGGGTTCCAGCTGGCGGTGCTCGGCTGGAAGCTCGCCTTCCAGGTGACGGTCCCGATAGTCACGGCGTACCTGGCGTCGGAGCCGCCCCAGTTCACCTCGACGACGACACTGCCGACCGACGAGACCGGCGCCCTCGGCCAGCCCTACAAGGCGTACATCTCCGCGCTCGGTTTCAACAAACCGCCGCTCACCTGGGGCCCGCCACCGGCAACAACGCCCAAGCTCCCGCTCCAATGGAGCCTTGGCAACTGCCAGATCTCGGTGAACGGCGGTGACTACAACGGCTATATCCCGGGTTCCGCAACGGGCGGGGCCAGGCAACAGTCCGGGCAGTACGTGCTCGTGGGGGACGCACCGCAGTTCCCGAACGATGGGGTCGTGACGCTGCCGGACGTCCCCGGTGCGGACGCCGGCATGACCCTCACCTTCGATGTCCAGGTGACCGACTCGCTCGGCCAGTGCAGCTACGAGACCGTTTCGCTCCCGATCATCGCCGGCCCGCACGACCAGAACTACCCGCTTGCCAACCCCGAGATAGGGGCCCCCTATACCAACTACCTCCAGTTGGCGATGTGGGGGCTCTACAACCCGGCACAGGGTGGTACGCCTCCCTACACCTGCCCGGCACCGCCGGCCGTGGTGCGGCACCACAACAACGGCACTGTCACCTACTACCCGGACGACCCGACCTACCCGTACTTCGCCGACGGAGCCGGCCTCTCGGTGTCGCAGTCCCCAACCGACCAGATCTTCAATGATGCCGGCCAGGCGATCGGGCCGGACTGCACGATCAGGGGGACGGTACCGGCTTCCGTCGACCCGTCCCTCGTGTCCAAAGGACTCGACCAGCCCCTGTACGTCGTGGACGCGAAAACCGCCAGTGCCTGGGACACCCTCCAAATGGGCCCGGTGGCAGAGCCACTGGAGTTCTGCGACTACCAGAGCTCGACCGGGAGCTGCGTCCCATGGCCACTCCAGTCGGAGCAACCGACCATCGTTACCGCCGAGCAGGGAGCCCCGTTCTCCAGCCCCATAAAGGCCGCCTACGGCGTCCCGCTCGACCAGGGCACCGGCCAGAGCTCCACCTACTCCTACTCGCTCGGCAGTGCCTGTGGTCAGAGCGGTTACGCGGTACCGCCCGGGCTCTCCATCGGCACCGATGGGTCCCTAGCGGGCACCCCGACCCAGGAGGGGCTCTACAAGTTCCCCGTCCAGGCCGTCGATGAAGCCGGTGCCTGCGCCTGGACATGGGCCCAGCTGGACGTCGTGAGCCCGGTCGTAACCGGTGCTGCGTCGTTGCCCCCAGCAGAGGTGGGCGTGCCATATCAGAGCGGTCCTCTGGCCGTCTCCGGGGGCACGAAGCCCTACGCGTGGCAGGTCACGTCGGTGACGGACGGCAACGGCCGCGCCGTCCCGGTACCCATAGGCCTTTCGGTCAGCTCCGCCTCCGGCCGGCTCAGCGGCACCCCGGGTGCCGGTACCAACGGGCCGGGGACCTCCGACCCCCAGCCGGGGACAGCCGGCAGCTACCAGGTGACGTTCACGGTAACCGACGGCACCGGCGCCAAGGCCAGCGAAACGCTCCCTCTGGTCGTTGCCCCGCCCCTCCAGGTCACGACCCCGGTCCAGCTGCCTCCCTCGACCAAGGGTGCCCGGTACAAGGCCCAGCTCGTTGCTTCGGGCGGGACCAGAGGAGCCAGGTGGTCCGTGGTGCGCGGCGCCCTGCCGGAAGGCCTCTCGCTCCTGCCGGACGGCTTGGTCACCGGGGCACCGGCCGCCGGCGCCACGACCGGGGTCGTCTACGTCCAGGTCACCGACAGCGCCGGCGGCAAGGCCCTGGCGGCCTTTGTGGTGCCGGTGGGCGTGGCCATCACGACAACGGCTCTCAACGACGCCGAGGTGGGCGTCGGCTACTCGGTTGCTCTGCGCGCGGCCGGAGGCACGCCCAGGTACAGCTGGCGTCTGGTGCCGGGCGCTGGGCCGCTCCCCGCCGGGCTCGCTCTCTCGGCCGGCGGCGTACTCTCCGGAACCCCTGCCGCAGGGCCCCCGGGTGCCTACCCGGTCGCCGTGGAGGTGACAGATGCCGGCGGGGGCAGTTGGACGGCCCAGTTCACCCTCGATGTGGCTGCCCGCCCAGCGGTCGAGGCCGACATGTTGCCGGCCGACCTCTCCAGGGGCTACTCCTTCGCCCCGGTGGTCGTGGGAGGGGTGGGCCCGTTCACCTGGAGCCTCGTCCCAGGGCAGGGCCAGCTGCCACCGGGGTTGTCCCTCGATGCTACGGGTACGACAACAGGGACGGCCGGGATGGTCTACGGCACGCCGAGCGCCCCGGGCAGTTCCAAGTTCCAACTGGAGGTGACCGATGCCTACGGCCAGAGCGCTACCGGAGCGGCGTCGATATCGGTGCTGAGCGACCCGACGGTCACCACTACCTACCTCCCGGACGGCAGTGTCGGGGTGCCCTACAGTGCGGCGCTCGTTGCTTCTGGTGGCGTGGCTACGCCGTCCGAACCCTACAGGTGGTCCCTGGCACCGGGCCAGGACCTACCAACTGGCCTGCTCTTGGCCCCGGACGGGTCTCTTTACGGCGCTCCGGGAGCCACTACGGCCGGGACGACGACCGTCGTCGAGGTAAGCGTGGAGGACTACTGGGGGGCAAAGGCCACCGCTGTCATGAGCGTCCGCATCGACGAGCCTCTCGGGCTCTCCGCCTTGTCGTGGCCCGAAGGTGAGGTTGGCCTGCCGTACTGGGCGCAGGTCGGGCCCGAAGGAGGCTACGCCCCGTACGCCTGGCGCACGGTCGGCTCTCCCCCGGTTGGCCTGTCTTCGAACGGCAGCGGCACGCTGTCGGGCACGCCCACAAAAGCCGGCTACGACCAAACCTTCGTACTGTGCGCCACCGACAGCACCAACTCCTCAGGCTGCACCTCGCCCGGCATCGAGGTCGCCCCTGCAGTCGAGGTGTCGACCGCCTCGCTACCGGCAGAACCGGGCGGTGAGAACTTCTCGTTCCAGTTGGAGGCGACCGGGGGCGTACTCGGGACGGTCGGCTACACCTGGTCGCTACCCGCATGGGCGACTTCCCAGGGCTACCCACTGCCACCATGGCTTTCCCTGACCGGCGACGGACGGCTCATTGGGGACGTCCCGACGGGCGCCGCCGGCGAGAGCTACCAGGTGCCCGTACAGGTGAACGACGCCGCCGGGGCCTCGGCGACCGCGACCTTGGCCTTGACCATCGTCTCAGCTCCTTCAGCGGCGGCACCAGCACCCGGGACAACGGCGCCCGGCGCTGGGCCCCCCGTGGCGACCACAAGCCCGGTGACGACGACAGGCCCGGTGACGACCACAGGCCCGGTGACGACCACAGGCCCGGTGACGACCACAAGCCCGGTGACGACGACAACCGCACCGGGCGCCACGACCACCACCGCAGCTTCATCGACGACGACTGCAGCAACGTCCACGACCGTGGGCCCCTCCACGACCGTGGGCTTGCCGGACCTGGCCATGGGTACGGTCTCGGTGGCTCCTGCCGCGGCGCAGTCCGGCGCCACCGTGCAGGTGTCGTGGGCAGTGGACAACGTTGGCAGCGCCACGGCCACCGGTGGTTGGGAGGATGCCGTTTACCTGGGCTCGGCGCCCGGCGCGACCACGGACCTGCTCCAGATCTTTGCCGAACCTGCCAGCTCGCCCGTAGCGGCAGGGACCAGCTACTCGGACACCCAACCCGTGACCATCCCGGCCGGGACGAGCACCGGGAGCTACTACCTGACCGTCGTGGCCGACTACAACGGGGCCCTCGCCGTGTCGTCCAGCGCGAACACCTCTGGTTCAGCTGCCATCACCATCACAGCACCTGCGTCGCAGCCGGCGCTGAGGGCGGTGGCGTCCCAACTTGCGAGCCAGGGCGCGATCGCAGTCGGCGACGGCGGCACGATCGTCACCTACGACGGCAGCTCCTGGACGCCGCGCACCTCCGGTACCAGCGACAGCCTGTACGGCGTCTCCTTCGACGGCACGGGCAGCTCGGACGCCTGGGCTGTCGGCGCCCACGGCACTGTGCTGGAGACGATCGACAACGGCTCCTCCTGGGCGGTTGAGGCCTCCGTTGCGTCGCTCACCACCAGCAACCTCTATGCAATTTCCTGTCCTTACACCACGACCTGCTGGGCGGTCGGCTCTGGCGGCACGGTCCTGAGCACGACCGACGGCGTGACATGGGCCTTGCAGACGTCAGGGACGACCGAAGACCTCTACGCGGTGAGCTGCTCGTCTGTGTCGGATTGCTGGGCAGCGGGCGCCAACGGGGTCATCGTCGCTACGTCTGACGGAGGCACATCGTGGACCACGCAGGTCTCGGGCACGACCGAAGCGCTGTACGGGATCTCCTGCCCGAGCTCCTCCGTCGGGTGCTGGGCCGTCGGGGCTGCGGGCACTATCGTCTCGGCACCCCAGGGGGCCGGCGGGGGCTCGGGCTGGAGCGCAGAAGCCAGTGGTACGACGGCTGACCTGTACGCGGTGGAGGTCGGAGGCTACTGCGGGGTGGCGCCGTTCGGAGATTGCGCCTACATCGTCGGTGCAGCCGGCACCATGCTCTACTACGGGTCAGCGTGGGTCAGCACGTCGTCCGGTACGACGCATGACCTTTATGCCCTCAGCTACCTGGGCCCGTACTTCAACCAGTACGCGGCAGTGGGAGCCGACGGAACCGAGGTCACAGGGGTACCATTTGGCGCCTGAGGCCTGCTGCTTCGCGTGG
>JAJZMF010000005.1:0-1681 GCA_021850325.1 Actinomycetes bacterium
ACCGGCATCCCCCAACCGGTTCCTCTCCGTCGTCCTCGGAGCCGCCCTGCTGGCCGGGCTGGCCATGGTGGTCCTGGAGCGGCCGGCGTCGCGCACCCAGGCCACCACGCCCAACGCCGTACCCACGACGACCGGGGTACCTTCCAGCTCGACGTCCTCAACGACGGCTCAGAGCTCCAGTTCCAGTTCCTCCTCCTCCTCGACCTCCACGACGGTGCTCCGCGCAACGACGACCACCGCGGGCGGCTCCAGCTCGACCACTGCCACCAGGACCGCGGGCTCGGGTGCTGCCGGCCCCACCTGGCACCTCGCGTGGGCGTCTGCCGCAGCCTGGGGCTACGGCGTGGCCCAGGACGCAACGGTCCGCCAGTTGGTCACGGTGGCGCTGAGCGGCCAGGCCGTCCGCTTCAGGCTGTCCAATGTCTTCGGGAGCGGGACACTGCAGCTCACGGCCGTCACGGTAGGCGTGAGCGCAGGCGGGGCAGCCGTCGTGCCTGGCACCCTGCGGACGGTCACCTTCGGCGGCAGTACCACGGCCAGCATCCCCAAGGGGGCGATGCTGTACACCGACCCGGTCAACATGGCGGTCAGTGCCGGGGAGACCTTGGCTGTCAGCCTCTACATGCCCGGGACCGACCTGGTCACCGTGCACCCCTGCTGTTATGTGCCCCAGTCCTTCTTCACTGCCAACGGCGGGGGCAACGAGACCGCCTATCTGGGGGCCCCGGGCTGGAAGCAGTCGGCCTGGTCCCGCTGGGTGGACGCCGCCGACGTACTGGACAAGGCTCCGGGGACGATCGTCGTGGTGGGCGACTCCATCAGCGAGGGGTTCAACGCCCGGCTGCGCTGGACCGACCTCCTCCAGCAGCGGATCGACCACCTGCCCGTCGCGCAACGGCGTGCCGTGGTCAACGAAGCCATCACGGCCAACACGCTGACCAGCTATGTCCGCAACTTCTCGGCCCTGGGTGGTGGCCCTCCGGGCCTGGACCGCATCCAGGCTGACGCCCTGGCCCAACCGGGTGTCTCGGAGGTCGTGCTCTTCCTCGGCACCAACGACCTCTGGTTCGGTACGAGCGCCAAGGAGCTGATAGAGGGCTACAAAGAGGCTATAGAGGAGATCCACCGAGCCGGGCTGAGGGTAATCGGCGTCACCCTCCTGCCCCGTTCCAGCGGAGGCACGCACCCGGTCGAGATCTGGGGCCCCTACGCTCAGGTCCAGCTGGAAGAGGTGGACCAGTGGATCCTCACCTCGGGGGCTTTCGACGGCGTCATCAACCTCGCTCCCGTGATCGCTGACGCCTACGACGGCGCTTGCGACCCGGTGGCGATGTACCCCCCCTACGACTCGGGCGACAACCTGCACCCTTCGGACGCCGGCCAGGTGGCCATCGCCAACGCCATCAACCCCGCAGTGCTCGGACTGCCTCCCCTGCCCCAGCTACCCCCTCTCGTGCAGGCCACCCCCACGCCCGGCTGCAACGCCGACATGCCTGCGCCGCCACCGGGGGCGGCAGAGATGCCCCCGCCCACCTACTCCGTGCCGTCCTCCGTGCCGGCCCCTGGGGTGACCGCCGGCGGCGTGGGCACTACAGCCCCGTCAGGGGCCGTACCGAGCTCCGGCTCCAGCTCCACGGTGCCCTTGGGCACGGTGGCCCCCGGCACGGCACCGACCACGACG
>JAJZMF010000005.1:1781-39429 GCA_021850325.1 Actinomycetes bacterium
ACGCCGGCCCCGGTTACTACGGCGCCTCCGACCACGGCCGCACCACCCGTCACCGGGAACGGCCACCCCTGACCAGGTACCCGCCGACGTCCTTCAACCGGCCTTAAGGTCGGTGTGGGAGGATACTTCGATGCCCAAGACCGTCCGACAGCCACAGGACCAGGCCGCCCGCAGCCCTTACGCCTCACCGGCTGGACGATGAGCACTCCGGCGCAGGCACAGAGCCCGGGAGCAGCAGGGGGGCGGGACGGCAGGCCAGAGCCGTTCACCAGCCGGCTCCAGAGGTTCGTGTGGGACAGGAGGGCCCAGTCCTGGGACCACGGAGGGGTCCTCGGCCTCGAGAAGATCATCAATGCGGTCCTGGACGCAGCCGAGGTCGGCGAGGGTGCTGCTGCCGTTGACCTCGGCTGCGGGACTGGCCAGCTGAGCCTTCCATTGGCCCAGCGAGGTGCCCGGGTCACTGCGGTCGACATCAGCGCCAACATGATCGACCTGCTCAACCAGAAGGCCCGCGCTGCCGGCGTGCCCAACGTCACGGGCATGGTCAGCACGGTCGAGCAGTTGGACCTCCCGGCGGGGAGCGTCGACCTGGTCGTCTCCAACTACGCGCTGCACCACCTGCACGACAGGGACAAGGAGAGGGCGGTCGCAGCGGCCTACCGGTGGCTCAAACCGGGAGGGCGGCTGGTGATCGGCGACATGATGTTCGGCCGGGGCGGCACCGCCCGAGACCGGGCCATCATCGGCTCCAAGGTCACCACCATGGTGAAGCGGGGGCCGGGAGGTTGGTGGAGGCTGGCGAAGAACGTCGGGCGCTTCACCCTCCGCTTCCAGGAGCGCCCCGTCTCCATCGAGACCTGGAAGAGCTACTACGCCAGGGCGGGCTTCCGTGACATCGTGGCGGTCCCCGTCGTCGCCGAAGCCGCAGTCGTGGCGGGGACCAAGCCTCTTTGAGGCAGGTGGGGCGGGCCCCTGCCCACCCGGGCCACCGTCGGTGCCGGGTAGGGACGGGCCATTAGAGTCTGGCCCATGGAGCCAGTCCCTGATTTTTCGCTGCAGGGCCGCGTCGCCCTGGTGAGCGGCGCCGCAAGGGGCCTCGGGCGGGCCATAGCCGTGGCACTGGCTGCCCAGGGGGCAGACGTTGCGGTCGGGCTGCGGTCCATGAGCGACGACGCGGGGGTTGTCGACGCCGTCCGGGAGACCGGTCGGGCCTGCCTGCCGGTGCCCATGGACGTGAGCGACCTTGGCCAGGTGCGTTCCGCGGTGACGGCGGTCGTCGAGCATTTCGGCCGGCTGGACGTACTGGTCAACAACGCCGGCATCGCACCGGAGAACATGGCCCTGGACGTCACCGAGGAGGACTTCGACCGCACGGTGGCGGTCAACCTCAAGGGGACGTTCTTCGCCAGCCAGGCCGCCGCCCGCGCCATGGCCGCCCAAGGGTACGGCCGCATCGTGAACGTAGGGAGCCAGGCGGGTTTCGTTGCCCTGCCCACGGAGTCGGTCTACTGCATGACCAAGGCCGGCATAGCCCACCTCACCAAGTGCCTGGCAGTGGAGTGGGGCCCTTACGGCATCAATGTGAACGCCGTGGCCCCGACCTTCGTCCGCACCCCGGGCACGGCTGAGGTGCTCGCAGACCCCGCCTTCGAGCAGGACGTGGTCGACCGCATTGCCGCCCTTCACCGTGTAGGCGAGCCGGTGGAAGTGGCCGGCGCAGTGGTCTTCCTCGTTTCGCCTGCCGCGTCCCTGGTGACGGGGGCCACACTGCTGATCGACGGAGGCTGGACCGCCCGCTGAAGCTCAGCTGGCCAGCAGGTCCCTCGCCTCCACCTTTGTCGACGGATGGCGCAATTTGGACAAAGCCGACCTTTCGATCTGGCGGATACGCTCCCGGGTGAGGTTGAGGGCGGCACCCACTTCCTCCAGTGTCCGAGGGTCACCGCGGTCGAAGCCGTAGCGAAGGCGGAGGATCTCCTGCTCCCGCTCATCGAGGCCGGCCATGAGCCGCGCCACGTCCTCGCTCAGCATGGAGTCGGCGACCGTCTCGAAGGGCGACTTGGAGGACATGTCGGCAACGACGTCGCCCAGCTCGCTGTCGCCCTCAGGGCCCACCTTGGCGTCGAGGCTGACCGGGTCTGCACTGTGCCGGAGCAGGTCCGCCACCTGCACCTCCGAGAGGCCCATGGCGCCGGCCAGCTCGGCGTAGGTGGGCGAACGCCCCGTCTGGCTCTCCAGCTGCCGCCGGGTACGCAGCAGACGTCTCACCTGGTCACCGGCGTGGACGGGCAGGCGCACGGTCCGGGCTGTGTTGTCCACGCCGCGGCTGATGGCCTGCTTGATCCACCAGGTGGCATAGGTCGAGAACTTGAACCCTTTACGCCAGTCGAACTTGCCAACTGCGTGTATGAGGCCGAGGTTGCCCTCCTGGACCAGGTCGAGCAGGGGGAGGTCAGCCGACTGGTAGCGCTTGGCGATCGACACGACCAGCCGGAGGTTGGCGTTGACGAACTCCTCGGTCGCCCGCTCGCCCGCCCTCACCTTGCGCAGCAGGCCGGCACGCCGAGCCGAGCGCGGGCCGAGCTCGGCCAGCTGCAGCGCCGCCTCCCGGCCCTCCTCGATCACCCTGGCCAGCCGCCACTCGTCCTCCTTCGTGAGCAGAGGGTACTTGCCGATGCTGTCCAGGTAGAGGCGGACGAGGTCCTCATCGCGCCCCTCCCCCCTTGCCTTGCCACTGGGCTCCCTACGGGCCATGCTGGAAGTATCGGCTGTTAGGTGTGCCTTGCTTAGTTTTCCTCGTGGGCACGTCCCCGGCTGTGCCAAACTGGGAAGTCCGTGGTGGCCGTAGCTCAGTTGGTTAGAGCGCCAGGTTGTGGCCCTGGAGGTCGGGGGTTCAAGTCCCCTCGGTCACCCCACCAACCCTCTCGTCGGGCTTCACCCCCGGTCCGGCCTGCCGGTGTGCCAAGCGGGCCCGCGAGTAGGTACTATCACTACCCTGCGCCTCTAGCTCAATGGCAGAGCAACGGACTCTTAATCCGCAGGTTCTGGGTTCGAATCCCAGGGGGCGCACTGCAAAAACGCTGGTAGAGGCCACAAAGTACCAGTGGGAGCCGGTATATTGAGTGGCCCACTGCTCAAGAGTGGCTCATATACCGGTCGCATAGAGGCTCGCGGTTATCGCCGAGCACCCTTCCCCGCCACCACGGACCTTGACCGGGTGGTCCGCAGGGTCATCGAGCGTGGCGGTCTAACGCCCAGCAGCTCACCGCGAGACGAGCATCAGGACTACTTGTGCCCGCCAACCACCCCACCTGCGCGCGTGACGGTACCGATGGTCCGCCGGCTATCGCTCGAGCTCCTCCCGGGCACGGTCGACGAGCTGGGTGGCCCAGCGCAAGGCCTGTTTGGACTCGGGCTGGCTCACGAGACTGGCGCCGTAGTGAGCCGTGTCCTTGAGGCCGAGGAGGCGCGTGAGGCGAACTGCGAGCTCCCGACCGTCGGGGGTGGCAATCTGGAGGAGCTCGGCGGCCTGGCGATGATCGTCCCCCCGGTGATAGCGACCGAGGCGTATGCAACAGATGGCGTCGCAGGCCGCGATCCCGGCCAGCACTGCCAGGCTGGCGGTGACGTTCGAAAACCCTTCCCGGCGCTCGCTGTCGGCGAGCTGAGCCGTCTCCAGGTAGGCATGGGCCATGCCAAGACGGGCGGTAGCCTCCCTGCGCCCTCCGCGAGCCGACCGGGCTTCGCTAGGCACGAGCGCCGATCGTTGGCGGGTTCGCTGTACCGGCAACGACTACCCCGTCCCGGCGCAGGTCGTGGTAGAAGGCGGGGTCACGGCTCGGCAGCATCGTCCACTGCCATGCGGAAAGCTCGACCGTGTGCAGCGGGTTACCCGTCCAGCGCTGCACACGGCGGTGTAGCTCATCGACCGCGGTGTGCCAGGCCTTCGTGTCCGCGACCTCAACCGTTGGGCTGCCAGGCGTACCCGTGGCCGCCCAGGCGACGCCTTGCAGGACCCTGAGCCACCCGGAGCTAGGGAGCTGTGGCGTTTCATCCCCAGGGAAGGGCCGGTGGACCAGTAGCAAGTCGATGTCACTGGCGGGGCCCCCGTCGCCGCGCGCCGCCGACCCGAAGACGGTCGCGTGCACGGGCTTCTCGGCCCACCCCGCCAGCTCCGAACGCAGCCGCTTCCAGAGCTCGAGCCGCAGGCCCGCCAGCAGTGCAGCGGCCGGAGCCGCCACATGGTCCCGGTTGAGCTCGTGGACGACGTTGCGGCCCATCTGGGTGGCCGTGACGATACCTTGGTCGACCAACCGGGCGACGCTGCGGCGGATCCCGATCTCCGAGCCCCTGGCCGCCTGTTGCGCGATCTCCCCCACAGTCAAGGGGCGCCCGGCTCCCGCCAGCACGGCCAGAACCGGCCCGTCCAGCGTCGGCACCAGTGCCCGGGTCGGGTCGCTCAGGTCCATTGATCATATTGTATAACTAGCTCTCTCTTAGGAGCAATACCTATACCTTCCGATACCAGCACCTACGGCTGGGAAGGTTGAGAAGGCGAGCAAGTCCTCGGCCGCGTCGGCGAGCATCCCGGCGGCGTCAGGGAAGCGGCCTTCAGGCCCTGGTGGTCGTCGGAGACGACGAGCGACACCCCCCGACAGGCCCCGGGCCACCAAGGAGCGCAGGAACGCCGTCCAGCCCGCCCCGTCCTCGGTGGTGATGACGTCGAAGCCGAGGCTCTCGCGTCTGCCCTCGTTGTTGACCCCGGTGGCGATGACCACGGCCACGTTCACCACCCGGCCGCCCTCGCGCACCTTCTGGGTCAAAGCGTCGAGCCAGACGTAGGTGTAGGGCCCGGCCTCGAGCGGAACGCGTCCAGCTCCTTGGCCATGACGGAGACCTGGGACTTGGAGATGCCGTCGATGACCATGGCCTTCACCACGTCGTCGACCCGGCGGGTGGAGACGCCCTCCACGTAGCACTGGCACACGACCTGGACCAGGGCGCGTCCTGCTCTCCGGCGGGGCTCCAAGAGCCAGCCCGGGAAGTAGCTGCCCTCCCGGAGCTTGGGCACGGCCAGGTCGATCGTGCCCGCCCGGGTGTCGAGGTCCCGGTGCCGGTAGCCGTTGCGGCTGTTCACCCGCTCGGGGGACCGTTCCCCGTAGCCGGCCCCGCAGATGGCGTCAGCCTCGGCCGCCGTCAAGGTCTCGGCGAACGCCTTCACCATGTCACGGACCAGGTCAGGGCTGTCTTGCTCCAGGTGGTTGCGCAACCAGCTGAGCGCGTCCAAGCTGTCTATGGCCACTGCATTCTCCTCTCGGTTCTTCGTGATGGACTTCCAAGAGGTTGGTGCGGTGGTCGTCGCGAGTGGTGGGCCCTCAGCCCCGTCTGGGGCCCGAGGCTCACCGGCTCGTACACCACTCGGCTGGACTCAAACCGGGACGCCTGCTCCTATGGGATGAGTCCCGTTGCTGGTGGGTAGTGCACGAGCCAGATCTTGAGCTCGCCGTCATCTGCGCCCCACATGGCATTTTCCGCGAGGAGCCGGACCAACTGTCTTGGTGGCACTTCGGAACTGCCGAGGGGCGCCAAAAGGTGGAGCAGCTCAGGGTACGCTACGGCATAATCGGCGAGAGACGACAGCACCGGCTCCCTGAGTGGGGGATATGGGCGCCGCCCACCCGACCTGCATCGCGTCACTGGCCCGTCGCGCTCATGGCCTGCCGGATAAGCGAGCAACGGTGGCCCAGGCCGCGCGAGGCGGCCACCGCCAGTTGCACCCCCAACCGGGGGACCGGGATCGCCCGGCCGCGCCAGTTCACCAGCTCCAGATGCTCCCCGGCGGCCGGCTCCTGCTCATGCGGCGGCGACAGGCCGGTCGGATGAGCTCCTGAGAGCCACTCGATGATCGCGCCGTGAAAGGCGCGCCCACCTGCGTCGGCTACCCATCCGGTCATCTGGGTGACCGGCTCCACCAGCAGGTCCCGCATGGCCTCGCCGACGACCCGCGAGTCCTCGACGGCAAGGTCGACGTCACCCGGCGTCACTTCGATCCCGCGCACGGCCAGAGCAGCGCTGCCGTACAGCCACCAGCCGGTCCCGGTTTCGCCTATACGGTCCACGAACGCCTCCAGCGCCGACTGCCAGTCGACGGGACGCAGACCTGCGCTCTGTAAGACCATCAGCTCGACGTGGTCGCTGAACCGTCGAAAGATTTCTTCGATGCCGGCTTCGTCGGACAACCGGCGCGCGAACAGTCCCGGCTGCACCTGTTGCCACCCCATCTTCGTCAGCCGGTCAGCGCCAAGCAGGTCCCCTGTCTCCACCACGAACTCGACCCAACCGGCGCCCCGCTCCAGCCTGGTTCGCAAATCCACTGACCTCACCCCCCATCTGCGTCTCGCGAACGAAGCCGGCTCTCCCATCTGCGCCCAAGGCCGCAAGCTGCAGCGGCACCGAGAGACACGCGGATCGACGCTACAAGCGGATCGGATAGCCACGGCAGCGGTGGCGGTGGGTTGCCGTCGGGATCCGGCCGCCTCCGGTCATGGTGGCCGACGAACGGCTCGGGCCCCCATCTCGAGGCTCCCTGCCGGATCCGCTCCGCCCCCGCTTGCGAGGCACCCGTGGTTACGTCCAGGTTGCCTGGATTTACGGTATTACGTCATACCGGAGGTTATGATAACCGAGGAGGGCGGCTCAGAGGCGAGCGTGGCCCTCGAGCAGGTAGAGGCACGGCTGGCCGCGCTCGAGGCTGTCGTGTTCCGTGGGCGACGGGAGAGCCCCGTTAGTGCCCTCGTCGGGGAGGACGAAGAGCGCTTCTGGGCCCTGAGCGGGCTGAAGGCGAGGGCAGGCGAGCGCAGTGTCGTCATCTTTACCGGTCGTGTGGCCCGGGAAGGTGCACCGGTCTACGAATGGCAGCAAGGAGCTGACGTCGATGGGCTGCTCGAGATGGGCCCCGACGATGCCGCCAGCGCGTTGGCTGCCCTCGGGCACCCCGTGCGCCTCCACCTGCTCCAAGCAGTGCTCCGAGGCCGGCGTGGCGCGAGCGAGCTCGGGGGGGAGGAAGGCCTCGGGACATCGGGGCAGCTCTACCATCACCTGCGCGAGCTCCAGGCAGCCGGGTGGCTCAGATCAGCCGGACGCGGCCATTACGAGGTGCCCCCGGCTCGCGTGGTGCCGCTGCTCACAATCCTGGCAGCGGCACAACGTTGATGGCATATTGACCAACAAACCAGGAGGGAGATAATCATGGCAACCGCTCCTAGCAATGACATTGGCCGCAAGGTGGCAGTCACTTCATTGACCGCTGGCGTGGCGTTCGTGTGCGGTTGGAGCGCGGGAGGTTGGGCTCAAGGCCTGGGCCTCGCTGTCGCTCTGGGGGCCGCTGGCGGTATCGCTGCCTTTAGCGACAAGCAGGGCGGACGCTTGTCCTGTGCGGCTTGGGGGCGCCGGAGGGGTGGCCCGACGAGGAGGGCGGCGGGCCAAGAGAGCGCTTAGCTCAGGTGCCGCACCCGCCCTGCCAACAGTGGGTATGCCACGTTGCGTACCTCGGAGCTGCTTCTCGGAGAGGGGTGGCGGCCTTCTATCTAGCCGCCATTGGGGGCCAACACTTGGCCACTGGCGGGGGAGCTTTGCAAGGCTATGGACAGCCTACGTCGACCAGATGGCCGGAGGTGCCCGCCGCATCGGGGTACCGCTGTGGGCGACCCGGCCATGTCCTACGACGACATCACCAAGGTCCTGGGCGCACACCCGACCTTGTGGGCGACGACGGCTTCCCCACAGGCCACCGTTGAGCGCCTCGCGCTCCTCGGGCCCGGGCGAACTCGGGCCTAGAGCCCCCGGCTGGCGCGGCGGCGAATTACCTCTTGTTGAGCCGTAGTCTCGGGGATTGGGCGGGAGCCCTTACGGGTCCCGCTGCGCAGCACGGCAAAGCGCTCCATGATCTGATCGTAACCTAGCCCTTCATCGGCCAGCAGGCACCCGATAACCGTCCCGGTGCGGCCGACGCCACCCCAGCAGTGGACGTAGACGCCACCCCGGGGGAGCGACCCGTCGATGGCATTGCAGATCTGCTGGTAGACCCCGTCGTCGACGGTACCGAGATCGGGGATCGGGAAGACGAGACGTCGGAGGTCGAGCCGGCGGTTGGCCCCGAGCTTCTCCAGCAGGGACTCGTACGGGGAGAGCCTGTCTGCCGGCGTGGTCAAGTCCACGAACGTCCGGATACCGACGTCCACCAGGAGATTGACCTTTGTCTCGGCTCCTGCCTGGTCCTCGTGACCGGGGTACTCGCCTGCCAGGACCTGGCCGGGCCGGGCCCACCAAGCGTGGACGAGATCGTCGTCGCTCCACATGGTGGGGCTCTTGCCGACCCCGGCCAAGTAGAGCCCACGGGCGAGCGAGACGATCCGGTCGGCGTGGGCGATCTTGTCTCGCCAAGGCCCCGGAACACCCCCGGCGCCCCAGCGGGCACCGGCCAGCTGGCCAGCGATGGCCGCGGTCGTATCCGCGTCGTCTCCCAGATTGGCAGCCCGCAGCACAGCGGAGCGGAAGTTGTCAGCGCCTCCCACCGCCCACAGAGCTGCCTCCAGGGCGTCGATGCAATAGCCCGTACCCCTGATCTGCGGGGGCTGCTTGCTCTTCCATGTGCCGTGCGCTATTTCAGCGACCTCTGGGTGGAGCGTGCCGAAGCTCCAGAAGGCGGGCGAGGTCACTTCCTCGAACGAAGCGCCACCGACCAACGCCGCGACCATTGCACCGAGCAACCGGCAAGCGTCGACGGGCCGATCGGCGGGATGGGTCGTCAGGCTCGACCGGCCGCTCTCCTGCGCTGCTTGTCCGACGTCTGAGCACCAGCGGACCGGTACCGCTGCCAACCGCATGAGCGACCCGTTGGCGGCCGAAGCCTGATCGGGGTGCGGGTCGACCACCTCTCCGCTCCTGCGGAACCGCTCGAGCTGGCTGCTGGTCGTGTTGCCGATGTCGAAAAGACGGCCGTTGGACGAGAGATAAGCCTGGTCCCGCCACAGCAGGTAGCGCCGCAGCTGGTCTGATAGGTCCATCCCGCCCCTGTCGAGGACCGACTCGGCCAGGCAGAGCGCCATCGAGGTGTCGTCGGTCCATTCGCCGGGCTTCAGCCTGAACGGCCCACCACCGACGAGGTCGTCTATGGGCGTGAAGTGACCAGGGCGCTCGAACTCCAGCGTCGTCCCGACTGCGTCCCCGGCAGCGAGGCCCAGTAGTGCACCGATGGCCCGGTCCAGTTCAGTCATGTCCCTCTACTTTCACTTTGTACAAAGGGAACGTGCGCTACGGTTGCCGGATCGCTCGGGCGGGGCCGATGACCTGCGCGCTTCGGTGCCGAAGCCTCGAAGCCAGGTCCCCTCAGCGGGTCGGCCCATGTCATCCTCCTACCGAGGACCCCGTCGATACAGCGAACAGCCAGTTCGGCACGCTCGGCAAGCGTCCCCTCGAGCATGGCCCACGGGTGGCCGCCAGCGGTCAGCGCGTCAGCGAACCACTCGGTCATGGCCGCCCGCACCGCCTGGTCGCCCTCGCGCATGCCGTCGTCGGCCCAAGGGACGCCGACGTGGCTGGTGACCAGGTAAAGGTGGTGTATGGGCAGTACCGGCGGCTGGGCCCACGGCGGCCTCAGCGGGGCGCGCTCCCCCAGGTAGCGCCGGGCCCATATCGAGGTGGCCAGAGCGTCGGTATCACATACCAGCAAGGGCGAACCTGCTCCGGCCGCCTCCTCCTCCATCGCTGTCTGGCGCTGGGCTATCGCATCGAAGTCCGCCGGTGACCACACGACGTCGGTAAGCGCCGGAGTGGCTTGGGCGGCCCACAGCGCAGCGGTGTAGTCCCGGCCGTACTCTTCGACCAGGCGGGTGGCGGCCCACGGCCCACCCAGCGACCGGTACCGATCGGCCACCGCGGCAGCGACGGTCGAGGTGCCGGTCGACTCGGCACCGACGAAGACGACCCGTGTGGTGAGGCTTCGGCGAGCTGCCGGGCTCAAGTCATGCCAGCGGCCAACAGGGTCCGCCCGGATCGCCGTGGCCGACAGGGGGAAGTTGTCCCGGTCGACGCGGACGTTGTCGGCACCCAGGCGGGCGGCCAGTTCCTCGCCGTAACCCTCACCAGAGACCACCACGTCGAACGGGCCGAAGTCGGGGCCTGCCACCCGCGAGGCGGAACGCACAGCGGCCACCTGAGCAGCCCACACGTTGGGGTCGTACAGGTCGACGGGCGACTCGCAGACCACGCCCGTGACGCGTACCGCGCCCGACGCCAAGTCCCCCCGGAGCCAATCGACCCGGTCAGCGACCGGGATGGTCTCGACCCCCGTGGCCATCACCACAACGGTGACGCGGCTGGCCACCTCGGCCGCCTTCCCGACCAGCCGCAGATGGCCACGGTGAGGTGGGTAGAACTTGCCGATGACCAACGCATGGCGATAAGACGCGGTCACGCCACGACCTCCAAGACGGCGTCCGGCGTGGCGGGCGTCCCTTGACGGCGGTAGACGGTCAACCAGCCCCGCGCTCCGAGCACGCACATCCCCAGGAACAGGACGTACACGATGCCGGTCAGGTCAAGGCGTTTCACGAAGTACAGCGGTATGTATATGCAGTCAGCTGCCATCCACCAGGCCCAGTTCTCCAGCTTCTTCGCGTTGAGCAACCATTGGGCCGCGACCGACAGCATGGTTGTGAGAGCGTCCCAGACCGGGGCGATGTCATGGGCTTGGCGCAGGACTACGGCCAGGCCCCAGGTACCGGCTGCGACCAATAGACCAAGCACTGCCAGGGTGACCGGACCGGCACGGCCCACGACCAGGCGCGTCCGGTTGGCCCCGCCGTGCAGCCACTGCCACCAGCCCAGGAAGCCGAGCATGATGTACATGACCTGCAAGCTGGAGTCGGCCCACAAACGGGCACTGGCGAACAATACGAGGAAAAAGGCCGAGTTGGCGATACCAACCGGAAAGTTGGAGATGCGGCTCTTGACTGTCAACCACACGCAGGTCGCACCGGTGAGAAAGCCGAGCAGCTCGGCCCAGGAGACGGCATCGGCGCCGAGGTGGAACAGGACCTGGTCCAGGGGGGCAACAAGGTGAGCCAGCCAGCTGGTCATGGCCGCTTCCCCGGTCGTCGGACGAAGCGGTAGAGCTCGGCCGGGCGGTAGGCGACGTCGGCCTCCCGCCGCCCGGTGGCCACCAATTGACCGCCAGCCAGCATCCGCCGACGGAACGAGTCCTTGTTGAGCGGCCGGCCGAGCACCGCCTCGTGGATGACCTGCAGCTGTCTCAGTGTGAAATCCCCGGGCAGAAGCTCGAAACCAACCGGGGCGTAGTCCAGCTTTCCTCGCAACCGCAGGACGGACGTGCCGAGAATATGAGAGTGGTCGAAGGCCAGCTCCAACGGTTGGCCGTCCGGGCCGAGCGCGTCGACCGGACCGCCGGCCTGACCCGTCCAACCGACGCGAAGAGGGGCGACGTACCTCGCATCACCTGGCCGGGCGACGGCTTCCTCAACCCGGCGCAGGTCCGCGAGGGCCATGTAGGCGACCGAGATCACCCGGGGCGGGCGGGGATCGCGGCCGGGCTCGCCGAACGTGTAGAGCTGCTCCAAGTAGGGCTCGTCGAGGCCGCCCTTGTCCATCAGGACATCGCGGGCCGCGTCGTCGAGCCCTTCGTCGCCGCGAAGGAACCTGCCAGGCAGCGCCCAGACACCCAAGAACGGACGGTAGCGGCGGCGGCACAGCAGGGCGCAGAGCTGCGCCTCCCTCACCGTGAGCACCACCACATCGACGGTGACCGAGGGCCGCTCGTAGTCACCCGGGCGGAAGTGGGCCAGGAACGCTTCATCGCTTTCGAACTCGCCCGGCTCGGGCTTTGCGACCACACACATATATGTAGCACGTCGCTAAGTGGGAGTCAAGGGTGGCGGCGAGGTGATGGCGGTGGTAGCACCGACGGACGAAGTGGGCCAACCCGAGCAGCAGCCCGCCGCGAACCCTCCGCCGTTCTGGCCGCCACCACTGGGCCGACCGGCTCGGCGCTGCGGACCATCGCGGTGAGTTGCCGACGGCAGCGCTCGCGACGGCGTGTCTACAGACGCTGGGTGTGCCGGCAGGCCGGGAACGCTGAGCAGGCGAGGAAGGTACCCCAGCGGCCCTTGCGCCGGACCATAGTCCCCTTGCCACACTCGGGGCAGACCTCGGCTCCGGCGCTGCCGGCTCCGAGCAGCTGGACCTTGGTGCCGTAGCCACCGTCGATCAGCTCAACGACGAAGGGGGATATGCGTCCGGCGGTGGTGAGGAGCACGACCTCTCTCCTCGCCCGGGTGAGTGCGACGTACAGCAGGCGCCGCTCTTCAGCGTGGGGGAAGATCTCGGGCGCAGGCATCGCCAGGCACAGGACGGGGTCGTCGGCGATATTGCTCGGGAAGCCGTAGCTGCCGGTGATCATGTTCACCACCACGACGTAGTCGGCTTCGAGCCCCTTGGAGGCATGGGCAGTGGCGAAGCTGACGTCCAGGTTGGTCGGCCGGCGCCCCGGCACTAGGTCCCGGTCGAAGTGGTAACGACCCAGCACCTTGACACTGACCCTGCCCGAGGCGCCCACGGGAACAAGGCCCGACGCCACCCCGGCTGACAGCTCTCCCGCGGCGAGGGTGGCCCATTGCCTAGGTCCAGCCACCGCCGGCCTCCGCTCCTGCGGCGCCGACGGTAGGTACGATCGGGTTGGCAGGACAACCGAAGTACCGACCGCCGGCCCCCAGCTCCAACTGGGGGCTGCGTCGCACAAGGGACCTCATTTCGCTGCTGCCGTCTTTTCGACGGGAGCCTGGTACCGGCCGAACGGCCCGCGGGTGCGGCGGAAGCGCTCCACCTCGTCTGGGTCGAACAGGCGGCCAAGAGGGCTCATGACGTAGTGGATGCGACCCTCGTCGGCCAACGCCCGCACCCGTTGGGCGGAGAGCTCCAGGCGGCGGGCCGCCTCGGAGATGGAGAGGAGCCTTTCTAACTCGGGCGTCATACAGCCGAGCCTTGATCCCTTCCACGTGCTGATCAATACCTAAACACCCGCTGGCCCTGCACCGCTCGACGAGCTGGAACGGGCCCGCTTGCTGTGCCTGCACGGCATCAGGAGCTACTCAGCCGAGCGCAGCCAGCTGCTGGCCAGCCCTATCAGGCCCCAGGACAACAAGATGTGGGACGATCTCGCGACGGAGCACCTGATGAGCCACGCTTGCTTCTACGTGTCGGTCATCCTGGGCGGCTTTGCCCGGCACGGTACTGGCGGTAGTGCGCTTGGCTAAAGAGCGGGACATGACGCTGTTCCCGTGTGCCGTCGTGCAACATCGACGTTACAGAGGGATACGTTCGACCACTGGCTCGATGTCGATGAGGCGGACGCTCCCGACTGGCCCCTTCAGCTGGACCCCAACCCGATCCAACATGCCCACGTCCTATTTCTCAAGTGGTTGACCCCGGATTCGGTGGCTGCGGCTTGGCACTGATCAGCGCTCGTTTTGCGGTTAACACACCAGCCTAGCCCTTCTGCCATGCCCGTGCTTGAGCGATGTCGGCAACCGGTGCAAGTTCGGTGCCCTTCCGTGCCGGCGGCCTCCCGTCTGTGCCGTCTGCCCCCCCTCCGCCTTTCGCCTCTCGGCGCTTCCGGCCCGTCCCTCGTCCCCCGTTGCCCGCCGGGTCCTTTGCCCTTCTCCCGGTCCCTGTCCGGTCCCTTCTCCTGTCCGCGGTCCTGCTCTTCCCCCTCTCTCCCCACTGCAACCGGCAAGTTCAAGGCCGCTGGGACCAGCCCGGTCATTGCCTGGCAGCCCAGGGCGACAGGCAACGTGCCCACCACACCGGGGTACCGCTGCGCCCGGGCTCGTTCATCTTCAGCGACACGTCCGACTGCCCCGCTCCGCTACAGCCCGCCCAGGGGACCGTACGCCTGGCGGTGTTGAAGCGGCCACTTGGCGTCGAGGACAAGTGGTCGCGAGCATCACCCTGGAGGACCAGGCCCTGCGCCCGCGCGGCGAAGGCCCTGTCGCCCGCTCCAACCGGCGTGGCCCAGGCCGCCAACGGGGCGTCAATGTCCCACACCAACATCGGCAAGGCCCTGGGTTGCACCCAGATGCGGGGCAGCCCGTCAGATCATTGCGACTTGGACGTTGCCCGCCTGGCGAGCCAGCTGTTCGAGGTCAGCTTTGTCCACAGTCGCTACGATCGCCCCCCCGACGAGGTCGGCGACAGCCACGACGAACGCGTCAACAGCCTTCTCCGAGCCGAAGCCGGCACCGCCGAGCAACTGTCCAGCTCGCACCCCGACGCGTACATCGACAGGGTGCACTTCGACGCGCTCGCGACGCAGCCCGGCGAAGACGGCAGTGTCCCGGGAGCGGCCCCGGACAACTTCCGCCAACACCGCGGCGACGGTAGCCACCGGGAGCTCCCGCCGTCTCATCTCTGTTATGAGCGCCCGCACCCGGTCACGTCGGGCTGCCGGACCATCAGCGAGGCAGGAGATCGCCTCGCTGTCAAGCAGGAGCATCGGTTGCAGAACGCGAAGGCAGGGTTTGGCCACGCCCGGAGCCCCAGCGCTCAACAAACTGGGCGGCCCACTCCAATGTCTCCGGCGGCACCGGCCCATGGTCACGTTCGAGCTCAGCCAGCCAGTCATCGACCGCGGCCAGGTGCCTCCACTTCGCGAGGTAGGCAGACACCGCCCTGTCGACGGCCGCAGAGACGCTCCGCGCGCCCGCCAAACGACGAAGCTCTTCGAGTTGACCGGCGTCCAGGGTTAGGGTCACCTTCTCCTTGGTCATGACCCGATAGTAGTACCTTCACACCACTTGGTGCTCACCAGCGCGCCCTGCCTACCCGGAGGTCCTGGCACCCGCTCGGCAGCCGTAGAGCCGGCTCGGTGCAGCCTTCGCGCGGCCGCTCGTGCGACGCAACCACGCCCGCAGGCCGGGCCCACAGGGCCCGGCCTGCGGGCACCCCCTGTTGGCCGTTGGTGAGCAGGTCCTGGGTTCGAACCCCAGGGGCGCACTGCAGCTGTCGCGGTAGAGGGCGGCACGGCCGGTGGCCGGTCGGTACAGCGGCTGGCTCACCGGTCGAGAATGGCTCGTGCACCGGTCAAATACCCGCCGGCGCGCTCCCCGAAAGGGCCGAGCCCCCGGATGACCCGGGCCCCAAGCCGGCCGGCGAGGCAGCCATGTCCTGCGACGATATCGCCAAGGCCCTGGGGCGCACCCGGATGTGGGCCAGGTGGGCCTGTGACGCCGCCCTGCACCGGGAGCAGACCGCTGAGCACAGGGTCACGGGCCGGCAGTTGCAGCCATTGCCACCATGCCTAACCGGTGCAATTTGACCCAAGTACCATCTCCATCCCACCTTCACGCCTCCTGCACTGCCGGCTCAAGGGCGCACTTTATTCTCCTGCGTTGGCCTTGCATTTTGAGAACGCAGTAGGCACGAAAGGTAGAACATGAGGATCAAGACGCTCACGCGAGGACCGCTCGCAGCCGCAAGCGTCATCGCCGCTCTGGCCATGTTGTCCTCCCCGGCGATCGCCGCCAACGGCGCGGGCGGCAGTGGTAGCGGCGGGACCGGCGGTGGTGGTGCCAGTGGCGGTGGTGGTAGCGGATCAGTTTATGCCGACCTCAACGTCGTTCTGCGTGCGGACAATGGCACGCCTGTTCTGAAGAAGTACGTTGTCCCCCCGAGCACCGAGACGGGACAGGCCACCACCGAGTACTGCGTGCAGCCGGTGTCCTACAGCCCGATCACGGGGGTAGCGCCCACTGTCAACCCCGTCGACGGACGGACCGTGTGGGTCGTCCCGCTGCAGGGCGAGTGGGCCGGGGCACCGCCGAGCCCGCTCCCAGTCGAGGAGATCGAGGCGTGTGACCCGCAGCCCCAGTACGCCATGTTCGTGTCCGCAGTCGACCTGGAGCGGCTGAACTTGGCCCGCACGTCTGATACCGTCATCGCCCAGAAGCTGGCCTCTGTCCAGGAGAAGCTCCAGCTCGGGACCAACATCACGCTGGAGCCGACCGGTCGCATAAGTATTGACGGCGTGCCCGTCGACGCCGCGCCAGAAAACGCAGCGATCTACGAGTCGCTCATGACCAGCGGGACGGTACCGGGCCTTCCAGCCGGCATGGCCGGGCCCCCGGCTGTGATCGGGCCTCCGCCAACAGGTTCGGACGCGCATAGCCAGTTCCAGGGGATGGAACTGGCCGCCATGGCCATCGGCGCTTCGGCTGACAAGGGGACACCCCTCAGCATTGACGCGGTCGAGTACTACAACCAGGTCATTGGCTTCCCGCCTGCGACCGATGGCACAGGGGTGCCCTACACCTCGCCCTGGGGAGTGCACTTCCTCACGTCGACCGACCCCGGCACTGGCCAGCCGATGAGCAGCGGCCAGCAGTACGTCGACTACAGCACCTTCAGCTACAACCGGTCGCAGACTTTCAAGGGCAGCGTCACCTGGCTGGACGTCCCTACTCTCACGTGGAAGGTGAGCAGGATAACCGAAGTGGTGCCGTTCACCAACTTGTCCTCGTACCCGGAGATCGGTGAGCAGACCTTGCACGGGGTGACCGCGTTCGCCCAGTTCGCAGATGACGTGCGGGCACTGTGCGACTTCATCCCGGACAACACGTACATTCCCGGCTACTACATGGACGTCCCAGGGGTAGACACCACGGCCGCTCAGATGAAGGCGGTCACCGACCCCGCCGTCGACCTGGGCAGCCTACCGGCGAGCGTCTTCCAGACGTACCCGTTCCAGATGACCGCATCGTTGTTCAACCCCTTCGGTGGCACCCTGATCGACGGTGCCCGGCTGCGGGTCACCGTCCGAGCCCCGGGCGCTCTGACGCCGGGCGCCCTGACGGCGACCGCCACGGACGGGCAAGTTATCGGGTTCACTACGGCCGGTGACAGCCTGACAGGATGGTGGGGCCCGGAGACCGGCTTCCCGGTGAACCCTGGCTACAGCCAGTCAACGACCTTCGATGTCACGGTCGCAGAGGGCGCGCCCACGGGTGACTACGACGTCACCCTGGACTTGGTCAAGGCAGACGATCCCCTTGACGTCCTCGCCAGCGGTACGGGCACCGTGCCGGTGCTCCCGGACCGCACGACGGTGCTCTGGGGTGAAGCGGTGCCCAGGCTCGCGACCGAGGATGAAGCGATGTCACTCCCGCTCGTGATCTACTCGCCCTCCGAGGGCACCGGTCAGCTGACGCTGACCGTGACCGGCCCAGGCGACAACCCCGCCACTCCGGAGAGCGAGGCGCTCGCGCCGGGTGATATACGCATCTACGCGAGCAATGGTACCGACATGGTGGCCATGCCCCTTGCGCTCAACGAAGAGAGCCAGCTGGTTGGCACTTGGGGCCTGGCACTGGCGGCCGGCTATACCCCCTTGACCTGGTTTGTCACTGTCACCAACGGGTCGCCGGTCGGCAACTACAGCTTCGACGTCAGCATGCAGGGTGCCGGCAGCCCGGAGCCCATCACCGTGCCCGTCGCCGCGCCGGAGAGCCACGGCCAGCGACCCCCGGGGACGGGTGATGACACCACAACGCCGGTAGTCACGCTGGCACCGATCGGCACCGTGGGCTCAACGGCGTCGTTCACGCTCACCGCCGACGTGCACAATGTGACTTTCACCTGCCAACTGTTCAGTAATGGCGTGGCCAGCCCGGCGCAGGCGTGCGCGACACCTGTGACGTTCACCGACCTGCAGCCCGGGACCTACGTGCTGTCCGTGGTCGGCACCGATAGAGCCGGCGCCTCCTCCGACCCGGTGACCTACAGCTGGACGGTGGGGTCGTCCCCGTCAAGCGTCCTCATCACCAGCGCCAGTGGCACCACCCTCACCGCTGGCCACGGCACCTCGTTCACCGTCAAGGCAACCGGCACCTCGACACCGAAGCTCGCCCTGGTCGGCACCCTGCCCCAAGGCGTGACGTTCGCCGACAACGGCGACGGGACGGCCACCCTCGGCGGCGTCCCGGTGGTGACTGCGGCAGGCACCTATGCCCTCACGGTCCTCGCCTGGGACGCCACGTCCTCAACGGTGCAGACCTTCGAGCTGACTGTGCTTCCAGACCCTGGTGCGGCCCCCACGATCACCAGCCCGACAACCGCTTCGTTCCAAGTTGGTAACCGCTCCACGTTCACGGTGACTGCGACCGGTGCGCCAACCGTCAGGCTCGCCGTGGCCGGTGACCTCCCCAACGGCGTCAGCTTCACCGACAATGGTGACGGCACAGGCGTCCTGTCAGGGACACCTGCTGCGGTCGGCGTCTACCAGTTGACCGTCATCGCTGCCAATGGCGTCCTCCCCGACGCCACCCGGGCCCTGACGGTGACCGTCACCGCGGTACCAATGGGTGACGGCACCACGACACCCGCGCTGCCATCACCGAACGTGACGCCCGACGTCACTGGGTCACCGGCTACCTCCCAGGGCGTGCCCCCCGACGCTACGGGAGGCGCACCGGTGACTGTCACCCCGACCGGGCCCGCTGGCCAACCAAGCGTCGCGCCAACCCGGTACTGGCTGGCGAGCCGCGACGGAGATGTCTTTGCTTTCGCAGCAGGCCAAGGCTCCTACCGCTCGACTGGCACTATGCAGTTGCACGCACCGCTGGTGGGCATGGCTACCACCGCGGGCGGTCACGGCTACTGGCTTGTTGCCTCCGACGGAGGGATCTTCTCCTTCGGTGACGCCCGGTTCTACGGCTCCACCGGCAACAAGGCCCTGAAGCACCCTGTGGTCGCCATGGCGGCGACGCCCAGCGGTAACGGCTACTGGCTTGTTGCCTCCGACGGAGGGATCTTCTCCTTCGGTGACGCCCGGTTCTACGGCTCCACCGGCAACAAGGCCCTGAAGCACCCTGTGGTCGCCATGGCGGCGACGCCCAGCGGTAACGGCTACTGGCTTGTTGCCTCCGACGGAGGGATCTTCTCCTTCGGTGACGCCCGGTTCTACGGCTCCACCGGCAACAAGGCCCTGAAGCACCCGATCGTCGCCATGGCGGCGACGCCCAGCGGTAACGGCTACTGGCTTGTTGCCTCCGACGGCGAGGTGTTCGGCTTCAATGCCCCCCTGCTCGGTTCGCTCGGTGCCACCGCCCTGACGCAACCGGTCATCGGCATGGCATCTGGCGCCTGACTCTCCCGCCCTCCGGTGGTCAGCGCGAAGAGACTACCGTCACCATCACTTGGGCGAGGCACCGGGCAGGGGCCGCATGGCAGGGGCGGGTTGGCACAGTTCAGCCCGCCACGCGTGGAAGGTCGATGCGCACCAGCGCTCCACCGGCGGGAGCATCACCGATCGTGATGCTCCCGCCGTGCGCGTCGGCTACCTCCTTTGCGATAGCCAGGCCGAGGCCGCTCGTCCCGCTCCCGCGTTCGCGGCTCGCGTCCAGCCGGACGAACCGGTCGAACACGCGCCCGCGGTCCTCTACCGCGATCCCGGGACCGTCGTCGGCGACCACGATGCCGACGGTCCCCGGGGCCGAGCCGTCGATCAGCAGGTCGACGCGGTGGCGGGCGTAGCGGACCGCGTTGTCCAGCACGTTGCGCACCATCCGCTCCAACTGCTGAGAGTCGCCGAGGACCCGACAACCCTCGGCTGGGCCGGCTGCGCCGCGCAGCTCGACCGGTACCCGCGGCTCGGGCATCGCCGCCCGGGCGTCCCGGACGAGCGCGGTGACCGGGACGATGTCCCGGCGGTGCGCCAGGTGCCCGTCGTCAGCACGGGCGAGCAGGAGCAGGTCCTGCAACAGGGTTTCGAGGCGCGTGGACTGGCGCACGGCGCGTTCGGCGATCTGCGGCCACGGAGCGCGGTCGGGATGGGCGAGCCCGACCTCCAGCGCCGTGCGCACGGCCGCGAGAGGGCTGCGCAACTCGTGCGAGGCGTCAGCAACAAAGCGGCGCTGCCGCGCCGCCGAGCCCTCCAGGCGGGCGAGCATGCCGTTCATCGTGCGGGCCAGTTCGCCGACCTCGTCGCGGCCGGCTGGTTCGGGCACGCGCCGCGAGAGGTCGGCGGCACTGATGTCGGTGACGGTACGGCGGATCCGTTCGACCGGCCGCAGCGCGCCGCCCACAACAAGCCATATCGTGGCGCAGGCGAGCAGCAGGAGCCCGGGCACGCCGATCAGGAGCAGGCGGCTGAAGGTCTCGTTGACCTGGTTGAGCGCGTCAGTGCTCGTCCACGTGATGATGCTCACCGCATGGCCGCCGACGACGGCGCGCGTGCCGACCACACGTACTTCACCCTGAAGGGCCGGGCCCGCGGCGGCCCCCCGGACCGGAGAGGGCCCGCTCTCCCGAAGCGCGTAGAGAGCACCGAGCCCTTCCAGGGCACGGGTCGAAGCCAGGACCTTCGTGCTGCCGGCAGCCAGTACCTGCGCCTGGGCGTTGGCGTCCAGCGGGAAGGCCGGGAGCGGACGCGGCCAGCCGCGCTGCTGGGCTGACCGTACTGACTGCTCGATCTGCGCGGCGTAGGTGCGCAGCTGGTCCTCGGTGGTGCGCTGCGCCGAGCCGACCTGCACCAGGTACATGACGACCAGCCCGAGCGCGACCGCAGCAGTGAGTGCCACGCCCGCCACGGCGGTCACGCGTGCCCGGACGGTCATCGTTGTTCCTCGCGGATGATGTAGCCCTCGCCGCGCACCGTCTCGATCACCTGCGGCCCCCCACCGGCCTCGATCTTCCGCCGGAGCCGGTGTACGTGGACCTCGACCACCGACGGGCTTCCGTCATATAGCGCGTCCCAGCAGTGCTGGAGCAGTTCCGTCTTGGAGGCGACATGCCCCTTGTGCCGTAACAGGTGCTCGAGGACGGCTACCTCCCTCGACGACAGGTCCAGCTGCCGGCCGCCGCAGGTGACCGTCCGGCCCGCCGGGTCGAGCACCAGGCCGGCCGCTTCGAGGACCGCCGGCCTGGCACCGAAACCCCGCCTGGCCAGTGAGCGGAGATGAGCGAGGAGCACCGGGTAGGAAAACGGCTTGACCAGGTAGTCGTCCGCCCCGGAGTCGAGCCCCTCGGCGTGGTCGAGATCCTCGTCCATCGCGCTGAGCATCAGGACCGGGGCCCAGTGGCCCTGCTCGCGGAGCGTGCGGCACAGCTCGTAACCGTCCATCCCGGGCAGCATCACGTCGAGGATGATGACGTCGGGGTTGGTCTCCTGCGCTTTCCACAGGCCCTCGACACCGTCAGCGGCCACGTCGACCACATAACCCTCCGCTTCCAGGCCCCAGGCCAACGACGCCGCCATGTCCTGCTCGTCCTCTACCACCAGCACCCGCATCTATCCACCAGCTCCGGGCGGCAGTAGCCCGGCTGGCAGCTCAGCGCCTGCCTGCGCCGTGCCTGGACCGGGCCTCAGCGGCCGGCCCACCTGCCCGGGCACCCACCGGTGGAGGCGGCCAGGGAGCAAGGCCGGCGGAGGCAGCACCCGCACCACCCCGGCGTGCGGCAGCTCGAATATCGGCACGGGCGCGAGCGTACCGACCGCGCCACGGGCCCGGGCGGCCCGCGGCGCCTGCGTCCCTCCACCCTTCCGGTGCCGGTGCTCCGGCGCGACCGGGCCGTGGGGGGGCCACGACCCGCACCGGGTAGCAGTGGTCAAGTGGCAGCCTTTCGGTGTCGGCGACGACCGCCGGTGAGGACCGGTCAGCGGTGCTTGGGGAACAGCACCAGGTAGCTTCCGGCATGACCGGAGAGGGCGACTGCCAGGAGCGTGCCGAGAGCGAGCGCGCCCAGGACAAGGGCACGCCTCGCCGCTGCGCCGCGCACGCGGGCACCGGCTCGACCGAGCAGGTCGGCCGCGGCCTGGCTCACGGCTTCCAGGAAGTGCGGGACGACATGGGCCACTACGGCCACGGACCACAGGTAGAAGCTCACCTTGTGCACGCCCAGGGAGAGCGCGTGCAATGAGTGCGGGCCGGCGTAGGTCATTATCCCGCTCCCGACGAGTGCTACGGTCAGCGCGGCGATCACAGGACCGAGGAGGCGCAAGTAGGGACGCGGGGCGCCCCTATGACGGTAGGCCGGGTCGCCACGGTAGTACTTGGCGATGCGCCAACCGGTGCTGCCGAGCTTGACGAGCACCGGCGGGGCGAGCAGGTACCCGATGACCACGTGCGCCGTCAGCACGTGGCGCACGCCGAGGACCGCGGTGGCGATCTCGGCGGCGAACAGGACGAGCAGCACCACGCCGGTGAGGGCAGTGAGGCGTCCGTTCTGCTCGGCCGGACCGGTGCCTCTCGTCACGGCCGGGTCTGGCTCCCTCATCGTGACCCTCCAGACGAAGCCCGGGACCTCGACCACGATGGGGCGGAGGTCGGGACGAGGCTGTCCGATGGTGGCAACTGGTCGACCGCTACGACGCTCATGCGGGCAAGCTATGAAACGCACGCTTTCAGTACGCTTACCGTCAGGCCCGGACGCCGTCGACTACCAAGTGAACGAGGCTCTCCACGAAAGCCACGTCCCGGGCGGCGGGCTTCAGCCTCACCCTGAAGAACAGCGCAGTGACCACGACGTCGGCGACCAGCGCAGGGTCGGTCGCCGGTTTGAGCTCCCCCCGGGCCGCAGCCCGCTCGAGGATGCGGCGCACGAGCCGGCGCCTGTCCGGGAGGAAGTGTTCCTCCAGGGCCGCCAACAGGTCAGGGTGGTCCTGAGCAGCCGCAGCGACCGCTTCCACCATCCTGCCGCCGGGCGAGCTGGCCGTGGCGAGCAGCGCCCCGAGCACCACGTCGACGTCGCCTTGGAACGACCCTGTGTCCGGGTCGGGCGTGCTGTCATCCGCAAACCGGCCCATGGCCTCGGCTACCAGTTCGGTCTTGTTGCGCCACCACCGGTAGACGGTGGCCTTGCTCACGCCGGCACGGTCCGTAACGGCGTCGATGGACAACCCCTCGAAGGTGCCCTGCCCCAGCAGCTCGACCGTGGCCGCCATCACGGCCTGTCTGGAGCTCTCGCTGCGGGGGCGCCCTCGGCTGCGGGCGCGGACGGTCGCAGGCGCTCCGGGCCACGGGGACGGCGTGCTCACAGGGCCTGAGCCGATTGGGCCGGCCCGTCCCCCTCCCCGGGAGCGCGGGCCTTGGCGGGGAGGAAGACCAGGGCCAACAGCGCCCCAGCGATAGCGACCGACATGCCCACCAGGTCGGCGATGTTCACACCGCCCACGAACGCCGCCTTGGCCGAGGAACTGAGGGCCGCGGCCGGTAGACGCGGGAGGTGGGTAGCAACAGCCAGGGCGCCACCCAACGAGGACCGGGCGCTTTGGGCCAGCGCCGGCGGGAGGTGCAAGGAGCCCAGCGTCCCGGTCAGGGCACCCCGGTAGTGCTCGTTCAGGGCACTTCCGAGGACGGCTACGCCCAGTGCCCCACCGACCTGGATGTCCGTCCCGTTCATGGCAGAGCCGACACCCGCCTGGCGGGGAGGGAGGCTGCCCATGATCGCCTCGGTCGCCGGCGAGACGGTGAGGCCCATGCCGGCGCCGGCCACAAGGATGGTCACCAGGACGGGGCCGTAACCCGAACGCACGGTGAGGTCGCTGAGCAGGCCCAGGCCGAGCGCCACGGTGGCCAAGCCTGCCACCACGACAGACTTCGTCCCCACCTTCTCGACCACCAGAGAAGCCACAGGGGCACCGGCGATGATGGTGAGGGCCACGGGAGAGATGCGGGCGCCGGCGGCCATCGGGCTGTAACCCAGCACGGACTGCAGGTACTGGGTGAGCAGGAACATGGCCCCGAAGAGGGCGAAGAACACGAAGCTCACCGAAGCACTGGCGGCCGAGAAGCGCGGGTTGGCAAAGAAGTGCACCTGGAACATCGGGTGGTCGCTGTGCAGCTCCCAGAACACGAAAACGCTGAGGACCAGGGCCGCCGCGGCGAGGGCGAGCACAACCCGGCCGTTGCCCCAACCGTCGATGGGGGCCTCGATGATCCCCCACAGGAGCGCACCCAGGCCCAGTACCGAGAGCCCCGCTCCTACCGGGTCCGCCCTGGGCGCCCGGTCGTCACGTGATGTCGGCACCACAAGGGCGATCGCCACGAGCCCCACGACGACTATGGGCACGTTCACCAGGAACACGGACCCCCACCAGAAGTGGGACAGGAGCCAGCCACCGAAGATGGGGCCGATCGCCACTCCGAGGCCGGTTGTGCCCGACCAGAGCCCTATGGCCCGGGCGCGCTCCTTGGGCAAGGTGAACACGTTCGTGAGCACGGACAGCGTCGCCGGCATCACCAGTGCTGCGCCGGCGCCCATGAGGCACCTGAAGCCGATGAGCTGGTCCGGGGAGGACGCGAAGGCCGACAACGCCGAGCCGCCTGCGAACACCGAGAGCCCGGACATCAGTGCTCCGCGCCGCCCGGCCCGGTCGCCCAAGCTCCCGAACGTGATCAGCAGCCCGGCGAACACGACGGTGTAGCCGTCCACGGTCCACTGGAGCTGACTGTCAGTGGCATGCAGGTCCCTCACCAGCGTGGGGAGGGCCACGTTCAGGATCGTGTTGTCCAGCGAGACCACGAGCAGGCTGAGGCACAGAACGAGCAGCACGGCCCAGCGCCGTCGGCCAGGCAAGGCGGCAGGGCCGGCGACGCTGCTGTACGGCGGCGGTGCTTGCCCGGCCGGTGCTCCGCTCGGGGCGCCACTGCTGGTCGCTCCCGGGGTTGTAGGTTCAGGGTTCATGTGAGCACTACCAAAACGCGACCGTTTCGTTTTGATTGTACTCAGGGCCTCGAGAGCGTCAAAATCGCCTTTCGGCGCCCCGTTGCCCGGCCCCGGCGTTCAGCGCCCGCCCGTCGACGGCCGGCAACTACGCCGGGTCGAGCACCACCACGGGGATCTGGCGGTCCGTCTTGGTCTCGTACTCCGCGAACTGGGGGTAGTCCTGCTTCTGCTTGGCCCAGATGCGCTCCCGCTCCTCCCCTGAGGCCAAGCGGGCCAGGTAGGGCCCGGTTGCGGCGCCCACCTCAACGGTCACCTCGGGATGCGCTACCAGGTTGCGGTACCAGTCGGGGTCGGACGGGGCCCCTGCCTTGGAGGCGAACACTGCGAGCGGGCCGCCGAGGTCCTGGTACATCATCGGGTTGACGCGCTCGGCACCCGAACGGGCTCCCGTCGTGTGCAGAAGCAGCAGAGGCGCACCGGCAAAAGCACCGCCCACGTGCCCCCCGTTGGCCCGGAACTCCTCGATCACCTGCCGGTTCCAGTCGTTTACGTCGCTCATCTTCCTCCTCGGGTGGTCACGGGCACTCTACCGGGCGACCGGTCCGTAGGACCGGGCGAGCAGCGGGCACGCCCATGCCGCGCCCGCGGCGGCGCGCCGGGCAGGGGCCGGGCCGCTCAGTCCGTCCCGGACGGCGGAAAGCCGCTGCGGCGTTCGGCCTTGACCTCGGACCGCTGACGTTTGGCCTGCAGGCGCCTCTCGGTCGACCCCCGGGTCGGTGAGGTCGGCCGGCGCGGGGCCTGCACCTCGAGGGCCTTGCGCAGGCGGTCGGCCAAGCGGGCAGACGCGAGGGCGCGGTTGCGCGCCTGGGAACGCTCGTCGCTCACCACGACCTGGACGGTCTCGCCCAACCGCTCGACCAGGCGGGCCCGCTGGGCCGGGCTCAGAGCGGCCGAGGAGGCGATGTCGAAGGCAAGCTCGACGCGGGTGTTCGAAGTGTTGGCGTGCTGGCCACCCGGGCCACCACTGGCCGTGAAACGCCACTTGAGCTCGGCCACGGGCAGGACCAGTGACCGGTTGACCCGCAGCCCCTCGTCCTCAGCCTTCACAGGGGCCAGCCTAACCCGGCACCACCAACCGGCGGCCACGCAGGGCGCGCGGCACGACCGCTCGCAGCCGCATCGGCTACCTTCAGTGGGCGGCCCCCGTAGCTCAGTGGACAGAGCGGCCGCCTTCTAAGCGGATGGTCGCAGGTTCGAACCCTGCCGGGGGCGCCGAGCGGTCCACCTCGCCCACCTGCGGCGCGGTCAGCTCCCTGACTTGGGCACGGAGGCTAGTTTGGCCTCCGATGACCGAGCACCGCGCCAGCGGTGAGGGCGACCTCAACCTTTCCGCCGCTCGGCTGGCCTGGACGCGGGAACTGGGCCAACGGGCCAGGACCGTGCTGGCCGACGACGAGCGCTACTTCCTGCGCCAGGCGCTTTCCACTCCGTGCATGGACGTGGTGGAGCAGGCCTCGGGGGCGGTCCTGGTGGACAGCGACGGCCGGGAGGTGCTGGACTTCCACGGCAACAGCGCACACCACATCGGCTACGGCCACCCGAGGGTGGTGGCCGCCGTCAAAGCCGAGCTCGACCGCTTGCCGTTCTCACCCCGTCGGTACACCAACGCCCCTGCTGTGGCGCTGGCACGCAAGCTGGCCGAGATAACCCCCGGGGAGCTCTCCAAGAGCCTGTTCGCTCCCAGCGGCGCCGCGGCCGTCAGCATGGCCCTCAAGCTGGCCCGTCACGCCACGGGCCGGCACCGGACCCTGTCGATGTGGGGGTCCTTCCACGGGGCGAACCTCGACACCATCTCGGTCGGAGGTGAGGCCATCTTCCGGGCCGGGGCCGGCCCGCTGCTGAGCGGCGCCGAGCATGTGCCGCCTCCGGGCCTCGCCAGCCGGTTCTTCGGCTCCGACGGCCTGCAGTACGAACGGCTGGCCGACTACATCGACTACGTGCTCGAGGTCCAAGGCGACGTGGCAGCCGTCATCGCCGAGCCCGTGCGCTGGACGACGGTCGACGTCCCACCGCAGGGCTTTTGGCAACTGGTACGCCAGAGCTGCGACAGGCACGGGGCCCTGCTGGTGTTCGACGAGGTGCCCGGGGGGCTCGGGAGGGCAGGCTCCTGGACGATCTGCGAACAGTTCGGCGTGGTCCCCGACATCCTGGTGCTGGGCAAGGCCCTCGGTGGTGCCGTCATGCCTATGGCAGCCATGGTCGCCCACCCCCGTCTGGACGTGGTGGCCGATGGCGCCCTGGGGCACTACACCCACGAAAAGAGCCCCGTGGGCGCAGCGGCGGCCCTGGCGACGATCGACGTCATCGCCTCGGAAGGCCTCCTGGAGAGGGCGCAGGCCACGGGCAGGTCCACGCTCGCCGCCCTACGGGAGCTCGCCGCCGCCCACCCCCTGTTCGCAGGTGCACGCGGCATAGGCATGTTCTGGGGCCTGGACGTCACCCCCGGGAGGGGTGCCACGGCGGCGGCCCGGGCCGAACGGCTCATGTACGAGTGCCTGGCCCGCGGCCTGAGTTTCAAGGTCGGCGGGGGCAACGTCGTCACATTGTGCCCTCCGCTGAACATCCCCCAGGAGCAACTGGACCGGGCCCTCGGGGCCCTGCAGGCATCAGCCGACGTTGTCGCGGGCGGGCACCGCCACAGGTAAGGGGCCCCTGCCCAACCCACAGCTCGGGTGCCGGTGGCAGCGGTGGCTAAGGCCAGGCCCTCTCCAGCCGACTCAAGATCGTGCGGGCCGACGCCTGGCACTGGCAATGCCCGGCGCGGTCGCCAGGAGCCGCGGGAACGGGAACGGACAGGACGGAGGCATCGTATGGGCGGAGTGGACGACTCGATGGACGAGGTGGTCCAGGAGTTCCTCGTCGAGAGCGCCGAGAACCTCGACCAGCTGGACCGAGACCTGGTCAGCCTCGAACGCGACCCCGGCTCCCGGGAGCTCCTGGCAGGGATCTTCCGCACCGTGCACACCATCAAGGGCACGACCGGTTTCCTCGGTTTCCGGCGCCTCGAGGCACTGGCCCACAAGGGCGAGAACCTTCTGAGCAAGCTGCGGGACGGCCTGCTCGTCCTCGATGCCGAGCGCACCACGGCCCTGCTGGAGCTGGTGGACGCAGTACGCCACATGCTCGCCCACATCGAGGCGACCGGCAACGACGAGGACGGCTCGGACCTTACCGAGCTCATGGACCGCCTGGTGGCCCTTCAGGAACCCGGTGCGAGCCAGGTGGCGACACCACCTGCCGCCGCGGACGACGGTACGAGCGCCCGAGCGCGAGCCGGCGCGCCCGCCGTGCCCTCGGCGGCCCGGGAGGCACCTCCGGTCACCCCCTCCTCCAGCGAGGAGCCGCCCGGTGCGGCCGCCACGAAGCCGGCCAGCCCGAAGCCGGCGGCTGCCAAGCGACGGCCCAAGGCAGCGCGTCCCGGTAGTGGGGCCGCAGGTGCAGCCGAGGTGACCGCACCCCCGTCCGTCGGCCCCATCGACGAGCCGCAGGACAGCCACCTGTCCCCGGGCCCGGCCGTCCCGGCACCACGGGCAGTAGCCGATGCCCCGCAGCCCGGCACCCCCGACCGGGGCCCGGGCGAGGGCACCCAGGCCCAGCACACCGGCCCGGCTGCCGCGGACCGCTCGGTCAGGGTCGACGTGGAGCTCCTCGAGACCCTCATGCGCCAGGTGGGCGAGCTCGTGCTGGCCCGGAACCAGCTCCTCTCGCACGCCGCCGAGCTGGCCGACAGGGGCCGCGCCATGCAGCGCCTGAGCCTCATCGTCAGCGAGCTGCAAGAGGACGTCATGCGCACGCGCATGCAGCCGGTCGAGCAGCTGTGGTCCAAGCTGCCCCGGGTGGTCCGGGACCTGGCCAAGCAGTTCGGCAAAGAGGTCGAGCTGGCTCTGAACGGCGGTGACACCGAGCTCGACCGCTCGGTGCTGGAGGCCGTGAAAGACCCCCTGACCCATCTGGTGCGGAACGCCATGGACCATGGGATCGAGGCGCCGGACAAACGGGCGGCCATGGGCAAACCCCGCGCCGGTTCGCTCTCGCTCAGCGCCTCCCACCAGGGTGGGCTGGTGATACTGGAGATGACCGACGACGGCGCCGGGATCGACCCCGAGAGGGTGGGCGCCAAGGCGCTCCAGAAGGAACTGGTCACCGAGGCCCAGCTGGCGGCCATGAGCCAGCGCGAGATCATCGACCTCGTCTTCCGGCCGGGCTTCTCCACCGCCGAGACGGTCACCAACGTGTCGGGCCGCGGTGTCGGCATGGACGTGGTGCGCACGAACATCGAGCAGATCGGCGGGACCGTCGACCTGCTCAGCACCCCCGGGAGGGGCACCACGGTACGGGTCAAGATCCCTCTCACCCTGGCCATCATCCCCGCCCTCCTGGTCGTCTGCCGCGACGGCCGCTACGCGATACCCCAGTCGGGGGTCCAGGAGCTGGTCCGGTTGGAGGGCGACGCTCTCCACACCCAGGTCGAAGCGGTCGACGGTGCCCTGATCTACCGGCTGCGCGGCCGCCTTCTCCCACTGCTGCGCCTCGACGCCATGCTCGGCCACACCTCCGCCTCGCTCTCGGAGCGCAGCTCGCTCGACGTGGTCGTGGTGCAGGCCGACGGTGAGCCCTTCGCCCTGGCCGTCGACTCGATAGAGGGGACACAGGAGATCGTCGTCAAACCTCTGGCCAGGGTCCTCAAGCACCTGAGCACCTACGCCGGTGCCACCATCCTCGGTGACGGAGGAGTGGCACTGATCCTCGACATCGGGGGCCTGGCCCGGGCCGGGGTCGTGAGCGACGGCCGTTCCGCCGTGCACCAACAGGACGACAAGGGGGCCAGCGGCGAGGGCACGAGGTCACTGCTGGTACTGAGGGTGGGACCGGACCGGCGGGTCGCGGTGCCCCTGGAGCAGGTCGCCCGCCTCGAGGAGCTCGACGCCTCGACGGTCGAGCATGCCGGGTCCCACAGGACGGTCCAGTACCGGGGGGCCCTGCTGCCCCTGGTATGGCTGGGGGATGTCATAGGGGTGCCGTCCGATGCGGGCAGCAACGGAAGGCTCCCGGTCGTGGTGTGCGGGGAGGGGAGCGGGTCTGTCGGCCTTGTTGCCGACCAGATCCTCGATGTCGTCAATGAAGTTGTGGCTGTCAACGAACTGGGCCGGGGGACAGGCGTGCTCGGCACCACGGTCGTGCAGGGCCGGGCGACGGACCTTCTCGACCTGCCCACCGTCGCCATGTACGCCGGGGTGGCTATGGCCCGGACGCTCGACCTGAGCCTGGCCGCCGCCCCCGAAGAAACGGAGGTTGCCCTAGATGCCAGGTGACGAAGGCCCCGAGCGGACGTCGCTCTACTGCACGTTCCGGCTGGGGGCCCTGCTGGTCGGGATAGACGTGCGACGTGTCCAGGAAGTCCTCAAGCAGGACCGGATGACCTCGGTGCCCCTGGCACCGGCGGAGGTGAAGGGCCTGATAAACCTCCGGGGCGAGATCGTGACCGCCATCGACCTGCGCCCCCAGCTCGGCTTGCCGACCGACGAGGAGCTCAACGCCAACGTGGTGATACGGGCCGAGCCCGACACCTTCAGCCTTCTCGTGAACGAGGTGGGTGACGTGGTGTCACCGGCTTCGGATGACTGGGAGCCCGTCCCGGCCGGGGTACCGCGCCGGGTGCGCCAGGTGGTGAGCGGCACCTTCAAGCTGGAGGGACGGCTGCTGCTCGTACTGGACCTGGAACGGGTGCTCGCCCTGCTCGACCAACGCCAGGAGATGGCCGGCGTCAGGGGGGCATAGGTGGCGTGGCCGCTCGGGACCGCGCCGTCCACTGCGGTGGCGCCAGCTGCCGGCCGGCCCCCGGTACGCGTCCTGATCGTCGACGACTCGGGAGTCGTCCGCCGGGTGGTGGGGACGGTCGTCAGCACCACGCCCGGCCTGGTGCTCGCAGGACAGGGCACGGACGGGAGCCAGGCCGCGGGCCTGGTCGAGTCCCTCAAGCCCGACGTGGTCGTGCTCGACGTGGAGATGCCCGTCCTGGACGGCCTCGGGGCACTGAAGGAGCTGAAGAAGAGGTGGCCGGCGCTGCCGGTGATCATGTTCAGCACCCTGACCGAGCGTGGGGCCACCGCCACCCTTGACGCGTTGGCCCTGGGGGCCGACGACTACACCCCCAAGCCGGTCTCGTCCACCGGGCCGGCGGGGGCGTTCGATGCCGTACGCCAGGACCTGGTGCCACTGCTGTTCGCCTGGGGCGAGATGGCACGCAAGAGGGCCATGGCCTCCGGTGCCCGTGCCCTGGCGCCGGCGCGTTCGCCATCCGGGCCGGCTCCGGAGGGGACGCAGGGCGCCGGTCGCACCCCTGCCGGGCCGGTGGGAGCGCCGACGGCACCGGTGCCACCGGGCCGGCCGGTCGCACCCCGGGCCCCGGCCGGCCAAGAGGGCCCCGCTCCCGTGCGGCGGGCGGGCGCTCAGAGCCCGGGAAGGCCGGCCGAGGACCGGCGGCGGGGGGCGAGCCCGGCCACCGGGTACCCCGCCCGTGGCGTTGCCCCCGACCCCGGCCCCCAGAGCGCGGCCAGCTCCCGGTCACCGGCTCCCACGAGGGCCCTGTCGCCCGGCCGTACCCCGGCCGTTGTGGTGGGCTCCTCGACAGGGGGCCCGAACGCGCTCGGCACGGTCCTCCCCGCCCTGCCGGCGACGCTCGACGTACCCGTGCTGGTGGTCCAGCACATGCCGCCCGTGTTCACCAGGCTCCTGGCGGAGAGGCTCGATTCCCAGAGCCAGCTCAGCGTCCTGGAGGCGGCCGACGGCATGGCGGTCTCAGCCGGGAACGTCTACATTGCGCCCGGGGGCAGCCACATGCTCGTCCGCCGCTCGGGCGATGCCGTCGTGATAAGCCTCAGCGACGCCCCGCCGGAGAACTCGTGCAAGCCCTCCGTGGACGTCCTGTTCCGCTCGGCGGTCGCCGTATGGGGCGCGGGCCTGCTGGCCGTGATGCTCACCGGGATGGGCTACGACGGGCTCAAGGGCTCCCAGGCCCTGGTTGCTGCCGGCGGCTCACTGCTCGCCCAGGACGAGGCCAGCTCGGTGGTATGGGGGATGCCGGGCGCGGTAGTCCAGGCCGGGATCGCCAACGAGGTGCTGCCCATCGGCGACGTGGCCGCCGCCATAGTCAACCGGGCCCGTCGTCGGGACCTGGCGAGCTGAGCGGCGCCCCCACCCGAGCCTGCCGGCTTCACCTCCCTGCCCCTGCGGCGAGGCGGTCGAGCCGCACCAGCAGGGCCTGCAGGGCCAGGACCTCGCCGGGGTTGTAGGCCAGGTCGGCTGCCAACCCGTCGACCAGGGCCAGGGCCTGCCAGGCAGCCTCGGCCGGCAACGCACCGGAGACGGCCCGGTCCCGGTAGGCACCTGCCAGGGCAGCGAGCCCGGAGCGCAGTTCATCGGTACGTTGCCGGCGCTGCTCCCTCTTGTGCCTGTCCTCCAAACCCTTGGCTGCAGCCTTGCCGGGCGAGCGGCCGGCCCGCCCGGGCACCCGGGGCATGGCCTGCGCCGCGGCTTCTGCGGCCTCCTTGGCCTCGGCTTCCTGGCGGGCCAGCAACGGCCCGGCGCTCGCCTCGAGCATCCCGACCAGTTCGTCGACCAGCTTGGCCACCGTTGCACCGCTGCCGTCGAGGCGGGACGGGACGGCCCGCCACGCCTCCCAGCGCTCCGCCGCGCCGGGGTCGGCCACGAGCAGGCGGGCCCTGTCCAGTCGGCCACCTGCAGCGCGCGCGGCACCGGCAGCTGCTGACGGTGCCGCGCCCTCCCGCACGAGGCTGGCTGCCACCTCGTCCTCGCCCAGCGACCGGAACCGGACCGCTTGGCACCGGCTGGCCACCGTGACCAGTTCCGGTGGGACAAAGTCGGCGAGGACGATGAACACGGTCTGGCCAGGTGGCTCCTCGATCGTCTTCAGCAGGGCCGGTACCGCATCTCTCGCCAAGTGGAGGTCGGGGAGCACAACCACGGACCGACCGGCCTCCAGAGGGGTGCGGGCTGCCACGCGGCCCACCTCCCGGGCCTGGTCGATACTGAGCGAGGCGCCCTCCCGCTCGAAGACAGTGACGTCGGGATGGACGCCGCTTTCGGCCCTCACGCAGGTGCTGCACGAGTCCCCACCACCGTTTGGGCACACCAGCATCGCCGCGAACGCCATGGCGGCGGTCATCCTGCCCGAACCCGGCGGCCCGACCAGCAGGTAGGCGTGCCCCGGGCGACGTGCGGACGCCTGGAGGGCACGGACGGCCTCCTCCTGCCCGACGAGCTCCGAGAAGCCGGTCACCTGGCACCCGGCCCGACCGCAGCGGCGACCGCGTCCGCGACCTCCTCCACTGACCCGGACGCATCGACCACCCGCCAGCGGGCGGGGTCGTTACGTGCCAGCTCCAGGAAGCCGGCCCGGACGCGCTCCAAGAACGAGTCCTCCTCGTGCTCGAAACGGTCGCGGGGCCCCGCCGGCCTGCGTCTCCGGCCTGCCCCCACGGCAAGGTCCAGGAGCACCACCATGTCCGGCTCGCACCCGGCCCGCGCCCAGGCGTCGAGCCCGGCCAGTTCCCCCAGTTCGAGCCCCCGGCCATAACCCTGGTAGGCGAGGGTCGAGCCGGAGAAGCGGTCGCAGACCACGTCCCGGCCCTCCTCCAGCGCCGGGCGGATGACCTCCTCGACGTGCTGGGCACGGGCCGCCAGCATCAGCAGCGTCTCGGCTCGGGCGTGGAGGTGGCGGTGCGAACGGTCCAGCACCAGGTTGCGCACGTCCTCACCCGTCGAGGTGCCCCCGGGCTCCCTGGTGAGGACCGCGCCCAGCGCCCCGGCCAGCAACGCGGCCTGGGTGCTCTTACCCACGCCCTCTCCCCCTTCGAGAACGATGAACCGGCTCACCCGGTCGAACCTAGCGACAACACCACCAGGCCCGCCCGGCCCACCCCGCCCGGTCGGGCCGGTGGCACAGCTCAGTAGTCCTCAGGGGGCACCAGGCGCCGTTGGATGGCCCAGCGGGTGAGCTGGTGACGGTTCGAGAGCTGCAACTTACGGAGCACGGCTGACACATGGCTCTCCACCGTCTTCACCGAGATGTAGAGCTCCCGGGCCACCTCCTTGTAGGCGTAGCCCCGGGCTATGAGACGGAGCACGTCCCGCTCGCGCCCGGTCAGCTGGTCCAGCTCGTCACCCAGGTGCACGCTCACCGGCTCCGGGGACCCGGCGAAGGCGTCGAGCACGAAGCCGGCCAGGCGAGGCGAGAACACGGCGTCGCCAGCAGCCACGGTCTCCAGTGCGTCGAGCAGTTCCGGCGTCGAGATCGTCTTGGTCACGTAACCCCTGGCCCCCGCCCGGATGGCCTCGATGACGTCCTCGGCCGCATCGGACACCGACAGGGCAAGGAACCTGACCCCGGGCGCCACTGCCAGGACCTGGCGGACCACCTCCGGCCCACCCCCGTCGGGCATGTGGACGTCCACGAGCACCACGTCGGGCGACGACCCGAGCACCCCGGCGACGGCCCCGGCCACGTCCCCCGACTCGCCCACGACCCGCACGCGCCCGGTAGCCGACAGTTCGTGGCGCACCCCGGCGCGGAACAACTGGTGGTCGTCGACCAGGAACACGTCCATGGGCTGCCCCCCCGGCAAGCCTGCTCCGGGCCCTGGGCTCACGTCGCCCTGCCCCGGGGCACCCACAACGAGACCTCCGTCCCCTCACCCGGCGCGCTCCTGACGCTGGCCGTCCCCCCGTTGCGGCGGGCACGGCCGAGCACGGACTCGGCCAGGCCCCGGCGGTCGGGGGCCACCCGGGAGGGGTCGAAGCCCCGCCCCCTGTCCCGCACGAACACCGATACCGAGCTCTCCTCCACCTCGGCGTAGACCGACACGACCTCGGCGCCCGACCACTTAGCCGCATTGACAGCGGCTTCCCGGGCTGCCGCGACCACGGCCCGTAGCCCGTCGTTGTCGAGCGGCACATCGCCCACGGTCACCACGTCCACTCGGAGCCCATGGTCCTGCTCGACCTCCTGCTGTACGGAGCGCAGGGCCTGTACCAGGGTCTCCGCCCCACCGGCTGCCGGTGGGGCGTCCGGCCCACCGTGGTCGAACAGCCAGGTGCGCAACTGGCGTTCCTGTGCTCTCGCCAGGCGCTGCACCTGGCCGGGGTCGGAGGCGGTCCGCTGTATCAGGGCCAGGGTCTGCAGCACGGAATCATGCAGGTGGGCGGCCATCTCCGCCCGCTCCTCGGCCCGCGCCCTCTGCCGGCGCTCAGCCGCCAGGTCCCGCCCCAGGCGCAACCACCAGGGGGCGAGGACGAGCGAGACGCCACCGACCACGCCCACTGCGGCGAGGGCCACGAGCAGGTCGGCGCGGTTGAGGTGCCTGGGCGCCAGGAGCGTCGAGGTCCCGGCCACCACCAGTACCAGGCCTGTGACCAGGCGCAGGAGGGCAAAGGCGAACCTGCGACGGGTCGGCACGGCTCCGCCCGCCGCGCTCAGGAGACCGGCAGCCCGGTGGAGCGCCGCCCGGTCGGCCGCACCTGCGTGCCGCCACACCACGACGCCAAGGGAGGCAGCGACGGCGCCCGGGAGGAGGGCGGCGAGAGGCCCGGGCAGGCCGACCACCGTCCCGGCCACCATGAGCGCTCCCAACATGCTCGCCGCGGCCGCAGTCAGCCCGATCGTCCGGCCGTCCGCCAGTGCCGACCGGTAGAGAGGTGGCCCTCCCCCTTCGGGCGGCACGACCAGCCAGGCAGCCAGGTAGAGCGCGATGCCGATGCCACCGCAGAAGCTGAGCGCCACGAAGGCGGCCCGGGCGGCCAGCACGTCGACACCCAGCTTGCCGGCCGCCAGGGGCGCCACGCCGGCCAGTACCCGGCCTTCGGACGGCCTCTGCCAGGCCTCCCAGGGCCGTGACCGCCCGGCTCCTGCACCGCCCGGGCCGGCCCGCTGGCGCCGCCCGGTTACCGCGCCGCCCGGTGCAGCACCTGCGCCGCCGGCCCCGGGCGGGGCAGGAGGGGACGGCTGGCCCGCGCCAACCGGTTCACCGCCGCTGCAACTGGCCGCACGATAAGCGATGGCCCCATCGTCGCGCCGGACCGGTCCCCTGCGTCACCAGGCCGGCCCCGGGCCCGTCCCGGGCCCGGCAGCGACACCGGGTCAGGGTCGCAACGGGGTGTTCCCCGGTACCCTGACGGCTCCGGGCGCACGAAGATCGCAGGTATGCAAGAAGGCCACCTCCCTCCCTTCCCTCCGGGGCCTGCCCGCACGCGGCCGCCAGCCGGCGGCCCAGGACGGCGGCTGCACCGCAGCACCCACAACCGCCGCATCGGCGGCGTCATCGGAGGTCTGGCCGAGTACCTCGGCATGGACGCCACCGCCCTGCGCGTGGGCTATGTCTTCGTCTCGGCGCTCTTCCTGGCCGGCATCGGTGGCGTCGTCGCCTACCTGGTCGCATGGGCCGTGCTGCCGGACGAGCTCGGTCGGCCCTACGGCCCCGGTGGCTGGGCACCCCAGGCCCCGTCAGCCGGCACCCAGGGGCCCCAGGTGGGAGCGCCCTGGGGGGGCATGTTCTCCGGCCGCCCGTGGCAGGACTGGGACGTCCGGGCCCGGTCCTGGGCGCTGGTCCTGGGAACTGTTGCCCTGGCCATCATCTGGTCGGTCGGTCCCGGCCCGGGCTTTTCCTGGCCCGCCGGGCCCGTGCTCGCAGTGGCCATCTGGTGGTTCGTCGCCCGGCGCCGACGCGGCTGGGTGGCGCCGCGGCCTCGGTACTGGGCACACCCGGGGGCCTCCTACCCGGGCAGCCCGTACCCGGGGGCGCCGCACGCGGGCGCAGAGCAGGCCGGCTGGACCGGCTCCGGAACGGTCCCCCGGCCCGGCCCTGCCGCGCCGGGGGAGTGGGTGGGCGACCAGGCGCCGGGCCCTGTGGCCGGCGACGGCGAGGACGGGCACCCGGGCGGCCCTCGGGTGACCGCTGGGAGGGCCGACCCCGACGACGCCGACCGGCGCGCCGCTCAGGCAGCCGCGGCCGGCTGGGCCGCCGACCAGCTTGCTGCGGCGGGCGTACCCGCCCAACCACCTGCCGGCCCGCCGCCCCCGGCCCGTCAGCGGTCGCGCCACCCCGTGAGCCTCGTCCTCGCCCTCTTCATGGGCCTGGTCCTCCTCGGCGTGGTGTCCCTCGTCGGCCTCACGCTGGTAAGCGGGTCCTCCCTGCGAGGCGGTTACGGTTACGCCCGCTTTGCACCGGCCAGCTTGTCCCAGGTCCGAGCCGACTACAGGCTCGGGGTGGGAAGGCTGCAGGTCGACCTGTCCGGCCTACGGGCCCCGGCCACCTACCGGCCCCGCACGGTGGACCTCACGGTCGGGGTGGGCAGGCTCGACGTACTGGTGCCCCCCGGCCTCCCCGTCTATGTCACCGCTGCCAGTACGGGCTTGGGCAGGTCCCAGGTTGGCGTCCCTGAGTCCCGGCGCCCCGTGCTCTACATCGACGCCCATGTCGGCCTGGGAGCGTTGGACATCGTCCCCTCACCCGCTCCCTGACCTACCGGCCTCAGGTCGGCGCACCCGGTCCCGTGGTCCCGGGCACGCCGGGGCGGCTCAGGCGTCGCCGTCCGGGCCGGGGCCTGCCGCCGGGCCGGGCCGGGGGGCCGGGGACTTCCTGACCGCCTTGACCGGTGCCGCCTTCTTGACCGGTGCCGCCTTCTTGGCCACTGGCGCCTTCTTGGCCGGTGCCGCCTTCTTGACCGGTGCCGCCTTCTTGACCGGTGCCACCCTCTTGGCCACTGGCGCCTTCTTGGCCCCGGTGCTCTTGGCCCCGGTGCTCTTGGCCCCGGTGCTCTTGGCGGCGGTGCTCTTGGCGGC
>JAJZMF010000042.1 GCA_021850325.1 Actinomycetes bacterium
GCCTCGAATTAAGCCACATGCTCCGCCGCTTGTGCGGGCCCCCGTCAATTCCTTTGAGTTTTAGCCTTGCGGCCGTACTCCCCAGGCGGGGCACTTAATGCGTTAGCTACGGCACGGAACCCGTTGACAAGGTCCCACACCTAGTGCCCAACGTTTACGGCGTGGACTACCAGGGTATCTAATCCTGTTCGCTCCCCACGCTTTCGCTCCTCAGCGTCAGCACCGGCCCAGTACACCGCCTTCGCCACTGGTGTTCCTCCTGATATCTGCGCATTTCACCGCTACACCAGGAATTCCGTGTACCCCTACCGGGCTCTAGCCACAGCAGTATCAGATGGCGACCTCAGGTTGAGCCTGAGGGTTTCACATCTGACTTACTGAGCCGCCTACGAGCTCTTTACGCCCAATGAATCCGGACAACGCTCGCTCCCTACGTATCACCGCGGCTGCTGGCACGTAGTTGGCCGGAGCTTCTTCTGCAGGTACCGTCACTATCGTCCCTGCTCGAAAGAGGTTTACAACCCGAAGACCTTCATCCCTCACGCGGCGTTGCTGCGTCAGGCTTTCGCCCATTGCGCAAGATTCCCCACTGCTGCCTCCCGTAGGAGTCTGGGCCGTGTCTCAGTCCCAGTGTGGCTGATCGTCCTCTCAGACCAGCTACCCGTCGTTGCCTTGGTAGGCCATTACCCCACCAACAAGCTGATAGGCCGCGAGACCCTCCCGAAGCGGTAGGCCCATTTCCTCAGCCGGTCATGCGACCAACTGGGGTCATCCGGTATTAGCAGCGGTTTCCCGCTGTTATCCCGGTCTTCGGGGCAGGTTCCTCACGTGTTACTCACCCGTTCGCCACTAGGCCTTCACCGATGTTGCCACCGGTTGAGCCCCGTTCGACTTGCATGTGTGAAGCACGCCGCCAGCGTTCGTCCTGAGCCAGGATCAAACTCTCCATCGAGACCTTCGGCACGACCCTTGCGAGCGCACCGTAAGCCGTTTGAAGAGCGCCAGCCCTGCGGGGCCCGGTGAGCCGGGCACTACAGAGCCGGAAAATGGCACAAGACGGAAGTTGTTGTCCGTCTAATGCTTGACAAGATGGCGCTCCGGCTCACGCCGGAACACCCGCACTAGCTTTTGGCTTTTCTCTGTTCCGTTTTCAAGGTTCACTTGTCGCGGCAGCACACGTCTGCTTTGGGCAGGCGGCGGTGCGGACCGCTCGGCACCCCGGGCCTCCAGCCGCTTGGGCCTTCGTCCCTGGTGCCTGCCCGGCGAGCTCGTGCTCACCGGAGCGGGATTGAAACTTACCCTACCCCGTCCGACCTGTCAAGCCCGCTCCTGGCGGCTCTGCCGCCGGCGTACGGGCCCTGGGGCCGCCGGTGCCCCCCGATCTGGGGAGCAGGTCCATGTTAGCCGCGCCCGCACCTTCAGCGGGCAGCGCGTCCACTTTTGCCCTCCCAGCTGGGCAAACAGGTGCGGGCCACCGCGAGGCGCCACGGGGTGCCGGCGGGGCGCCACGCCGACCTGCGCCTTCGGGCCGGGCGGCTACTCGTGAAAGACGTCACGTGGTACTGACGGGCCCTTCCTCCGCCCCGGGTGCAACAAGTCACACCGGCGCCGCGGTCAGCCTGTCGCCTTGCCAGAGGCCCAACGGCTGGCGGCCACGACGAAGCGGTAGGGCAGCTCCGCCCCTCGGGCCGGCGAAAGACCGGTCCTGGTTGTCACCACCACCTGCCCTCCGGGGCCGGCGCCGTCGTCCACGAGCTCCAGCCTTTGGCCGCACCCCGGCACGGCCACGGCCGGCAAGCCGTTGTCCTGACCGCTGAGGCCGAAGGCGGCCGCCAGGCGCCCGGGGCCGCGGCAGAGGTCCCGTACGGCCGGAGCACGGCCGCCCCGCGCCCGCTCTGCCGCCATCTGCTCCAGGCCCTCGAGGGGCTGTGCAGCCCGTAGCAGCACAGCGGCGGCCACCCCTTCGGGGCCGCACACCAGGTTGGCGCACCAGTGCATGCCGTACGAGAAGTACACGTACAGGCGCCCGGGCGCCCCGAACATCGCGGCGGCGCGGGGCGTAGGGCCGCGCGCTGCGTGGCTGCCCGGGTCGTCCGTGCCCAGGTAGGCCTCGACCTCCACCAACCTTGCCACCCGCCCGTCACCGGCCACCAGCAGCTTGCCCAGCAGCTCGCGGGCCACGACCCGGGCGTCACGGGCGAAGAAGTCCTCGCTCAGCACCCGCCGGGCACGGCCCGGAGGGGGCGGGCCGGGGCCCCGCTCGTCCGGGCCGGTACCGGCCCGGGACGGCGGACGGTTCAACTAGCCGCTTGCCCCGAGGGGCCCAGGCCGAAGCGCTCGGCGTCCGCCCGGAGCTGCACCGAGAAGCGCTCCATCTGGTCCCCCACCGGCCCGGGGCCGGCCCCCCCGGGTGTGGTGCGCCTGGTGACAGCCACGCCGGGCTCGAGCAGGGCGACGGCGTCCGCCCCCAGGGCAGGGTGGGCAGCCACCAGCTCGGCCAGGGGCACCCTCCGTTGGAGCGACTCACGCACGAGGCCTCCCACCAGGCCGTGGGCCTGGCGGAACGGGACGCCCTTCTGCACGAGCCACTCGGCCAGGTCGGTGGCGGCCGAGGTGTGCGAGTCGGCTGCCCGGGCCATCGCCGCGGTGTCGAAGGTCGCGGTCGCGAAGAGGCCGCTCATGGCGTCCAGGGAACGCAGCACCTGGTCCATGGCGTCGAAGAGCGGCTCCTTGTCCTCCTGCAGGTCCCGGTTGTACGCCAGGGGCAGGCCCTTGAGCGTGGTCATGAACCCGGCCAGGTGGCCAACCAGCCGCCCGCCTTTGCCCCGTGACAGCTCGGCGATGTCGGCGTTCTTCTTCTGGGGGAGCATCGAGCTCCCGGTCGCATAGGCGTCGTCGAGGTGCAGGAAGCCGAACTCCTCGGTCGACCACAGCACCACCTCCTCCCCCATGCGCGAGAGGTGCGTGCCCAGCAGGGCCAGGTCGAAGAGGGCCTCGGCTACGAAGTCGCGGTCGGACACCGCATCGAGCGAGTTCTCGAAGCGCCCCGCAAAGCCGAGCTCACGGGCCACCCAGTCCGGGTCGAGGGGCAGGGACGAACCCGCCAGGGCCCCAGCCCCCAGGGGGCTCACGTCCAGGCGTCGCCGCGTGGCCGCCAGGCGGTCCACGTCGCGGGCCAGCGCCCAGCCGTGCGCGAGCAGGTGGTGCGCCAGGAGCACCGGCTGCGCCCGCTGCATGTGCGTGTAACCGGGAAGGTAGGCGTCACCCACCTCCTCGGCCCGGGCCAACAGCACCTGCTGCAAACGGACCACGCCACGCGCCACCTCGGAGAGCCCCCGTTTGGTGAACAGGCGCAGGTCCGTCGCCACCTGGTCGTTGCGGCTCCGGCCGGTGTGCAGACGGCCGCCGACCTCTCCCGCCACCTCTGTCACCCGGCGCTCCACCGCCGTGTGCACGTCCTCGTCACCGGCCTGGAACTCGAAGGAGCCCTCCGCCAGCTCCCGCTCCACCTCGGCCAGTGCCGCCAGCAGTGCCCCGGCGTCCTCACCCGAGATCAGGCCCGCCCGCTCCAGCCCGCGCACGTGGGCGCGGCTGCACGCGATGTCGTCAGGGGCCAGGCGCCTGTCAAAGGACAGGCTCTCGGTGAACGCGAAGAGCTCGGCCGACTGGTTGCTGGTGCCGAAGCGGCCCTGCCAGAGCGTCATCGGTGCGCCACCCTAGCCCGAGCGTCGGGATGAGAGGGCCACGGGTGCGGCCACCGTGCCGCCCGCCCTCGAAGGCCCTCCCTCAAGCCTCCCCCGTGCCCGGCGCCTGGCCGGCCATGGAGGCCAACTTGTGCGCCAGCCGGGCCCCGTCGACGTCTGCCGCGGCCACCACGAGCACCGTGTCGTCGCCGGCCACCGTGCCCAGCACCTCGGCCAGGCCGGCCCGGTCCAGTGCCGAGGCCACGACGTGGGCGCAACCGGGTGGTGTGCGCACGACCACCAGGTTGCCCGAGCTGTCCACGTCGGCCAACCACTCCCCCAGCACCCGGCGCAGGTGCAGTTCAGGTGCCGGGCGCTCAACCGGCGCTTCGGGCAGGGCGTACACGAGCGCGCCGCCCGGCCGGCGCACCTTTACCGCTCCCAGCTCCTCCAGGTCCCGCGACACGGTCACCTGGGTAGCCTCCACCCCCTGCTCGCTGAGCAGCCGGACCAGCTCGGCCTGGCTGGGCACCTCCTCGCGTTCGATCAGCTGTGCCACCCGGTGCTGACGCTGGGTCTTGGTCAGGCGCACTGCCGGCACCCCCTGCGGCTCAGGCCTGGCCGTCATGGGAGCCGAACATCCACAGCAGCAGGCCCCGCACCGCCCTCAGCCGGTTTGCGGCCTGGGGCCACACCACGCTCTGAGGGCCGTCGATCACCTCGTCGGTCACTTCCTCCCCCCGGCGCGCCGGCAGGCAGTGCAGGAACGCCGCCTTCGGCGCCGCCCTGGCCATCAGGGCGGCATCGACCTGGTAGGGGCGGAAGGCCTCCAGCCGGGAGGCCTCCTCGCCTTCCTGGCCCATGGAGACCCACACATCGGTCGAGACGGCATCGGCCCCCTCCACCGCCTCGACGGGTGAGGACGTGGCCTGTACCTCGCCGCCCAGCGCAGCGACCCTGTCCAGCACGTCCTGGTCCAGGCCGTGCCCGGGCGGGGAGGCGATGCTCACCGCAACGCCCGACATGGCGCAGCCGATGACCAGGCTGCGGGCCACGTTGTTCCCGTCGCCCACCCAGGCCAGGCGCCGCCCGGCCAGGCTCCCGCCCCAGTGCGCCCGCAGCGTCAGCAGGTCGGCGAGAGCCTGCAGGGGGTGGGCACGGTCCGAGAGCAGGTTCACAACGGGCACGCTGGCCACCCGGGCCATGCGCTCCAGGACGGCGTGGTCCAGTACCCGCGCACCGATGGCACTGTGGTACTGGCACAGTGCCCTGCACACGTCCTCCGCCGTCTCCCGGGTGTCGATGCCGACCTCGTCGCCGCGTATGGACACCGGATGGCCGCCCAACTGGAACACCGCCACCTCCGAGGAGTTGCGGGTCCGGGCCGAGGGCTTCTGGAACACCAGGGCCACGCCCCGGCCGGCCAGCACGTGGGGAGGGTACTCGTCCTGAGCCAGCGCCAGGACAGCGGACAGCTCGGCCGGAGCCAGGTCGTCCAGGTCCAGCAGGTGGCGCACGCCTCTCGTCACCGCTCCTCCCCCAGCACAGCGGCCAGGGCACCGACCGCTTCGTCGACCTCTTCCTCGGACACGAGCAGCGAAGGGGCCAGGCGCAGGGTGGTCGGTGTGACCGCGTTGAGCACCAGCCCGGCGGCCAGGCAGTCCTTGGCCACCTGCCGGGCGTCGACGCCCTCCAGCTCTGCTCCGAGCAGGAGCCCTTGCCCCCTCACCTGGCCCACGCGGGCCAGCCCCGCGAGCCGGCCTGCCAGGTAGCGCCCACGGGACTCGGCCCGCGCCGGCACCTCCTCCCGCTCCATCACCGCCAGCGTGGCCCGGGCGGCCGACGCGGCCAACGGCTGGCCCCCGAACGTCGTCGCGTGGTCACCGGGCACGAACGCCGATGCCACCTCCTCGCGTGCCCAGCAGGCACCGATGGGCACTCCGTTGCCCAACGCCTTGGCCATACTGACAACGTCGGGACGGACGCCATGGTGCTGGAACCCGAACCAGCGCCCGGTGCGCCCCAGGCCCGTCTGCACCTCGTCCACCATGAGCAGTACGCCACGCTCGTCGCACAACCGGCGCACCGCCTCCAGGTAACCCGGAGGGGCGGGCCAGACGCCACCCTCCCCCTGGACCGGTTCGAGGAGAACCGCCGCCACCTCCGGCGACAGCGCACGCTCCAGTGCCTCGACATCGGCCCAGGCGACATGGCGGAACCCTTCGGGCAGGGGCTGGAAGGCCTCGTGCTTGGCCGGCTGGCCCGTGGCGTGCAGGGTGGCCAGGGTGCGCCCGTGGAAGGACCCGTAGGCGCTGACCACCACGTACCGGCCGTGCCCTGCCCACTTGCGAGCCAGCTTTATGGCGCACTCGTTGGCTTCGGCCCCGCTGTTCGCAAAGAAGACCCGGCCGCCCCCGCCCACCAGGCGGTCCAGCGTTGCCGCCACCTCCCGCTGCGGGAGCGTCCCGAAGAGGTTGGAGGTGTGGAGCAGGGACCTGGCCGCGCCACAGATGGCGTCAGCCACCTCAGGGTGGGCGTGCCCCAGCGAAGTCACCGCTATCCCGCTCAGGAAATCGAGGTAGCGCCGCCCTTCTTCGTCCCACAGGTACGAGCCCTCACCCCGCACGAAGGTGACTGCCGGCTCGGGGTAGGTGTTCATGAGCCTGTTCACGGCACCACCATGGTCCCTGTGCCCCGGTCGGTGAAGAACTCGAGCAGCAGGACGTGGGCTGTCCGGCCGTCGAGTATGTAGGCCCGGGCCACACCACCCCGCACCGCGTCCAGCGCTGCCTCGACTTTGGGCACCATCCCGCCCACCACCGACCCCTCGGCGACCATCTGGCGCAGCTCGTCGGCGCCCACCTGGCTGAGGAGGCTGGACGGGTCACCCGGGTCGCGCCGCACACCCTCCACGTCGGTGAGGAAGACCAGCTTCTCCGCCGCCAGGGCAGCAGCTATGGCGGCAGCCGCCGTGTCGGCGTTGATGTTGTAGGCCTGGCCGGTCCGGTCGCTGCCGATGGTGGCCACGACCGGCACCAGGTCCTCGGCCACCAGGCGGGCCAACAGCTCCGGGGCAACGTGGGTGATGTCGCCGACGAACCCGAGGGCCGGGTCACGTGGCGAAGCCTGGATTATGCCCGCGTCCTCGCCCGACACCCCTACCGCGAGCGGGCCGTGCACGTTGATGGCCGCCACGATGTCCCGGTTGACCTTGCCCACCAGGACCATACGGGCTATGTCGAGCGTCTCGGCGTCGGTCACCCGTAGCCCGTCCCGGAACTCCGGGATCTTGCCCAGCCTGCTCATGAGCTCGCCGATCTGGGGGCCGCCTCCGTGGACCACCACCGGGCACATGCCCACCGACCGCATGAGGACGATGTCGGTTGCGAAGCCCGCCAGGTCGGAGCCGCTGCCGAGGGCACTGCCCCCGTACTTGACGACCACGATCTTGTCGCGGAAGCGCTGGATGTACGGCAGGGCTTCGACCAGCACCTCGGCCTTCACTGCCGGGGCCAGGTCCGGCGGGGCCCCTTGCGTAGTCGTCACGGAGAGTAATGATACACGTGACTGGATAAAGATGCAAGGCCCCGCCGCCGGCCCGTCACGGCATGAGGCCGGCCATGGGCAACCCCAGCGTCTCGGGCCAGCCCATGACCGCATTGGCGCACTGCACCGCCTGCCCCGAAGCCCCTTTTACGAGGTTGTCCAGCGCGCAGATCGCCACCACCCAGCCCGTACGGGGGTCGCTGCGCGCGGTCACATGGGCGACGTTGCTGCCCAGGACGGCCTTGGTGGACGGGATCCTCTCCCCGGCCAGCACGAACGGCTCCTCGCGGTAGGCCTCGACCAGGGCCCCCAGGGCGTCGACCGGGCCGTGCCCGGCCGGACGGGCATAGCAGGTGGCGAGGATCCCCCGGTTCATGGGAGCGAGGTGCGGCGTGAACAGCACCTGGCCACCGATGGCCTGCTCCATCTCAGGCGTGTGACGGTGCACGAGCAGGCCGTAGGCCGTGAAGTCCTCGTCCACCGAGCAGAACTGGGTGTTGTCAGCCGGCTTGCGGCCCGCTCCGGACACGCCACTGGCGGCGTCCACCACGAGGCCCTCGGGCTCCACCAAGCCTGCTCCCACCAGGGGGGCGAGAGCGAGCGTTGCCGCCGTCACATAACAACCGGCCGCAGCGACGAGCCGCGCTCCCGGGAGGCGGGCCCTGTCCAGTTCGGGGAGGCCGAAGACCGCCTCCTCCAGCAGCTCGGGACAGGTGTGCTCCTCCTTGTACCAGCGGGGATAAGCCGAAGCGTCCTTGAGCCTGAAATCAGCCGCCAGGTCCACGACATGGCCCACCTCGCCCAGCAGGCCGGGGACGAGCTTCTGGGAAGCGCCGTGAGGCAGAGCGCAGAACACGAGGTCCGTCCCGGCCACCGAGGCCAGCTCCTGGGGACGGTAGGCCAGCCCGGGGTAGGCAGCGGCGAGCGAGGGGTACAGGTCGGCGACCTCCCTGCCCTCCTGGGAGGACGCCGTGACCGCCGTCACCTCGAAGCGGGGGTGGGCGGCCAGGAGCCGTAGCAGCTCGGCCCCGACATAGCCCGACGCCCCGAGGACGCCTACCTTCCTGGTCCCAGTCACAGGCTCACTATACAGTGCCACGTATAAAGATGCAGGCCCCGTGCCCGGGGCTCAGCCCTGGCGCAGGGCAGCCCCCAGAGCGTGAGCGGCCCGTTGCGCGGCCTCACGTACCTCCGCCACGTCCGCCTCGGTGAGGGTCCGTTCGGCAGAGCGCAGCCGCAGGCGGAAGGCAAGGCTCCTCCGGCCCGGCCCCAGCGGGGCACCCCGCCACACGTCGAAGAGGGCCACGTCGGTGAGCAACCCGCCGGCAGCCGTGCTCAGTGCCCGCCCGAGCTCGTCAGCGCTCACCTCTTCGCCCACCTCGAACGCCAGGTCGAGGTCCGTGGCCGGGTAGCGGCTCACCGGTGCCGCCTCCCGGCGGCCGTCCGCCGCCCTCAGCAGCGGGACGAGGTCGGCCAGGACCAGCCCCGCCCGGCCCGGGAGGTCGTAACGCTCCGCCACGTCGGGGGCCACTTCACCGACCAGGCCCACCGCCCGCTCGCCCACCATTACCGCCGCCACCCGGCCCGGGTGGAACGCAGCCGCGCCCGGCCATGTCGACGGCCCGGCGGGGGCCAGGCGCGCCTGCGAGAGCGCCAGGCCCCGGCGCAGCACCTCGAAGGCCTGGACGGCCCAGGTGGCCCCGGCACCATCCCCCACGGCCAGCACGCCCAACTGCTCGCGCTCGTCCACGCCCTCGACGGGCCGGTCCCCGGAGGCCTCCCGAGCCGTCCCGCCCACCTCCGGGCGTCGGAAGACGCTGCCCAGTTCGAACAGGGCCATGGCGCCGGCCTGGCGCTCACGGTTGAAGCGGGCCGCCCGGGCCAGGCCCGGGAGAAGTGAGGTACGCAACAGTCCCTGCGACTGGTCGAGCGGGTTCTCCAGCTCGAGGGCCTCCCCCGGGTCGAGGGCGCATGCGGCCAGTTCGTCCGCAGAGACGAAGGTGGCTGTCCATGCCTCGTGGGCACCGGTGCCGGCCAACAGCTCACGCACCCGGCGCCTGGCTCTCTGGTGCGGGGACAGGGAGGTGGCCCGGGCCGGCCGGGGAGGCATGCGGCGCGGGATGTTCTCGTAACCGTGCACCCTTGCCACTTCCTCGACGAGGTCGACCTCGCGCGAACAGTCGGGCCGCCAGGACGGCACCGTCACCGAGAAGGCGTCCGGCCCGTCGGGACGGGCCACGAAGCCCAGTGGCCCGAGGAGCCGCCGACAGGCCTCAGCGCTCAGCTCGGTCCCGAGCAGCTGGTTCACCCGTCCCACCCTCAGGCGCACAGGAGGGCGGGCGGGCAGGCCGCGGCCCACGTCCGTGGTGACGCCGCGCCGGGCCCCTGGCCCCAGCAGCTGGGCGAAGCGGTCCACGGCCCTGTCCGCCAGCTCGATGTCGACCCCCCGTTCGAACCGGGTGCGGGCCTCGGTGTGCAGGCCCAGGCGTTGGCCGGTGGCCGCCACCGCCAAGGGGTCGAAGTTCGCCACCTCCAGGAGCACAGTGGTCGTGGAGGCACTGATCTCGCAGGAGGTGCCGCCCATTATGCCGGCCACGCCCACGGCAGCCCCGGTCCCGTCCGCGATCACCAGGTCGCGCTCCGACAGCCGACGGGCCACACCGTCCAGGGTCACCAGTTCCTCGCCGTCGCGGGCCCGCCTCACCACCAGGCCACCGCCGCCCAACAGGGCCAGGTCGTAGGGATGGTTGGGCTGGCCCAGCTCGAGCATCACGTAGTTGGACACGTCGACGACGGGCGAGATGGGCCGCATGCCGGCCAGGCTCAGGCGCCGCCTCACCAGGGCAGGTACGGCAGCGGCCTGCACCCCTTCGAGCACAGTGCCCGTGAAGCGCGGGCACAGCGCTTCCGCACCGGGGGCCAGGGAGACTTCGGCCCGGGCCACGAGCGGGTCGACCGAACGCGGGGGTTCGGGTAGCGAGAACGGCAGGCCCAGGGCAGCGGCCAGGTCGCGGGCCACCCCCGCCACCGAGAAACAGTCGGAGCGGTTGGGCCCCACCTCGATATCGAAGACCACGTCCGGCCCCAGGCCCAGCACGTCGGCCACCGGGCTGCCCGGCTGGGCGGAGGTGGGCAGCACGTAGATGCCCTTCTCGCCCCCCTCCTCGCCCAGCTCCAGCTCCGGGGCCGAGCACAGCATGCCGTTGGACCACTCGCCCCGCATCTTGCGCCGGGCGATCTCCATGCCGTTGGGCATGACCGTGCCCAGGGTGGCCAGCGGGACCAGGTCGCCGGGCTTCATGTTGAAGGCGCCACAACATATCTGCAGCGCCTCGCCGTCGCCCAGGTCGACGTCGACGAGCTGGATGCGGTCGGCCGCAGGGTGGGCCCGGGTCTCGAGGACCCTGGCCACCACGACCCCGGGCAACGGGGCCCCGATGACCTCTGTGCCCTCCACCACCAGGCCGAGGAACGAGAGGGCCCGGGCTATCTCCTCCGGTTTGCCCTCCACGGGCGTGAACTCACGGAGCCAGGACAAGGGTGCGCGCATATCAGAACCTCAGAACTGGGTCAGGAACCGGACGTCGTTGTCGAGCAGGTCCCGGATGTCGCCCAGGTTGGTGCGGGCCGCGGCCAGCCGGTCGATGCCCAGGCCCCAGGCGAAGCCGGTGTAGCGCTCCGGGTCGACCCCGACCGCGGAGAACACGGCCGGGTCCACCATGCCGCAGCCACCCAGCTCCACCCAGCCCGAACCGGCGCACGTCCGGCAGCCCGCGCCGCCGCACACCCAGCACGTGACGTCGAACTCCGCCGAGGGCTCGGTAAAAGGGAAGAAGCTCGGCCGCAGGCGGGCACGGCGGCCGGGGCCGAAGAAGGCGTCCGTGAAGGCGTCGAGCGCCCCTGCCAGGTGGCTCATGGAGATCCCCTCGTCCACCACCAGTGCCTCCAACTGGTGGAAGACGGGCAGGTGCGTGGCGTCCGGCGTGTCCCGCCTGAAGCACCTCCCGGGAGCCACGGCGTAGATGGGCGGCCGGCGCGACTCCATCAACCTCACCTGTACGGGGGAGGTGTGGGTGCGCAGGAGCACGCTCTCCGGCTCACCGGCGCGCAGGTAGAACGTGTCGAACATGCCCCGCGCCGGGTGGTGCAGGGGCATGTTGAGAGCCTCGAAGTTGTGCCAGTCGTCCTCCACCTCGGGCCCCTCCGCGACCTCGAAGCCCATGGCGATGAAGATGTCCTCGACCTCCTGGCGTACCTGTGTCACCAGGTGGAGGTGGCCGGCCGGCACCGGGGCACCGAGGCTCCGGGCCAGGGGCCCGCCCGCGCCGGCCATGGACCACACCTGCTCGGTGAGGTCGAGACGCTCCGCCCGGGCCCGGTCCAGGGCCGCTGCCTGCTCGAGCTCGGCAGCCCGTGCGGTATACAGATCGGTGAGCTCGGCGCGGGCCTCTTGGAGCTCCCGGCCCCTCTCCCGGCGCTCCTCCGGCCCGAGGTCCCTCAGCGCAGCGGTCATGGCGGCCAGGGCGCTCCGCCTGCCGAAAGCCTCACTGTGGGCTGCCTGCAGCTCGGCCGGCGTCGTGGCTGCCCCGATCAGGGCGCGGCCGCGCTCTACGGCCTGCTCTATGGCGTTCATGGTCCAGCCAGCTTGCCACCTCGGCCGCCGGCGCGCAGACGAGTTGGCACGCCCGGGCCGGATGTCACCGCCCGAGGCGCCGTTGCCGGGCCGCCTCGAAGCACAGCACGGCGGCCGCCATGCCCACGTTGAGCGACTCCGCCCCTCCGGGCATGGGGACCGTGACCAGCTCGTCCAGCTGGTCGCCCACCTCGGCCAGGGGCAGGCCGGAGGCCTCGTTGCCCAGCACGAACGCACAGGGCGGTACCAGGTCGACCGTGGCGTAGTCCCGGCCCCCGGTCGAGACGGCGCCCAGCCGCCGCATGCCCCACCTTGCGACCATCGCCAGTAGCTCGGGCGCCGGACCGCCCGCCACCACAGGCACGTGCAGGACGGCCCCGGCCGAGGCCCGGACGGCCTTGGGGTTCCACACGTCGACCGTCCCGTCCGCGCACAGGACGGCGTCGGCCCCTGCCGCCCAGGCAGAGCGCACGACGGTCCCCGCGTTGCCCGGGTCCCGCACGTCCACGCAGACCACGACCAGCGAGGGCCTCCCGGTCCCCACGTCGGCCACGCTGCAGGCAGGTACCTCGACCACGGCCATCACCGGTTGCGGGCTCACCGTGCCTGCGACGCGGGCCAGCACTCCACGCTCGAGCTCGAACACCCGGGTGCCCATGTCATAACAACGTGCCAACAACGCCGCCAAGCGCTGCTGGCGCTGCGGGCCGTCCTCACCCGGCGCCAGCCCCCACGGTGCGTCCTCCTCGCCGCCGACGGCGCGCGCCGGCGCACCGGTGGCCCAGTCGGCGTCCACGTAGACCGCCTCCACCCCCGCTCCCGAGGACACCGCCTCCTCCAGGAGGTTGAGGCCCTCGATGACGAAGCGGCCCTCTTCCCGACGCGCACTGCGGCGCCCCAAGAGGCGCCGCAGTCGTTGAACGCGCTGGTGACGGTAGGTGAGGCCGCTCATCGGGCGGTCGCCCGCCCCCGGTGACGCCCCCCGGGCAAGACCGTCAGGACGGGCTCAGGCGCCGGCCCGTACCGGGCCGGCCGGTGCGCCCTTGGGCAACGAGGCCGTCTCGGGCAGCGCCTGACGCGCCACCTCTACCAGCTTGGCGAAGCTGGCCGCATCGGTTGCCGCCACGTCAGCCAGTACCTTGCGGTCGACCTCCACCCCGGCGGCGTTGAGGCCGGCGATGAACCGGCTGTAGCTCAGGCCGTTGGCCCGGCAGGCGGCGTTGACCCGCTGCACCCACAGGCGGCGGAACTGGCCCTTGCGCGCCCGACGGTCCCGGAAGGCGTAGGCCATGGAGTGCATGACCTGCTCGTGGGCCGCACGGTAGCTACGGCTCTTGTTGCCGTAGTAACCCTGTGCCGCCTCCAGTACCGACCGGCGGTGCTTCTTGCTGTGTACGGCGCGCTTGACACGTGCCACTGGGAGTCTCCTTTCGGCCCGCCGGGCCTGCTAGATACCGAGCAGCCGCTTGGCGGCCTTGACATCGGCGGGTGCCACGTCCTGCTCCCGGCCCAGGCGGCGGGTACGCGTGGACGTCTTCTTCTCGAGCAGATGGGAACGCATCGCCTGCCGGCGGCGCAGGCGACCGCTACCGGTCACCTTGAACCGCTTGGCCGCTCCCCTGTCTGTCTTCTGCTTCGGCATCAAAGAACCTCTCTGGTCTCCGCTCGGTGCCATGAGCGCCGATGGTGGGACGCGCGCCCACCCGGCCAGGTACCGGAGTTACAAGCTAGCAGAAACCTAGACGCTGGTCGCGGCCGGAGACTCGGCAGCCGAACTGCCGTCCTGCTGTGCGCCACCGGCGCCGTCCCCCGCACTGCCCTCGGCTGCCGCCTCGGCCGAGCCGGGGCGCCTGGCGACCTGCTTGGCCCGCCTGTCAGGGGCAAGCACCATGGTCATGTTGCGCCCGTCCAGCTTGGGCGCCGCCTCGACCTTCGCCACTGCCGACACCTCCTCCGCCAGCTCCTCCAGGATCTTCATCCCCAGCTCAGGATGGCTCACCTCCCGGCCACGGAACATGATCGTGACCTTGACCTTGTGGCCGTCCTCCAGGAACCGGCTCACCTGCTTGGTCTTGGTCGTGAAGTCCCCCGTGCCGATCTTGGGCCGGTACTTCATCTCCTTGATGCTGGTGTTGGTGGACTTCTTCCTGGACTCCTTGGCCTTCTGTGCCGTCTCGTACTTGAACCGGTTGTAGTCCATGATCCGGCACACGGGCGGGTTGGCATCAGGAGCCACCTCGACCAGGTCGAGGTCGAGCTGCCGGGCGACGGACAGAGCCTCAGGGAGAGCCTTGACGCCGAGCTGCTTGCCGTCGGCGTCGATCAGACGGACCTCCCGGGCGCGGATGCGGTCGTTGACCCTGTGGTCGCTCAGGTCGGTTGCGGTGGGTATGCGCGGTTCTCCTTGCTAGAGCCCGGGCTCGGCCGGGCGCGTTGGGTGGACAGGAAGGACCTGTTCAGAGGTGTTACAGGGCGCTGGCCGGCATGCGGCCGGGCACGCCCCACGGGACGAGCGAGAGCTCATACCGAGGCAGCCGGGTGGGCACCAGGGACAACCAACGGGCTGCACCGACGGGAGCACCGGACGTGGCCAGCGTGCGCCGGGCGCGACGGCCAGGCACCGGGACGGGACAAGCGGGTACCTGTCATCGGCGTTCGCCCCAAGGACCAAGGGCGGCCGGGCCCAGCTCCACGCTTGGCACCCTATTTACCGTCTGTGACCATTAAGTTCGCCGGGCTCCTTCATGCCAGCTTGTCCGTCTGCTCTTCTAGAGTAGCGCGGTGAGCTCGCTTTGGACACCGAGCGGGGAGCACCAGGTGCCCCGCAACACCCAGGCCGCCCAGCCCGGGCCCGACGAGGGCACCGGCCGACCGGCGGCCCCCCCCGGCGGCGGGACCGGGCAGAGCGCCCCCAGGCAGAGGCGCGGTGGGCAACAGCTCTCGGACGAGGAGATGCGCCTGGCCGAGGCCGAGCTCGACGCAGTGAGGGAGCAGTTGCTGCGCGCACCCGTCGAGGTCGTGGTGGCCAACCACGCCATGGGCTTGTGGGAGCTCGCCGCGCTGCACCTGTCGCAGCAGCCGCCGGGGCTCAGCGAGGCCCGGCTGGCCATCGATGCCATGAGCGCCATGCTCGACGGGGTGACGGGCCGCCTCGGCGAGGCGGAGAGGAGCCTCGGGGAGGGCCTGGCACAGCTGCAAATGGCCTTCGTGCAGATCGCCAACAGCCCGGGCCGGCCGGCCACCCCCGGCACCTAGGCAGAGCCCGCGGCCGGGACCGCCAGCTCGCGTGCTCAGGCCGTCCCCACCAGCAGGGGCACCTCGAGCTCGGCTGGGGACAAGCCTCCATGGCGGCAGACAAGGCGGGCGTCGCCGGCGTCGCGGGGGTCGATGAAGGCCTGGTCCCCCAGGGGGACCAGGGCCACGTCGCCCAACCGGGCGCCCACCTCGGCCGGCAGCGCCCCGCCCAGCACCCCGGCGGAGACGACCTCCTCCCGCGTCGCCACCCAGGCCTGCCCGCCATAGGTGCGGCGGAGCAGGGCGAGGAGCGCCGACTGCTGGCCCGGCAAGCTGTGGGCCCATCTGAACCGGGCTTCCCCGCTGGTCATCGTGGTCGCACGCACCACCTCCGGGGCCAGCGGAGCGGCCGACGCGCCCACCTCGACCTGGCCGTGGTCCGCAGTGACCACGAGAGCTGCGCCCGCAGGGAGGGTAGCCAGGAGGTCGGACACCATGCGCTCGACGGCCAGGAGCTCGGCGTCGTAGAGCTCCCCCAGCCCGGTGGCATGGGCAACCTTGTCCAGCCCGTCGTAGTAGGCGTAGACGAGAGGCTCACCCTGCCTCAGCAGGTGGCCCACGAGGGCCGGCAGACTGGAGGGCACCACCCAGCCGACCTCACGCCCGCCCCGCTGGTGGGCCAGGCTGAACCCGGTGCCCATGAAGTCGGCCCGGGTGACGACCGGGACCGGCCGGCCGCCGAAGGCGGTGAGGGGTTGGAGCTGGTCGGGAGGAAGGAACGGACGGGCATCGCCCGAGCTGGTGCTCCAGCGGAGCACGTTCAGCACCTCGCGACCGCTCGGGCCGTCCACAGCGAACTTGTAGCCCACGATCCCGTGCTCAGCGGGCGGCCGGCCCAGCGTCAGGGAGGCCAGCGCCACTGCCGTGGTGCTCGGGGCGACAGAGGTGATGGGCCGCCCCGGCAACGAGGCCAGCAGGGGCACCCGGCCCGCCCGCTCCCGGAGCTGCTGCCAGCCCAACCCGTCGACCACCAACAGGGCAACCTGGGCTGCGCCGGCCAGGGGCGTGGGCAACCAGGAGGGCCGGTGACCCGGCCCCATCTGGAGAGCCGGCAGCAGGGTGCTGAGGCAGGCCCCCGCGTAGTCGGGGACCATGAGGGGCGCTGGAGGCGCCGGCGAGAGCTGCCTCCGCTCAACGGGGTTGGTGTCCATTGTCGGCTCCTGCGCAGGGCCCCGGTCGAGGGGGCGGTCCCCACCACCGTGCCGGGCCCGGTGGCCCGGTACCATGGGGCGTATGAGGGTCTCGACCAGAGGCGACTATGCCTGTCGGGCCCTGCTCTCGTTGGCCCTGCACGGTGGTGACACGCCGACCTCCGTGCGGGACATCGCCGAGCGTACCGGCCTGCCTCAACCCTACCTGGAGCAGATCCTCCTGGCGTTGAAGGGTGCCGGCCTGGTGCGTTCCAAGCGGGGAGTGGGAGGCGGGTACGTGCTGGCCCGTCCCCCCGAGAGCCTGACCCTGGGCCAGGTCGTTTCGGCCGTGGACGGCCCCATTGCCGTGGGTGACTTCGGGGAGCCGCACGAGGGAGGGGCGTGCGACCACGAGGGCCAGTGCGTCCTGCTTGCGGTATGGGCGGAGGTGGGTGAGCACATGAGGGCCCACCTCGACTCCTACACCCTCGCCGACATGGTCCGCCGGGTGACCGGCCCTGCCACGCTGGCGGGACCTCTCAGCGGCTGAACGCCCTACGGTAGCTCCGCAGGGGGAGCAGGCAGCCCGAGCACGGGCAGCGTGCGCGCCAGCTCCAGCGGCAGAGGGGACGAGAAGTGCAGCGGCTCCCCGCTGAGGGGGTGCACGAAACCGAGCTCGGCGGCGTGCAACCAGGGACGTGACAGCTCCGGCAGCACAACGGCGAGCGGACGGGCCAGACCGGCACGCCCGTACCTGTCGTCCCCCGCCAGGGGATGGCCGATAGCCGCCAGGTGGGCCCGGACCTGGTGGGTACGGCCGGTCTCCAACCGGCAGGCCAGGAGGGTGACAGGCACGGGACGTGAGGAGCGGCCCAGGACGCGGTAGCCGGTACGGGCCTGCCTCCCGCCCTCCACCACGGCCATCTTGAGGCGCTGTGCAGGCGAACGTCCGAGAGGCGCGTCGACCAGCCCCTCGTCCGCCTCAACGAGGCCGTGGGCCACGGCCAGGTAGCGCCTGCGGGCCGAGCGGGCTGCCATCTGGGCCACCAGGCCCTCCCGGGCAGCTGCCGTACGGGCCACCACGAGAAGGCCCGATGTCCCCTTGTCGAGCCGGTGGACGACCCCCGCCCTACCGGCCGGCCCGGCCGCCGCCATGTCGGGGAACCTGGCGACCAACTGGTCGACCAGGGTCCCTGTCGGGTTGCCGGCCCCCGGGTGGACAACGAGGCCGGCCGGCTTGTCCACCACCACCAGGTCCTCGTCCTCGTAGACCACCACCGCCCAGAGCCCGTTAGCATCCTCGGGCACCCCGGGCCCGGGCGCGCCCGGCTCGGGGGGCGCTGAGATGGCCTCCTCGAGCAAGGTTGCCATCCCGGCCGGACCGGCGGGCACCGAGAGCTCGACCACCTCACCCGCCCGCAACCGACGGCTCCCCGTGGTCACCGTACGGCCCCCCACCCGGGCCAGGCCGGCCGAGACAAGCCGGGCCACCTGGCTACGGCTGGCGCCCACCAGCAGGGAGAGCCCCCGGTCCAGCCTCTCGCCGTCCAGCGCAGCAGGCACGTTGAACGCCACCGACGCCCCGTCCCCCACCAGGCCCGCCCCGGGCCCGGGCTCAGCCATCACGACCCGGGCGGCCGGCCGCACGAGCTTGCCCACCGGGACGCTGGGAGGGCGCGCCCAGGGGCGCGGCCTGCCCGGCCTGCCCCGGCTTCGCCTTGGGGAAGGCAAAGGACACGGCCACCATGGCGGCGCCGACCGTCACCGCCACGTCGGCCAGGTTGAACACCGGCCACCAACCGACCAGTTGCACGAAGTCGACAACGGCGCCGTGGTTGTGACGAAAGAGCCGGTCACCGAGGTTGGACAGCGCCCCGGCGGCCAGCAGGCTGAGGCCGGCCATGGTGGCCATCCGGCCTCCCGAGCGAGCGAGCCGGCCGGACTGCCAGAGCACGCCCGCGACGAGCACAATGGCCAACAGCTCCACCACGGGCGTGGCGCCCGAGCCGAGCGAGAAGGCGGCGCCCGTGTTCTCGGTCAGCACCAGGCGCGCCGGGCCGACCAGGTGCACGGACCGGCCACCGGACAGGGCGTCCTCCGCCCAGGACTTGGTCCACTGGTCCGCCGCCACGACGACCACCGCCATCAGCACCAGCAGGCCGGACCTCCGGGTGACGGGCCGCCGGCGGCGGTCCGCTCCGCTCATTGGCGCCTGACAGCCAGCCCCCCGCTCTTGCAGGTGACACAGAGCCTGGCGTGCGGTAGCGCTTCGAGCCGCGCCCTCGGGATCGTCCGCCCACAGCTCTCGCAGATGCCGTAGGTACCGGCGTCGATCTTGGACAGCGCGGCGTCGATCTCCTCGATCGCCGCCTGTGCCTGAGCCGAAAGGTGCAGGTCCAGTTCGCGGTCGACGTTGGCCGTGCCGCCCTCTCCCCCCTCCTCGTCGAACTGGACGTCGCCCGGCTCGTGCTCCAGCGCCAGGGCCGCCGCCTGGGCCCTCAGCTCCTCGACCTGGCGCGTGTAGTTGTTGCGCTCGGCAACCAGCACCGCCCTCTGGTGGTCGATGAACTCCGCCTCGTCGCCGGCCTCCCCGTCCGGGCCACTGGCCCCGGCCAGCTGCGGGGCAGGCTCCGCCGGCTTGGGCTGCTTGGCAGCCTTGGCCTGTCGCCTCGGTGCAGCCTGCGCCTCTGGAGCCGTCACCGTGGGCGTGGGGGCACCCGGGGCAGCGGTCTCGTGCGCGCCCTCGGCCTCGACGTGCTCAACGCCTGCCTCGGGGACCTTGGCCGCGGCCTTCCTGGCCGGCGCCCTGGTCGCAGCGGCCTTGTCAGCCACCGGAGCGTGGCGCACGGGAGCCGTGACGGCGTTGTCGCTCAGGGCTGCGCCGTTGCCGGCGGGCGCTGCGGGCTCTTGTTGCTTGGCTCTAGGCATCGTGGCACCTTACCCTTCCACGGAGCGGGGAAGCCTACCATGGCTTGCAAAGCAACGTCTCGGACCGCTCGGGCATTCCCTGGGCGGGCGCAGCCACCGCGTGGCGCGCGCGCCACCTCCCAGGAGGCGTACGGACGGGGCCCGGTAGGGCCCGGTCTACCTGCCGCGCCGGAAACGGCCCAGGCCGCGGGCGTCCCCGAGGTCCTGGTCCTTGAAGAAGCTGTCCAGCGCCCTCTCGTCGAAGGCCACCGTGTCCTCTCCCTGGCCCGCGGTGTCACGAACCGTACCGGCTCCCTGGGCCACCGCGTCGACCTGGCTGCTCTGGACAGCATGACGGCCCGGGGTATGGGCTGACTGCAGGTCGTCCAGGTAGCGCGGGTCCCACTGGCCACCATCGGCCACGCCCGGGGTGCCCTCGGTCGGTTCGGTGCCCGGCTCGGTGGCGCCACCCGCGTCGAGCACTTCGGGGCCGGGATCGCCGGCAGCCGCCGGTGCCTGGTCGGCTACGGGCTCGGCTACGGTCTCGGGCTCGGCCGCGGTCTCGGGCTGCCGGGCAGGCTCCTCGGGGACCGAGGGCCCGGCCTGGGCTGCCGCCACGGCTCTGTCGCCGGCGCCCTTGTCCGCCACAGCCTGGGGCTCCGGGGAACCACCGTTGTCGAGGCCCACACCCTCCACGATGGCCAGGGCGTCCCGCAGGGATGCGAGCATGTTGGCCTTGTGCTGCTGGACCCAGCCCTGGAGGGCGTCAACATCGGCTTGGCGCTGGCGCCTGCTCTCCTCGAGCCGGGCGAGAGCTGCCCGACCGTCGGCGATTGCCGTGTCGTAGGCCCGCCGGCCCCGCTCCTCACCGTCTACAACCAGAGCCTCCGCCTGGCGACGGGCGTCGGAGACGATCTTGTCCGCCTCATCGCGCGCCTCGCGCACGGCCTGGTCGGCGGTCTTCTGCGCCATCACCAGCATGCGCTTCAGCGTGTCGTCCGTCGAGCTGGCGTCGGTTGCCACCTGCTCCGCCCTCTGGGCGCGCTCGGTCGCCTGGCGCAACTTCTCGAGCAGAGCCTCCGCGGCCACCGCCGCCTGCTCCAAGAACTCGTCGACGTCCTCGGGGTGGTACCCGCCACGCAGCTTCTCGCGGAACTGCACGTCGCGGAAGACCTTGGGGGTCAGCTCCATGGCGGCAATGCTAACACCGGCAGGTCGTCGGCCTTTGACATTGTGCACGGTCCCCCGGGCCCACCCGGCCCTGGGCCGGGAGGGCCCTTTCAGGCACCCCGGGGGGTAGCCCGGCTAGATGGAGACGAGCGACAACAGGTAGGCGGAGACGACGTAGAGGACGATGAACGCCAGGATGAACGAGATGTCGAAGGACCCCATGGGAGGCACCAGCTTGCGGAACGGCGCCAGGTAGGGCTCGGTGGCGAGGTACAACCACCGGTAGAGGCGCGCCGCAGTGGAGCCCGGCTCTATGGGGAACCATGTGAAGACCATCCTCACCACCAGGGCCAGCAGGTAGAGCATGCCCAGGGTGTAGAGGGGGTGGTGCGCCCAGTACGACATGTGTCAGCCCCGGGCGCCCAGGCCCGGCCCCAGGCCGGCGCTCACGAGCGGTACAGCCCGCGCTCCTGGAGGCGCCGCTTCTCCTCCGCCGACAGCTCGACGTTGCTCGGCGTCATCAGGAAGACCTTGTCGGCAACCTTGTCCATGCTGCCGCCCAACGCGTACGCCACACCGCTGCAGAAGTCGATCATCCGGTGGGCGAGCTCGCGGTAGGCGTTACCCAGGTTGACGATCACCGGTTGCCCGCTGCGGAAGCGGTCGGCGATCTCCTGGGCGTCGGCGAACTCGGACGGGGCAGCCACGTGGACCTTGGCGGCCAGGGCCTGGAACGGGCTGGGCCCGGGCGCAACCGAGGTGGGCACGGGGCGGCCGGCCGGGGCCGGGGCGGCCCGGAGGTTGATGGGGGCGCCGTTCTCCTGGCCGTCCCGGGGCAACGTGCGCACAGCCGGGGAGACCGGCGCTGCCTGCAGTGGCGCCTCGGCGGGTTCGGGGCTGCGGCGCAAGGGGGCGGGGGCCGGGGCAGCCGCTGCGGGTTGGGGAGCAGCGGTCTCCTCGTAGCCGTCGTACTCGTCGTACTCGTCGGCGTCGGCCAAGCCGAGCCACATCAATACCTTTTTGCCTGTACCCGGCATGGTTGCCTCCTTGTCACAAGCCTAGCGTGGTGCCACGCCGGCACGGGCCTCCGGCGGACGGGGCCCGAACAGCACCCGCCCCAGCCGCAACATCGTGGCCCCTTCGGCCACGGCCACCTCGAAGTCGTCGCTCATCCCCATCGAGAGCTCGCCCAGGCCGAGCCTGCCCGCCAGGGCGGCCACGGACGCAAAGTCCCGGGCCTGCTCTCCGGCCGTCGCCCCCGGGCGCCCCACCGCCATGAGCCCACGAACAGCCAGGCCCAGGTCCCGCCCCGCCGCCACCAGCTCCTGGGCCCTTTCCGGCGGTGCCCCCCGCCGACCGGGGCCAGGTGCCAGCTGCACCTGCACCAGCACCGCGGCGCCCGGGGCGCGCCGAGCCAGGGCTTCCAGGGCGGCCTGGTTGTCGACCCCCTGCCACAGGGTGACAAGTGGTGCCAGGCGCGCCAGTTTGTTGCTCTGCAACGGCCCCAGGAAGTGCCACCGGGCGGCACCGGGGACGGCGGCCGCCTTGGCCACGAGCTCCTGGGCGTAGTTCTCCCCCAGGTCGACCAGGCCTGCACCGAGTGCGGCACGGACCGCAGAAGGCCCGAACCCTTTGGTCACGGCCACCACGGTCACCCGGCCCGGCGGCACCCCGCGGGCGGCCACACGCGCCCTCACCTCGGCCAGACGTCCCGCCACCTGCTCCGCCGTGGGCCCCGTCCCCCCCTCGGCCTCCCGCTCAGCCACGGGCGGGCTGCTCCCCGACCCAGACCACAGAAGCCTGCCGGCCCGAGTCCCGGCGCGCCCGCCAGGACCAGTGCTCATCGGAACAGTGCGTACAGGTCGGGCAGACGGCCACGAGCTCGGCTCCGCAACCGCCCAGGGCGGCCCGCACTGCCGCGCCGAGGTCGAGCGCAGGTGACCCGTCAACGGTCCGGGCGCGCACGCCCCCGCCCAACCGCGCCGCCACCGCGCCCAGGTCGGCTTCGGAGAACTCATAGGCGTGAGGATGGACGTACGGCCCGACCGCGGCCGAGACCTCCTGCGCCCCCAGGCGGCGCATGGTGCCCACGCAGGCCTCGACAACTCCTGCCAGCAGGCCCCGCCATCCCGCGTGCGCCACCGCCACCACGCCCTGGGGACTGGCCAGGCCGATCGGCACGCAGTCCGCCGTCCGCACGACCAGTGGGGCGCCGGAGGTCGCGGTGACGGCCGCATCGGCCTCCTCCCCCTGGCCCTGCCCGGCGGCGTCGACGACCACCACCCGCGCGCCGTGGACCTGGCGCAGCCACGTGTACCCGGCACCGGCCGGCACCTCGGCATAGTCACCGTCAGACCTGCCGCCGGCGACGAAGGTGGCGCCTCCGGGCAGCTGCACCCTCCAGCCCCGGCTGGGCAGGCCGGGGACGGGCGCCGCCCGGACGTCCCTAGGAACGGGCCTCTCCCCGACGGGGCGCACCGCACCCGACGGGCCGGGGGGCGGCAGACGGCAGCGTCACTACTTGAGGAACGGCGGGACGTCGAAGTCGTCCTCGTCGCCGAAGCTGACGCCGGCGGCGGCAAGCTCGCCGTCGTCCTCCAGCAGGCCGAGGCCTCTTCGCGTCGGGGCGGGGGCCGCCTTCTCCTGGGGCCGACCGGCACTGGCAGCCTCGGCAGGGGCGTCGAAGCGGTCGAAGCCGGCGGCGATGACCGTCACCCGCACCTCGTCGCCCATGTCCTCGTCGATCACCTGGCCGAAGATGATGTTGGCGTCGGGGTGGGCTGCGGCGTGGATGATCTCAGCCGCCTCGTTGACCTCGAACAGGCCCAGGTCCGTCCCACCGGCGATGTTGAGCAGTATGCCCCGGGCCCCCTCGATCGAGGCCTCGAGCAGCGGGGAGGTGACAGCCATCTTGGCCGCCGCTGTGGCCCGCCCGTCCCCGGAGGCCGAACCAATGCCCATGATGGCCGTCCCGGCATTGCTCATGATCATCTTCACGTCCGCGAAGTCGGTGTTGATGAGGCCCGGCGTGGTGATCAGCTCGGTGATGCCCTGAACGCCGTGCAGTAGCACCTCGTCGGCCATCTTGAACGCGTTGACCATGGTGGTCTTGTTGCTGGACACAGCGAGCAGCCGGTCGTTGGGGATCACTATGAGGGTGTCCACCTTCTCCTTGAGCCGCTGCACCCCTTGCTCCGCCTGCAGGGAGCGGCGACGGCCCTCGAACGAGAAGGGCCGGGTCACGACCCCGATGGTCAGCGCTCCAGCCGCCTTTGCCACCTCGGCCACGACCGGTGCCCCTCCGGTACCCGTGCCCCCGCCCTTGCCGGCGGTGATGAAGACCATGTCGGCCCCCTTCAGGACCTCCTCGATCTCGTCCCGGTGCTCCTCGGCCGCCATCCGCCCGACCTCAGGGTCGCTCCCCGCCCCCAGGCCCCTGGTCAGCTGGCGCCCGATGTCCAACTTGACATCGGCGTCGCTCATGAGCAACGCCTGCGCATCGGTGTTGATGGCTATGAACTCCACGCCCTTCAAGCCGGCGTCGATCATGCGGTTCACGGCATTGACGCCACCTCCACCGATCCCCACGACCTTGATGACGGCTATGTAGTTTTGCGCCGGACCAGCCATCGCACCTTTCCTCTGGGTTGGACGTAGGGCCAATGTCGAGCAGACCTGAGGCCCGCTGGGCAAGCGACCATGTCGCGTGTCTTGCGCCGGCCATTACTCTTGACCTAAACTTCAGGTTGAGACTTGCTCAAGCTCTACCGACGGTTGAACAAGGTTAGCCCCGGGGTCACTTTGCGATCAAGTGACACGGGCTTAGCCATTGGCGTAGTTCGGTAATGGCGTGAGGGCCGGGTGCCCCGGGACAGTCAGGTCGACCTGGGAGTAGTGGGACAGGGGGGCGACGCCAGCCAGCTCCTGGAGCACGGCGACCTTTTCGGCCGCCTGGTCGGCGCTGCCCAGCACGATCGTGGCCGGCCAGCCGTTGACGTGGGCCACCAGGCCCTGGGAGCCGGACCAGGACAACTGCATCCCCGAAAGCCCCTGTAGGCCGGACGCGGCCGAGGCGGCCACCAGCATCTGCTGCAGTTCACTGCTGCTCACCGGCCCCACTGGCACTACCTGCTGGCCGGGCGCCACCCCTAGTGCTGGCTTGACCACTGGCAGCGCCGGCACCGGTTCACCCGCCGGCACCTGCTCCAGCGAACGCCCGGTGACGTCGACGACGTCCCAGGCCCCGTGGGCGGCGCTGACAAGAGCCGCCGGCTTGCGTTCCTGCACGTCGACGACGACCGTCCACGGCCAGTGCCTGTGGAAGCTCACGGAGGCGACCCAGGGCAGGCCCTCCACCGCCCGGACGGCAGCGGCCGAGCCCACGTCGACCATGAGCTGGTGACCGCCCCCGGGCCTCACCAGCCCGGCCGCCCCTTCGACAGCTGCCGCACCGGTGTGCCCGGCTCCCACGACCTCGACCCGTTTGACGGCCATCAGGGAGGAATGCAGGACGCCCCAGCCCGCTGCCACCAGGGCGAGGCACGAGGTCACGGTGACCAGGGCCCTCAGACGGCGGAGGCCCTCCTGGCGGCGGGCCTCCGCCCACCGGCGCCGGAAACGGGGGTGGACCGGGAGCCTCTGGAGCTGGCTCCTGCCCACAGGGCGCCCCGCGACCGCCGGCCCGGGCCCGGCCTCCACCGCCGGCTCCTGCCTCCTCCCGGCGGCGCCGCCACCGTCTGGCAATGGGCCGGAGGGCGGGGGCGGGAGGTGACGCGCCCGGCCCGCTTGCGGTGCCGGACGGTCCTCCGGGCCGTCCATCACGGCACCCGGGCCATGCCCGGGCCTGACATGGCGGGCCGGGGGCGGCGGGACGGTCCTGGTCATCGCTCTACCTCCTCAGTTGGCGCAGCCGGCTCAGTTGGCGCAGCCGGCTCAGTTGGTGCAGCCGGCTCAGTTGGCGCAGCCGGCTCACTTGGTGCAGTGGGCGCGGGCTGCCGGTCGCCCTCGTCGGCGCCACCAGTTACCGCCACCCCCATGTCGTCGGCCAGCGTGGTGATGTCACCAGCGCCGATGCTCAGGCACAGGTCGCCCGGGCGCAGGGCACGGCGCAGGTGGCCGACCAGTGCGGCCCGGTCGCCGGGCACGTAGGCGACCTCCATGCCTGGCCGGGCGTCCGAGGCGGCCCGGGCCACCAGCTCACCCGTCACCCCGTCCAGCGGTACCTCGCCGGCCGGGTACACGTCTGTCACCACCGCCACGTCCGCCAGCGTGAGGGCGTGGCCGAGCTCGCGCCACAGGGCAGCGGTACGGCTGTAGCGGTGCGGCTGGAAGACCGCCACCACCCGGCCCGGGCCGACCCCGCGTGCCGTGGCCAGCAGGGCCTCCACTTTCCCCGGGTTGTGGGCGTAGTCGTCCACATAGGTCACGCCGTCCCCGTTGCCCCGAAGCTCGAACCGTCGGCGTACGCCCCGGTAAGCGGCTAGGGCGCGCCGGGCCTCGTCGGCGCCGACGCCGGCTGACATCCCCATGGCCACTGCGGCCGTGGCATTGAGGACGTTGTGCAGGCCGGGAACGGGAAGCTCGAACCAGCCCAGGTCGGCGCCCCCGGGCCCGGTCAGGGCAAAGCCGGCCACGGTGCCCCCGAGCCGCAGGTCGTGGGCACGGAAGTCGGCATCCGCGGACGTCCCGTACGTGGTCACCCCCGCCCCGGCCACCGGGCCCGCCAGCAGGCCTGCCGCTCCGGGGTCGTCCAGGCACAGGACGCGCGGCCCGGGGACCTGGCGCAGGAAGCGCTCGAAGGCAGCCCTCAGGTGCTCCTCGTCGCCGTAGTAGTCGAGGTGGTCGGGTGCGACGCTGGTGACCAGCGCCCCGTGAGCAGGCAGCTCGAGGAAGGTCCCGTCGGACTCGTCCGCCTCCACCACGAGCCAGGGCCCGCTCCCCCACCGCGCGCCCCCGGGGCGGCCCGGGATCTCGCCGCCCACCAGGTACGACAGGTCCGTGCCGGTGGTGCCCATGACCTCGGCCAGCATTGCCGTCGTGGTCGTCTTGCCGTGCGTGCCGCTCACCGCCAGGCACCGGCGCTGGGCGCACACCGCGGCCAGCAGCCGGGCCCGCGACCAGACGGGCAGCCCGGCCAGACGGGCCGCCTCGAGCTCGACGTTGTCGGCCCGCACGGCACTCGAGAAGGCGACCAGGTCCGCCCCCTGCACATTGGCCGCCGCATGCCCCACGTGCACCGTGGCTCCCATGCCGGCCAGGCGCTCGAGGACGGGGGAACGGCGTTCGTCGCTGCCCGACACCTGGTGGCCCATGGCCAGGAGCACGGTGGCGATGGCGTTCATGCCCGAGCCGCCCAGGCCCACCAGGTGGAGCCGCCACGGCCCTGTCCCGAGGTCCACCGGGCCCCCCCGTCCGGCGCTCAACGTCCCTCCCGGGGCATGGGCCGGCGGGCATGACGCTGGACGAGGTCCGCCACCTCGGAAGTGGCGCCCGGCCGTCCCAGGCCCTTCGCGGCGCGGCCCATCTCCTCCAACCGGGCGGGGGCCCCGAGCAGCGCTTCCAGCTCGGACGCCAGGCGCCCCCCGTCCAGTTCGTCGTCGTTCACCACCACCGCGCCACCTGCCCCCGCAACGGTGCGGGCGTTGGCCCCCTGGTGGTCTCCCGGCGCCCCGGGCAGGGGCACCAGTAGCGAGGGCACCCCGGCCAGCGCCAGTTCGGCCACCGTGTTGGCCCCCGCCCGCTGTACGGCCACATCGGCGGCGGCGTAGAGGGACGCCATGTCCTCCTCGTACTCCACCTGCTGGTAGCACATGGCCCCGGGCGCGGGGCGGGCGGCGCTGACCCAGGGCCAGTCCCGCCGCCCCACCACGTGGCGCAGGGCGACATCCGCACGGTCCGACCAGGCGGCGGCCAGTTCGAGGGTGGCTTGGTTGATGCGGCGCGCCCCCAGGGAGCCACCGGAGACCACGACCACCCGGCCTCGCTCTGGCAGGTCGAGGCGCAGACGGGCCCGCCTGCGGCCCTCGGGGCTGCGGTCGAGGTCGGCCATGGACGAGCGCACCGGGACTCCGGTGTGGACGGCGCGGGGCACGGCCACGCCCGGGGCGCCGACCGCCGTGGCACGGGCCAGGCGGGCGGCCAAACGGTTCACAGCACCGGGCACGGCGTCCACGTTCACGACCACCAGGGGGCAACGCCACAGCACGGCGGCCAGGACGCAGGGCAGGCTGGCATAGCCCCCCAGGGCCATCACCACGGCGGGCCGCCAACGGGCAAAAAGGGCGAGCGCCTCCCCGACCGCCAGAGCCGTGCCGGCGAGCGCCCCCAGGTTGGCGGCCCAGGCGTCGGCCGACAACGAACGCCGCAGGCCCCGGCCGGGCAGGAACGTGGCCGGGAAGCCCTCCAGCGCCCTGGTACGTGCCTCCAGGCCCCGCCGGGCCCCCACGAAGTGCACGGCCGATGGCGGGCACCCCCGGCTCACGAGCTCCCGGGCCACGGCCAGGCCCGGGTAGAGGTGCCCACCCGTGCCGCCGCCGGCCACCACCAGCCATGGCCGGGCCGATGACCTCATCGGCTCACGCCCGGGCCGCCGTCGCCGCCCCGCTACGGCCTGGGGCATGGCGGGCGATGTTGGCCAGGAGCCCGGTGGCGAACAGGACGATCACCAGGGATGTGCCGCCATAGGAGACGAAGGGCAGCGGCACCCCGGTGACGGGCAGGACGTCGGCCACAGCGCCGATGTTGATCACGGCTTGAGCCGAGAGCCAGGCCGTCACCCCGGCTGCCACCAGGCTCTCGAAGGTCGTGCCGGCCGAGAGCGCCACCCTGGTCCCCACCAGCGCCAGGGCTACGAAGAGGCCGACGACGACCAGGCTGCCCATGAAACCCGCCTCCTGGCCGATCACGGCGAATATGAAGTCCGTGTACTGGTTGGGCAGGTAGCCCCAGCTGGCCAGGCTCTGGCCCAGGCCAGCACCGGTCCAATGGCCGGCGCCCAGGGCGATGAGGCCCTGGGCCGACTGGTAGCCCGTCGAGTTGGCGTGGGCGAACGGGTTTATGAACGAGGTCAGGCGGGCCGCCCGGTAACGAGCCGTCATGGCGAGGACCAGGGCCAGGGCCCCACCAACGGCGCCCAGGCTCGACATGGCCCGTACGGGCATCCCGGCCGTGAACAGGACGGCGGCCGCTATGCAGCTGATGACGACGGCTGTGCCCATGTCGGGCTGCTTCATGATGAGGGCCACGAACACCAGCGTGGTCAGGATGACCGGCAGGGACCGGTAGGTCCAGTCACGCCTGCCCTCACGCCGGGCCAGGACATCGGCCGCAAACAGGACCAGCGCCAGCTTGGCAAGTTCGGACGGCTGGAACTGGACCGGGCCCCGCCCCAGCCAGCGCGAGGCACCGCCTGCGCTCCGGCCCGCCACCAGCACGGCCATCAGGGCCAGCGCGGAGAGCACGGCGAGGGGCCGGGCCAACCTTTGCCACCGGGCCATCGAGGCCCGCAGGGCCACGAAGAAGGCACCCACGCCCAGTACCAGGTAGAGCACCTGGCGCTCGAAGAACGACCAGGGAGTCCCGTAGGCACGCAGGCTGGCTACTGCAGATGCCGAGAGCACCATCACCAGACCGGCAGTGCAGAGCACTCCCACCACCACCAGCAGGACCAGGTAGGTGCTGTTGTGCGCCCGCTCGGCGGTGCCGGCCCGGCCCACCGCCCGGGCCTTCGGGCCGGCCGCTGCCCCGGCCCGTCCGGCCTCGGCCGGCTTCCTGCCGGTCCCGGCCGAACGCCCCAGCTTGCCCAGCACAGTTGTGACCGCAGTCATCTCGGGCCAACCTCCGCTCTCGTGGCGCGCCCGGCAACCGGCGCGTTGACCGTACGCCGGGGGGCGGTCAACCCGTGCCCCCGTGCGCCAGGAAGTCGGCGTAGAACACGCCGAGCGACAGGGCGGTGAAAAGCCCCGCCAGTATCCAGAACCTGACTATCACCGTCGTCTCCGGCCAGCCTGTCAGCTCGAAGTGGTGGTGCACCGGTGCCATGCGGAACACCCGCCGACCGAACATGCGGAAGCTGGCCACCTGCACGATGACCGAAACGGTCTCCAGCACGTACAGCCCACCGATGATCGGGAGCAGCAGGTCCACGTTCTCCAGCAAGGCCAGGACGGCAACCGCCGCCCCTATCCCCAGGGAACCGGTGTCGCCCATGAAGATGCGGGCGGGTGCCGCGTTCCACCACAGGAACCCGGCGCAGGCCCCGATCATGGCCGCCGACATGACCGCCTCGTCCAGGGCGGCCGGGTTGCGGTAGAGGGCGACGTGACGCAGCTGGTAGAAGCCGATCACCGTAAAGGCGACGAACGTGAAGGCCGAAGAACCCGATGCCAGCCCGTCCAGGCCGTCCGTGAGGTTGACGGCATTGGTGCTGCCCACGATGAACAGCACGGCCATGACCACCCACCCCACCTTGCCCAGTTGCAGGCCCAGGGAGTCGAACCGGGTGAACGACAGGTGCGTGTCGACCTTGAGCCAGGTGACGGCCACCACGGCGAAGGCCAGGGCGACCGCCAGTTGGCCGAGGATCTTGGCCCGCTTGTTGAGGCCCAGGCTCCGCTGGCGCGTGACCTTGAGCCAGTCGTCGAGGAACCCCACCAGAGCGGCGGCGCAGATGGTCAGCATCCCGGCCAGCCCGCGTGTGGTGAAGGCGTTGGCGACATGGGCAACGCCGTAGCCCACCACCCCGGCGAGCATGATGGCCAGGCCCCCCATGGTGGGGGTACCGGCCTTGGAGAAGTGCCCGGCCGGGCCGTCCTCCCTTATCTGCTGGCCGATGCCGCGCACGCGCAGCTCGGAGATCAGCAGCGGGGTGAACAGGATGGCCACCAGGAGCCCTGCCCCCCCGGCGATGAGGAGGGAGATCACTCCGCTACCTCCCAATGGCCGTCCGCGCCCAGCTGCCCGAGAGCCCGGTGGGCGACCTCGGCGTCATCGAAGTGCTCCACGTGGCCCCCGAAGTCCTGGCCGGTCTCGTGGCCCTTACCAGCGATCACCACGACGTCGCCCGGCCGGGCGAGAGCCAGGGCGCCGCTGATGGCCTTGGCCCGGTCCAGCTCGACCAGGGGCTCCCCGCGCACGCTCCCACCCACCACCTCCTCGACGATGGACAACGGCTTCTCGCTACGAGGGTTGTCCGAGGTCACCACCACGACGTCCGCCAGTTCGCTGGCGACCCGCCCCATGAGCGGGCGCTTGCCCCGGTCACGGTCGCCGCCGGCGCCGAAGACCACGATAACCCGGCCACCCGGAGGCCGCGTCAGCTCCCGGGCAGCCCGCAACGCCTCCGCCAGCGCCGCCGGCGTATGGGCGAAGTCCACCACCACGCTGAACGGCTGGCCGGCCTCCACAGGCTCGAAACGCCCCTTGACCGGGGCGACCGAAGCCAGGCCGGGCAGTACGGCGTCCCAGCCCAGGCCGAGCTCTCTGGCTGTCGTCGCTGCGGCTACGGCGTTCGTCACGTTGAAGCGCCCGGGGACGTTCAGTTCGACCCGCTCTCCGTTCCAGGTGAAGGAGGCGCTGCGCCGGCCCAGGACCACGTCGCTGGCATCGTCCGGGCTGTAGGTGACCAGGCGTACCGGCCCACCCTGCAGCCTCTCGACGAGCCTCGCCCCCCAGGGGCCGGCCCTGTTCACCACGGCCAGGCCGGTGTAGGCCCTGGTGAACAGCAACGCCTTCGCCTCGAAGTAGGACTCCATGGTCCTGTGGTAGTCCAGGTGGTCCTGGCTGAGGTTGGTGAACACGGCAGCCGCGAACTCGGTGCCCGCCGCCCTCCCCTGGGCGAGAGCGTGGGAGGAGACCTCCATGGTCACCGCCTGCACCCCGATGGCACGCAGGTCGGCCAGGCGCCGCTGCAGCTCTGGTGCCTCCGGGGTGGTCCGGGTGCCCGTGAGGGTCCCCACGACACCCGTCTGCCGTCCCGCTGCCATGAACACTGCCGCCAAGAGGGCGCAGGTCGTGGTCTTGCCGTTGGTACCCGTGACCCCCACCACGGTCATCGCCCGGGCCGGGTGCTGCCAGAAGGCCGCGCTGAGCGGCCCCAGGACCGCTCTCACCGAGGGGACGACCAGCTGGGGCACCGCCAGGTCGAGCGGCCGTTGGCAGACCAGGACCGAGGCGCCCCTGCGCACCGCCTCGGCTGCAAAGTCGTGGCCGTCCGCCCGGCTCCCGGGCACGCAGGCGAACATGGCCCCGGCCGTCACCTCAGAGGAGGCCATGACCAGGTCCGTCACCTCCGGGCCCGCACCGGCCAGGGCCGGGCCGGCCAGTTGGTAGCGCTCCAGCCCGGCCTCGCTGACCAGGGCCCTCAGACGCACGCTCATTGTGCTCAAGCTTCCCTGAACCTAGTGGCCCGGGCCGCCAGACGTGGTCGAGGTGGTCGCGCCGGTGGCGGCCCCGGGCGCCGCGGTGGTCGGCGGGGCACCGGGCCCCGTGGTGCCGGTCGTGGACGTCGTCGCAACCTTCCCACCGCTACGGCTGTTGGTGCTGCCAGGCCCGTGCGCCGGTGCGCCGGTGACGCTGACCCGCACGACGGGTGTGCCCGACAGTCCGGGCAGAGCAGGGCCGGCCGCCTCACCCTCACCGCCGTACGGGCTGGCCAGAGCCACCCCGGGGAGGGGGGGCTCGGGCTTGTGGGGCGGGACCCCGAGCTGCTGCAGGGCGTCCCGGGCCAGCATGGCGAAAACCGGGGCCGACGCTTCGGCACCGTACTGATGGGTACCCTCGACCACGACCATCACCGTCACGGCAGGGTCTTCAGCGGGCACGAAGCCGGCGAAACTGGAGACGAAGTCCCCTGCGATGTAGCCCCCCTTGGGCGAAGGCACGAGCGCGGTCCCCGTCTTGCCCGCCACCGTGTACGGCGAGAGGTCCGCCGCCCCACCCGTGCCCACCTTGACAACCCCTTCGAGCATCTGGGTCATCTCTCGGGCGACGACCGGGCTCACCACCCGGTGGGGTTTGGGTACGGGGAAGAGGTGCTCGCGGCCCTGGGCGTCGACGTAGCCGTCGACCAGTCGGGCCGGGACGGCAACGCCGCCGTTGGCGATGGTGTTGTAGGCGTCGAGCATCTGCACGGCCGTGACCGCGACCCCCTGGCCGATGGGGATGGTGGCGATGGAGGTACCGGACCACTGCGCCGGCCCGGGGACCAGGCCGGCCGATTCCCCGGGGAACTGGACGTTGCTCACCTGGCCTATGCCAAAGGCGCGCACGTAGTCCAGCAGCTTGGGGAGCCCGAGCTTCTGGGCGATCTCGACCGTGCCGATGTCCGAGGAGTGGGCGAGGATGCTGGCCGGCGACCAGTACAGGGTCGGGTGCGGCCAGGCGTCCCCGATGATGGTGCCCGCCACGTTGTAGGTGCCGGGCACGTTGAACATCTCGCTGGGCGTGATGGCTCCCGACTGCAGGGCAGCCGACAGGGTCACGAGCTTCTCGACCGAACCGGGCTCGTACACCGTTGTGAACGCCGTGGCCGTCGGCGCCTCCACCGGTTGCACGGACTTGACCTGTTGCGAGGTCGGGGCACGGCCCGCCCCCCCCTGGGACGGGGCGCCCGGGGACGAGCCCTGGGGCACGAACCACACCGGCAGGGCCGGGGGCTCCTGCATGGTCACGGGATCGGAACGGCTGGGCGTCACCAGTTCGGCCGCGGCCAGGAGCTCACCCGTGCGCGAGTCCATGATCAGGGCTATCCCGCTGCGCCCCTGGGCAGCCACCAGCGCCCGGGCCAGGGCCTGCTCCGCATCGAACTGCAAGGGTTTGTCGAGCGTGAGCACCAGGTCGTCGCCACGCACGGGGGCCTGGTACTGGTGCACGCCGCCGGGGATCATCCCACCGGCCGGGTCCATGTCCTCCACCAGCTTGCCCGGCCTGCCCTCGAGCAACCGGTTGTACTTGTACTCGAGGCCCGAAAGGCCCTGGCCACTGGTGCCCACCACACCGATGAGCGGCAGTGCGAGCTGGCCGGCGGGCAGGAAGCGCTTGGGCTCCTGCATGGTGTACACGCCAGGCAACAGGCCCGACGCCAGGAGCGAGCTCACCTTGGCGGCAGCCGCGTCGGGGATGGTGTGGGCCAGGTACACGAAACCGCTGGCCTCGCTCAGGTCGTTCTGCAGGACCGGTTCGGGCACGCCCAAGGGGCCGCTCAGGTACTGGGCCTCGGCCCGGGGGTCGGTCACCTGGTAGTCGTCGGCGTACACGGTGGTGAGGGGCACCGACATGGCCAGCGGGTTCCCGTTGCGGTCCAGGATGGAACCACGCTCACCCAGGAAGGAGATCTCATGGACGTACTCGTTGCGAGCGGCCTGCGCGTAGCGCGCCGCGTCCACTCCCTGCACGAAGAACAACCTGGTGAGCACTCCCCCCAGGCACGCCGTCATCACGGCTGCTGAAGCCAGGTAGCGGCGACGGTTGCGTTCGGGTGGAGCGGGTCGCCCCCCTCGACGCGTGCCTGCGGTGCTGCGTCGTGCGCCGCCGCCACGGGCACGGTCGGTCATGGGTTACCGCTCAGGTACGGCTTGACCGACGGCCAGTCGGCCGCACCCGGGGGTGCGGTCACCGTGGGCCCGTGCGCGGTCAGCGGGCTGCCGAACGAGGGCCCATTCGACGACAGCCCGGCTGAGGCCCCGCTGCCCGCGCCCTGGGGCGCAGGCAGATAGGTCACCGAACCCGGTTGCTGCATCCCGAGCACGCCCTCTGCGATCGAGACGATGCGGGCCGGGGACTCCAACTGGGCGACGCTGAGACGCAACTTCTCGTACTGCGCCTGGTCCTGGCCCGCCTGCTGCTGCAGACGGTCCAGGCGGAACTGCGCCTGGGCGATGAGCACGTGCAGCACCACCAGAGCCAGGGCAAGGCCGGCAACAACCGACAGCCCCGCCCACAGAGCCATGTAGCGGCGGTTGAAGTGCGGCCGCCGGGAGGGGACGACGAGGTGCAGGTGCGGCTCCGCCCGTGGCGACGGTTCGGGGCGTGCGCCGTTGGCGGGCGCAGGCGAACCGGCACCCGCCGGTTGGCGCAGGGCACCCTCCGGGCCCCGACGCGGCTCTGCGGGCATCACCGCGGCCTCCTCAGTTCCGGCGCCAGGGCTTCCACGGCGCGCAGGCGGGCGCTCTCCGAACGCGGGTTGGCCGACCTCTCGGCGGCCGACGGCTGACGGGAGCCCCGGTTGAGCAGGCGGACCGTGGGAACGGCACCGCACACACAGGGCAAGGTGGGCGGACAGGTGCAACCCCCGGTCGAGGCAGTAACAAAGGCCTCCTTCACCAAGCGGTCCTCACCCGAGTGGTACGAGATCACGACAACCCGTCCACCGGGCACCACCAGTCGCAGGGCCTGGTCGAGAGCGACCGGCAACACCTCGAGCTCGGAGTTGACCGCCGCCCTGAGCGCCTGGAACACCCGCTTGGCCGGGTGCCCGCGCCGGCGGGCGGGCATCGGCACGGCGCTTGCCACGACCTCGGCCAACTGCCCGGTGGTGACAACCGGCCGGGCCGCCACGATGGCAGCTGCGATCCTGCCCGCGAGGCGCTCCTCGCCATGCCTTCTCAAGAGGGCGGCCAGGGTGTGCTCGTCCCAGCTGGCGAGCAGGTCCGCCGCCGTCGGCCCGGTCGAGCGGTCCATTCGCATGTCGAGCGGGGCATCGAAGCGGTAACTGAAACCACGCTCCGGGCGGTCGAACTGATGGGAGCTCACCCCCAGGTCGAACAGCACGCCCGCCGCCCCGGTGGCCCCCACCTGGGCCAGAGCCTCCGCCATGTCGTCGTAGCGCCGGTGGGCCACGACCGCCCGGTGACCGAACCCGGCCAGGGCGGCACGGGCCGCCTCGACGGCCTCCGTGTCGCGGTCGAGCCCGAGCAGGCTCACCTGCGGCACGGCCTCGAGGAGGGCACGGGCGTGGCCGCCACCGCCGACGGTGGCATCTACCAGCCACCCCGGGGGGACGGGCCGCATGAGCTCGACGACCTCGTCGAGCATCACCGGACGGTGGGCGAACTCGTGCCCGGGCTCATCGTGCCCGGTCGGGGTGCCTGGGCTCATACGCAGCCCCTCGGCCAGCTCTGCCCCGGGTTGTCTCCCCGGGTGCACGGTACCGGGCAGGTGGAGAAGGAGGCCCTGGCCCTGCTGGTCAAGGGGCTGCGTAGCAGCCCTGCGCCCGCCGGCGCCATGTTCGCAGCACCGTCGCGGTTGGTTGCCCCGGGAATGCTGGAGGCCCGGCAGCCGGGTGCTGGAACGGGTCACCCGAGAGCCGCCCCACCGGTGGCGGACGTGGTCGGCTCAGCGAACAGGTCGCTGGTGCCGTTGGCCAGGCTCTCCAGGCTGGGCGCCATACGCTGGCGCCAGAGGTCGGCCTGCCACAGCTCCACACGGTTGAGGGCACCGATGACCATGACCGGGCGTTCCGGCTCCAGGCCGGCGTAGTCCCGCAGGCTCCCCGGGATGGTCAGGCGCCACTGGCCGTCGATCTCGACCTCGGCCGACATGGCCGAGAGGGTACGGGCCAGGTTGCGCCCTTCCGCCCCCCGGCTCTCCATGCTCTCGGCGCGGGCCAGGTGCCGGTTGAACTCATCGGGGGTCCACACCGCTAGGCACCGGTCCACGTAGCAGGACACCAGGCACCTCTTGGTCTCGAACTGGGAGCGCAGACGTGCCGGGAGGATGACCCGGCCTTTCGCGTCGAGCGCGTACTCGAAGTTGCCATAGAAGCGCTCCACCTGCCTGCCCAGTCGGTCCGGTCCGGGCCGGGTTCCTCCCCTGCCCTCTACTTTGCTCCACTATAAACCACCATCCTCCACCGGGCAAGGAACTGCCCCCACTCCTGGACGAAGAGCTCCCCCTGGGGACCGCCGGCGTCGGCCCTTGGCGGCCACAAGTTGGGGGCCCCTGCCATGCGCGCGCCGAGTGCCCGGCAGAGAGGCCGTCCCGAAGCAAGGGCGCCGCCTCGAGCCAGCTGCCCGGACCGCCGGGGACGGTCAGGGCACGCGCCGTGCACCGGGTCAGGGCACGCGCCGTGCACCGGGTCAGGCCCCGGCCATAGGGGCGCCGCGTACCTCCGGTAGGCGCCTGGCGCGGCGGCGACCAAGGGTGGCCGCCTGCCGCTCACCGTCGAGGAGCCCGCCAGGCTCCTCGGCATCGGTCGCGCCTTCGCCTACGAGGCCGTCCGACCAGGGGACGCACCGGGCACCCGGGGCCTCCCACCGCTGTTCATGAACCGGAGTAGGGGAAGACCACCGGCAGTCCGCCCGGGCCCGGCACCGGCACCGCCGCGCTGCCCCCGTAGCCGTCGGCCAGCAGCTGGGACATGGTCTTGAAGCCGAACAGCTGGCCCTGGTAGGCGACGTAGACGCCCGCGGCCGTCACGCTGACGAGCACGCCGTCAGCCGGCGGGGCAGCGAGCTCAGAGGCGCTCAGGTTGCCCGCGACGGGCTCGGCGCCATCTGCCTGGCGCAGGGCCAGGAGCTGGCCCGGGGTCGGGATGCCGAAGGCCCTCCCGCCGGCGAGGACGTACCACGTGTGGCCTGATATGACCAGTGCCCCGTCCGAAGCCGTGGACAGGGCGTCCAGGTGGGCGGCCCCGGCGCTGAGCGCCGACACCGGGGCGTTGCCCAGGCTGCCCAGGCTGACCACCAGGGCCGGGTCGAAGCCACCGGAGAGGAACTGGTGGAGCGATGCGAAGCCATGCAGTGCTCCATCGGTGCCCTGCACGTAGATGGTGGGGTTGGCGTCCACCGAGCTGGTGGTCACCATGGTGCCGGCCCGGACCGGGGCCGTGGTGGGCGCCAGCGCCCCCGGGGGGGCATCGAGCACCTTGGCATGGTCCACGCCCTGGAGCTTGGCCAGCTGGGAGGCCGTCAGCCCGAAGGCCCGGCCCCCGGCGAAGACGTAGTAGGAGCCACGGAAGTTGACCAGTGCCCCGTTGGGGTAGCTGTAGGGCGCGTCGGGGAAGCTGGGCGGCGCCGGGGTGGGCGGGCCCGACGGGGTGGCCGTTGCGGGCGGGGTGGCCGAGGGGCCCAGCACCGTGACCGTGCCCGGGGCATAGGAGATGGAGTAGCCGGCCGCCTCCGCCCCGCTGCAGGTGGCCGGGTAGGTCCCAGGAGGCGAGGATGAGGTGGCCGTTGTCGAGCAGGTGGGGGGCACCGACAGAGCAGACGGGCCCTGGCCCAGCACGAAGCCCCCGTAGCTCGGAGTTATGGGCGGCACCGGCGCCCCCTCGGTCATGGTGGCGCTGGTGGCGGTGATGCTGAGAGGGGCCGGGGAGACCACGAACGGCCCGCCGTTGTAGGACAGGGCGTAGGAGGAGGCCCCGGCGCCGCCGAGGCTGAGCCCGCTGCAGGTGCCGGCCTCCAGGGTGTAGGTGCCCACCGCCAGAGAGGCCGACACGGCGGTGGCCGTCTCCACCTCGCTGCAGGTGGCCGAGCCGCTGACGCCGACACCGCTCGGGGCGTTGTCGGTGAAACTGAAGCGGGGCGCCGAGGACCCATAGGCCTGTGAGCCCGAGACCGCGGCGTCGACGAACAGAGGCACGGCATCGTAGACGTAGGCGGCGCCGTTGCCCGAAGCAGCGTTCGGGGCGCCCACGAGGGCCGTCTGGCCGTCGCCTGCGATGGCCACCGAGGAGCCGAGGCCCTCACCGCCGCTCCCGGTGAAGCTCGCCGTCGGTGTAGCAGGCCAGGTGCCCGAAGTCTCGGAGTAGAGGTAGGCGGCGCCGTTGCCCGAACTGGCGGCCCAAGCCCCCGCCAGGGCCGTCTGGCCGTCGGCGGAGAGGGCCACCTTGTAGCCGAGCTCCTCGTTGCCGCTCCCGGTGAAGCTGGCCGTCGGGGGGGAGGGCCAGTTGCCCGAGGTCTCGGCGTACAGGTAGGCGGCGCCGTTGTCCGCAACGGCACCCGGGGCCCCAACGAGGGCCGTCTGCCCGTCGGCCGACAGGGCCACCGAGTAGCCGAGCGCGTCGCCCCCGGTACCGGAGAAGGTGGCGGTAGGGGCGCTCGAAGGGGCCACGAAGGGGTCGATGCGCACCGGGTAGGTGGCACCGGCGGCATTCACGGTTATGCGCAGGGCCCCGTGGGCTGCCACCAGGTGTGCGCTCAGGGCCCGCCCGGTGGCGTCGGTGGCGTGGAGCCCGCCGTAGGTCATCTCCGCGCCTGCCGGCCCCGAGATGTCAAAGCCCTGGGCGCCTGCCGGGCGGGGGTGCAGGGCACCGGCGTAGGAGAGCACGAGCAAGAACGTCCTGGAGGCCCCCGCCGGGGGCCGCGAGACGGTGAAGCCCTGCTCGAAGCCCTGCACCGAGGCCTTGTACCAGGCGCTCACACCTCGGGCCAGGGCCTCGGTGACCTGTTTGGCCCCGAAGACGAAAGGCCCGGGGGCAAAGGCCTCCGAGCGCGAGCCCTCCAGGGCCACAGGCCGCAGGGAGAAGGCCACTGACGGCGCCTTGGACAAGGCGAAGGAGACCTGGCCGCCCCGGCCCCAGCTCAGCCTGAGGCCGCCCGGGGTGCTGACCGGCTGGGAGGCCAGGGCCCTGTCGATGGCCGTCTGCAGCCCGCTCGGCAGCTGGGCCGGGGCGGTGCGGCCCGCGGGCAAGGCGGTGCCCCCTGAACGCAAGGCGGTGCTCGCCGACGGGCCGGCAGACGGGCCGGTCCCCGACCGGGCGGGACGGGCCGCCGCGGCGCCGGGCATGCCGAGCAACCCCATGGCCACCAGGGCCACCAGGGCCACCAGGGCGGCGACGGTACGGCCAGCCGAGCGAGAAGGGGCCGAGCCTGCACCGGGGGCTCGCAGGTGGCCGGCACTGCCGGCGCCAGAGAGGGTGCACCTGGAGCTAGACGGGGCGTACCGCACCGGGCGGGCACTAGAGGCCGCCGGCCTGGCTCCACATCAGTGAGCTCACTGATCTTTTGGGATCCCGGTGCCCCTCGCCCAAGCCTGTTGAGGACCACGAAGTGGCGGTGCGGGCGCCCACGTGACGCGGCCCGGGGGTACGGGGGGAGGGAACAGTCCCCAGCCCCTTCTCCCAACGGGCCGGGTGGTCAGCGCACGAGGAACCTCAAGGAGTAGCTCGCAACGGGGGGCGCCCCCCGCTGCGGCCCCGTCTCGTAGAGGTGCATGCTCGCCATCCCCTGGCCCGTGGCTCGGAGCACCCACCGGGTCTCGTACGGGAAGCCAACGGCCCCTGACGGGTGGGGCAAGGGGACGAGGGCCGGGCCCGAGGCCCGCACCACGGTCGGGTCGGGTAACGACCTGGCGTGCCAGGAATAGCCGCAGTCCACACACGTCTTCAGCGAGAGGACCACCTTCCGGCCCACGGCAAGGTAGACGAGACGGCCATTGTCGGCAGGGCCGAGCGCAGCCGGTCCGCCCGCGGGCACCTGGGCGTCGATGACCACCCGCGGGGGGCCGGTCAGGGTGGACACACGCAACGGCACCTTCTGCCACAGGCCGGCCCCGAAGGAAACGACGCCCTCGAAGTCCCCCGCAAGCCGCAACGAGCGCAGCACCGGGTAGTCGAACCGGCCCGGGACGGGCCCGGTCCAGGTCGGCGCCCCTGCGGATGTGTGCGCTACGGCCGGGCTGAAGACCATCCGCAGGAACGCCTTGCCGCCGAGGCTCAACGGCTTGCCCGAGGCGTCCTGGGTGACCTGTCGCACCCAGGTGACCGAGCGGTTCGCCGGCAGGGCCCCGCTGAACTGGAAGACGATGCGGTCGAAGCCCGGGTGGGCACCCACCCTCACCTCGGCCAGCCGCGCCGTGGGCACCGACGAGGTGCGGGCCTCGCCCCCGCCGGCCAGGGGGCCGATGGCCAGTACTACCGCGCCGAGCCCCGCCAGGGCCCGGGCCTGCGGCAACGCCCTACCACCGGCCCCCACCCATGCCCCCCTACTCCGCCGTCGTCGTCGGTGGCCCGGGCCGCGGCGGGACGATGCTCAGCGTGGGCGTGGGCTCGTGCCCACCCATGTCGAGCCGGAACGGCGGGTACTCGTCCGTCATGAGGGCAGCGTAGGCCGCCACGCGCAGCACCCAGCGGTTCATCCCGAGCACGAAGTCGAACAACTGTTGCGGGTAGCGGCCGGTGATGGCCAGGGTGACGGCAGCAACGAGCACCAGCACGCCGATGAGGCCGGGCGCGCTCCCGGTCCTGAACGCACCAACCTCCCAGGCGGCCCAGGTCCCACCACCGACGAAGAGGCCCACCACCAGGTAGTGCGGGAGCGCCAGCAGCCACCACTTCACGAGCACCAGGCCACGCGAGAGGTGCTCGGGGTACTTGATGTCCAGGTGGGCCGGGTAGTCGGGCACATCGGCGAGGCTGAACGGCGGGTAGCGGTCGGTGCCGAGCGCACCGTAGCTGTAGTAGTCCACCCGCCAGCTCCAGCGCAGGACGCCAACGTTGAACTCGAACAGGGCCGGCGGGTAGCGGCCCGTGAACAGGATGGAGAAGAAGGCGATGACACTGACCACCGCGAAGGCCACCCATAGGAAGAAGAGCACGAAGTAGTGCGGTACCACCAGGAGCCACTTCACCAACCACAACCACCGGCTGACACCTGGGTCGAGCGTGGCATCGACCCGCACCGGGTACGCAGCAACTGACATGGAGATCTCCGTTCGTCGTCAATACGCTCCCCGCCTGCCATGTCGCGGTGGTGCACGGGACGTCGAGGACGGGTGGAGACCCCGGACCGACCGGCGGCCTCGGGCCCGCCCGGGCAACGCAGGGGGGACCGACGGCACGTCCCGGCGGGAGGCGGGCCCCGACGGCCGGGTGGCGACAAGGGCGGGAGGACTCGTAGACTGTAACGGTAACTACGGTTTGCGAGGGCGCGAGCAGCCAGGGAGGCGAGCATGGGGCCGGGCGGTGACAAAGTCGTCGGCCCGGCGACCACGGGGGCCGTGCCCCGGGTCGAGCAGGGCATCGGCCCTGCCGTGGGGAGGGCGAACCGGGCCCTGCGGGAAGCGTGGGAGGAACAGATCTCGGACCTGGGACTTAGCGCACCTCAGGCCCTGGTGCTGCGCCTCGTCCACGAGCAACCGGGTTGTGGCCTGCGCGAGCTCGCACGTCGGGCCCGCACCGACGCCATGAACGCCAGACGGGTCACGGAGCACCTCGTCGCGAACGGTCTGGTCATCTCACAGGCGGGCCCTGGTCACCGCCAACGCCGGTCACTGCGCACCACACCACAGGGAACGGCCCTGGCAGAGGAGGTGGCCCGGCGGGCCGCGGCCTGGGACAGCCACCTCGCCGTCCTGTTGGGGCGCTCGGGTACCGAGCGCCTGCAGGCGGTCCTGCGCCGTCTCGACCGGGTGCTCAGCTCCTTGCCGCACGGCCCTGCGCCGGCGAGGGCGTTCAGCGCCGACGGCGTGGTGCCACCGGACCATGAGCCGCGAGCACCCAGGGGCAGCGACGACAGGGGCCCTTGAAGTCACGGCGCTGGCCCGGGCCCTGAGGGCCCGGGCCACGTGGTCGCCCCAGCAGTAGGCCGAGCGCTCAGGCCGCGCTGCCCGGGCTCGGGGCCGAGCCCGTCTGGTCCGGCGCAGGCCCCTGGTCAGCCGAGGGGCCAGGGCCGAGCGGGCCGCGGCCACCCGGGCCGGGGCCGAAGCCGGGGCCACCCACATGTGCGGGCCGGATGAGCACGGCCGTGGCGTCGACGGTGCCCGAGGAGCTGGTGCCCTGGACCACGACCCGCTCCCCTCGCTTCAGGTCGGAGATGGAGGCTGAGGTGACGCCCGGCTCCGTGTACTTGGTCGAGGAGCTCACGTTGACCGTCTCGGTCGCCCCCGATGGGGTGAGCAGCGTGAAGCTGTTGGTGGCCGAGCTCACACCGAGAACCGCACCCGAGGTCGCCGGGGTGCCGGCCGCTCCGGCACCATCGGCCCCGGGACGGTCCCCGGCGGGCAGTACGGCCACAGTGCCGGCCGTCACCGTCCCCGAGGAGGTGGTGCCCTGGACAGCCACAACCTCGCCCGCGGTCACGTCGGACAAGCTGGCCGAGCTGGCTGCCGGGTCGTCGTACTTGGTGGACGGGCTGACCTTGACGGTGACGTCGGCCCCCTGGGGGGTGAGGACGTCGAAGCTTCCCGAAGTGGCGTCGACGCTCAGGACCGTGCCGGCCGTAGCCGGCTTGGCGCCCAGCGGGCCCGGGCCCAGGAGGCCCCGGCCTGCACCCGGGGCGCAGTAGCCCGGCGAAGCGGTCGAAGAAGACGGGCTGGTGCCCGACGTCGAGGTGGTCACGTGGGCCGGTGCCGCCGAGGTGGTGGCCGCGGAGGCCGAGCCCGCCGTCAGCAGGCTGTTGACTGCGAAGCCGCCCGCCCAGGCGGCCCCGACCAGCGCCATGGCCGCAGCGGGGCGGCCGAAGCGGGCCCGGGCCTGCCCGGCCACGCCACCTGCCCCGACGGTGCCGGCGCTCTCGGTTGTCTGTGCGGTCTTTCCCATGTCCGGTGCTCCTTGTGGCTGTCTGCCCGGCTCTCTGCCGGGACGACGACCATCCTCGGGGAGGGCCTTGGGCGCGCCCTGTGGCCTGACTGGGGCCCAGCGGTGAAGCGGGCGGGCACAAGCCCTAGTTGTAGAGGATCTGCTTGACGGCACGGATGATGCGCTCCTCGCTCACCGTGCCCCTGGTCCCGAGCGACTGGGCGAAGAGGCTCACCCTGAGCTCCTGGGCGCTCCAACGAAGCTGTTCCAACGCAACCAGGACGGCAGGGCCCCTCCCCTGGGACCGGGCTGCGGCTGTGGCCTTGTCGATGATCCTCTCCACGGCCTGCGCCCGGGCGGCATGGGCGCCGTCGCGCCCGGGGTCGGCAGGCAACTTGTCCAGGCGCCTCCCCAGCGCCGTCAGGTAGCGCTGCAGGTCGGGCACCCGGCCCAGACCGGCTCGTTCGAGCATCTGCGGCCCCGCCAGCCCGGCCAACTGCAAGACGACGTCCTCCACGCCGGCCGCCAGCAGCCCGGCCCCGGGGGCGCCACCGGTGGCTGCTCGGGCCGAGACCTGCTCGCAACGCCGGTACAGGGCGCCCAGGTCGACGACCAGGCGGGCGGCCGAAGCCACTGCCCTCCGGGCTTGTCCTTCGACGACCGACCGCACCGCGGCCAACAGGCCCTCGAAGCCCGCCTTGTCGCGTACCGGGCCGCCGTTCGCCGCCACAGCGGCGTCCACCGCAGCTACGAGCGCGTCCTCAGCCAGCCGGCGGGGAGTGCCGTAGGACAGCTCGCCCAGCGCGGCGAGGGCCAGGCGCGTCCTGTTGTCCAGCAGGCCCTCCAAAAGGCCGGTGAGCTGGCGGGCGCCGGGCAGGTTGAGCAGGACCAACCGCCTCGTACCCGCGGTCATCGATGCACCGGCGGAGGCCTCGTCGCGGAACAGGCCCAGGCGCACCGTGGTCCCCTCGTCGACGAGGGCCGGGTACGCCTCCAGTCTGTAACCCTGCCAGACGGGCCTGAAGCTCGGCGGCAGTTCGCCGAAGTCCCAGTTCCCCGAGCGGGCACCAACAGGGCCCCAGCCCAGGCCGGGTGCCTGTGCCGCTCGCGCAAGGGCCTGGTCGAAGCGTGGCTGCAACTGCTGGAGCAGCTCGGCGGTGGTCTTGCCTCTCGCCAGTGCTCCGCCGTCGCCGCCAACCACCTCCAGGGTCGGGCGCAGGTAGCCGGGGACCCGGTCCCAATCGAAGTCCCCCACGCCCACCGGCGACCCCACCTCCCGGCTCACCGTCCTGGCCAGCACCTCGAGCAGTGGGCCGTCGGCAGGGGTGGCCGAAGCCACGAAGCGCCGGGCGTGCTCGGCTATCGGGACCAGTTGGCGGCGCAAGTCCTTGGGCAGCGAGCGCAGGAGAGCCGTCACGAGCTCCTCCCTGAGGCCGGGGATCTGCCACTCGACACCCTCATGGCCCAGGTCGCCGAGCGCGGCGAGCGGCACCTGGGCCACCACCCCGTCCTCCTCGGCCCCCGGGTCCCAGTTGTAGCTGAGCGGCAGGCTCAGGCCGCCCACCTCCCAGTGGTCGGGGAACTGGTCTGTACCGAGGGCGCCCGCCGATGCCGCCAGGTCCGCTTCCCGGGCCTGGAGCGCCGCCCGGGCTCCGGGCGCCAGCCGGCGCCACCAGGCGTTGAAAGTGGCCGCCGAGGTCACCTCGTCACCCAGGCGGGCGTCGTAGAAGTCGTACAACTGCTCGTCGCCGACCATGAGCTCGGTGCGCCGGGCCCGTTGCACCAGGGCGCGCAGATGGGACAATGTGGCCCGGTTGAGCTCGACGAACGCCGGGGCGTCGTCCCATTCGCCCTCGACCAGCGCTCGGCGCAGGAAGAGCTCCCTCGCCTGTTCCCGGTCGTAGCGGGCCAGGGCGCTGCGGCGGCCCGGTACCACCACCAGGCCGTACAGGGTCGCCCGGGCCAGGACGAACGCCTCGGCACGGCCGGCGTCCCAGGCGGGCTCGCCATAGGACCAGGCCAGGAGGTGGGCGGCTGCCCGCTCCACCCAGCGTGGCTGGACCGGGGCCACGGTGCGGCCCCACAACCTGCCTGTCTCGACCAGTTCGGCCACCATCACCCAACGGGGCGGGTGCTTGGCCACCACCGACCCGGGCCACACGGCAAAGCGGGCACCCCGGGGGGCGAGGAAGTCGGTGCGTTCCCCCTCGCGCAGGCCGACCTGGGTGGCGATGCCGGCGAGCAGGGCCTGGTGCACCAGCGCCCGCTGCTGCTCCGACAACGGGCCTCTGCGGCGCGTCCCGGTGGCGGAGCCCAGTTGCCGGCACACCTCCGTCAGCTGGCCGGTCACGTCCTGCCACTCACGCGTGCGCTGGTAGGAGATCATCTCGCGCCGGCAGAGCCGCCGGAACTGGCCCGAGCTCAGCTCCTCCTGACGTTCGTCGAGGTAGTCCCACAGCGCCAGGTAGGCGAGGAAGTCCGAGCCCTCGACGTCGAAGCGCCCGTGCAGGGCGGCGGCCGCCTCTCTCTTGTCGGCCGGACGCTCCCGGGGGTCCTGGACCGAGAGCGCAGCCGCGATGACCAGCACCTCGTCCAGGCACCCGAGCCGGTCGGCCTCGAGCACCATCCTGCCCAAGCGGGGGTCGAGCGGCAGCTTGGCCAGACGGCGGCCGAGCCCGGTGAGCCGGTGGCCCTCCTCCGAGCGCGCCAGGGCGGCCAGTTCCTCGAGCAGGCCCACACCGTCGGCAATGTTGCGGCGGTCCGGCGGGTCGAGGAAGGGGAAGTCCTCTGCCGGCCCGAGCCCGATCGCCGCCATCTGCAGGACGACCGATGCCAGGTTCGTGCGCAGGATCTCCGGTTCGGTGAAGGGGCGACGGGCGTCGAAGCTCGCCTCGGAATAGAGGCGTACGCACACGCCGGGGCCCAGGCGACCGCACCGGCCGGCACGCTGGTTGGCCGAGGCCTGCGATATGGGCTCGATAGGCAGGCGCTGCACCTTGGTCCGACGGCTGTAGCGGGAGATCCGGGCCGTGCCCGGGTCGACCACGTAGCGCGTGCCGGGCACGGTGAGCGAGGTCTCGGCCACATTGGTGGCCAGGACCACCCTGCGGCCAGGGTGGGGCTCGAAGACCCGGTGCTGCTCGGCCGAGGAGAGGCGGCCGTAGAGGGGCAGGACGTCCAGGCCTGCCAGGCCCAGCTTGGAAAGGGCCTCGGCCGTGTCCCGGATCTCCCGCTCCCCGGCCAGGAACACCAGGATGTCGCCCGGGCCCTCGGCGCACAGCTCGACCACGGCGTCGCAGACCGCCTGCACCTCGTCCACTGCCTCGTCACCCGGAGCGGTGCCGGCGCCGTCTGCAACCCCCGTGGCGCCCCTGCCGACCGGACCGCTCGCCGGGGGTGGCGGCCCCTCCTCCTCGTCGTCATCGGGCTCAGGCTCACCGTAGGGGCGGTAACGGACCTCGACGGGGTAGCTGCGACCGGATACCTCGATCACCGGTGCCTGGTCGAAGTGAGCCGAGAACCGGGCGGTGTCGATGGTCGCCGAGGTCACCACGAGCTTGAGGTCCGGGCGCGCAGGCAGGAGCCGCTTCAGGTAGCCGAGGATGAAATCGATGTTCAGGCTCCGCTCGTGGGCCTCGTCGACGATCAGGGTGTCGTAGGCGAGCAACCGGGGGTCGTTGTGGAGCTCGGCCAGCAGCACCCCGTCGGTCATGAGCTTGACCAGAGTGCCGTCCCCCACCCGGTCGGTGAAGCGCACCTTGTAGCCCACCGGGCCGCCCAACCTGCTGCCCAGCTCCTCGCTCACCCGCTCGGCGATGCTCCGGGCGGCGATACGCCGGGGCTGGGTGTGCCCGATCATCCCCGCCGAGCCCCGGCCGGCGTCGAGGCACAGCTTGGGCAGCTGGGTGCTCTTGCCCGAGCCCGTCTCACCGGCCACCACGAGGACCTGGTGAGGCCCCGCCAGAGCGTCCAGCAGGTCCTGGCGGCGGGCTGTTATGGGCAGCTCGGGAGGGTAGGGCAGCACGGCCGGTAGGGCAGCCCGGGCGCGCCGGCGTGCCTCGGCCCGTCGCGCTTGCATACCTGACAGCATGCCCGGCCCGGCGCCCCCGGGCCCTGGCAGGCTCAGAGGCCCAGGACCTGGCGCACCCCGCGGGCGATCTCCAGGTCCTCGCGCGCGGCGACGACGAAGCAGGCCACGGCGGCACCGGGCGGGCTGACCTCGGCCAACGGCCCTGCAGCAGTGTTGGCAGAGGGGTCGATGCTGGCGCCCAGGAAGCCCAGCCCGTCCACGACCCGCTGGCGCACCGGTGCCGAGTGCTCACCGATGCCGCCCGTGAACGCCAGGGCGTCCAGGCCTCCCAGTGAGCACGCCATGGCGGCGACCGAGGCCCGGAGCCGGTGCAGGTAGACCCCCATGGCGAGCGCCGCACGCTCGTCGCCCGCCGCCTCTCGCTCCAGCACCTCACGCATGTCGGCGGTACCGGCCAGTCCGAGCAGGCCGCCCCCGCGTTCCAGGCCGGCCGAGATCTCGGCCGGGGAAAGCCCACCCTGCTGCGCCAACCAGAGGACCATCCCGGGGTCGACCGTGCCCGACCGGGTGGCCATGACCAGGCCCTCGAGGGGCGTGAAGCCCATCGTGGTGTCCACGCAACGCCCTCCCGCCACGGCAGCCAGGGATGCCCCGGCCCCCAGGTGACAGGTGACGACCCGGGGCCTCGGACCGGCCCGGCCCGCCAGGCGCTCTCCCACCGTGCGCGACACATAGGCGTGGTTGAGGCCGTGGAAGCCGTAGCGGCGCAGGCCCCACTTCTGGCGCCATTCCAGTGGCACCGCGTAAGTGGCGGCGGCTGCCGGGACGCTGGCGTGGAAGGCGGTGTCGAAGCAGGCCACCGCCGGCACCTCGGGGAGCGCACGCCCTACCGCCTCCAGGCCGGCCAGGGCCCCCGGTTGGTGCAACGGGGCCAGGGGTGTGAGCTCCCGGATCTGCTCCACGACGGCCTCGTCCACCCGCACCGGGGCGGTGAGCGTGGTACCCCCGTGGACCACACGGTGGCCCACAGCGGACACCGGCCCGTGGCTGCGGACGAAGCGGGCCAGCGCCCCCTCGTCCGCCCTCCCCCCGGGAGCCTCGATGGTCTCGCTCCCCAGTGCCTGGTCGGAGCCGTCCAACATGGAGAGCTTGAGGGTGCTCGAGCCGGCGTTCACGACCAGCACCCTCCCGTTCAGTGAGGCCAAGTCCACTCCTTGATGGCAGGCACGTCCTCGCCCTCCAGCCGGGTGTAGGCCTGCGCCCGCGCCCGCTCGTCGACCATCTTCTGGCGCAGGGAGGCGGCACGGGGGCCGAGGAAGGGCACCCGGTCGATGACGTCCATGACCAGGTGGTAACGGTCCAGGTCGTTGAGCATGACCATGTCGAAGGGCGTGGTGGTGGTGCCCTCCTCCTTGTAGCCACGCACGTGCATGTTGGCGTGGTTGGCCCGCCGGTAGGTCAGACGGTGGATGAGCCAGGGGTAGCCGTGGTAGGCGAAGATGACGGGCTTGTCCGTGGTGAACAGGATGTCGAACTCGGCGTCCGAGAGGCCGTGGGGGTGCTCCATCTCGGGCTGCAGGCGCATAAGGTCGACCACGTTCACCACCCGGGCCTTGAGCGAGGGCACCTCATGGCGCAGGATGTCGACCGCAGCCAGGGTCTCCAGGGTGGGGATGTCACCGCAACAGGCCATGACGACGTCCGGTTCTCCCTCGTCGTTCGAGGCCCAGTCCCAGATCCCGATGCCACGGGTGCAGTGGAGCACGGCCTCGTCCATGGAGAGGTAGTTGAGCGAGGGCTGCTTGCCCGCCACGATCACGTTCACGTACTGGCGGCTGCGCAGGCAGTGGTCGGCCACCGAGAGCAGGCAGTTGGTGTCGGGCGGGAGGTAGACCCTGATCACCTCGGCCTTCTTGTTGACGACGTGGTCGATGAAGCCGGGGTCCTGGTGGGAGAAGCCGTTGTGGTCCTGGCGCCACACATGGGAGGAGAGCAGGTAGTTGAGCGAGGCGAGCGGGCGGCGCCAGGGGATCTTGCTGGTGGTCTTCAGCCACTTGGCGTGCTGGTTGAACATGGAGTCGACGATGTGGATGAAAGCCTCGTAACTGGTGAACATCCCGTGGCGCCCGGTGAGCAGGTAGCCCTCCAGCCAGCCCTCGCACTGGTGCTCGGAGAGCATCTCCATGACCCGGCCCTGGGGTGCGAGCGACTCGTCCGTCGGGTAGACCTCGGCGTCCCATTGGCGGTCCGTCACCTCGAACACTGCCTGGAGGCGGTTGGACGCCACCTCGTCGGGGCCGAAGAGGCGGAACCGGGTGGGGTTGGCCACCATCACGTCCCTCAGGTAGGCGCCGAGCGCCCGGGTGGCCTCGGCCGAGGTGGTACCGGGTTCGTCCACCGGTACCGCATAGGCCCTGAAGTCGGGCAGGACGAGGTCGCGCAGGAGCAGGCCGCCGTTGGCGTGCGGGTTGGCGCTCATGCGCCGCTCGCCCCGGGGAGGCAGAGCGGCGAGCTCGGGCACCAGGCGGCCTTCATGGTCGAACAGCTCCTCGGGACGGTAGCTGCGCAACCAGGCCTCCAGGGCGGCGAAGTGCGCCGGGTCCTGGCGAGCCTCGGCCATGGGCACCTGATGGGAACGCCAGGTGCCCTCCGCCGGCTTGCCGTCCACGACCTTGGGCCCCGTCCAGCCCTTGGGGGACCGCAGCACGATCATGGGCCAGCGCGGGCGCCCCTTGGCACCACCCTGGCGGGCGCCCTCCTGGATCTCCTTGATGCGCCCGATGACGGTGCCGAGGGTGGCCGCCATGTCCTGGTGCATCCGGGCCGGGTCGTCGCCCGAGACCCAGTGGACCTCGTGCCCGTAACCCTCGAGCAGCGAGGTCAGCTCGGCGTCGGGTATGCGGGCCAGTACCGTGGGGTTGGCGATCTTGTAGCCGTTCAGGTGCAGGATGGGGAGCACCGCGCCGTCGGTCGCCGGGTCGATGAACTTGTTGCTGTGCCAGCTCGTGGCCATGGGCCCGGTCTCCGCCTCCCCGTCACCCACCACCGCGCACACCACCAGGTCCGGGTTGTCGAAGGCGGCACCGTAGGCATGGGAGAGCGCGTAACCCAGCTCACCCCCTTCGTGAACCGAGCCCGGTGTCTCGGGTGCGACATGGGAGGGGATGCCACCGGGGAAGCTGAACTGGCGGAAGAGACGGGCCATCCCGGCTTCGTCCTGGGTGATGTGGGGGTAGTACTCGCTGTAGGTGCCCTCCAGGTAGGCGTTGGCCACAGCCGCCGGCCCCCCGTGGCCGGGCCCGAACACATAGATGGCGTCCAGGTCAAAAAGGCGCACCATGCGGTTCATGTGGGCGTATATGAAGTTCAGGCCCGGAGTGGTGCCCCAGTGACCGAGGAGGCGGGGCTTGACGTGCGCCGGCTCCAGGGGCCGGCGCAGCAGCGGGTTGTCGAGGAGGTAGATCTGTCCGACGGAGAGGTAGTTGGCGGCCCGCCAGTAGGCGTCGAGCAGCCGGGCCTCCTCCGCACTGAGAGGGCTCTGGGCGCCTCCGGTGACGCCGTGGGCCGGGGCCGGGTCGGTCATGGGTGAACCGTCCTTTCGGGCGTTGGCGGGCCGGGAGGCCGTCTCGGGGCCTCCCCTGCCGACCTTAGCCGGGGGAGGCGCCGCGGCCGGGGCCCGACATCCCCCAGGGCACCGGGCCGTGGGCCCCGGGGCTCCAGTGCCCTTGGGCCCGCTCCCGCCCCATCTCTTCGCAGGATCATCACATTTCGATGGCATTGTTAGGGCCGGGGGTGGACGAAGATATACCAAGGCAGGTGCAGCGCCAGTGCTGGCAGGGCACCAGGCACGTGAGGAGGGCCGGATGTCATCCGTGAGACGGGCGAGCGCCATGGCCTTGGTCACGGCCGCGCTGTGCTGGGCACCGGCGGGTGCCGGTGCAGTGCCCGCCCCGGCGTACCTGGCGTCCCACCACCGCGACCGTCCACCGCAGGGCGCCGGTGCCGGCCCCACTCCGACCACCGCAGCAGCCATCATGCCCGTGCCCACACCGCCCGCCGCTGCCCCTGAGGACACCTGTGTGCCCGGCACCTGGCAGAGCGCGCAAGGGGCCCCTGCGGCCTACCTGCCCGGGCTCAACGCGGCCTACCTCTGGCACGACGCAGACGGAGGTTGGGCCTTGCGTGTGACCCACCCCTCCGACCGGGCCAAGGCCGTCTTCTCCGGCTCGCTCAGCACCACGACAGGGCAGTTCGTCCAGGTGGCAGCCTCCCCCGGGACGGGCAACGACATCGTCTACCTGAGCGCTGACCGGCGCACGGTCTACTTCCGCTTCGTCAACTTCGGCCTCCTGGACGGCCTCGACTTCGCCACCCACTGCGCCCGGGCCCTGGTGCTCCGGGTGCACCTGGGGGCCGCCGACCTGCCGCCGGAGCACATCTTCGTGGGGGCGAACGGGACGCACCCGCCCCGCGACCCCTTCAAGGTGGCCCGCTCGGCCTACCTGGAGGCGGTCAACCGGCACCTGCCCGGGCCGGCCCCTAAGGGGTGACCACCCGGCCGGGCACCGCGGGCAGCCCGGCCAGCCAGGACAGGTAACGCTCCTCCGCGGCGTCCGCCCAGTCGGCCCTGGGCTCCACGGGGGCGAGCCAGCGAGCCCAGCGGGAGGCGTCGTCGAGGGAGCCCTCCAGGCCCACCGAGAGCCGGGCGAGGTAGGCCGCTCCCAGGGCCGCACCCTCGGGGCTGGCCGCGGGGAGCACCGGGGCGCCGAGCACGTCGGCCAGGGCCTGCAGCCAGGCCCGGTTGGCCGTCCCTCCGCCGCTCACCAGGCAACGCCTCACCCCGGTACCGGACGCGCTGGCCAGTTCCGCGATGTGGCGGACGACGAACCCCGTCGCCTCCAGGGCCGCCCGCCGCAGTGCACCGGGGCCGAGCGACAGGTCCGCCCCGCTCATGCTGGCCCGCAGCGAGGGGTCGTGCCAGGGGACCCTCTCCCCCTTGGCCCAGGGCCACCAGACGGGCACACCCGCGGGGCGCAGCCCGTCGGGCCCCGTCGTGGAGGGCCAGTTGGAGCCCTCCACGCCCCCGCCCTGCTCCCCGGCCTCCCCGGCCGGGCCGGCGGGCCGCAGCAGCCGGTCCGCCCAGTCCACCCAGAGCCCTCCTGCGTTGCTTGCCCCTCCCACGAGCGCCTTGCCGCCCACCAGGTGGGGCACCCTCCACAGGCCGGGTGCGGCGGACGGCCACCCGGGGGTGCACAGCCAGACGACCAGGGTGGAGCCCAGTACCACCAGCAGGTCACCGTCCTCGACCGCACCGCTCACCAGCTGTTCGCAGAAGCCGTCCACCGAGCCCGCAGCCAGGACGGGGGCCTCTCCGGGACCGGGCCACAGCTCCGGGGCGAGGTGGCCCACCGCCTCGCCGAAGACGGCCACCCGGGGCATCTGGCCCGTGGCCACACCCGCCGCCCCGCAGGCCGCTCCCGCCCAGGACGAACCGTCGAAGAGGGAGCCCGAGGCAAAAGCGGACGCCAGGTCGACCACGCCCGGCACCCCCAGGGAAGCGTTGGCGACGGCCTGGGCGGGCCAGTAGCCGGCGGCCTCCGGCCGCTGCTCGGCCACCCAGCCGGTCAAGCGGGCCATCTCCTGGCTGGCGGTCGGGCCCTCCGGTGCCGCCTCGCCACCCGCTGCCGCCCCTCTGGGGTCGCCGTAGAGGAGACCGGGGCCGAGGGGACGCCCCGAGGCGTCCACGGCAGCCACCGAGGGCATCATGGCCGACACCGCCACCGCGCTCAGCCGCCCCTCTCCCACCGGGCCCCCCTGCAGGGGCCCGAGGACCGCCGCCAGCGCCTGGCGCGGCGCCTCCCACCAGGTCGCCACGGCATCGTGCTCGAAGCGGCCCGGCCCCACGACCAGGCCACTGGGGCGACGGGCCCGGGCGACGACGCGGCCGGTGCCATCTGCTACGACCACCTTGACCGATGTGGTCCCCACATCGACGCCGGCGGTCAGTGCTCCTGAACCTGCGGATTGGGGCCCAGCGACCATGCTGGGACAATATTGCAGCGATGTCGCCCCTCTCAGGTCCCCCAGTCCCCCCAGGTCCCGGGCACGGGCGCACGCCCGCCCACCGCGCCTTCGTCACCGCCCCGATGCGGGGCCCCGGCCTGGACAAGCTGAGGAGCCTGGCCGAGGTCGTCTACGAGCCCTGGATCGAGCAGCAGCCCCTCAAGCTGTACGACGGGCCCAAGCTGGCCGAGCGGCTGGCCGCCGAGCAGGCCGACATCGTCGTGGTCGAGGGCGACTTCGTGAGCGGGCCCGTCTTCGAGCTCCCGCTGGTGGCGCTGGCCGCCACCCGGGGTGACCCCAACAACATCGACGTGGCCGGGGCGACCGCAGCCGGTATACCGGTGCTACGCACCCCGGGCCGCAATGCCGACGCCGTGGCCGAACTGGCCGTGTGCCTGCTGCTCGCCGTGGCCCGCCGGGTGCTGCCGGCAGACGCCGACGTGCGGGAACTGCAGGTCTTCCGGGACGGGACCATCCCCTACCAGCGCTTCCGGGGCCCCGAGATAGCCGGCCGCACTGCAGCTCTCATCGGTTACGGGGCGGTGGCCCGCTCGCTCGAATGGCGCCTCCGGGGCCTGGGCATGCAGGTGACGACCTACGACCCCTATGTCGAGGGAGCCGGCCGGGACATGCGGGCCGCCGTGGAGGCTGCCGACGTGGTGTCCCTGCACGCCACGGCCACGCCCGAGACGGTGGGCTTCTTCGGGGCGGAACAGTTCGGCTGGCTGCGCCCCGGCTCCATCTTCCTCAACACGGCCCGGGCCAAGCTGGCCGACATGGACGCCCTCGTGGCCGCCCTGGAGAGCGGCCGGCTGGCCGGTGCCGGCCTGGACCACTTCGAGGGTGAGCAGCTCCCGGCCGGCCACCCCCTGCTCGGCATGTCGAACGTGGTGCTCACCCCCCACATCGGCGGGGCGACCCTGGAGACAGAGGCCCGGGGCGCCCAGATGGTGGCGGACGACATCGAACGCCTCCTGGCCGGCGGTACGCCGGTCCACATCGTCAACCCAGAAGTACTAGGCAGGCAAAAATGAGAAGTGTCAGCGACGCGCACCAGTCGGTCCTGGCCACAGCCAAGGAGCTCCTGCGCCGTGGCCTGGTCGAGGGCACATCGGGCAACATCTCCGCCCGCATGGAGGACGGCAACGTGGTCTGCACGCCCTCCTCGGTGGACTACACGGCCATGACGCTCGAGGACCTGGTCGTGGTGGCCCCCGACGGCACCGTGGTGGCCAAGTCGGCCGACCGCAGCCCGACCTCGGAGCTCGGGCTCCACCTGGCCTGTTACGCCGCATTCGAGGACATCGGCTCGGTCATCCACGCCCACCCGGTCTGGGCCACGATGTTCGCCTGCAGCCGGCAACCGGTCCCCGCCTGCGTGGACGAGTTCAGCATGTACGTGGGCGGCGAGGTGCGCTGCGCCGAGTACGCCATGTCGGGCAGTGCCGAGGTGGGCTCCAACGCCGTCGAGGCGCTACGGGGCCGGGGGGCGGCGCTCATCGCCAACCACGGGATGGTGGCCGTGGCCCAGAACCCGTCCAAGGCGCTGCACATCGTCGCCCTCGTGGAACGCACGGCCCAGATCGCCTGGGGCGCCCGGGCGCTCGGGGGGGTCGTGCCCGTGCCGGACAAGGTGGTCAGCGACTTTGCCGGCGTCTACGAGCTGATGCGCTCGCTCTAGGCGGCAGTATGGGGGCGTGAGCCTCGCCCCCTGGCCGACCGAAGGGCCCTCCACCGGCGCCGGGGCACCGCCCGGCCCACCCGGGCCTGGGGAGGCCCACAGCGGGCCGGGCGCAGTCACGGGCGGAGCGGGCCCCGGTTGGTCCTGGCCGTCCACGGACGCCGCGGTGCCCGCCCGGGGACAGGTGGCATCGGCCGGCGCCCTGATGGTGGCGGCTCTGGCCCTGCACGTGGCCGCCATGTTCCCCGCTTATCCCGGGCAGCCGCCCTCCCCGGTGGCCGCCCTGCCCCACTACCTGGCCATGTTCGTCTGCCTGGAGGCGGGCTGGGCCCTGGCGGCGGGCCTGGTGCTGGTGGGCGGCCGCCTGCGCCAGGGAGTCGCCCTGGGGGCCGGCCTGGGCCTGGTCGAGGCGGGCCTCCTCGTGGCCAACGTCCTGGGCGGCTTCGACGAAGGCACGGCAGGGGCGGCCGGCGCCTGGCTCTCCTTGGCCGGCCTGGCTGCCGGCTTGGCGGGCGTCCTGTGGGGGGCCAGCCTGGTGCCCATGGGCCGGCCGGTGCCCGGTCGGGCACGTGGCCTGGAGGTGGCGATGGTGCTGGCCGGCCTTCTGGCGGTGGCCGAGTTCTGGCCCAGTTGGCAGTCGGGGCAGCTGGTCTTCAGGGCCGCCGACGGGTCCCTGCTGTCGGCACCGGTCAACGGCTTCACCTTCGACCAGCCCCTCGGCGTGGCCCTCCCGAGCACACTGGCCGGCCTCGCCATCGGTGTCATCGTCGTCGTGGCGGCCTTCTGGGTGCCCCGCCAGGTCGGGGCGTGGGCAGTCGTGGGCGTGGCCGTGGCACTCGGCTCCCAGCTCCTGGAGGCCGTGGTGGGGGCGTTGGAGCCCGTCCAGGACTACCTGAACGGTGGGAGCACCTCGGGCATCGACGTAGCCCGCTCGAGCGTCAGCCTCAATGCCGTCTGGGGCGCCGAGACAGCCTCGGTACTGGCCCTGCTCGTCCTGGCCGGCGCCGTGATCGTCCGGGGCCACCGTCGCCCACCGGGCCCGGCCCTCACCCCGGGCCTCCTACCGGGGGTGCCCGGGGAGGACGGGGCCGGGGAGGACGGGGCCGACGAGGGTGGGGCCGGGAAGGACGGGCCGGGCGCCACCGTGCCCACGCCACCGCAGGCGGGGACAGGACGGGCTACGGGCACGTCGGGGCCGGCCTGGCCCGGTTCAGGAAGCTGACAGCCGCTCGATGGCGAGCTCCTTGACGGCCTGGCGGAACTGGGCCTCGTCCTGGCCCCGGTAGACGTCGAGGCTCACGCGGACGCGGTAGCGCCGGGGCGCGCCGCCCTCCTCGGGGACGAGCTCACTGGCCAGCACGCTGGTGCGGAAGTGGTGGAGCTGGCGGCCCAACCTCACGCGCAGTTCGAGCTCCTCACCCGGGACGTGGCCCTCGTAGGCCTTGAAGACCAGGTCCCCGGGCGACACGTCGGTCCCGAAGGCCTCTACGAAGGACCGGCCCGGGGAGCGGTACTCGAGGGCGGTGACGGCGTGCACGCAGGGCATGAGCCTTCGCTGGTGATGGCCTACGAACTGGGTCAGGCGACGCTCGGCGTCCCCGGTCAGGGCTACGAACTCCAGGCCGGCCGTGTAGTTGCAGCTCTTGGGGGACGGTGGCGTTGGGGGTGACGGGCGGCGGGTGCCGAAGGCACCCGGCGGCCTGCTCCCCACCTCCACCGTCTGCGCCAGGTATGGCCGGCAGTGCCTCACCACCGCCAGCGCCTCCACGACGGCGCCGTTGAGCAGCACCGGCTCCAAGGCCACCTCCTGGCCCACCTCGAGGGCATCAGGCAGGCACACGCGCATCCCGCCCACGGACACGTCCAGGGAACGCACGCTCCAACGCCGGCCCTCGCCCAGGCCCATGCCCACATCGGTGGACACGGCCACCCGGAACAGGGTGCGCCGCTCCATCATCAGGACCATGCCGGGCGGCTCGCAGACGGCGGTGTTGCCCCGCTGGTAGCTCTTGCGCACGACGAAGCGCACCGGGCCCCCGACGGCCAGCGTGCTCACGAGCAGCAGCTCCCCCAGGGGCCGGGGGGTGGCGGTCTCGAAGCGCAGCACCTTGGGCCGCGCCCAGGACAGGACGGCCCTCTCGCCCTCCTGGGCGCTGGGCAGAGGCCCCGGCTCGTCCAGGACCTCCCCGGCCGGCCACAGGACCGCCTCGGTGCCCTCCACCAGCCGGGTCTGCTCCCAGGCGACCCGCCGGACCACCTCCTCCTCGAGGCCGGTGCTCACCCCTGCCCCCGTGGCGGGGCGGCAGGGCCGGGCTCCCGGTGAGCTGACAGCCGGCCACGACCCCTGGGCCATGCCCCCGTGCGCGTCATATCGGCTAAGTGATCGACCACCGGGGCCGGGCAGTTGAGCCGAACGGACTAGTCAGGGCGGCTACCAGCCGGTCGGAGGCCCCGCGGCGGCCTCCAGGGCGCGCTCGTGGGCCTGGCGCGCCCTGTCGACCATGTCACGTCCCGGTCCTCCCGAAGTCGGCTTCTCGGGCCTGAAGCCCCCGCCCAGCAGGGCGGAGACGACCGAGCCCACGCTCGCAGTGACCGCCGGCAGGTCGTAACCGCCCTCCAGCACCAGCACCAGGCGACCGGCGGGCACCAGGCCGGCGACAAAGCGCGCCAGGTCGGCGAAGTCCCCTGCACTGAGGCCCAGGTCGGCCAGAGGGTCGGCCCGGTGGGCGTCGAAACCGGCCGACACCAGGGCCCACGTGGGGCGGAAGAGCTCGACCGCCGGGGCCAGCACCGTGTCGAAGCAGTAGCGCAGCACGTCCCCGGTCGCGCCGGGGGGCAGCGGCACGTTCACCGTGAGGCCGCGGGCCGCCGGGCCGCCGACGGCCTGGGCGGCCCCGGTGCCCGGGTACAGCGGCCACTGGTGCGTGGACATGTACAGCACCTGCGGCTGGTCCCAGAAGATCGCCTGCGTGCCGTTGCCGTGATGGACGTCCCAGTCGACGATGAGAGGCCTCTCGCCCCGTTCCACCAGGGCTGCGGCGGCCACCGCCACGTTGTTCAGCAGGCAGAACCCCATCGCCTGGTCGGCGGTGGCATGGTGGCCCGGAGGGCGGTGGGCCACCAGGGCGACGCCCTCGCCCGCTTCGGCCAGGGCGTCGACCGCAGCCAGGGCACCGCCCGCCGCGGTGAGGGCGGTGGGCCAGGAACCGGGTGAGGCGACGGTGTCGGGGTCCAGGCGGCCCCCTCCCGCCGCGCACAGCTCCTCCAGGCGTTCCAGGTACCCGCCGTCGTGCACCCGGAGCAGCTCGGCCCGGGTGGCCTCCCGTCTGGGCAGGCGCACAACGGCGTCGCCCAGCCCGGCTGCGCCCACACCCTCCAGGGCCGCTACGACCCGCTCCGGCCGCTCCGGGTGGCCGTGGCCCGTGAGGTGGTGGTCCAGCTCCGGGGAAGCGCTCACGAACAGCACCCCTGCAGCGTACGCAGTCCCGGGGCGGCGGCCACGCGCAGGGGGTGACTTTGGAGCACCTATGCCAGGGACGTACGTCCCTAGAGCAGCCCCCGCCAGCTGGGCCAACATATAGCTAAGGCTTCCTTAAGGGAACACCAAGGGAGCACAAAGAAAGGAAAGCAAATGCGCAGGAAGTCATTTGATGCCCTCGTTAGCGCAGCCGGCATGCTCCTCACCGTGGTCCTCCTGGCCGCCGGCGCCCTGGCGTTCTGGGGCTACAGCTACAGCAACAACACCGTTACCAGCCAGCTGAAGGCGCAGGACATCACCTTCCCGTCGAAGGCCGCTTTCGCCAATGCCAAGCCGGGCACCGAGATCACCCCGGCCATGATCCCCTACCTGGAGAAGTACGCCGGGCAGCAATTGACCAACGGTGCGCAGGCGGAGGCTTATGCCGACCACTTCATCGCCGTCCACCTCTCGGAGATGCCCTACGGCGGCGTCTACGCCAAGGTGAGCGCAGCCGCCATGGCCGCAGCGCCCGGTAGCGCCCAGGCCACCTCGCTCAAGGCCGTCGAGCAGACCGTGTTCCAGGGCACGAGCCTGAGGGGCATGCTGCTCAACGCCTACGGTTGGTGGAAGATCGGCCAGATCGCCTTCCTCGCCTCGATCGTCTCGTTCGTGCTGGCCGCCGTCACCCTGGTGCTCTCGGCCTTCGGCATCCGCCACATGCGCCGGGTCTCGCTGGACGAGGAGATCCCCAGGCTGGGCACGTCGCCCGCCGACCAGCCGGCGATGAGCCGGAAGGACCGCCTGGCCCCCAACCCCTCATAAGGTCCCCTGCGCCCCCGAGCCCCGGCCCACCGGCCGGGGCTCGGTCGCGTCCGGGGTGCCCGGGCCTCGCCCCGCCGGGCAGGCACCGCAGGGACGATGGCCGTCCGCCCACCCGCACTAACCTTGGGGAGACCAGGGCACTACACGAGAGCAGAGGCGCTATGGCAGTCAGGGTGTTCCTCCTCGACGACCACGAGATCGTGCGGCGGGGCTTGCGGGAGCTGTTCGAGGCCCAGGAGGACCTCGAAGTGGTGGGCGAAGCCTCCAACGCGGACGAGGCGATGCTCCGGGTGCCCCCCACCCGGCCCGACGTCGCCGTCCTCGACGTCCGCCTGCCCGGGGCCAGCGGGATCGAGGTCTGCCGGGACCTGCGGGCGGCCATGCCCGACCTGCGCTGCCTGATGCTGACGTCGTTCGCCGACGACGACGCCCTCTTCTCGGCCATCCTGGCCGGCGCCAGCGGCTACCTGCTCAAGCAGATCCGGGGCACCGAGCTGGTGACCGCGGTGCGTCGGGTGGCCGAGGGGCAGTCGCTCATCGACCCCGCCCTGACGGCCCGGGTAATGGAGCGCCTCCGGGGCAAGCAGGAGGACGAGCGGATCGCCAAGCTGTCCCCCCAGGAGCACCGCATCCTGGACCTCATCGCCGAGGGCAAGACGAACCGCCAGATCGGGGCCGAGATGTTCCTCGCCGAGAAGACGGTGAAGAACTACGTCTCCAACCTCCTGGCCAAGATGGGCTTCTCACGGCGCACCGAGGCCGCCGTCTACGCCACCCGGGCCCGCACCGGCCACCCCGAGACGCCCTGACCCGTCAGCGCCGGCGGCGCCTCAGTCCTCGGAGGCCTCCTCGGCACCGGAGCCGTCCTCGTTCGCCTGGTGCGTGAGCTCGAGGTGCTCGGGCGCCCGGCGCTCCATCCCGGCCAGCTGGCTGTAGTAGTGCCAACGCTCGCCGGTGTCGGCCTGCAACAGCTCCAGCATGTGCTGCGCCTGGTCCGGGTGCTCACGGGCCAGCACCCGGTAGCGGGTCTCCGAGCCCACGAAGTCGGCCACGGGCAGGGTGGGCTCCTTGGAGTCCAGGGAGAACGGGTGGAGCCCCTCCCTCTCCTCCGGGTGGTAGCGGTAGAGGGGCCAGTAGCCCGAGCGCACGGCGTCCTTCTGGTGGGCCATGGAGGTAGCCATGTCGATGCCGTGCGCGATGCAGGTCGCGTAGGCCACCACCAGCGAAGGCCCGTCGTAGGCCTCGGCCTCGGTCAGCGCCTTCACGGTCTGGATGTCGTTGGCGCCGATGGCGACCTGCGCCACGTACACGTTGCCGTAGGAACGGGCCACGCTGGCCAGGTCCTTCTTCGGCGTCACCTTGCCCGAGGCGGCGAAGCGGGCCACTGCCCCCCTCGGGGTGGACTTGGAGGCCTGCCCGCCGGTATTGGAGTACACCTCGGTGTCGAGGACCAGGACGTTGACGTTGGCCCCCGAGGACAGCACCTGGTCCAGGCCGCCGAAGCCGATGTCGTAGGCCCAGCCGTCCCCTCCCACCACCCACACCGTCCGACGGACCAGGCTGCCGGCCAGCTCCCCGAGCTCGGCCGCGTCCGCGGCCCGCTCCCCGTCCACGCTGCCCAGGCGCTGGCGCAGCAGCGCCACCCGCCGGCGCTGGGCCTCGATGGCGTCCTCCTGCCCCCGGTCCAGGTTGGCCGCCAGCTCCGCCGCCAGGTCCTCGCCCACCGCAGGGGCCAGCGAGGCGAGCAGCCCCAGGGCCCGGCGCCTCTGGGCTTCCAGCCCCAGGCGGATGCCGAGGCCGAACTCGGCGTTGTCCTCGAACAGGGAGTTCGCCCAGGCCGGGCCCCGCCCCTCGCGGTCCACGGTCCACGGCGTGGTGGGCAGGTTGCCCCCGTAGATGGACGAGCAACCAGTGGCGTTTGCCACCAGCAGGCGGTCCCCGAACAGCTGGGACAGCAGGCGCAGGTACATGGTCTCCCCGCAGCCGGCACAGGCGCCCGAGAACTCGAAGAGGGGCTGCAGGGTGGCTGCCCCCTTGACCGTGTCGTGGGGCAGGGCGTTGCGGCCTATGCCTCCGATCTTCTCGAAGAACTCCCAGTTGGCCAGCTGGGACGGGCGCACCTCGTCCACGGGGGCCATGTTCAGGGAGCGGTGGGAAGGGTCGGCCTTGGACTTGGCCGGGCACACCTCGACGCAGACCCGGCAGCCCGTGCAGTCGTCGGGCGACACCTGCAGGGCCAACAGGTGCCCGGCGAGGTCCTTGGAGCGGAACGGCTTGGACCGGAAGCTCTCGGGTGGCTCCGGCAGGTGGGCGAGCTCGGCGGGCGCGAACACCTTCATCCGCAGGGCGGCATGAGGGCACACGATCACGCACTTGCCGCAGTCCGTGCACAGCTCGGGGCCCCAGACCGGCACCTCGGTCGCCAGCCGGCGCTTCTCCAGCTTCGAGGTGCCGGCCGGGAACCTCCCGTCCACCGGCACCGCTGAGGTGGGCAGGTCCTCGCCGTGCCCGGCGATGAGAGGCAGGGTGACCCGGTCGACGAACGCCCGGCGGCCCCGGCCGAGGCCCGCGGGCACGTCACCGGCCAGGACGGCCCCCGCTCCGGCCGCCCCCGCTCCGGCCGCCACAGGACCGGCCGCCCCCGCTCCGGCCGCCACAGCGCCGGCCGCCACAGCGCCGGCCGCCACAGCGCCGGCCGCCCCGGCGCCGTCCAGGGCACCCGTCCCGGGGGCGCCTGTCCCCGCCCGGGCGAGACCGGCCAGGGCGGCGTCTATGGCCGCGAAGTTGCGCTGGACGACCGCCTCCCCCCGCCGGGAGTAGGTCCGGGCCACCGCCGCCTTGATGCGCTCTATGGCGTCGCCGAGCTCGACGGCCCCCGAAAGGGCGAAGAAGCACACCTGCATTACCGTGTTGATGCGGCTGCCCAGGCCCGCCTCCCGGGCGATGGCGGCCGCGTCGACCACCCAGAGCTCGAGGCCCTTGTCCGCCACCTGCCGGCGGACCGTCGGGCTGAGGTGGTCCCACACCTCGTCCGGGCCGTAGGACGTGTTGAGGAGGAACTTGGCACCCCGCCGGGCGACCGCCAGCACATCGGCCCGCTCCAGCAGGCCGAACTGGTGACAGGCCACGAAGTCTGCCTCTTGGACGAGGTAGCTGGACCGCACCGGGCTTGGCCCGAAGCGCAGGTGCGACACCGTCATGGCCCCGGACTTCTTGGAGTCGTAGACGAAGTAGCCCTGGACATGGTGGCCGGTGGCGGCGGCGATGATCTTGGCGCTGTTCTTGTTGGCCCCCACGGTCCCGTCCGAGCCCAGCCCGTAGAAGACGGCCTCCAAGCGGCCCTCGGGCCGGGGGAGGCGGAAGCTGCGGTCCCAGTCCAGGCTCAGGTTGGTGAGGTCGTCCGTGATGCCCACGGTGAAGTGCCGGCGTGGCGCCGGCAGCAGCAGTTCGTCGAAGACGGCCTTGACCATGGCCGGCGTGAGCTCCTTGGAGGACAGGCCGTACCGGCCGCCCACCACCCGGGGCAGGTCCCCCGTCGCCAGCTCGTCGATGGCCGCTCGCACGTCGAGGTAGAGGGGCTCGCCCACACTGCCCGCCTCCTTGCAGCGGTCGAGCACGGCCACGGCCCGAGCAGTGGGCGGCAGGGCCTTGACCAGGGCAGCCGAGGGGAAGGGACGGTAGAGGCGGACCTTCAGCAGCCCCACCCGCTCGCCCGCCTCGACCATGGCACCGACCAGCTCCTCGATGGCACCGCAGGCCGATCCCATGGCCACCACGACCCGCTCGGCGTCGAGGGCACCGACGTACTCGACCAGGCCGTAGCGGCGCCCGGTGAGCGCCGCCAGCTCGTCCATGGCTTCGGTGACCACCCCGGGGACCGAGGCGTAGTAGGGGTTGGCGGCCTCCCGGCCCTGGAAGAAGACGTCAGGGTTCTGCGCCGTGCCCCGTACGTCCGGGCGGTCGGGGTCCATGCCGCGTGCCCTCAGGCCGATCAGCGCCTCGCTGTCGACCATGGCCTTCACCTGTGCCTCTGAGAGGGGCTCGATCGTCGCCACCTCGTGGGAGGTGCGGAAGCCGTCGAAGAAGTGCACGAAGGGCACCCGGGAACGCAGGGCCGAGGCGTGCGCCACCAGGGCCAGGTCCTGTGCCTCCTGCACCGAGCTCGAGCACAGCATGGCGAAACCCGTGGTACGGGCGGCCATCACGTCGGAGTGGTCACCGAAGATCGACAGGGCGTGAGCGGCCACACTGCGTGCCGCCACGTGGATGACAGTGGGCAGGAGCTCACCGGCGATCTTGAACATGTTGGGCAGCATGAGCAGGAGCCCCTGGGATGCGGTGAAGGTCGTCGCCATGGCGCCCTTCTGCAGCGCTCCGTGCAGGGCTCCGGCGGCGCCGGCCTCGGACTGCATCTCCACGATCTCGGGCACCTGTCCCCACAGGTTGGGGCGGCCGGCTGCCGCCCAGTCGTCGGCGTGCTCACCCATGGTCGACGCCGGGGTGATCGGGTAGATGGCCACCACCTCGGACAGCAGGTAGGCCACCCTCGCCGCAGCCTCGTTACCGTCTACACAAATCCTCTCGGGCATCGCCTCGGGACCTCCGGTCTGCTCTCAGAGCCGAGCCAGTGCTGCCTCCGGGGACGCTGGCCCCCCTGCGGCCCGGTGGCCCCCGTGCCACCGGGGTTACCGCAACCGCAGAGCCGGCCAACGTCGACTTTCAGCGTCGACTGTCGTGGCTGGGCGTCACCCCGATGTCTACACCGGCCCCGGGCTTTGCCCTTAGGGGAGTTCGTCAGCTCGCGCGGTGCCTTGCGCCACAGCCGAGGGGGCAAAGCTCATACCCATCAGCTCCAGGGGTGGCTGGTCCAGCTCGCCGGCCCGGCCGCAGGACGGGCAGACGCCCATATGTCCCGCTACCTGGCCGTCATCCAGGTCCCCTTCATAGCCGCACCCGCAGCGGATGTGAGAGGCGACGGTCTCCAAGCGGAGCACGGCCCCCTGCAGCGACGGGTCCCCGGCGGCCGCCAGCTGCTCGGCCAGGTACCCGAAGCACTCATCGACCTCTTCGGCATCGGTCGCCGCCGGGCAGCGTGCCCACACCACGAGGGCGCGGCGCCCCCCGGCTGCGGCCCGGCACTGGGCGACCAGTTCCTCGACGAGCGACAGCTCATGCACGGTGCCGGCCTCCTGCTCCTGCCGGGCCGGCAGCCGGCACACCTGCGGGCCGCAGGTGTGATGCGGCGATGGCCAGACGGACCGCAGCAACGGCCCGGGGCACGGCGGCCGCCACCAGGGGCGAGACGCCGAGGCCCGGTTCGGCCTGGGAGATGCTCACCGTGACCAGGACGGCCGCCGGTGCCCGTCCGTAAAGGTCATAGGACATGCGCACCAGGCCGGCCGGGGTGAGGTCCTCCCAACAGCTCACCGGTGCCCCCGGCGGGCCTGGGGCGGGGGCGTCCCCGTCAGGGCCGGGTGCGGGCCCGCCGATGCGCTGGAGTGCCACCGAGCCCACCGGGCGGCCGTCCTGGGCGGCATCTATGAAGACCACCAGGTCGCAGGTGCTGACCTCCAGCGCCAGGTCCGGGGTCAGCTGGGCCAGCCAGTGCACGCTGGCCCGGGCCAGGCCGGGCAGGCGGTCCCGCTGCAACCAGACGGCCTCGGCCACCTCCTGGCCCACCCCGTCGTCCCCCATCAGGGTGTTGCCGAAGCCGACCACCAGCACCTGGGCCACCGGGCCTGTCACCGGCCTCAGTCCTTGCGCAAGCTGCGGACCAGGGACCCGTCGGGGCCGACCAGGTCGACCAGCATCGGCATCTGGCCCACCGCGTGGGTCGAGCACGACAGGCACGGGTCGTAGGTGCGGATGACGGCCTCCACCCGGTTGAGCGCGCCCTCCTCCACGTCCGGCCCCTTCACATAGTGCCGTGCCACCTGGGCGACAGCCTTGTTCATGGCGAGGTTGTTGTGGCCGGTGGCGATCACCAGGTTGACCCACTGGACTATGCCGTCGCTGTCCACGCGGTAGTGGTGGAACAGGGTGCCCCGGGGGGCCTCCGAGACGCCCACGCCCTCGGTACGGTTCACCGCCGCCCTGGCCCGCACGTCCGTGCCCAGGATCTCCGGGTCGGCCAGTAGTTCTTCGACCATGTCGATGCCGTGGAGGACCTCGATCAGCCTGGCCCAGTGGTAGTGGAAGGAACTGCTCGGGTAGCGCCCGAGACGGCCCCGGTACTCGGCCAGTTCCTGGTCGGCGGCCTCGGTGCCCAGCTGGTCGACCAGGTTCAGGCGGGCCAGGGGGCCTACCCGGTACAGGCCGTCGGGGTAACCGAGCGGCTTGTAGTAGGCGGACTTGAGGTAAGACCACGGCTCCACCGACTCACCGAAGTAGTCCTGGTAGCGCCTGGGGTCGCCCCGGTCGACCAGGCGTTCACCATGGGCGTCGATGATGCGCAGGTCCCCGTCGGAGTAGGCGGCGTTGCCGTTGGGGTGCACCAGGCCCATGTAGAGGCTGGGGAAGTTGCCGAAACGGGCCGCCTCTTCGGCCCAGTCGGCCAGGTTGGCCTTGAACCAGTCCAGCGTCCGCTGCGCCCGGGCACGGGCGTCGGGCACCGCGGCCAGTATGGCGTCGCGCTGCTCGGGCTGCAGCGGGGCGCTCACCCCTCCCGGCACCACCCAGGCGGGGTGGACGCGCTTGCCCCCCAGGCGTTCGATGATCTCCTGGCCGAAGCGGCGCAGGGCGATGCCGTCACGGGCCAGTTCGGGCGCCCGTCCCAGCACGCCGGCCAGGTTGCGCGACTGCGGGGGCGAAGCGAACCCCAGCAGCAGGTCGGGTGAGGAGAGATGGAAGAAGCTGAGGGCGTGCGACTGCACGATCTGGGCCAGGTTCATGACCCGGCGCAGGCGCACGGCCACCGGTGGCACGGCGACGCCCAGCACCTCGTCACAGGCCTTGGCCGAGGCGATGAGGTGGCTGACGGGGCAGATGCCGCAGATCCGGGCCATCAGCGCCGGCATCTCGTGCACCGGCCGGCCCTGCGCTATGCGCTCGAACCCGCGGACCTGGGTCACATGGAAGTGGGCGTCGCGCACCTCACCCTTCTCGTCCAGGAAGATCGTGATCCTGGCGTGGCCCTCGATACGGGTCACGGGCTCGATGGATATCTCGCTCACTGGTCCCTCCTCGACCGCTCGCTGGTAGCCGGCTCAGCCAAAGCGTTGCTCCTGTCCCGCCGGAGCGGACCGGCCTTCGAGGAGGCTCGAGACGACCTCGAAGATCCGGTCCGCAGACGGGGGGCAACCGGTCACGAAAACGTCCACCGGCACCCAGGCGTGCACGGGCAGGGACTCGGCCAGAAGGGCCGGTACCACCTGGTCGGGGATCTTGGGGTTGACGGTGGCGTTCTCCAGGTAGGCACGTTCGAGCACCGCCCGGGCACCGATCGGGTTGCGCATGCCGGGCACGTTGCTCGTGACGGCGCAGTCACCCAGGGCCACCAGGACCTTGGTCCTCTCGCGGACCTGGCGGATCTTGCGCAGGTCGTCCTGCGAGCTGACCGCACCCTCGACCAGGGTCACGTCGACGCCCTCGGGGAACTCCTTGGTGTCCACAAGGGCCCCGTAGACCAGGTCGGCCCGGGCGAGGACCTCGATCAGGCGCTCGTCCATGTCGAGCAGGGACATGTGGCAGCCCGAGCAACCGTCGAGCCAGATGGTGGCCAGTCTGGGCCTGGCACCGGCGTGGTCAGCTCCCATCGTCCTGCCTCCTCACGCTCTGGAATGGTCGACCAGGTAGGGAAGGTAGGGCCGGCGCGCCTTGGGCTCGGCCACCGAACGGCCCTTCTCGAACAGTGCCCCGGTCGGGCAGACCTGCACGCACTTGCCGCAACTGGTGCAGGTGGTGGAGCTGCCCCAGGGCGTGCCCAGGTCGCTCACCAGCCTGGCGTCCGCCCCCCGGCCCTGGATGTCCCAGGTGTGGGCCCCCTCGACCTCGGCGCAAACCCGTACACATCGGCTGCAGAGGATGCAGCGGTTCTGGTCGAGCACGAAGCGCTCATGGGTGGCGTCGACGGCCACCTCGGGGTGCAGCGGTGCCAGCTCGAAGTGGTCCAGGCCCAGGTCGCGCGCCGCTCCCTGCAGCTCGCAGGACCCGTTGGCCACGCACACGGCGCAGACGTGGTTGCGCTCCAGGAAGAACATCTCGACGACCCGGCGCCGGTAGGCGTTGAGGCGCTCGGACACGGTCGTCACCCGCATCCCCTCCTCGACCCGGGTGACGCAGGAGGCCACCAGGCGGGGGCTGCCCTCGAGCTCCACCATGCACAACCGGCAGGCCCCGATGTCGCTCAGGCCCTGCAGGTGGCACAGGGTCGGGATGTGGATGCCGTTCTCCCGGGCCGCCGACAGCACCGTCTGGTCCGCCGTGGCCGCCACGTCGTGGCCGTCGATGACGAGCGTCCTGACTTCGCTCACCGTGCACCTCCGGTGCTGGCGGCACCCGTGCCGGCCATGAGGGCACCTTCGGGTGGTACCGGCGCCCCCGGTGTGCCGTCCATCGGGCACACCCCGGCCGGGCAGCGGTGGTCCTGCACGTGGGCCAGGTACTCGTCCCGGAAGTAGCGCAGAGTGGAGAACACCGGGTTCGGAGCGCCCTGCCCCAGGCCGCACAGGCTGGTGGCCCGCACCATGCCCGCCAGGCCCTCCAGTTCCTCCAGCTGGGCCATGGTGGCCGTCCCGTGGCACATACGGTCCAGCAACCGGTACATCTGCTGGGTGCCCACCCGGCACGGGAGGCACTTGCCGCACGACTCCTCACGGCAGAAGTCCATGAAGTACCGGGCCACGTCCACCATGCACGAGGTGTCGTCCATGACGATCATCCCCCCCGAGCCCATGATGGAGCCGGCCTGGCTGAGGGTCTCGTAGTCAACGCTCATGTCCAGCAGGTCCTCGGGTATGCAACCACCGGAGGGGCCGCCTGTCTGCACGGCCTTGAAGCGCCGGCCGGGCGCCAGGCCGCCGCCGATGTCGAAGACGATGTCCCTCAGGCGCAGGCCCATGGGGACCTCGATCAGGCCCGTGCGCACCACCGCCCCGGTGAGGGCGAAGACCTTGGTCCCCTTGGAGCGCTCGGTGCCGGTCCCTGCCAGGTAACCGCTCCCCCGGCTGATCACCGACGGCACGTTGGCGAAGGTCTCTACGTTGTTGATCAGGGTGGGGCAGCCCCACAGGCCGGCCGAGGCCGGGTAGGGGGGCCGGGGACGCGGGGTGCCCCGGCCGCCCTGGATGGACGCCAGCAGGGCCGTCTCCTCACCGCAGACGAAGGCGCCGGCGCCGATGCGCACCTCGATGTGGAGCTCGAAGCGCGTCCCGAGGATGTCACGGCCCAGGTGGCCCGACGCCTCGGCCTGGCGGATGGCGCTCTGCAACCGCTTGACCGCCAATGGGTACTCGGCGCGCGCGTAGACATAGCCCCGGCTGGCCCCCACGGCGTAGGCGGCTATGGCCATCCCCTCCAGTACCTGCTGGGGGCAGCTCTCCAGGACGCTGCGGTCCATGAACGCGCCGGGGTCCCCCTCGTCGGCGTTGCACACCACGTACTTGCCGCCCTCGCCAGGGGCCTTGGCGACGGTACGCCATTTGAGGCCGGTGGGGTACCCGGCACCGCCCCTGCCCCGGAGGCCGCTGCGCACGACCTCATCGGTGACCTCGTCGGGTGACATCATGGTCACCGCCTTGGCCAGGGCCTCGTAGCCGCCACTGGCCACGTAGTCCTCCACGTCCTCGGGGTCCACCTTCCCGCTGCGCTCGAGCACCACCTTGACCTGGCGGGCGAAGAACGGGTCGTCTGCGACCTCCCTGCCCCCCGGCGCCTCACCGGTGAGGCTGCCCAACAGCTCGGCCAAGGAGGTGCCGCCCGCAGCGCCCACCTTCTCGAAGAGCCGCCCCTGCTCGGGCACCTCGACCAAGGGGCCGGCCGAGCACAGCCCCAGGCAGCCCACCCGGCGCACGGCTACGTCGGTGGCCCCGGAGGCCACGACGTCCTCCTTCAGGTCGGCGAACAACCGGTCCGAGCCCATCGACATGCAACCGGCGGCCTGGCAGACGTTGGCCGAGACCCTGACCGGGCCTTCGGGCACCAGGGGGTCGGTGTGCCTGCGCACCCGGCCGGCCGAGCCGGGGGCACGGCCTGCAGCCGGTACCACCGGGGCATCGTCCTCGCCGGGGGTCACAGCGTCCCCAGTACAGCCATGAGGGCGTCCGGGCGGACCTTGCCGTGCACCTCTCCGTCGACCACCACCGCCGGGGCCATGCTGCACGCGCCCAGGCAGCGGGCCTTGAGGACCGAGATGCGCCCGTCAGCTGTCGTCCCTCCGGGAGCGACCCCGAGCCGCCGGCCCACCTCCTCCAGCAACTGGCCGGCTCCGTTTATGTAGCAGGCAGTGCCCGTGCACACCACACAGGTGTGCCTGCCCTGGGGCTTGAGCGAGAAGTGGGAGTAGAAGGTGGCCACCCCGTACACGGTGCTGGGGGGCACGCCCAGGGACTCCCCCACGTAGCGCAGGGCGTCGTCGTCGAGGTAGCCGAACACCTCCTGGGTGGTGTGGAGCACCTCGATGAGCCCGTCGGGACGGTAGCCGAGCCTTCGCATCCGGACGTCCACCTGGCGCCAACGCTTGTCGTCGCTGGGAGCCTGGCGAGCCGCCGCAGTGGTGGGTGCCATCTCGGGGAGCCTCCAAGTCGCCTCGGTCGTGCCTGCCTAGGCCAGAAGCTAGGGCGGCGTGCAGGGCGCCGGGCCGGGCACAAGGTCCCCCCTATTGGGGCACCTCGCCCTCGGAGCCGGCGCTCGGACCGGCTCTAGCCTCCGCTTCGGAGCCCCTATGAAGGTCATGGAGACACGCCACCGGCCGGGACCACCCGGGCCGGCCCGCCCCGGGCCCCGGCGCAGGGGGGCAAGCCCGCCCCTCCGGGGAGCCCTGGTGCTCGTCCTCGCCACGCTGGGGCCCGGGCTGATGGTGATGCTGGCCGACACCGACGCCGGCAGCGTGGTCACGGCAGCCCAGTCGGGCGCGTCCTGGGGCTACTCCATGCTCCCCCTGGAACTGGCGCTGGTGCCGGTGCTCTACCTGGTCATGGAGCTGACCTCCCGCCTGGGGCTCACCACGGGCAAGGGGCACGCCCGCCTGGTGCTCGAGCACTACGGGCGCCGGTGGGCGGTGGCCTCGGTCGCCCTGCTCTTCCTCACCACGACCGGGGCGCTGGTGACCGAGCTGGCAGGGCTGTCGAGCGTGGCCGCCATGGAGGGCGTCCCGCCCTGGCTCAGCGTCCCGGCGGCGGCGCTGCTGCTGGCCATCGTGGTGAGGCTGGGGACCTACCGTCGGGTGGAACGGGTGGGGGTGGTCCTCGGCCTGTGCGAACTGGCCTTCGTCGTGGCCGCCGTGGCCGCCCACCCGGCACTGCGGCCCATGGCGGACAGCTTCGTCTCCACCGCCGCTGTGCACCGGCCCGGCTACCTGGCCATGGTGGCCGCCAACATCGGCGCCGTCGTGATGCCCTGGATGGTCTTCTACCAGCAGTCCGCAGTGGTGGACAAGGGCTGGGGGCCACGGGACCTGAGGGCGGCCAGAGCCGACACCGCCGTGGGCGCGGTCGTCACCCAGGGGGTCATGGTTGCCGTGCTCATAGCCACCAGTGCCGCTCTCGGCCACGGAGGGGCCCGTGAGGGGGCCCTGTCGTCGGTACCGGCCATCTCCGCCGCCCTGGTGCCCGCCCTGGGCCACCTGGGGGGCAGGCTGGCCTTCGAGGTGGGGATGGCCGGTGCCGCCCTGGTGGCCGCCATCGTGGTCAGCCTGGCCGCGGCCTGGGCGTTCTCCGACCTGACCCGGCACCGTGGGAGCCTCAACGACTCCGCCCGCCGGGCCCCCGCCTTCTACGGCGTCTACTTCGCGTCCCTCGCCCTGGCCGCTGCCATCAGCCTGGCCAGCGGGGCCGGGCCGGCTCTGGCCATCACGGTCGAGGTGGGCAACGCCCTCCTCCTGCCCCTGGTGCTCGGGTCCCTGCTCGCCCTGGCGCGGCGCGCCCTGCCCGTCCCCTATCGGCTGGGCACGGCGCGCACACTGGTGACCTCCCTCGTCGCGCTGGGCGCCGTGGGCCTCAACCTGGCCCTGGCCTGGCAGGTGCTCGGCCTGTGAGCGGCGCTGCCGAGGCCCGCGCCCGGCCCTCCCGGCTGGGCCGAACGGCCCTGTCCCCGGCCCGAAAGCCGCAACTACGGTGGGCCATCATGTGCTTGGGTATACCGGCCCTGGTGGTGGGCACGCCTGGCGGAGCTGAGCAGGAAGCCTGGGTGGAGGTGGGCGGGGCCCGCCGGCGGGTCAGCACCGCCCTGCTGGAGCAGGAGGTCCTGCGGGCCGGCGACTGGGTACTGGTGCACGTGGGCTTCGCCCTGGCCAAGCTGGACGAGGAGGAGGCCAGGGCGACCCTGCGCGACCTCGAGGAGCTCGAGGTCACCTACACCGACGAGCTCACCGCCATGGCCGCCAGCCCCTTCGCCGGGGGTACCAGCGGGCCCGCCCCTACGGCGGCTCCGGCCGAGGCACGACCGGGCGCTGGCGGCCCGGCCGACGCCGGGAGGACCTGAACTGCGCTACGTCGACGAGTACCGAGACCGGGACAAGGCCCAGGCCCTCGCCGAGCGCATCGCCGCCCTCTGCCCCCCGGGCACCTCCTACAAGATCATGGAGATCTGCGGAGGCCACACCCACGCCATCTACAAGCACGGCCTGGAGAGCTACCTGCCCGAGGGCCTGGAGCTGGTGCACGGCCCCGGTTGCCCGGTTTGCGTCATACCCATGGGGAGGGTGGACGACGCCATCTCGCTCTCGCTCCTGCCCGGGGTCACCCTGGCCTGTTTCGGCGACATGCTGAGGGTCCCGGGGGCCAAGAGGTCCCTCCTGGACGCCCGGGCGGCAGGGGCCGACGTGCGCGTCGTCTACTCCCCCCTCGACGCGCTGCACCTGGCCGAGGCGCTCCCCGACCGCCAGGTCGTGTTCTTCGCCGTCGGCTTCGAGACCACGGCGCCCTCCACCGCGGTCACGGTGCTCGAAGCCGACCGGCGGGGCGTGGCCAACTTCAGTGTGTTCTGCAACCACGTCACGGTGGTCCCGCCGCTGCGGGCCGTGCTCGAGGCCAAGGAGGTACAGCTCGACGGCTTCATCGGCCCCGGCCATGTCTCGGCCGTCATCGGCTGGCGCCCCTACAAAGCCATAACCGAGGGCTACGGGAAGCCGGTGGTGGTGTCGGGCTTCGAGCCCCTGGACATCCTGCAGTCCGTCCACATGCTGGTGCGCCAGCTCTCCGAGGGCCGCTGCGAGGTGGAGAACCAGTACCGCCGCGTGGTCAGCGAGCGGGGCAACCTGGCCGCACAACGGGTCGTCGAGCAGACCATGGAGCTGCGCCCGAGCTCGGAGTGGCGTGGCCTGGGAGAGATCCCCTGGTCCGGCTTGCGCGTACGCCCCGAGTTCGCCCTCCACGACGCCGAACAACGCTTCGAGGTGCCGGGCCGGCGCGTGGGCGACCCTCGGGCCTGCCAGTGCGGCCAGGTGCTGCGCGGGCTCATACAGCCCTGGGAGTGCCGCGTGTTCGCCAAGGCCTGCACCCCCGAGCGGCCCATCGGCACCTGCATGGTCTCCAGCGAGGGGGCATGTGCGGCCTACTACAACTACGGCCGCCACAACCGGGCCCGGGCGGCGGTCACCAGGGGCGGGCGGCGATGACCAGGGGGACCGGCCCCGCCCGCGACCGCGACCGCGCAGACGTGGTGACCATGGCCCACGGGGCGGGGGGCAAGGCCTCCCAGGCCCTGGTGCAGTCGGTGTTCGCCCGGGCCTTCGCCAACCCGGCACTGGACGCCATGGGCGACGCCGCCCTGGTCGACGTGCCCGCAGGACGGCTGGCCTTCAGCACCGACTCGTTCGTGGTCTCACCCCTCGACTTCCCCGGTGGCTGCCTGGGCGACCTCGCTGTCAACGGGACCGTCAACGACCTCGCCGCCTGCGGCGCCACTCCCCTGGCGCTCTCGGCCGGCTTCATCGTGGAGGAAGGCTTCCCCCGGAGCGAGCTCGAGCACCAGGCCCGGGCCATGGCCCAGGCAGCGGCACGGGCCGGGGTGGCGGTGGTCACCGGCGACACCAAGGTCGTACAGAGGGGCAGAGGCGACGGGTGCTATGTGAACACCTCGGGGATCGGCCTGGTCTCCCCCTCCGCCCTCGCCATCTCGCCCGCTGCGGCGCGTCCGGGTGACCGCGTCCTGGTCTCCGGCCCCATCGGGGACCACGGGACGGCGGTCATGCTGGCCCGGGGCGAACTGGGCCTGGAGGCGGACGTGGTCTCCGACACGGCCGCCCTGGCCGACCTGGTCCAGGCCCTGCTCGGCGCGGTGGGCGGTGCCGTGCACTGCCTGAGGGACCCGACGCGGGGAGGAGTGGCCAGCGTGCTGAACGAGATCGCCGCCTCCTCCGGCACCGCCGTCGTGGTGAACGAGCGGGACGTCCCGGTGCGCGACGGTGTACGGGGCGTGTGCGAACTGCTCGGCTTGGACCCCCTCTACGTGGCCTGTGAGGGCCGCATGCTGGCCTTCGTCTCCCCGGGTGCCGCCGGGGCCGCGCTGGAGGCGATGCGGGCGCACCCCATGGGAGCGGGTGCCGCCGACATCGGCTACGTCACCGCCGACCCGGCGGGCATGGTCCTGGCCGAGAGCGGTTTCGGTGGGCCACGCGTGCTGGACATGCTGGTCGGGGACCCCCTGCCCCGGATCTGCTGAGCGATGACCGGCTCGCTCCGGGTGCGAGCGCGGGGCGTGGTGCAGGGCGTCGGCTTCAGGCCCTTCGTGCGCAACCTGGCCGTCGGGTTGGGCCTCAGCGGGAGCGTGCGCAACGACGCCTCCGGGGTCACCATCGAGGTGCACGGCCCCGCCGACAGGCTGGAGGACTTCCTCCTGCGCCTGCGCCGCGACGCCCCGGCCCTGGCGGAGGTCGAGCGGGTGGACGTGGAGGAGATCCCGGGGCCTCCGCCCGGGGCCGGTGGCTTCCGCATCTGCGAGAGCGACACCGCCGCCCCTCCTGCGGGCCGGGTGCTCGTGGCTGCCGACACCGCCACCTGTCCGGAGTGCCTGGCCGAGATGAGGGACAAGCACGACCGCCGCTACCGGTACCCCTTCGTCAACTGCACCAACTGCGGGCCCCGCTACACGATCGTGACCGCCACCCCCTACGACCGGCCTTCCACCACCATGGCCGGCTTCGAGATGTGCGCCTCGTGCCGGGCGGAGTACGAGGACCCGGCCGACCGCCGCTACCACGCCCAGCCCGTGTGCTGCCCCCGCTGCGGGCCCCGGCTCAGCCTCCTGCAGCCCGGCCCGGCAGGGCGGGCGAGCGCGGGCGGGGACGCCCTGGAGCAGGCCGCAGCGCTGTTGCGCGCCGGCGCGGTCGTGGCCGTCAAGGGCCTGGGCGGCTACCACCTGGCCGCCCTGGCCTCCTCCGAGGAGGCGGTCTCGGCCCTGCGCGCCCGCAAGCACCGGGAAGACAAGCCCTTTGCCGTCATGGTGGCCGACCTGGCCCAGGCCCGTGGCCTGTGCGTCACCGACGAGCACGACGAAGCCCTCCTGGGCGAGCCGGCGCGGCCCATAGTGGTCTGCCGGAGCCGCCCCGGCGCCACCTGTGCCCCCAGTGTGGCCCCCGGTACGGGCAACCTGGGCCTGGTGCTGGCCTACTCCGGGCTGCACCACCTGCTCTGCGAGATGGTGGGCGAGCCGTTCGTGCTCACCAGTGGCAACGTCTCCGACGAGCCCATCGCCTACACCGACCAGGACGCCCTGGCCCGCCTGGCCGGGGTGGCAGACGCCTTCCTGGTGCACGACCGGGCCGTGCAGGTGCGGACCGACGACTCGGTGGCCAGGGTGGTGGCCGGGCGTACGGTCGTGCTGAGGCGGTCCCGCGGCTACGCACCGCGCCCGGTGCACCTGGACCTGCCTGCACCCCCCGGCCGGGCCGTCCTGGCCGTGGGGGCGGAACAGAAGAACACCTTCTGCCTCGTGGACGAGGACCGGGCCTTTTTGTCCCAGCACGTGGGTGACCTGGAGAACTACGCCACCCTGCGCTCGTTCGAGCAGGGCGTCGAGCACCTGTGCCGCCTCTTCGACATCTCCCCCGCCGTCGTGGCCCACGACCTGCACCCCGAGTACCTGTCCACCAAGTACGCGGCCCGCCTGGAGGGGGTGCTGCAGGTGGGCGTGCAGCACCACCACGCCCACATAGCCAGCTGCCTGGCGGCGAACCGCCACCAGGGCCCGGTGATAGGGGTGGCCTTCGACGGCCTGGGCCTGGGGGACGACGGCACCCTGTGGGGGGGCGAGCTCCTGGTCGCCGACCTGGCCTCCTACCGCCGGGTGGGCCACCTGTCCTACATGCCCATGCCGGGTGGCGCTGCGGCCGTACGCCAGCCGTGGCGCTCGGCAGCCGCCTACCTGGACGCCGCCCTGGGCGAAGACCTCCCGGTCGACCTGGGGCTGCGCCGGCGCCACACGGCCCGCTGGGACCAGGTGGTGCACCTCGCCCGCCTCGGCTTGCAGGTGGAGCCAGGGCACCCGTTCCCGCCCGCTCCCCTGGCCTCCAGTGCCGGACGGCTCTTCGACGCCCTGGGCGCCCTTGTGTGCGGCCGGGACGAGGCCAACTACGAAGGCCAGGCCGCCGTCGAGCTCGAAGCCCTGGCCGCCCGGGCCGAGGGGCCCGCGCAGCCCTGGCCGCTGGAGGTGGCCACGGGGGCCGACGGGGCCATCGTCCTGCCCACAGTGGCCCTCTTCGAGAAGGCAGCCCGTGACCTGTGGCGGCGCACGGCCCCGGAGGTGGTGGCTGCCCGGGCACACGCCACCCTGGCCCAGCTGGTGGCCCGGGCCTGTCGGTCGGTGAGCGAGGCCAACGCCGGGCTCGACGTGGTGGCACTGAGCGGTGGGGTTTTCCAGAACGCCGTGCTCCTGCGGATGGTACTGCGCGCCCTGGAGGCGGACGGCTTCCGGGTGCTCACCAACGGGGCCGTCCCGCCCAACGACGGGGGGGTCAGCCTGGGCCAGGCAGCAGTGGCGGCGGCACGTCTGGCGGGCGGCCTGCCCGGGCCGCCGCAGTAACATCCGCTCGGTGGCACCAGGACTGGTCAACGACGAGACCCCCCTCAGCTTCACGTGCCCCCGCTGCGGCCAGGCCGCCGGGGAGCGCTTCTACGGCCCCTGCGGGACGTGCCGGGCACAACTGCGGGCCGAGCAGGCAGGCGGGGCCGACGCCACGCCAGGGGGTGGCGAGGCACGCCAGCGCTTCGAGCCCCGGATGAACGTCGTGCCCAACCACGTGGCCACCAAGGACGACTGAGCCCGCGGCATGACCCCCCGGCCACTGTCCTCGCTGTCACCGGCCCACCTGGCCCAGGCCCGGGTGCTGGCGGCCGACATCGACGGGACGCTGACCACACAGGGCAGGATCGAAGCGGCGACCGTGGCCGACCTCTGCCGGCTGCGCTCGGCCGGGCTGGCGGTGGTCCTGGTGACCGGCCGCTCCGCCGGCTGGGCCGCCGCCCTGGCCGCCTACCTGCCCTGCATACAGGGCGTGGTCGCCGAGAACGGCGCCGTCCTGGTGCCCGCCGTCGGGCCCGGGCAGCCCGAGCCCTCCCCCCTGCTGCTCGACGAGCCCGGCGCCCGGCCGGGGCAGGCTCCGCTGGAGGTGCTCGACCGGGCCCTGGCCGAGGTCCTGGCCCGTTACCCGGCGGCCCGCCCCGGAGCGGACAACTTCTGCCGCCTCAGCGACCGCACGGTCGAGGTCGGCCCGGGCATCAGCCCGGCCGGGGTGAGGGAGGTGGCGGCCCGCCACGGGCTGGCCCACACGCACAGCACCGTGCACCACCACCTGAGCGCCTCGCACCTGGACAAGCGTTCCGGGCTGCTACGCGCCCTCGCCCGCCTGGCCCTGGCGCCGCCCGAAGAGCGGGCCGTCCTGACCGTCGGGGACAGTGCAAACGACCGTCCGCTCTTCGCCCCGGCCTTCGCCCTCAGTGTCGGGGTGAGCGGGGTACTGGCCCACCTGGAGGCGCTGGAGGGAGCCGAGCCCTCCTACGTCACCGCCGCCGATGGCGGTGCGGGGTTCTCGGAACTGGTCGACCGGGTGGTCGGGGCGCGTCGCAGCTAATGGCCCGGCCGTGGCCCTGCGACCCCGGCCCGGCGGGAGGCCGGGGCAGGGCGGCTGAGGGGCGGCGCAACGGCCCACTTGGAGGGGCAGACGGTCTGCCTTAGGCCTCGGGCCCTCTGGCCCTACTTGTGCCCGTCCCACCAGGTTTAGCGTTCCCACCGTGATAGTTAATTTTCGGCAAAGACCCGGTAAGGTTACACTAAGTACCACGCTAAGGCGTCGTACCTCCCTGGCTGTGGCAGCGGGCGGCATCGCTCTCGCCGTGGTCGGCGGCACCGGGCTCACCGCCATGGCGGCGCCGGCCTCGGCCCACAACGTCGCCCACGCGGTGCGCTCGGTCAAGTTCACCGGCAACTACAAGGGCACCGCCCAGCTCCTCATAGACAACGGCGTCGTCACCATCTCCTCGGTCAAGGGCAACGGCACCGGGACCGTCGTGGGCAAGAGCACCGTCATGGGCAAGGGCAGCGCCTCCGCGTCCGCCCAGTGCGACCCCTTCACCGGCACGGGCTTCATCCAGGGCCCCAAGGCCAAGATCAACTTCAAGGTGCTCCAGAGCAAGTCGTCGGGTTGCTCGAGCGGGCTGAGCGGCGCAGTCAAAGTGGCCTTCCACGGCGTCGCCCAGGCCACGGGTGGGACCGGGGCCGGGGCCGGGGCGTCGGGCACCTTGTCCTTCAAAGGCACTCTGGCCCTCGGTGGCACCAGCGGCAAGCAGGCCGGTTCGTACACGGTGGCACTGACCGGCACCCTCCAGCTGAAGGGCTGACACCTCCGGCACGGCAACTGCCGGCGCCGGCCTGCAAAGACCAAGCAAGAGCCTGAGCCGGTCCCTACGGGCTCAGTGGACAGAGAAAGCAAAGGAACACCACATGAACAAGTTCACGGCGAAGTTCGCCCTCGGCCTCGCGGCGACCGCAGGGTTGGCCACCATGGGGGCCTTCGTGACGGCCACAGGGGCCAGCGCGGACAGCACGACGACCACGACCAGCCCCGCCCCGACGACCACCACCACGCTGGCGCCGCCGGCGCAGGGGGTCGGGCCCCATCACCTGTTCCTCTATGTGGACACGGTCACCGGCGGGGCGAGCAACCCCAAGCCGGCGGGCGACTGCGTGCAGACCAACACGTTCCTGCGGGGCCAGCAGGTTGTGTTCCGCATGTACGGCATCAACATCGCCGACCACGGCGCCAACCTGACCTCGGCCAACGTCGCCAGTGCCTTCGTGCGCATCCCGGGCCTGGCCAAGATCCCTCTGAAGTTCGGCAACCATGGCACGACCTCCTACTGGACGGCGGCCTGGACGGTGGGCCAGCACTACCCGCTGGGCGTGGTCGACTTCTCGGTGCACGTGGTCACCAAGGCGGTGCCCGCCACCTCCTCCAGTGCAGCCGTCGGCCCCCAGGGCGGCGTGTTCACCCAGAAGGGCCTGGCAATGCCCTCCCGCTTGGCCGTCGTGGCCAAGTAGCGGACGACGAGAGCCCCGCAGTAGCGAGCAAACACGAGCACCGGCGCAAGGTGGTCGACAACGTCCCGGGTACGGGCCGTGCGGCCACCTTGTCCGTCTACAGGAAGGCAACCCCGTGAAGCACCCCACCACCAAGAAGGCAAGGGCCCTGGCAACGGCAGGGCTCGCCGGTTCGCTGGTTGTCAGCCTCAGCGCTGCCACCTATGGACAGACCGCGGCCAGGGCCCCCCGCACGCCGGCACCGCCCGCTGGGCCGGGCAGCACGGCCCGGCTCGACGGCACCGCCTCCAGCGCCGCTCCCACGTCGCTGAGCCAGATCCCCTTCGCCGTCAAGGCGCCCGCCATACCGGGTGCTCCCGGGCTGCCCGGCCCCGTAGCCGGCCCGGCCAGTCCCAGCGCCAACATGGGCATCCTGTCCGTCCAGCCCGACCAGGGCCCGGTCGGTACCCCGGTCACCGTGACCGGCAAGGGCCTGCCGGCCGGGGCGAGCGTGGAGCTCACCTGGTCCACGAGCGACGTCACCTGGCTGCTGCAACCCGAACCGGGCACTGTCAACTACCGGGGCCGGGCCAGCGTCGACCTCAACACCGTGCTGACCACGGTGACGGCGGGCCCGCAGGGCCAGATCAGCGCCAGCTTCAAGATCCCCCAGGACTGGGGGGGCGTCCACGACATCTACGCCGTGGTCAACGGCGTGCAGGAGGACCACGGGGGCTTCATGGTCACCCGCACCGTCAGCATCAGCCCGACCAGCGGCCCTATCGGCACACCGGTCCACATCACCTACAACGGCCTCGGGCCCACCTTGTACACCGGCGGCGCCTCCCTCCTGTACGACAACCACTACGTGGGCGAGATGATGGCCAACTGGACCAGAGGCAAGGCCGAGGCGACCATCCGGGCCACCGGTGCCGTCGGCCCGCACACCATCCAGGTGGGTGACGCCATCAGCTTCCTGTACATGAACCTGCAGCAGTCACCCGTGCCCTACGCCACCGGTGGCAGCGCCACCTTCGATGTCACCAAGGACGCCGGGCGCCCTCCCGCCTCCATCGACTGGCCCGTGCAGGTGGCGCCGACGGTCAGCGCCCGCACCACGCTCCAGCAGGGCGGCCTCGCCGCCCAGGACAAGGTCACGGCCGAACTGGCGAGCACGCAGGGCCCGGTCGACCGGCCCGTGGCCCTCACCGCCTCCGGGTTCAGTTCATCGGCGCCGGTACAGGTCAGCTGGGCCACCGTCGTCGGTAGCCGGGTGGACTGCAAGAGCACCTGCTGGGACTTCGCCTCGACCCCCCTGGGGACCGTCACGCCGGCCAACGGCTCGTTGAGCACCTCGGTGACCGTCCCCGACGGCCTGGGAGGCTGGCACGTCGTCCAGCTGACCCAGGGGGGCAAGCTCATGGCCCAATTGCCCTTCTACGTCCAGGAGAGCATCGTCGGGCAGGGCGTGTCGTCGCTGGTGCTGAAGGAGGGCCAGCCCTTCACCATCCACCTGAAGGGCGTCGGCTGGACCCAGGTCGACAACACGATCGCCGTCGACTACGACAACAGCTACATGGGCTACGGCTGTGGCTTCAACTCCAACGGCGACGTCGTGCTCCAGATGCACGCCACCGGGGCGCCCGGCACGCACCTGATCGACATCTACCCCATGCTCTACTCGTTGTCCCCCTCCTTTGCCAACACCCCCTACGGCATGGTGCCCATCCTCACCTATGCGCAGGACGACCCGGCGCTGGCGCTCGGCTACCACCTGCCCTCACTGCACTTCGCCATCACCGTGGTGAAGTAGCGGGCTTCCCCCCGCCCCGCCCACCGGGCCACCCGGTGGCGGGGGGCTGCTCCCAGGGCCTCGCTCCTCGTGACCGGCGAAGGGCGGGGCCTTGGCGCGTACGAGCCGCGCCACCCCCGCGGGCAACCACCACGCCCACCGCCCGGCCAGGGCGATCAGGGCAGGCATGAGCAGGCCCCTCACCACGGTGGCGTCCACCACCACCCCCAGGGCCAGGCCCACCCCCAGCTCCTGGAGCCCCGCCACCCGGCCGACCACCATGCCCGACAGGGCAGCCACCATGACCAGGGCTGCCGTGCTCACCACCCTCCCGGTGTGGGCCAGGCCCTCCACGACTGCCTCACCGCTACCCGAGCCGCCGTCCCAGGCCTCCCGCATGCGTGAGACGAAGAAGACCTGGTAGTCCATGGAGAGCCCGAACAACATGGCGAAGAGGAAGATGGGCACCCAGCCCTCGAGCTGGGGGGCCCGGTAGAGGCCGAGGAGGTCGGCCCCCAGGCCGAAGCGGAACACCAGCACGGTCAGGCCGTAGGCGGCGGCCACTGAGACGGCGTCGAGCAGCACCGCCAGCGCCGGCAGGAGCAGGGACCGCAGGGCCCGGGCCAGCAAGAGGTAGGCAGCGACGGCCGCCCCCAGTGCCACCCAGGCAAAGGGACCGTAGACCCGGTCCAAGAAGTCCACGCCCTGAGCCGGGGCACCCCCCACGTAGACCTTCGCCGAGGCCGGGAAGCGCGCCTGACGGACCAGCGCTGAGCGGACCAACCGGACCAGCCGCTGGGAGGCCGGCGCGCCCAGCGCGCTCCGGGGCACCACCACGGACTGGCGGTACCGGTCACGGCCGGCCGTGTACGGGGGACGGGAACCGACGGCCATGACGAAGACGTCAGGCTGGTCGAGCACCTCGTGGGCCAGGCGCAGGGTGGCCGCGTCCATGGCAGGGGTGGTCGCCCGCCCCGGCCCCCCGGCGTCCACCACGACGAGCACAGGCCCGATGACCCCGGGCCCCACCCGCCGGCTGAGCGTGTTGAGGCCCTGCCAAGCCCCGATGTCATGGGGGACCGCGCTGAGCGAGCCCGGCGTGAGCGCCAGCCAGGCAGCAGGCGTTGCCGCGGCGGCCAGGCCGGCCACCGACAGGGCGGCCACCGTCCCGGGGTGGCGCAGGACGCCGCCGCCCACCCGCCGCCAGAGCCCCCCGGCGGTGGTCCCGGGCCGGCGCGCCCCTGGGCGCAGGGCGTGCCGGCCGAGCAGGCGGAGCAGGGCCGGCTGCAGGGTGACGGCGGCAGCCGTCGCCACGATGGGGACGAGCAGGCCGGCCACCCCGAGGGCGCGCACAAAGGGCACGTCGACCACGAGCAGTACCGCCAGGCCGATGGACACCCCGGCGCCCGAGAGCACGACCGTGCGTCCTGCGGTCGCCACCGTGGTGAGCACGGCCTGCTCGACCTGCGCGGCGCCGGGCCTGCCAACAGGGGCAGCCGGGCCGGCACCGCCCGCCGCCCCCGGCCGGGACAGCTCCTCCCGGAACCGGTGCACCATGAGCAGCGAGTAGTCCACGGCCAGGCCCAAACCGATCAGCATGACCAGGTTGGGGACGTAGAGGACCATGAGCACGACATGGGCCACGGCCCAGACCAGGGCCAGCGCGGTGGTGGTGGTGGCGGCGGCGACGGCAAAGGGGACGACCACGGCCCAGGACAGCCCGAGGACGGCGAGCAGCAGCACCAGGGCAGCCACCAGGGCGATGACCTCCCCGCGGTGCAGGTCGGCCGAGAGCACGGGGCTGATGTCGTGCTGGAAGGCGGGGGCACCGGTCACCTGCGCCCCCTCCACGCCCTGCCGGGCCAGGGCGCCACGCAGCTCAGTGGTCCGGGCAGCCGCCTTCTGCAGGTCCAGCGACGTCGCGATGTCGGCGTACATGATGCCCGGGCCCGACTGCACGGCCGAGACATGCCCGCCTGGCAGTACCCGGGCGGCGCGCACCAGGCGTTGCCCGAGCTCCCGGGCCACAGCCGGGCCCGAGCTCCCCGGCACAGGCACCACCACGGTGAAGGTGCCCTCGACGTTCTCGCCGAACTGCCCGGTCAGGATGCGGTCCGCCTGCTGCGAGGCCGTACCGGGCACGCTCAGAGATGTCGTGAGCAGGCCCGGCAGCCCCGTCATGGCCAACAGGCCCACGGCCATGGCGACCAGCCAGACGGCGAGCACGGCCCAGCGGCCGCGGCAGGACACGCGCGCCCAGCGCTCGAGCATGGCCTGCAGTGTAAGCGGCGCCGCTCCGGCGCCTGTCTCCCGGCCCCCCGGTCACCGGGGGGCCGGGAGGGACCTCAGCGCCCGGCCGCCTCGGGGACCTGCTCCGCCAGCTGCTTGCGCACCTCGTCCATGTCCAGCTCGTTGACCTTGGTGATCAACTGCTCCAGGGACGCCGCCGGAAGGGCGCCGGGCTGCGAGTAGAGGAGGATCTGGTCACGGAAGACCATGAGGGTGGGTATCGACATGATGCCGAACTCAGCAGCCAGCTGCTGCTCCTCCTCGGTGTCCACCTTGCCGAACACCATGTCGGGGTAGCGCTCGGAGGCCTCTTCGAACACGGGGGCGAACATCCGGCACGGCCCGCACCAGCTGGCCCAGAAGTCGACCAGGACCGTCCCGTTGCCCGAGACGACCTCCTCGAAGTTGTCCTTGCCAAGCTTGACTGTTGCCACGTGCTGCTCCTTGTCGTCTGGTGTGGGGCTCGTCTGGTGTGGGGCTCGTCTGTCCTGCGGCGTCCCGGCCACCTCAATGAGTGCAAACACGATTACCCCTATGGGTATTCCGGGCCCGTCACCACCTCCCCCACCCCTCGGGGAGGCTCAGCGCAGGTGCCGGGTGTCCTCGAGGACGCGCTGGGCGCCGTCGAGCTCCACGCGCAGCCGGGCGTCGACCACGACCGCCCCCTCCGGCGTGGCCACCACCGGGTTGCAGTCCAGTTCGACCACCTCGGGCATGTCCTCCACCAGCCGGCTCACCCGGTGCAGCACGTCGGCCAGGGAGGCCAGGTCGGCCGCAGGGCGCCCCCGGTAACCCTCGAGCAGGGCCGAGCCCCGCAGCCCGGTCAGCATCTCCATGGCGTCCGCCTCGCTGAGCGGCGCCAGGCGGGCCACGTGGTCCCCCAGCACCTCGACGTTGACCCCGCCCAGGCCGAAGACCACCAGGGGGCCGAACGAAGGGTCCTGCAGCGCCCCCACGAGCACCTCCGCTCCCGGGGCAGCCATGGGCTGGACCACGGCACCGGTCATCTCGTCGCCGTAGGAGGCCTCCATGGCCTGGTAGGCGGCCCGGGCCGCAGCCGGGCCCACCAGGTTGAGGGCCACGCCGCCCCCCTCGCTCTTGTGCACGGGGCCCAGCACCTTGAGCGCCACCGGGCCTGCGCTCGCCTGGGCACGCTCCGCTGCCTGGTCGGCCGAGGCCACCTCGAAGGTGGGCAGCACGGGCAACCCGAAGGCAGCCAGGACGTCCATGGCTGCCGCCCCGGTCACCCAGCCGGGCACCATGGGCTGGGCCCCGTCGTGGGCCAGCCGGCGGCGGGCCTCGTTGACGTCCACCCCCTCCAGGACCGGGACGGAGCTGGCCGGGCGCGCCCGCCACCGGGCGTACCGGAGCGAATGCGCCAGCGCCCGCACGGCGCTCTCGGGGTAGGCAAAGCTGGGCACGCGTACCGGCCCCGAGCGCAACCGGTCGCCCCCGGCCCCCTCGGCGCCCAGCAGGCTGGCGACGACGGGCCGAGGTGGGCCCGGCGCAGCCCGCTCGACGGCAGCAACGATGGCAGCAGCCACCTCGTCGGTGCGCCGGTTGACCAGGGGAGGGGTGAAGTTCACGGCCACGGCGTCGACCTCCCCGCACGACAGCAGCACACCCAATGCCTCCTCGTAGGTGCTGGCGCTGGCCTCTGCCCCCAGGTCCACCGGGTTGCTCAGGCCGCCGTTGTGAGGGCACACCCGGGCCAGGGCGAGCTGGGTGGCGGTGCTCAGCTCGGGCACCTCCAGCCCGTTGCTGGCACAGGCGTCGACCGCCAGCACACCCGGCCCCCCACTATTGCTCAGCACGGCGACCCGCATGCCCTGGCCGAGGGGCTGGGACGACACGACCTGGGCCACGTCGAAGAGCTCCTCGATGCTGTCCACGCGTATCACCCCGGTCTGGTGGAACAACGCCGCCACCGCCTCGTCGGCGCTGGCCAGAGCGGCCGTATGGGAGGAGGCAGCCCGGCGGCCGACGGCCGACCGGCCGCCCTTCACGGCGATGAGCGGCTTGGAGCGGCTCAGCTCGCGGGCCAGCCGGGCGAACTTGCGCGGGTTGCCGAACGACTCCAGGTAGAGCAGGCCCACCGCGGTGTCGTCGTCCTCGGCCCACCACGAGAGCAGGTCGTTGCCGCTCACGTCGGCCTTGTTGCCCATGGAGACGAAGTTGGACAGGCCGATCCCCCGCCGGCGGGCCTCGGCCAGGATGGCGATGCCCAGGCCGCCCGATTGGGAGGCGAAACCGAGGTTGCCGGGCACCGGTGCCTCCCGGGCGAACGTGGCGTTCATGGAGACCTCGGGGTCGGTGTTGAGCACGCCGAAACAGTTGGGCCCCACCATGCGCATCCCGTAGGAGTGCGCCAGGCGGGCCGCCTCGCGTTCCAGGGCCGCCCCCTGCTCACCGTCCTCGGCGAAGTGCGACGAGACGACTACCAGGCCGCCCACGCCCTTGCGCCCGCAAGCCTCGACGACCTCAGGGACAGCCGGCGCGGGCACGGCGACCACAGCCAGGTCCACCTCCCCCGGGACGGCGGCAACGCTGGGGAAGCAGGGCAGGCTCGCCACGTGGGCAGCGGAAGGGTTGACCGGGTAGACAGGGCCTTTGAAGCCGCCTGCCACCAGGTTGCGCACCAGTTCGTGCCCCACCGTCCCAGGGGTACGTGCCGCCCCGATCACGGCGATGGAGCGCGGTCGCAGCAGCCGCTGCATGGAACGGGCAGCTGCCCGGCGGTCCCTCTCGTACAGGGCAGAGAGGGCTTCCGGGGTGGGCGAGATGTCCATGACCACGCGCACGACGCCGTCCTCCAGGCGGGAGCGCTGGGTGAAACCGGCCGTGCGGAAGACCTGGGCCATCTGCTGGTTCTCGAAGAGGGTGTCGGCAGCGAAACGCTTGAAGCCGAAGCGGCGCCCCTCGCTGGCCAGGTACTCGAGCAGCAGCGTGCCCAGGCCCAGCCCCTGGTGGGCGTCGTCGACGACGAAGGCCACCTCTGCCACGTCGCTCCCCGGTATGCGGTCGTACTGGGCGACCCCGATCAGCTGCCCGGCCCGTTCGGCCACCAGCGCCAGGTGGTCGGGCCCGTCCTGGTGCACGAGGCGTGCCACCTCGGCCTCGGAGAGGTTGGGGTGAGCGCCGAAGTAGCGCAGGCGCACGGTCTCGGCCGACAGCCGGCTGTGCAAGGCGACCAGGCCCGCTGCGTCCTGGCCCGAAACGGGCCTCAGAACGGCGGTGGAACCATCGGAAAGGACGACGTCACGCCCCCAGTCGGGTGGGGCCGGCGCAGCAGCCGGCACCGGCTAGCGCTCCGCTGGCCGGGCCTGCTCACCGTGGAGCCAGCCGCTGACGAGCTCCACGCTCACACGCAGGAGGGTGGTCTCAGTGTCGCTCACGAGAGGCAGAGAGGGGGGCATGGCCAACCCTACCGGTCCCGAAAGGGCCTCTGCCCGGCCCTGCACCAGCACCTCCCACCGGCTCCGCCCATCGGGGTTGGGCGCCGAGGCGTGGAAGGCGACTATCCCGGGTTGGAAGGGCGCCCTGCTCATGAGGCCCGGTCCCGCTCGGAGCACCAGGGCATCTCCGTCGAGCGCGCACGTAACGGGGACGAGCAGGGGTAGGGCTCCCTGGGAGAGGGCCAGGTAGCCCGTCACTGCCCCGCCCAGAAGGGCCCGGCAGTCGCTGGCTGCCAGGCGAAACGACGCCACGGCCATGTCAGCCTCCCGACGGGCCTCCGGAGTGGTTGTCAGTCCACGTACCATATTGATCAAGGTTGGGCCCGCCGAACACAACTTTTGCAGGGCCCAAGGGCCCGAGGTGCCAGGGGCGTGGGCACCTGGGGCTAAAATGGAGGAGAGCATGGTGTCAGAGGCAGAGGCTCCCGAGGCTGCGGAGACCTCAGGACAGGGTCACGTCGCAGAGGGCGGGCCTGGCGTCCATCTGGGCACGAACATGCTGGAGACCTTCCTGTCCCTGATGCCGGACGCCGCGGTGGCGGTGGACGGCCAGGGAGCCATAGTGGCGGCCAACGTCCGGACGGAGGCCTTCTTCGGCTACCGGTCGTCGGAGCTGGAGGGCAAGTCGATCGAGGTACTGGTGCCCGAGAGGTTCCGCCATGCCCACCGCAGGCAGCGGGTCGACTACGGCGCCGACCCCCATGCCCGCCCCATGGGCGTGGGCCTGGAGCTGTACGCCCGGCGCAAGGACGGCAGCGAGTTCCCTGTCGACATCAGCCTGGCTCCGATCGGCGGGGAAGCCGAGCAGCTGATCGTGGCAGCCATCAGGGACATAACCGAGCGCAAGGCGGCCCAGTCCGCCCAGGCCCAGTTGGCCGCCATCGTGGAGTCATCGGCCGACGCCATCTTCTCCATGACCGCCAACGGGGTGGTGACGAGCTGGAACCCGGCCGCCGAGGCCATGTTCGGCTACGAGCGCCAAGCCGTGCTCGGCCACCACGTGAGCCAGTTCTTCCCCGACGACCCGGTGCTCGAGGACCTGTTGGACGCTGCCCATTCGGGCCGGGCCACGGCGACCCACGACACCCGCTGGCAGAGGGCTGACGGGCGCCGGCTGGACGTGGCCATCTCCGTCTCGCTACTGGAGGGGCGCGACGACGCCGGCTACTCCCTCCTGGTCCGGGACATCACCGTACGCAAGGCAGCCGAGCTGCAGCTCCAGCGCCAGGCCGCCTGGCAACAGGCCACGTCCGAGGTGCGCCTCAGCCTGCTCTCGGACTCGCTGGAGGAGTCCCTCTCCTTGATCTGCAAGTGGGCGGCGCAGCTCTCCAGGGCCACCGTTGCCGCCGTGGTGGTACCGGAGACGGGCCGCTGGCGGGCCGCCGGCCACTGGGGCGACAGGGCCGAGCTGGCCCGCATGGGCCACACGCTCGCCACCCATACAGGTGCCGGGCCCCCTGACTGGGCGACCTCCCTGCCCGGCCTGGACGTGAAGACGTACCCTGTCGCACTGGGCGACAAGGGGACGCTCTCCGGCGCGGCACTGGTGCTTGCTGCACCGGTCGGATGGGCCAGGGCCCATGCCGACAACGAGGTAATAGCCTCTCTCACCAGCCACACCGCCCTGGCCTTCGAGCTGGGCGCAGTCCGCTCCGAGCGGGACCGCCTGCTCATCTCCGCCGACCGGGAACGCATAGCCCGCGACCTGCACGACCTGGTGATCCAGCGGTTGTTCGGCGCCGGGCTGCGGCTCCAAGGGGCACTGGGCCTCATCGCCAACGAATCGGCAGCCAACCGGGTGGCGTCCACCGTCGACGACCTCGACACGACCATCAAGGAGATCCGGGAGGCGATCTTCGCCCTGGAGTCGACCCCGGGGACCGGTCTGCAGGCCAAGGTGCTGGAGCGGGCGGCCGAGGCGGCGGAGGCGCTCGGCCATCAGCCGGCTGTGCACTTCGACGGCGAGGTCGACAAGGAGGTCCCCCTGCACGTGCAGGTGGAGGCGGCCACCGTCCTACGCGAGGCTCTGTCCAATGCGGCACGCCACGCCGAGGCATCCCGGGTCGAGGTCTCCGTCACCATCGACGACCACCTCACCCTGGTGGTGACCGACGACGGGGTGGGCATCGGCAACCCGACGCGCATGAGCGGGATAGCCAACTCCCGCGCCCGGGCCGAGCTGCTCGGGGGCAAGCTGGAGATCGGGCCGGGCCCGGAGGGGGGCACGCGCTTCAGCTGGCGTGTGCCGGTCGACTGAGGGCGGACCGGCCGGGCCTCTCGGCCCTCGGGTGGCCCGCTCCGGGCCCTTCGCTCTCCCTCATTCGGGGTGAAAGTGACTTTTGGCCCGCGGTTAGGCCCGCCTAGGGCGCGAAGCTGATGCCTGAGCCTGGCGCCGTCCAGGGTGGACAAGGAGGCTGACATGCCCGAGACGATGCTCGAGCCACTCGACGAGGACCAGTGCCTCAAGCTGCTGAGCACCACCAGGCTCGGTCGTGTCGCAGTCGTGACCGAACATGGCAGGCCCGAGATCTTCCCGGTCAACTTCGCCCTCCACGACCGGACGGTGGTGTTCGTCACCGGCTCCGCCGTCATGCAGGCCTGGGCACCTCTCGGCCATGTGGCCTTCGAGGTGGACCACATCGACCCTGGCACCCACGAAGGCTGGGACGTGGTCGTGCGGGGCGAGGGGGCCGACATCACCGACTCCCTCGACGCAGAGTCCCTCTTGGCGCGCCACGACCGGATCGAACAGTGGGCGCCCGGCACTCACGACCGCTGGATCTCGATCGTGAACCCGAGCTTCACGGGCCGCCGCCTCTATGTGCCGGCAGCCTCACCCACGTTCTTCTGAACCGGGCACTCCCGAGCCGAGGGTGAAGCTGTGGGCTCGGGCCCGCACCCGCTGACACCAACGGTGGTCCGGGGCCGGCCCCCGCCGCACCGTCTAGGCGCGCCGGGCTGCTCCCGCAGACCGCCTGCCGGGTGCCTCCTTGGCGGCCTGCACCTTCACGGGCCGCTCCTTGGCCACCCGGGGCGACCGCCCGGCAGCGCCGTCCCGAGCCGCCGCTGAACGGGAGGCCGGCGCTTTGGCCACCGGCACCCTCGCTGCCCGAGCGACGGGCTCGGCGGCAGCCGGGCGCCCCACTGCCTTGCCAGCCGTGGCTTTGGTGGCCGTGGCTTTGGTGGCCGTGGCTTTGGTGGCCGTGGCTTTGGTGGCCGTGGCTTTGGTGGCCGCTACCTTGACCGCCGTGGCTTTGGTGGCCGTGGCTTTGGTGGCCGCTACCTTGACCGCCGTGGCTTTGGTGGCCGTGGCTTTGGTGGCCGTGGCTTTGGTGGCCGTGGCTTTGGCCGCCGTGGCTTTGGTGGCCGCCACCTTGACCTTGGCCGCCTTTGCGGCCGTGGCCTTTGCGGCCGTGGCCTTGCTAGGCGCTGTCTTCGCAGCCGCGACCTTCGTCGCGCTGGGTGTCGTCGCAAGCTTGGCAACCGTCTTCGCGCCAACAGCCTTGACGGCAACGGCCTTCCGGCCTACCGCCGGGCCCTCGACCGCTGCAGCCTCCTTGGCCGCAGCCCTGGTTGCTCTGGCCTTTACGGTTGGGACTTTTACGGCGGCTGCCTTATTGGCGGCTGCCTTTTTGGCTGTCGCCCTGCCCGTCGCGACAGGAACGGCCTCTGCGGCCTCTTTGCGTGCTGCAACGGCCTTTTTGGCCGCCGGGGCAGGGGCAGCAGCGGTCGCTCCTCTGGCGGCACGGGACCGCTGGGCTTCGGGAACGGCCTCATCCCCGGCGCCGCCCGCCCGCCGGGCCCGCGATGTTGCTGCGGCTTGCACCGGGGCCTGCACGCCGTCAGCCGGCCGTGCCTTGCGGGCCGCGCCCGCCGCTCCGGCGGGTGCTGCGGGGGGCACCTCGGCGGGTGCCGCGCGGCGCCCCGTCCTGCCCCGCCGCAGGCCCGGCGCCGCCTCAACAGCCGGCGCAGACGGGCGTCCGGGCACCTCGGGCACAGCCGCCGTCACCGGGCGCCTGGCCCGGGAGCGCGACGGGCGGGACGGCGCAGCCGCTGCTGTGCCGGCTTGCCCGCTCTCCTCGCGGGCATGGATCTCGGCCTCGATCGTCTCCTCTGTCGGGGCCCCGGCCAAGTGGGCGAAGCCCGGCAGCGCCAGTTCCACCCCCCGGCGCATGGGGTCGAACGCCTGCACCACGAAGGTCGTCGGCTCGCCCCGGTGCAGTACGTCGCGGGCTGCCCTGGGCGGCGGGTCCCCCATGGCCGACAGCGGTACGTAGCAGCGCGTGCCGTCCACCACTACGAAGGCCCCGTGGGAGGAGAACTCGTCCACCTCGCCTTGGACCTCGGAGCCCAACTGGTGGGCGGCAATGAAGGTGATGAAATTGTACGGTTCGTTGACCGGCTCGGCGGGCACGCCGCGCCCCCGGCGGCGCCGGCGGCGCTTGCCCGCCCCCTCGCCCGGCTCGACAGCCTCTTCGACCGCTTCGGCGATGGCCCGCTGCAGCTTGCGCTCACCGGTACGGTGGCGGGAACGCTCCGCCGCCACGAGCCCGCTCTCGGGCTCGGCATCCCCCGGCTTCTCATCGGCCCGCCGACGCCTCTTCGCCTCTTTCACCGCTTCCCGGCTCTTGGGGCCCCGGACCGGGCTGCGAGGCGTGAATATCCAACCCACACCGGGTACCGGTTTGCCCCCGATGAGGCGGCCCCGGTCGAAGAGCCACTCGTACTCGCCGTGGAACTCCTGGAAGGAGTCGTTGGAGAGCACCACGGCGCCCGTCTTGTCCGCCACACGCAGCAAGAAGGCGTCTCCCCGCCCGATGGCCCCGGCAGGCGGGGACACTATGTCGGCGTCCAGTTCCGCCTGCTCGAACATCTCCCGCTCCTCGGCGGGGATGCGGTGGCCGAACGTGGCGTCCACGACCACGGTGACGACGTCGTCGGGGTTTTCCGCCAGGAACTCCCGGACCGCCTGGTCCAAACGTTTGAGGCTGGGGAGCGAACTGCCTTCTGTGGCGATGTTGGAGCCGTCCACGACAACGTGACGAGCTGGCATTGGTCTCCTGTTAGGTATCGGTATTGCGGCCCTTTCCCGGCAAAGGCGCGCAGGGCAGCCTTTGGCCGAGGCCGGTGGCCGCGGGACAGGGCCCCTGAGGCTCACCGCAACCGGCCAGGCCTCCCCGCGGAGGCCTGCACGGTGCAGTCGGGCCGGCAGGCACCTGCACCCACTCCCCAACAGTCTGCCATCCCAGCGGGCGATGGTGGCGCATCCCCGGCCGCGACCATGCCTGTCGCGCCCGGGAGCCCAAGGCCAGGGCCCGGGCCGGGTACCCCGGGAGGCCTCGCACAGAGGGGCCGGGACCGGGCTGGGCCGGCCCTCCGCAGGCGCTCCGCGCGCTCAGGCCCCGAGCGCCCGTTCGATGAGGTCCTCCTGCTCGAGGTCGTGGACGGTATGGCTGCCCGTGGCCGGGGCGCCGGAAGCGGCACGGCTGACCGTGGCGAAGGACCGGCCGGCAAGCAGCGGCTCGACGAGCTCGGAGACGAACTGCCGGGCGCCCATGTTGGCCGGCTCCTCCTGCGCCCATACAACCTGCTCAGCAGCACTGTAGCGGGCCAGCACCCGGGCCAGCTGCTCGGCTGGCCAGGGGTAGAGCTGCTCGAGGCGGACCACAGCCACATGGCCCAGGTCCCGCTCCGAGCGGGCGCCCATGAGATCCAGGGCCACCTTGCCGCTGGCCAGTACCACCCGACGGGTGCGCGGGGCGTCCGCCACGGGGTCGTCGAGCACCTCGCCGAAGGACCCGGCCGAGAGCTCCTCCACCGGGCTGTAAGCCTCCCGCCCCCGCAGGTACCGCTTGGGGGTGAAAAGCACCAGCGGCTTGGCGAGCGGGCTGTACACCTGACGCCGCAGCACGTGGAACAATTGAGCCGCCGTCGTGACATTTGCCACACGGATATTGTCGTCTGCGCAGAGGGTCAGGAAGCGCTCGATGCGTGCCGACGAGTGCTCGGACCCCTGGCCCTCGTAGCCGTGCGGCAGGAGCAGGACGAGCCGGGAGCGCTGCTCCCACTTGACCTCCGACGCCACCAGGAACTGGTCGATGACAACCTGGGCACCGTTCACGAAGTCGCCGAACTGGGCTTCCCAGGCCACGAGGCCCTGCGGGGCAAAAAGGGAGTAGCCGTACTCGAAGCCGAGCGCAGCGTACTCGGAGAGCAGCGAGTCGTAGACGTAGAAGTGCCCGGCGCCCACCTGGCGCGAGGCCATCCCGGCCAGGGGGACGTGCTCGTGCCCGGTGCGGTAGTCGACGTACACGGCGTTGCGGTGGCCGAAGGTGCCCCGGCGGGTGTCCTGCCCGCACAGGCGGACATCGCGGCCCTCCAGTAGCAGGGTGCCGTAGGCGAGGGCCTCCCCGAGCGCCCAGTCGACCTGTCCCGAGGCCCACAACTTGCCCCGGGCGTCCAGCACCCTGGCGATCTTGGGGTGCAGGGTGCAGCCCTCGGGCGCCGTGGTGACGGCTTCGGCCACCTGCGCCAGGACCCCGGCTGCAGCAGCCGTCTCCACCGGGAGCGGGGCAGGGCTGGGAGCGGGCGGGGGTGGGAGCTCGGTGAGCTGTGGCGGTGCCGATGCCCGGGTCTCGTCCAGAGCCGCCTGGAGACGGCGTGAGAAGTCGGCCAGGGCCTCCTCGGCCTCCTCCAGCGTGATGTCGCCCCGCCGCACCAGGGCCTCGGTGTAGAGCTTGCGTACGCTGCGGTGGTCCTTGATGAGCTGGTAGAGCAGGGGCTGGGTGAGGGACGGGTCGTCCTGCTCGTTGTGGCCGTAGCGCCGGTAGCACACCATGTCGATCACCACGTCCTTGTGGAACTCCTGGCGGAAGTCCAGGGCCAGGCGGGCCACCCGGACGCAGGCCTCGGGGTCGTCCCCGTTGACGTGGAAGATCGGTGCCTGGACCATCTTGGCCACATCGGTGGCATAGACCGACGAACGGGCCGACTCCGGGTTGGTGGTGAAACCGAGCTGGTTGTTGATCACCAGGTGGACGGTGCCGCCGGTCTCGTAAGCGGCCAGCGCCGACATGTTGAGCAGTTCGGCCACGACACCCTGGCCGGCGAAGGCCGCGTCGCCGTGCACGAGCACCGGCAGCACGAGCTGGCCGGCACTGCCCTCCTGCTCCCCCAGCACGTCCTGCAGGGCGCGGGCCATGCCCTCGACCACGGGGCCGACCGCCTCCAGGTGGGAGGGGTTGGACGCCAGGGCCACGTCGAGCTGGTTGCCGGCCCGGGAGGCGAAGGTGCCCCTGAAGCCCTTGTGGTACTTGACGTCACCCGAGCCCTGCACGCTCGTGGGGTCGAGGTTGCCCTCGAACTCGTCGAACAGCTCCTGGTAGCTCTTGCCCACGATGTTGATCAGCACGTTGAGCCGGCCACGGTGCGCCATGCCGACCACCGCGTGCAGATGGCCCTCGTCGGCGGCATGGCCGAGAAGGGCGTCGAGCAGCGCGATGGCCGACTCGGCCCCCTCGAGGCCGAAGCGCTTCTGGCCGATGTACTTGGTGTCGAGGAACCTCTCGAGGGCCTCGGCGGCATTGAGCCGGGACAGGATGTGGCGGTGCTCGTCCGGCCCGAGAGCCGTCGGGGCGCCCTCGACGTGGTCCTGGATCCACCGCTTCTGCTTGGGCTCCATGATGTGCATGTACTCGACGCCCACGGTCCGGCAGTAGGCATCGCGCAGGAGCGAGAGGATGTCCCCCAGGCGCATCCTGTCCCGACCGCCGAGGTCCTTGGTCAGGAACTCGCGGTCGAGGTCCCACAGCGACAGGCCGTAGGTGCCAGGGTCGAGCTCGGCGTGCATGTGCGGCTCGGTCCAGTCCAGTGGGTCGAGGTGCGCGATCAGGTGGCCCCTCACCCGGTAGGCGTTGACGAGCCGGTCGACCTGTTGCTGCTTCTCCACCTGGGTCGTGGCCCGCTCGAAGGGGTCGTTGACGTCCCGGCGGTAGCTCACGGGCTCGTAGGGCACGCCCATGGCCCGGAACACCGTCTCGTAGAACCCGTCCTCCCCGAGCAGGTAACGGTGGGCCCACTGCAGGAAGAGGCCCGACTCGGCGCCCTGGATGACCCGGTGGTCGTAGGTGGAGGTGATGGCCACCACCTTGGACACCCCGAGAGCGGCCATCTGCCGGGGGTCCGCTCCCTGCCACTCAGCCGGGAAGCCGATGGCACCGACGCCGATGATCGCGCCCTGTCCGGCCATGAGGCGGGGAACGGACTGGACCGTGCCCAGGGTGCCCGGGTTGGTGAGGGTGACGGTCGCCCCCGAGAAGTCGGCCACCTCGGCCTTACCGGCACGCACCTTGCGAACGATCTCCTCGTAGGCCTGCCAGAAACCGCGGAAGTCCAACGTGTCGGCCAGCTTTATCACCGGCACGGTCAGCGACCGGCTCCCGTCGGGGCGCTCCAGGTCGACGGCGATGCCCAGGTTGACATGGGCCGGCCTGAACACCGCAGGGCCCTTGCCGTCGGGGGCCTCGGCGTAGCTCGCATTGAGGGCCGGGACAGCCTTCAGCGCCTGTACCACGGCCCAACCGATGAGGTGTGTGAACGAGACTTTGCCCGCCGTGCCCGCCCGCACGAGCTGGTTGTTGAGCATCAGGCGGTTGACCTCGAGCAGCTTCGCGGGCACCACCCTGAAGCTCGTGGCCGTGGGCACGGCCAGGCTGGTCGTCATGTTGGCCACGACGCGGGCGGGGGCGCCGCGCAAGGGAACTGTCTGGCCCTCCTGGGCTGCGGCGCCGGTGGTGGGCGCCCGGCCCCCTGCGGCCTGGCCCGTCGCAGGAGCGGGCCCGGTGGTGGGCGACGCGCCGTTGGCAGGCGCTCCACCCGGCGTCCCGTGGCCGTCGGCCGCCACTGCGCCCCCGGCCCCCAGGGGCCCCTCCTCGGTAGCGGTCGTGCTGCGCGCCCGGGCGGCCTCCACCACGCCCTGGCCCTCGGTCGCCAGCACGACCGGCCGGGCCAGGTTGGCCCCCCCGGGTTTGTAGCCCCGGAAGAAATCACGCCAGCTCTCACTGACGGACTCGGGGTCCCGGCGGAACTGTTCGAACATTTCGTCCACGAGCCAGGCGTTCGGCCCGAGGTTCTCTGAGCGGGGAGGGGTCTGGTCAGCCACAGCGAGTGACAGCCTAGTGCTGCCCACCAGCCACCGGCCCGGAGCCACGCGTGGCGGCCCGGGCCACGCGCGCCGCCCCGGGCCTCAGGTCAGCCCTGCGCCCCGCCGATATGAGGACGTGAGCATTGTGGGCCAGCTGCTAACCCAAAGCCGCGCCGTGCTGCGCCCGGTGGAGCCGGGCAGTGACGCCACCTGCGCCCACTGCCACGACCCGGTCCGCTTCGCCGCCCGCAACAAGTCCCGCCAGGTCATCGCCAACGTCTACCGGGACGGTCGGTGGGTGCGGGTAGAGCACTTCCACGAGGAGTGCTACGGCCTGGCCCGTGACCCCTACGGAGAGCCCCGGGCCTAGGGGCCGGTCGCGGCCGGTACGCGCTGGCCGGGCTGCGGGCCGGCCGGGCCCAGGAGGGAGCGGTGGGCCAGCGCCCAGCACACCCCGTCACCGCACATGACCTGCACCTCCCTCGCCCGGCACCTCACGGGGAGCTGGGCGGCGATGGCCTCTGCGGCGTCGGTCAGGGACGCGCCCAGGGCATAGCCCGACAGGCCCACGGTGAGATGGGGGACGATCTCGCCGAACTTGCCCCCCCAGGCCGGCGTACCGAAGTGGTCGGCCAGTTCCTCGGTCAGCTGCTGGAAGGGCTCGGCCGGGTGCGGTGCCAGCCAGAGCACGCGGTCACCGAACCAGTGCACCTCGTCCAGCGAGAACTCGAACGCCGGGTGCCGGGCCAGGATCTCGTCGAGTTCCTCCAGGTGCTGCGGCTTTATCTGCTCCGGGGGCACCCAGGGCACTACCAGGGTGATGTGCGCCGGCACCCCGGTCAGGGCCTTGGGGTCGTGTACGGCCCGCCACTGGCCCACCACCGGCTCCGCCTCCGGTACCGGTACAAAAAGGGCGCTGTGCTCGCAGTCGCTGCCGGCCGCCAAAGGTCACACCGTCCCGTAGACGGCCGAGCCGTTGCCTGCCACGGAGCCCGAGGCTACCCCTGCGGTGCCGGCCCGTGCGAGCGGCTGCCACCGTCGCTCCCGGGCCCTGCTCCCGGGAGCTCCGGTCCCCCGGCCCCCGGAGCATGCCGTGCCCGGGCAGCGGACGGCCTCACCCGACGTGGCTCCCCTGGCTCCTTGGCGAAGTGCGGGGGCCAGGGGGCGTCCGCCAGCCCACGTTCCTCCACGTCGCGGCGGGCCAGCTCCAAGAGGGGCTCGAGCGAGCACGCGGTGCCGTCCGCCCCCGCCGCGGGGTCGCCCAGGCGGGCAAAGCGTCCCGGGACGGTCCGCACGGTCAGCTCGTCGGGCTCGACCGAGGCCAGCTCGTCCCAGGAGAACGGCGCGGAGACCCGGGCGTTGGGCACCGGGCGCACGGAGTAGGCCGAGGCCACGGTGCGGTCGCGGGCGTTCTGGTTGTAGTCCAGGAGGACCCGCATGCCCCTCTCCTCCTTCCACCACTTGGAGGTCGCCAGAGCCGGTTCGCGCCGCTCCACCTCCCGGGCCAGGGCGAGAGCGGCCGTGCGCACCTCGGTGAAGCCCCAGCGCCGCTGCACGGGCACGTTGATGTGGATCCCCCGGCTCCCCGAGGTCTTGGGGAACCCGGTCAGGCCGAGCTCGCTCAGCACCTCATGGGTGCGGGCCGCCACCAGCCGCACGTCGTCAAAACCGAGCCCGGGCATGGGGTCGAGGTCTATGCGCAGTTCGTCAGGGTGCTCCAGGTCGTCGTCCCGCACCGCCCAGGGGTTGAGGTCTATACAGCCCAGGTTCACGGCCCAGACGATGTGGGCCACGTCCAGCGGGCACAGCTCCTCGGCCGAGCGGCCCGAGGGGAAGGTCACCGTAGCCGTGTGCAACCAGTCGGGGCGCGGCGAGGGGGCCCGCTTCTGGAAGAAGACCTCCCCCGTGATGCCGTCCGGGAAGCGCTTCATGACGGTGGGCCGGCGCAGGACGCCCCGCAGGGCCCCCTCCCCCACCGAGATGTAGTACCGGGCGAGCTCGAGCTTGGTAACCCCCATCTCGGGGAAGAAGACCTTGTCCGGGCGGGACAACCGCACAGGGCGGCCGTCCACCTCGAGGACCGTGTGCTCAGTCGGCACCGGCCACCGCGGCGCCGCTGGCGCCGGCCGTGCCCGACGCCGGCCCACCGGCCCCGAACACCTCGCCCAGCTCGACCGGCACCACGGCCGCCAGTTGCTCATAGGTACAGCTGCGAGGGGCCCGGTCGGGGCGCCAGCGCCGGAACTGTGCCGTGTGCCGCAGGCGTGGCCCTTGCAGGTGCTCGTAGGCCGCCTCCACCACGAGCTCGGGGCGCAGTGCCTCGAACGAGAGGTCCTTGCCACTGTTCCAGCGGCTGCGCGCCCCGGGCGCTCGGGCCTCACCCGCCCGGGGCCGGGCCCAGGAGGCCCACGGGTGCCGGGACGCCTCCCCCTCGTCACGGGGCTTGTAGGGGGCCAGCTCCACCGCCAGCCGACGGCGCTCGTCGGCGCTGAAGGCCCCGATGACGCCCACGTGGGCCAGGTCCCCCGTGGGCAGGTAGAGGCCGAGCAGGAGGGACCCCACCTCGCCCGGCCCGTCCGTCCCCCGGGCGCCCGCCCGGTAGGGCCGGTAGCCGGCCACCACGAACTCCGCCGTGCGCTCGTGCTTCACCTTGACCATGGCCCGCTTGCCCTCCAGGTAGGCCAGGTCCTCCGCCTTCGCCACCACACCGTCGAGGCCGGCGCCCTCGAAGCGCTCGAACCAGTCCCGGGCCTGGGCCGGGTCACGGGTGGCGGGGGTCAGGTGCACCCCTGGCGGGTGGGCGAAGGGCACGGTCCCGAGCACCTCGGTGAGCAGCCGGCGCCTCTCGACGAAGGGGGCCGCTCGCAGGTCCCGGGCGCCCAGGGCCAGCAGGTCGAAGGCGACGAAGGACGCGGGGGTGCGCTTGGCCAACTGCCTGACCCTGCTCTCGGCCGGGTGGAGCCGCTGCGACAGGGCGTCGAAGTCCAGGCCGTCCGGGCCGGCCACGACAACTTCCCCGTCGAGCACCACCTGCTCGGGCAGGGCCTGGCGCAGAACGGCGACCAGTTCGGGGAAGTAACGGGTGAGCGACAGCTCGTTACGGCTGGTGACCTCGACCTCGGCCCCGTCCTTGAACACCACGGCCCGGAAACCGTCCCATTTGGGCTCGTAGAAGAGCCCGGGGCCCTCCGGTAGCTGGCGCGACAACCGGGCGAGCATGGGCGCCACCGGTGGGCGCACGGGGAGGCCCGAGAGGCTCAAGCGGCCCTCAGCCCCTCAGGTGGCCCATGAGACGTTGAGCCAGAGGGCTGGTCTCCAGCTGCTCGATGGTCACGGGGAGGGCGAGGCACCAATTGGGCCACTGGTCGATCGTACCCGGCATGTTCGGGCGCTCCTCGACGAGGGCTGCGTCCTCGAGCACCGCCGCCAGCAACGCGCAGGGGGCAGACGCGAGCGCGGCGTACGCCGCCTCAACGGCCTCGGCCGGGGTGGCGTCTGCGGGCACGCCGGCCCAGGTGGCCAGGCGACTGCGCATGTCAGCCGCACCCGCCTCGTTGGCGGCCAGCCCGATGCGCTGCTGGGCCTCCAGGTCGGCACCGGTCCAGGCACCGGCCACGGTGGGCAGGTCGTGGGTGGTCACAGCCGCCAGGGCCTGAGAGGGCCAGGACGACGGAGGACCGGGCTCGAACCACAACAGCCTGTAGGACAGCGCCCCGCTGTGACCGAGGACCTCGCGCACGTGGTCCTCCACCGTCCCCAGGTCCTCGCCCACCACATAGGCGCCGGCCCGATGGGCTTCCAGCTCGAGCAGGCCCACCATGTCCTGCCAGGGCGACCTCACGAACGCGCCCTCGGCGGGCGTGGCCCCGGCCGGCACCCAGAACAGGCGGAACAGGCCCATCACGTGGTCGATCCGCAAGCCTCGGGCCCCGCGCAGCACAGACCGGAGCACCTCGATGTAGGGGCCGTAACCGGTGGACCGCAGGCGCCAGGGGTCCCAGGGGGGCAGGCCCCAGTCCTGGCCCTGGAGGTTGTACTCGTCCGGCGGTGCCCCCACCCTCATGCCGAGCGCGAGCGTGTCCTGCCACATCCAGGCGTCCGCACCGCCTCCGTCAGCGCCGACGGCCAGGTCGCAGAGGAGCCCGGCACCGTTGACGTCCCCGGCGGCGGCCAGTTGTGCCTCGCACAGCCACTGCAACCAGGCGTGGTAGCGCTTGCGGCGGCCGGCGTCCGGGTCGGCGGCGAGCGCGCCCACGGCCGCCCCCTCGGGGTGCCTGAGCTCCTCGGGCCATTCCTGCCAGGGCAGCCCGTGGCGCTCCGCTATGGCGCAGAAGGTCGTGTAGAGGTCGAGGGTGCGGCCCCGGCGTTCCCGGAAGGACTCGAAGTCGAGCTGGTCCGGAGCGGAAGGCGCGCCCTGGTCGAACCGCGCGAAGAGCAGCTCGAGCGCCTCCGATTTGTAGCCCCAGACCTGCTCGCGGTCCACGAGCCGGTGCTGGTTGAGCGCCCTTGCCCGCTCGCCCAGGGCGGCCACCGTGGGGTCGCCGTCAGCACCGGGCACCTCCTCGACCCGGATGTAGACCGGGTTCAAGAAGCAGCGTGAGCTCGGGAAGTAAGGGCTGGCCTCGGGCACCGCCCCCGGAGCAGGTGCGTGCAGAGGGTTGACGAGGACGAAGCCCGCTCCGTTGGCGCCTGCCCAGCCCACCAGCCGGCGGAGGTCCGCGAAGTCCCCGATACCCCAGCTGGCGCCCGAACGGGCCCCGTACAACTGCACGGACCAGCCCCAGGTGCGGCCGGGGGGCGGGGCGGGGCAGCGGCCCGGGGCAACGGCCACCGTGACGGGCCGGCCGCCCCCCTCCGGCACCAGGCGGTGGTAGCCGACGGGAAGGTCCCCGGACCGCCCCGGCCCGACCGCCAGCCGCTGGCCGTCCTCCAGCTCCAGGTCACCTGCGGGCAGAGCGTCCCAGGGACCGCCCTGCTCCACGACGAGCAGGGGGACGTCCTCCTCCGGGGCGGTACCGGTGGCCCCCATCGCCGCCAGGACGGCGGCGACCGTGCTCCCGGCCACGTCGTGCCACTGGCCGGCGACATCCCAGTAACCGGGGGCGATGCCCCACGCCTCAGGGTCGGGAGCGCTCACAGTGCGTCCCGGCGGGCGGTGGGGGTCGACGGCTCGGCCGAGGCGGGCCGGCACGGCGTGGTCGCCGCAGTGGCGCGACAAGCGGTGGCAGGCATGTCTGCATACTTCCACGTCGTCGCCCGGCCCCACCCGGGCGCCCTCGGGTAGGGGCGGACGGGCCGGAGGCGGGAGCCTGGCGGAGGCGGTCCCGCTCCCACGCAGCCCGTGGCCCTACGCTTGGCCGGGGTGAGGGCACACTCGGCGGGCTCGGTGCCGTCCGCTGCGGCGGGGGTGGCGGTAGGCACCTGCACGGTCCTGGCCGGCACCACCTCATGGGCTGAACGCTCCCTGGTCCGGGACGGGGGCTTCTACCCTTCGCGGTCAATGGGAGCGGCCCAACGGCTCGCGTTCTACGCCAGCCGTCTGCCTCTGGTGGAGGTGACCACCACCTACCGCTTCCCGCCCACCGCCGAGGTTGCCCGGCGCTGGGCGGCGACCACGCCGGACGGCTTCACCATGGACGTCCAGGCCTGGTCACTGCTCACCGGCGCACCGACCTGGCCCGAGTCGCTTTGGCCCGACCTGCGGGGCGAGGTACGGCCGAGCCGGCGCCCGGGCACCAAGCTCTACCGGCACCGCCTACCCGGGCCCGTCCTGGACGAGTGCTGGTCCCGGTTCGTGCACGCCCTCCGGCCCCTGCAGGGCGCCGGGCGGATGGGCGCTGTGGTGCTGCGCTACCCGGCCTGGTTCGCTCCCCGGCCCCAGAGCTGGGCCGAGCTGGCCGAGCTGGCCTACCACCTCGATGGCCTGCCCGGTGCGGTCGAACTGACCAACGACCGGTGGTTCGCCGGTGACCAGTGCGAGCGCACGCTCAGCTTCCTGGAGGGCGTCGGGCTGGGCTTCGTTTGCCGGGACCTCCCCCCGCCCCGGCGCCCCGTCGTGGCTGCCACCAGCGAGTGGGCGTTCGTGCGCCTGCCCGGCCGGCGCCGGCCCGGGGAGGCGGGCCCGGAGGCGGACGGGACGTGGTGGTCCTACCGCTACAGCGACGCCGAACTCGGCGAGTGGGTGCCCAGGGTGCTCGAGCTGGCCGGGGGGACCTCCCAGGTGCACCTGGTGATGGACAACTGCTGGCGGGGTGACGGGGTCGACAACGCGGCCGGCCTGCTCTCCCTGCTGGCAGGAGCGGCCTGCGACAGCGGCGGCCCTCCGGGGGGCGGGGCCGTGACGGGAGCGACCGGCCGGTGACGGGGGGAGCGGGGCTCCCCGGGCCGGTGCGCCGAGAGGTGCTCGCTGCCGACGGCACGCCGCTGGCCTGCTGGGACTTCGCCGCCCCGGCGGGCAGCGCCCCGAGGCCCGCCGTGCTGATGGTGCACGGCAACGGGCTCAACGGGCTGACGTGGTCGCCCGTGGCCAGGGAGTGCCAGTCGCGGGGCCTGCGCTGCGTGGCGCTCGACCTGCGGGCCCACGGGTCCTCGGGACGTCCCGGCCGGCGCGGCCCAGGGGGGCCGGGCCTGGCCTGGGAGCGCTTCGGGGAGGACGTGCTGGCCGCCGTGGACCAACTGGGGCTCCGCCCGGTGGTGGGCGCCGGCCACTCCGCCGGGGCCACGGCCCTGCTGCTGGCCGAGGCGGCCCGGCCCGGCACGATGGCCGCCATCTGGGCCTGGGAGCCCATCATGGCCGTGCCCGGCGTCCACCGGCGCGAGACCAGGGGCCAGGAGCTGGCGGAACGGGCCAGGCACCGTCGTTCCCGGTTCGCCTCCCACGCCGAGGCGCGCCAGCACTTCAGTGGCCGCGGGATCTTCGCGGGCCTGGACGACCGGGCCCTGGAGGGGTACCTGGAGGGCGGCCTGAGGGCGGCCCCCGATGGTGGTTGGCGCTTGAGCTGCGACCCCGAGGACGAGGCGACCGTCTACGAAGGGGGAGGCAGCCACCGTGCCTGGGAGGTGCTGACCGCGCTCGGGTGCCCGGTGCGCCTGGTCGGAGGAGAGCTCAGCCCGGCTGTCCCCCCAAGCGAGCTGGCCCGCATCCAGGCCCGGCTGGCCGGCAGCGAACTGGCCGTGGTGCCCGGTCTGGGCCACCTCGGGCCCTTCCAGGGCCCGCTCTGGGCCGCCACCGACATAGAGCACTGGGCCGCCTCGGCCCGGGCCTGAGCGCCACCGGTCCCCGCCGGCGTCGGCCACCCTGATTACGCTCGTAAGGCAATGTCCCTCCAGCTGCCGGCTTCCCTGACCCCTTCCAAGGTGTCCGCCTTCAAGGAGTGCGCACTGGCCTTCCGCTTGTCCGCGATCGACAAGCTGCCCGAGCCACCGAGCCTCCAGGCCTTCAAGGGGACCGTGGTCCACCGCGCCCTCGAGCTGCTGATGTGGGAGGAGCCTCAGGGGAGCCGGAGCCTGGAGGCGGCCATGAGCCGTCTCGAGCGGGCGTTGGACGAGCTGTTGGTGAGCGAGGAGGGCCTCGCCCTCGGCCTGGAGGGCCAGGCCCTCCTCGACCTGCGAGCCGACGCAGCCGAGCTGGTACGCAACTACTTCGTGCTCGAGGACCCCGACCAGGTCACGGTGCTGGGCACCGAGCTGCGCCTACAGGTGGAGGTGGGCGAGAGCCGGCTCCGCCTGCGAGGCATAATCGACCGCCTGGAGCTCGACGCCCACGGCGACCTCGTGGTCACCGACTACAAGACGGGACGTGCCCCCGGCCTGTCCCAGGAGGGCCTGAGGTTGGGTGGGGTCCACTTCTACGCCTTCCTCTGCGAGCAGTTCCTCGGCCGCCGGCCGGCACGGGTCCAGCTCCTCCACCTGCGTGAGCCCATCGCGATCTGCAGTACGCCCTCCGACCAGTCCATCCACGGCCTGGAGCGCCAAGCCCTCGCCATCTGGGCTGCCGTCAAACGGGCCTGCAGCGAGGAGGACTTCCGGCCCCGGCCCGGGTCGCACTGCTCGTGGTGCGGCTACCACGCCTACTGCCCCGCCCAGGGCGGCGACCTCTCCCAGCTGCCGGTGGCCTCACGGCGCCCGGCCGAGGGCCACGACGGCCAGGCCGCACTGGCGCTCAGCCTGCAGGCCGGAGCGTGAGCTCCATGCAGACCGGGCGCCCGGCGGCCCGGCCCGGGCCGGTCCCCGGGGGGGCCACCCCGGGACCGGGTGGGCTGCGGGGCCTGGCCATGGCAGTGAGCACCTTCCCCACCCGACCGGCCGTGGGGCGCTTCGACGCCGCGGTCGAGCGCCTCGTCCAGGACCACATGCGAGGCCGGCGCAGCGTGGACCTGGTCATGTACACGGCGAGCGCGGTAGGCGACCACGGCATGTGCTGGCTGGCCGTGGCAGCGTGGAAGGGTTGGCGGTCCGGGCACCTGGGCCAGCTGACGGGCCGCACCGCGCTGGCCCTCGGTGCGGAATCGGCCCTGGTGAACGGCCTGGTCAAACTGGCCTTCCGGCGCAAGCGACCGGTCAGCCAGGAGCCCCGGCCGCTCCCCCTGCGCACGCCCCGTTCGAGCAGCTTCCCGAGCGGCCATGCCAGCAGCGCCTTCTTCGCCGCCGCCGTACTGCGCGAGCGCCGCACCTGGCCGCTCTACTACTTGGCGGCCCTCACCGTGGCCACCAGCCGTGCGCACGTAAAGATCCACCACGGCTCCGACGTGGTGGCCGGGGCATTGCTCGGAGCCCTGCTGGGCGAGGTGGCCCGTCCCCTCGTCAGAGGAACAAGCACGCCACCAGCGCCGTTGTAAGTACCCATGGACGCCCCGTTCGAAGTCACCTGGGACTACCTGTGCCCGTTCGCCCGCAACGCCCACGAACACCTCGTCACCGCTCTCCGGGACGGTGCCGGCTGGGACGTGCGGTTCCGCTACTTCTCCCTCTCGCAGTCCCACATGGGGCACGGCCAGAGCGTCTGGGATGACCCGGCAGCCCACTCCGGCGTGCTGGCCGGCCTGGCCGGGATAGTCGTGCGCGAGCAGCACCCTGACCACTTCCTCGACGCCCACATGGCCCTCTTCTCCGCCCGCCACGACCAGGGCCATGACCTCCGGGACCCCGAGCGGGTGGCGGAGGCGCTGGTCTCGGTGGGCCTCGACGGCGCGACAGTGGTGAAGGAGGCGCTCTCGGGATGGCCGGCGGAGCGTGGCCGCCAGGAGCACGAGGGTGCAGTGGCCCAGTGGGAGGTCTTCGGCGTGCCCACCTTCATCTCCGGCGACCGCGCCGCCTTCGTACGCCTCATGCACCGGCCCCGGGGGGACGCCTCCGTGGCCCGTGAGACGGTGGGCAAGGTCCTCGAGCTCTTCGGGGACTTCCCACAGCTGAACGAGTACAAGTTCACCCGCGTCCCCCAGTGAGGCCCCGGCTCCCCAGCGAGGCCCAATCCCCGATGAGAACCCAGTCCCCGATGAGAACCCAGTCCCCGATGAGAGAGGACAGATCTTGAGCGCAACCGCCGCTGCCCGAGCAGGCCGGCCCGAGCAGGCCCGGGGCCACCAGCCCGTCGGGCCCGAGGGCTACAGCCACCGAGCCATCCTGGTCATCATGTCGGGCCTCATGCTCGGCATGTTCCTGGCCGCCCTGGACCAGACGATCGTGTCGACGGCGCTCACCCGCATAAGCGAGGACTTCCACCACCTCAACCTCTACAGCTGGGTGGTGACCTCCTACCTGCTCACGTCCACGGTGACAACCCCCCTCTACGGCAAGATCTCGGACCAGTTCGGCCGCAAGCGGATATTCGAGCTCGCGATCGTGCTCTTCCTCGCCGGCAGCGCGCTGTCCGGGTTGTCAGGGAGCATGGTCCAGCTGATCATCTTCCGCGGCGTGCAGGGCCTGGGCGGTGGCGGCCTCTTCTCGGTCGCCCTGTCCATAGTCGGCGACGTGATCCCGCCCCGCGACCGTGGGCGCTACCAGGGTTACTTCGGCGCCGTGTTCGGCGTGGCCAGCGTGATCGGGCCGCTGATCGGCGGCTTCCTGGTCGACCAGGCCTCCTGGAGGTGGGTGTTCTACGTCAACCTCCCGATCGGCATCGTGGCTCTCGCCGTCATCAGCCGTGTGCTGCACAACGACCAGCGGCACCGCTCAGCCCGCATCGACGTCATCGGCTCCCTGCTCTCGGTGGGGGGCGTGGCCCTGTTCCTGGTGGCCGTGCAGAGCGCGGGCCAGGACGCCCGCCTGACCGGCACCTCGCTCGTGCTCGGCCCGGTCGGCCTGGCCATGGTGGCCGCATTCGTGTGGTGGGAGTCCAGGGCTGCAGAACCCATCGTGCCTCTGCGGCTCTTCCGCAACAGCGTGTTCTCGGTCTCCTCCGTGCTGTCGCTGATAACCGGGGCCGTGATGTTCGGGGCCATCATCTTCCTGCCCCAGTACCTGCAGTACGTGCGGGGTGTGAGCCCCACCATGTCCGGGTTGCGCCTCCTCGCTCTGCTGGCCGGCCTGCTCACCACCTCGATCGGCTCGGGCCAGCTCATCTCCAAGCTCGGGCGGTACAAGATCTACGTGGTGGTGGGCACGGCCATCATGGCCGTGGGCATGTACCTGATGTCCCTCATCGGGGTCAGCACCAGCGCCCTGGCCCTCGACGCCATGATGCTCGTGGTGGGCGCCGGCCTCGGCCTGTTCATGCAGACCCTGGTACTGGCCACGCAGAACTCCATTGCCATGGCCGACATGGGGGTCGGCACCTCGGCCATAACCTTCTTCCGCACGCTCGGAGGGGCCATAGGCGCCGCTGTGCTGGGAGCCGTGCTCATCGACCAGGAGAAGCTGGTCAGCGGTGCCGACATCGCCCGCTACGGGCACGCCCTGGGCACGGCGCATGCCTTCACCACGGCCATGGACCGGGCCTTCTTGTGGTCCGTCCCCATAGCCGTCGTGGCCTTCTTCGTGTCGTTCCTGCTGAAGGACCTCCACCTGCGGACCAGCACCGGGCACGGCGCAGCAGCCCGGGAGGGGGTCGCCCCGGCCCCGACCGGCGCCTGAAGCCGGGCGTGCCCGCAGTTATGGTCACAGGCCCGAGGGAAAGTACATGTCATGGGAAAGCAGTTCTCCATGAGCGACGAGACCGCGTGTGAACCTGGCAACGGCGGGGAGCCTCTCAGCGGTGGTGACGGTGCCGTTTGGCAACCTCAACTGCTCAGCGCTCCCCGCCAGGACCGCTCCCGTACCCCTGCTCTCGCCCTGGGCGAGATCTACCGGCAGCGGGGCCTCGCCGGCGTCGCCGAGGCTCGTGCCGCGCTGGCCGAGGCTGCGAGGCGCGTCGAGGCTCGCCACCTGCACGAGGCCGCCTGAGGCAGGACAGGGACCGGCGCCCGCCCGGCGCCTCGGTGACCTCGGCAGGTACCGGTCGGGTACGGGCCTGTGAGCCCGTCCCGCCCCGGTAGCCGCCTGCGCTGGGGGGCCGATGCCCTGGTGGGCGAGGTCCGTGACCGGGTCGTGCGTTCGACCAACGGCTTGTTCGCCCACGGGCCCTACGCCCTGGAGAAGACCCTGCTTTACAGGGGTGACCCGGGGCTGTTCGGGCCGGGTTCCATGACCTGGCTGGTGGTGGGTGACACGTCCGTGTTCGTGGGCGGCATAAGGGCCCTGCTGGTGCAGGCTGCCCACCCCGAGGTGGCAGCGGGAGTGGCGGACCATTCGCGCTACCGCCAGGACCCCCTGGGCCGCCTCAGCCGTACCGCTGCCTACGTCACGGCCACCAGCTTCGGGGCACTGCCCGAGGTCGAGGAGGCGGTACAGGACGTACGGCGTCGTCACCGACCGGTGGAGGGGACCTCGCACCGAGGTCTGCCCTACGACGCCGACGACGCCGCCCTCGGCGCCTGGGTCCACAACACCCTGACCGACTCGTTCCTCGCCGCCTACCGGGCCTACGGCACCCGCCCCTGTCCGACCGAGGATGCCGACCGCTTCGTGGCCGAACAGGCCCGGGTGGGCGCCCTCTTGGGCGCCTCCCCACTGCCCACCACGGCCGCCGAGCTGTCCGAATGGGTGGCGGGGCACCCCGCCCTCGGGCCCTCCCCGGGGGGGAGCGACGCCGTCGGCTTCCTGCGCCGGCCCCCTCTGCCCGTCGGCGTCCGGGCCGGCTACAGGCTCCTGTTCCGGGCCGCTCTGGCCACTATGCCCGAGCGGGCCCTCGAGGCCACCGGCCTGCGCCCCGCTCCCGGTGACCGTCTCATCGGCCGAGCCGCCGTCCACGCCCTGCGCTCCGCGCTGGGCGGGTCGCCGGACTGGCGCCTGGCCCTGGAGAGGGTGGGCGCCACCGGACCGGCCGACATCCGGTTCCACCAGCCGCTACCCGAGCGCGCCCTGTCCGCGCCGGCGCCCGACGACGTCGGTGAGCGCCTCTAGTACCTTGCAGTACGTGAGCTCGCTCGCCGAAGCGCTGGGCCACTCCCCCGGCGCCAAGCTGCTGATCGTCACCTGCGACGACCTCGGCCTCAGTCATGCCGTCAACTCGGGCGTCTACGGGTCCCTGCGCAGCGGCACCGCCACCAGCGCCGGGCTGCTGGTGCCCGGCCCCTGGGCCCGGGAGGCTGCGGCCAGCTACCGGGGCGAGGACGTGGGCGTCCACCTCACCCTCAACGCCGAGTACGACCTCTACCGCTGGGGGCCGGTGACCCACTCCCCGTCCCTGCTCGACGGCGACGGGGGCTTCCCCCGCACCCTGGTCGACCTGTGGGAGCACGCCGACCTCGACGAGGTGGGCCGGGAGTGCCGTGCCCAGCTGGAGCGGGCCATCTACTGGGGCTTTGACGTCAGCCATCTCTCCGCGCACATGGCAGCCCTCGAACTGCGGCCTGAGTTCTTCGACATCGCCCTGGGCCTGGCCGTGGAGTTCCGCCTCCCGCTCCGCCTGGCCGGCGCCGCCCACCAGCGCGAGGTCGGGTTCCAGTTCCGCCAACTGGCGGCGGACGAAGGTGTGGTGTCGCCCGACCAGGTGGTGCGTTCGGCACGGGGCAACAGCGCCCGTGCCGTCGTGGACCAACTGCTGAGCAACCTGGCCCCGGGGGTGACCGAGCTGGTGCTGCGCCCCGCCCGCGACACCGAGGAGCTCCGGGCGGTCATGCCGGACTGGCCCTCCCGGGTGGAGGACTACACCATCGCCACCGCACGTGAGGGCCTGGCCGCCCTGGCCGCCCGGGCAGGGGTCGTCCTGACCAGCTACCGCGCCCTGTGCCGCCTGCAGAGGAGCCGGCCGGGCCAGGCCTGAGGCCACCGGGGGCCAGCCGTCGACCCGAGGGCGGGCCGGCCGGTCGCCCAGGCCGGTCTACGACGCGGGCGCCGCGGCGCTGCCGCTCCCGGCCAGGACCTGGTCGCTGGAGACGCAGCCGACCCCGGCCCGGCGCATCTGCTCACGGGCCTGCTCGGCCGTGGTGCCGCTCACGGCCACCGTCAGGTCGCTGATGACCCTGGCCCGGAAGCCGAGCGTGGCGGCGTCCAGGGCAGTGGCCCTGACGCAGTGGTCCTCGGCGATGCCCACCAGGTCCAGGTCCGTCACCCCTGCCTCGTCCAGGAAGGCCCTCAGCGTACGGCCGGCCGCACTGCCGCTCCCGGCCGAACGCCCCTCGAAGCCGCTGTAGCCGGCGCTGTGCTCGCCTTTGAGGAACCGGACGGCCCCCGCAGGCAGCCGCAGGTCAGGGTGGAGGCCGGCGCCCGCCGTGCCCGCCCGGCAGTGCTCGGGCCAGGTCTGTTCGTAGTCGGGCGCCCGGCCGGGGCGGGCAAAGTGGGCCGCCGGGGCCACGTGCCAGTCCTGGGTGGTCACCACCAGGTCGTAGAGCCCGCCCCGGCGGAGGGCCTCCTCCAGGAACCGGCTGACGGAGCGGGCCAGAGCTTCGCCGCCGGGCACAGCGAGGCTGCCCCCTTCACAGAAGTCGACCTGCACGTCGACTATGACAAGTGCTCTCTTGCCCATGGCACCGGTCTACCTCCGACCACGCCCGGAGCGTGAGGGGCCCGGGCGGCGCCGGGCCGGGCCCCTCGGCTACGCCGCTCAGGCCAGGCCGGCCCCGGCCAGGTACTCGAGCTTGCGCCGGAACTGGTTGACGCCACCCCCCTCGTGGCCGTTGTACTCGTAGACCTCGATCTGCTTCTCGCCCCGGTAGTGGTTGTAGGCGGTGAAGACCGTGGAGGCAGGCGTGATCTCGTCCAACAGGCCCACCGAGAACAGTGCCGGTGCTGTGGCCCGCTTGGCGTGGTTCACCACGTCCACGTAGGAGAAGGTCGAAAAGACGGTGCCCACCCGGTCCGGGTAGACCCGGCAGTAGGCGGCCAGCTCGTTGTAGGGCAACGTGCTGACGACCTCCAGTGCCCGGCGGGCGTGGGCCAGGAAGGGGACGTCGGGCAGGGAGGCAGCCACGTCACCGACCAGGGACGTGGCTGCCAGGGCCAGGCCCCCACCCTGGCTCCCCCCCGTCACGACCACCTTCCGCTCCTCCAGGGCGGGGTGGGAGCGGGCGGCCCGCACGGCGAGGGCGGCGTCCACGAAGAGCCGGGTGAAGTAGTAGGTGGACGGCGACAGGATGCCGCTCGTCATCTTGCCTGCCACGGAAGGCTCGCCCGTGGCCCCCGGGTCCGCGGTGTGGGCCCTGCGCCCGCCGCCCCCCTGCCCCCGCGAGTCCATGACGAAGTGGGGGTAGCCGGCGCTGGGCCAGTTCAACCATTCGTAGGGGTCACCGCGGCCGCCGTTGTACCCGATGTACTCGACGACCACGGGCGCCGAGGCCGTGCCCCGGTGGGGCACCGACAGCCAGCCTTTGACCGGCGTCCCGCCGTGGCCACTGAAGGTAACGTCCCACACCGTTGCGTGGCGGGGCCCGTCTGCCAGTTCCTCGAACACCGGCGGCGACCAGTGCCGGGCGGCCTCGCTGAGCTGGGAGGACCAAAAGGCGTCGAAATCGGCCGGTTCTTCGACCTCGGGTTTGTACGTACGCAGCTGGGACAGGGGCATGTCGAACATGCGCCCCATTATTGCTGGCCGGGCGCCCCCCTCAGGCGAAGCGGCGCAGGGCCGGGACCGAGGGCACCACGTAGTAGGCGCCCGTCAACGGCCGGGAGAAGTAGGTGAGGCGGTCCCGCACCCCGTCCGCCGTCCCGGCCATTCGTGCGAGCATGACCTCCAGGGTGGGAGGCCGGTTGGTGAAGGCCACGAAGACCATGCCATGGGCCCTGACGCCGCCGAAGCTCGTGCTGCGGCGGAAGACCTTCAGTTCGTTGCCTGCCTCGTCCTCGATGACCATGCGGGCCACATGCGAGTCGGGCGGCTTCAGGTCGTCGTCGAGCTCGACGCTGTCGGCCTTGGTGCGGCCGATGACCGCCTCCTGGTCGGCCAGGGCCAGCGAGGAGAGACGGGCCAGGTCGTGCTCCCAACGTTGGACCAGGGCCACGCTCGCTCCTGCCCCCGCCCGGCCGTCGGGCACGGTGGCAACCTCGGGGGCCTCGTCCAGGGGCGGGTTCTCCGTGCCGTCTACGAAACCGCTGATGTCCCGGCTGTCGCGGTAGGCGAACCCGGCCGTCTCCTCGGCCAGCACGGCCCAGGGCCGCACGGCGGCGGCGCAGGCCCGGGCCACGTCGAAGGCGGCGTCGTAGCCGGCGGCCGCCACCCAGGCCCAGGCCGAGTGCTGCGTAGCAGGCATGCGGTAGCCGTCCGGCCCGTCCACGGGCACGAAGTCCACCGCCCCCTCCGGGCAGTCCTCGGGCGCCACGGCCCGCCACAGCGAGGGTGCCAGGCCCACCACCACGTTCGCCCCCGCCGTCGTCCTCCTGGGCTCGTCCAGGGACGCCAGCGCGCCGACCAGGTCCTCGGGCGCCGCCCCCGGCAGGAGGTCGAAGTCCAGGTAGTAGTGCGAGCGGGTGCCGAGGGCGAACACCCCGGGCTGAGGCATGGGCATCGGCCCTGGATACTACCGGCACCTCCCGGCGCCGGCCCGGTGGCTAGCGGGTCTCGAAGCCCTCCAGGCCCGTCTCCGCTTCGTCCTCCGCCACGACCGCTCTCACCCGGGCAGCGGGCGGCCCTTGGGCGCACCAGGCCTCCAGGCGCGCCACCGCCTCCTCCGGGCCCTCGGCCACCACCTCGACCCTGCCGTCGTCCAGGTTGGCTGCCCAGCCCGCCAGGCCGAGGGCGAGAGCCTGCTGGCGACAGGCCCCCCGGTACCAGACACCCTGGACCCGGCCACTGACCAGCAAGCGCCTCCTCACCACGGGCCAAAGCTAGCCCGGCCGGGCCGGGCCCACAGGGGCCCCGGGGCCACAGGGCCGGCCCTCAGGGCCGGCAGAGCACCTCGGTCGCCGGGACCACGAAGCAGCCGTCCGGGCTGGCCGCCCAGCGCTCCCAGGCCTCCGCCATAGCTGCGAGGTCGGCACCGCTGGCGTGGCCCCCCTGCAGCGCCTGCTCCGCCAGGGACGAGCGCACCCGCTCCGCCCACGACCCTCCCCACCACCGGCGCTCGGCGTCGGTGGCAAAGCACCAGGCCGAGGCCGACACCTCCACCTGCGAGAAACCTGCTTCCCGCGCCCAGGAGAGCAGGCGGCGGCCGGCGGCCGGCTCACCCCCATTGGCCCGGGCGACCCGCAGGTACATCTCCATCCAACGGTCGAGCCACGGGTCGGCCGGGTACCAGGCCATGGCCGGGTAGTCGCTGTCGCGCGCCGCCACCACACCGCCCGGCCGGCACACACGGCGCATCTCGGAGAGCGCTGCCACGGGCCGGCCCAGGTGCTGGAGCACCTGGTGGGCGTGGACCACGTCGAAGCTGGCGTCCCCGTAGGGGAGCCCGTAGACGTCCGCCTGCTCGACCCGGGCATTGGCCAGGCCCCGCTCGGCCAGGAGGGCCCCGGCGCCGGCCAGCACGGCGGGTGCGTTGTCCATCGCCACCACCTCGCCGGGCGCGACCAGGGCGGCCAGGTCGGCAGTGATGGTGCCCGGCCCGCAGCCGACGTCGAGCAGACGCTGGCCCGGCCTCAGATGGGCGAGCAGGTAGGCGGCCGAGTTGTCCGCCGTGCGCCAGGCATGCGAGCGCAGCACGCTGGCATGGTGGCCGTGGGTGTAACGCTCTTCCGCCACTTCAGGGCACCGGGCGGGCCCACTCGGCCACCCTCGCCTCCTCCATGAGCGCCCGGGTGAAGTCGTTCATGGCCACGCCGGGCAGGTCCTCGACCGGGAACCACCCCACCTCGAGCGTCTCGTCACCGTCGGGGCGGGCCGTGCCCCCCACCACCCTGCCCTCGTAGATAACGCCCACGTAGGACACCACGTCCCCGTTGGGGTAGTGCATCCGGAAGCGGGGGCCCCCGATCACGGCCCGGAGGGCCACGATGTCGACCTCAACCCCGGCCTCCTCCAGTGCCTCCCGCCGGGCTGCGTCGGCCGGCGCCTCGTCGGGGTCGATGGCACCCCCCAGGGTGCCCCACTTGCCGTCGTCGGCGTGACGTACCAGCATGAGCCGTCCCCGGTCGTCCAGGGGCACGACACCCGCAGCGGGCAGCAGCAACAGGTCGTGGCCGACATGGCGGCGCATGGAGGCGATGTAGGCGGACATGCCCATGCACCCGACCTTACGCCCTGGGCGCCCCCAGCCGTGCCGGTCCCCTCCCTGCGCCGTCCCCGCACGGCGCGGGCCGGTTACGGCGGCAGAGCAGACCGGTTGCGGGGGGCCGCACGGACAGCCCCTGCCGAGTAGGACGGCTTGGCTCGGGCACCTCGGTCCGGGCACCTCGGTCCGGGCACCTCGGTTCGGCGCCTCAGGGCAGGCCTGCCGCCGCACCCGGCCCCGGCATGGCCGGTTGCCCGGGGGGCACGCTCAGCCAGCCGGCCTGCACCGGCACCCAATGCACCGGGACGCCGACCGGGACCGTCCGGTCCCAGCCCGAGTAGGTGTAGACGGTCCTGGTCCACCACTCCTTGCCCATTGCAACAAAGCTGCTCTCACTGCTTGCCCTCAGCGGCAGGCCCGCCGGCCCGACCCATACCACCTCGCTCACCGGCCGGCCCGCCTGGGCTCCCGACTCCCTCACCCGGCGCACCAGCTCGCCCCCAACCCGGATGGGGGACAGGAACGACGACGTCGTCGCCAGGGTGCCCAACTGCGTCGAGACCTCTGAGAGCTGGGCCCCGAGGACAACCTGACGGAAGGCCGGCGACGAGGCCGGCGCGGCCAGCCAGCGGCCGGCCTCGGCCCGGGCCGAGGCCATCCGCAGCCCCCCGTAGTCGTAAAGGCCACCGACGTCACCATTCAGGTAGATGCGAGGCCCGCTCAGCAGGAAGGTGATGCGGGAAGCGGCGACCTTGCCCCGGTAGGCGGCCGGAGGAGCCACAAGGACAGACGCCGTGGCTCCGTCCGGGCCCACGTACACGCCAAGCAGCGTCCCGCCTTCGGGACAGCCGGAGGGCTCCCTGCCGGTGCACGAGGTGAGCTGCCACCTCACGCTGTGCTGGTGCAGCACAGCTTGCTGGGCCGACAGGACCAGGGCGGCCGCTGACGGGGACGGCGCTGTAGCCATTGCCGGCGCGATCGGCACCCCGACCAGGACAGCGACGGCCATCAGCAGGGCCGACCAAGCCATGGCGGCTACAGGCAGCACCCCCCGGCTGCGCACCGTCCGGACCTCGCCCCCGTTGCCCATCCTCGGCCTCCCCGCCCGTCCAGGTCCCTGTGCCCCGGCCCCATTGTGACCGGCCGTCGCAGCTGCCAAAAGGGGCACTTGTGCCCCTGGTCAGGGGCACGGCACCGGCACTACGCTACGGGGGCCCCCACCCGTCGCTGGCCCCGGTAGTTGACGAGGGCGGACGGGGACAGGCCCATGCCGGACGGAGGAGAGCCTTCACATGCACGAGCAGGCAGTCCCGTGAGCGCCAGGCGTGGTGGGCGGGGCCGGCGCCGACCGCCCACGCGGGCCGCTGGGCTGGTTGCCCCGTCATGCCTCCTGGTGTGCGTGCTCCCGCTCGCGCCGCCGGCGGCGGCTGGGCTGAGCCTGGTCCTGGCCCGCCCGAGCTCAGTGACGACAAGCACGACGTTCGCCGGTTACAGGGTGCAAAGCCCGGCGCTCAGCTCTGCCAGCCTCATTGTCAAGGTCCCCCGGCTGCGCTGCGGGAGCTCCAACAGCGTCATCAGTACCGGCGTGGCACTCGTCGGCGGCCCTGGCGGCCTAACGGTCGGGGACGGTGTGGGCGTCAACATCTACTCCAGCTGTTACCGGGGTGCCACGAGCTACGAGCTCGAGCTGTCGGCCGAGTCGCGCCAAAGCGCGCCCGTCTTCACCATTGCAGCCGGACAACGTCTCTCCGTTTCAGCCGCAGCCGGCTCCGGCAAGGCTGACGTAGCGGTCAGGGACCTGAGCTCCGGCGCCTCCTGGGCCGAGACGGGCGACCTGCCCAGCCCCTACCGGCCCAGCTCCGTGGAGATCGGCGACACCCTGGTCATGCGGAGCGCGGCCATGGGGAGCACTGCACTGCCCGTCCCGGCCTTCTCCGGCGCCGAAGTGGACAATGTGCTCGTCGGCGGCCACCCCCTCGGGTCGCTGCACCCTCAGGCGGTCGACCTGACCGGGACCACAGGGACGGTCGTCTCGCCCACCCCCCTGCTCGGAGGGGAGAACTTCTCCCTGGTCTTCAGCGGACCGGCGCCCGGGCAGTCGCCGGGAGCGGGGCCTGCGACCGCCAACGGCAACGCACAGGCGGTCTGCCCGGGGTCGGGGACCGGCAGCGACCGGCCCCTGCCGAAGAACTCGAGCCTGAGCTTCGACGATGTCACCGACCAGGTGGCCGGCGGTTTCGGTGGGATCTATGCGCACATTGGCCCAGCCCCGGTCTGCCGCGACCAACGTTCCAACCCCCCGACGTCGGCCTGGGTGATGCTCCAGGCCGGCGGCACCAGGTACACGGGCTGCGGCCGGTCCAGCTATGTCTTCGTACAAGCCGGCATCTTCTACTCGTACCCACTGGACCGCCCCCACAGCGAGCACGCTTTCGCCGAGGTCGGCTACCCCTGCCTGTCCGGCAACGGGAGCAAGGAGTTCTGGGCCAGCACGGTCACCTCCGGCACCTTTGGAGTAGAAGACCTGGGGCGCTCCAGCAGCCACGCCAACTGCCCCGGTGCGGTTGCCCCGGCCGTGGGTGACACCACGGGTACCGCGATCGACCGGGTGGAGACAACCCTTGACGGCAAGTGCCTGTGGGTGATGGACCTGCCTCTGCGGTACCTGGGGCTGATGCACTGGGCGAACCTGGCTGCCGAGGTGCACACGCACACGGCCCTCGTGCCGGGGACTTACCGGCAACCGCTGGTCTTCTCCGGTGCCCACGTCTACTACAAGGGGGCGTGGGAGGACTTCGTCACCAATGGGAGCGCCGGCGCGTCCAGCGCCCCGGTGCCACAACGGGTGGTGGTGGACGCCGGCGTCAACCAGGGCACAGGTTGTCAGCGTCAGTCGGGAGCGGGTGCCTCCTGGAGCGTGGCGATGTGGGCAGCGGGCCGCACCGGCAGTTGCAGCCCGGCCTGAACGGACGACGGACCGGCGCTGCCGCGCAACGCGTGAGTCAGCCCAGCGACGCCGGGCGGGTGTAGGTGGTGGCCCAGTGCCCGGCGGCGGTCTCGGTCTCGATGGCCGCCTCACCCGGCTTCGCCCAGTCCTGCCCCACCGCCACGCACCGGGCCGCAGCGCCGCACGACAGGCCGTAGATGTACTGGGGGCGCAGGCCGTTGGCGGAGGTGGACAGTGCCCCGGCCGGGGCCCCCGACGCCGAGAGGGGCTGCAACCCGGAGTAGTACTCGGAGCCCGGTTTGGTCGTGCTGACGGTCGCCCCCATGGCACACCCGGTGGCCCAGCAGCTGACGGCGTTGGCGTACCAGGTGACATAGCCGTCCAGGACGGGCAGCACGGTCTGCGACCAGGTGGCCCCCCCATTGGAGGTGGCCCAGGCCGAGCCGAACTCGCCCGGCGTGCCGGTACCGCACCAGCACCAGTTGAACCAGT
>JAJZMF010000036.1 GCA_021850325.1 Actinomycetes bacterium
TCCCGGGCCCAATGCCCATCGTCATACCGACGGTACCCATCAAGGCAAATGGTGCTTTCTCGAGCACGGTGCCCGTGCCGGGCGTGTTCGACGGCGCCAAGGCCGTCTTCAGGTACTCCTTCGCCGGAAGTTTCGAGGGTGCGACCCCTGCGGGGCCGCTCACCGTGGCGGGCACGCTTCGTGAGGACATATCGTTCCCGGCAAACGGTGTGACCGAGGAGTGCACCTCGGGCCTCCGTCCCTGGGCCGCGACCCATGACCCGCGGGCGGCACCTGTGAAGACCGTCGCCGAGCCCGGTCGTTACACCGCCCGTGGAGCCCCCTACGTCTACGGCGCTTTTTCGTTCTCCGTGGCCCCCGGCGGCTCGAAGCTGTTGAACGTGTCGGTCCCCGTGGCCGGCCCCGCCCTCGGGTGCACGCCCTCTGGCTTGTTGCCGGCCCCCTCCTCCATTGTCGTCCCCCAGGTCGCTGTCCGGCCCGACGGGACGTTTGCCGTGTCTTTGAGCGGTCACGCTCCCTACGACAACACCACCGCCAAGTTCACGTACGACTTCGCGGGCAGTTTCGAGGGCGTGGCTCCGCCCGGGGCGGAGACGGTGGCAGGGTCGCTGCGTGAGGACATCAGCTTCACCGCCCACGGTGCGGCCGAGACGTGCACGACCAACCTGCGGCCGTGGTCAGCTGTGCGCACGTCGTAGCCGGAAGACCGCCACCGGTGAACCGTGCCGGTACGCACATCTTGCCGAGAGCTGAGGCCTGCTGTCCCCCCCCAGGGGGCAGCAGGAAGTGCCGAGCCCGGCTGTGCAAAGTGCAGGGCACCGGGCCCGCAGCGCTGTTCCGAGGTTGCCCGGGGTGGCTGGGCGGAGCGGTACTGCTCCGCTACCGGGCCCTCTGTCCCGGTGGGCGGTAGCCTCTGGTGGCGCTCAGCGGCTCTCGGCGTGCCTCTGGGTGAGGGCTACGAGGAGCCGGGCAGCCACGATGAGGAACAGGACCATGACCACCAGGATGAGCGCCGCATCGTAGGACAGGTTCTGGAAGGCCTTGTTCGGGTAGTTGTAGAAGGTCCAGACGGCGTAGGTCAGGTAGCCGACCGGCGCATGGGTCAGGGCCAGCGAGGGCAGGTTGTCGCTGAAGCCCGCGGTGTAGAGCAGGGGCGCGGTCTCCCCCACAGATATGGCCATGGCCACCAGCCAGCCGGTCGTTATGCCTGGGAGGGCGGCCTTGAGGGTGATCGTGCCCAACGAGCGCAAGGGGGACATCCCCAGTGCGTCGGCCCCCTCCCGGTAGCTCGTGGGGACCTGGCGCAGGGCGGCCTCGGTCGACTTGGCGATGTAGGGCACGGTGAGCGCCGACAGGGTGATGAGCGCCGCAGCCAGCGAGAACTGCCAGTGGAGGGCGATGACCAAGGCGATGTAGCCGACGTAGCCGAGCACGATCGAGGGGATGCCCGCCAGCACCTCCGAGGCCCCTCGCAGCACCGAGCCCGTCCGGCCCACCGCGTACTCCGAGAGGTAGACCCCCGACAGCACCCCCACTGTCCCGGCCACCACGGTGACGCCGAGCAGGACCACGAGCGTGCCGACGATCTCGTTCGCCAGCCCTCCTCCCTGGCCGGTGCCGGGCTGGGTCAGTACGCTCCAGCGCCACACGGGGAGGGCGCGTCCGAGCACACCCCACAGGACCGACGCCAAGGGCGCCGCGATGAGCAGGACCGCCAGCCCGCAGGCCCCCCAACCGGCGTAGTTGGCGGCCACCCGCTGCCACGAGGGGCGGCCGTAGAGGTCAACGGGGGTGTCGGCCAGGCCGGGCCGGGCCGCGCCGGGCCCCTCAGCGCTCACTTCACACGCCCCTTCCGACCGGTAGGGCGGTACCGGCGACCCGGCGGACGAGCAGGCGGGCGGCGATGTTGGTGAGCAGGGTTATCACGGCGAGCAGCAGGGCGAACTCGGCCAGGGTCCTGATGGCGAACCCGGTGCCGTCCTGCAGGGCGCCGTCGAGCTGGGACACGATAGCGGCGGCTATGGTGCCCATGGGCAGGTAGAGGTTGGAGGGCACCGTCCCCAGTACCGCACCCGACACCATGGCCACGGCCATGGTCTCCCCCAGGGCACGCGCCAAGCCGAGCACCGACGCCCCGATGATGCCGGCCCTGGCCCAGGGCAGGCTGACCTTGCGCGCCACCTCCCAATCGCTCATCCCGAGCGCCATGGCGCCTTCTTTGGGCAGGCGGGGTACCTGGCGCAGGAGGTCGCGGCTAGTGGCGGCCACGATCGGGATGATCATCACGGCCAGTACCAGCCCACTGGTGAGAAGGCCCTCCCCGTAGCCGACATCACCCCGGAAGAAGTTGAGCACGGGCACATCGGGCATGTGCCTGGCTATCAAGGGGCTGATGTCGCGGGCGATGAAGGGGCCGAAGGTGAGGGCCCCCCACAGGCCGAACACGACGCTCGGTATGCCGGCCAGCACCTCGAGGAAGAGGCCTACAGCGTTGGAGATCCGCCGGGGGAGCTTCTCGACCACCAGCAGGGCCGCGCCGACCGACACGGGCACGGCGACGGCGACGGCGAGCACCGAGCTCTCCAGGGTCCCGGCCACCAGGGGCAGTGCCCCGTAGCTGGCGCCGACCGGGTGCAGCACACCGCCCGTGGTCACCGGGTTGGAGTACGCATTGCCCGGCGCCCACGTCGTGTGCCAGAGGAAGCCCAGGCCGTTGTACCCGATTGCCGGGTAGGCCTTCCAGGCCAGCACGCCCACGATGGCGACCAGCGCGGCCAGCGGGAGGAAGGCGGCCACGGCCGTCACCACCCTGGGGAGCAGTTCCCCAAGGACGGTGTAGCGCCGTCTTACGGTTACCGGGTTGGCGGGGCCGTCGCCGGACAGGTTGTCTGCCGTGGTCGAGGTCATCCGTTCGTCGCGGGCGTAGGAGCGGCACGACGGCCGCCTGGCTGGCTGTTCACTTTGTGCTACCGGAGGGCCTTCAGCCCATCCGGCCGCTGACGTAGTTCGCTGTCTCGGGGTTCTGTGGGGACTCGAACAGCTCTTCGGTGCTCGTGAGCTCCACCAGCCGGCCCTGGTAGAAGAAGGCGGTCCGGTCGGACACCCTGCGGGCCTGCGCCAGGTTGTGGGTGACTATCACGATGGTCAGAGCGGGCGTCAGGCTGCGCACGAGCGCCTCGACGTGCTCTGTCGTGACCGGGTCCAACGAGGAGGTGGGCTCGTCCAGGAGCAGGACCTCCGGGCCCGTGGCCAGGGCGCGGGCGAGGCACAGCAGCTGCTGCTGGCCGCCGGAGAGGTTGAAGGGGGAAGAGCCGAGGCGGCTGCTGACCGCGTCCCACAGGCCGACTTCCCTGAGCCGGCTCTCCACGATCCCCCGATGGTGCTCCTTGGTCGCGATGCGGTGGGCCTTGACGCCGGCCAGCACGTTGTCGGCGATCGACATGGGGAAGGGGTTGGGCCTCTGGAAGAGCATGCCCACCCGGCGCCGTAGCGCCATCAGCTGTACCCCCGGCGCGTAGATGCTGTGCCCGTCGAGGGTCACGTCGCCCCGGTGCCAGTGCTTCGAGACGTGGTCGTTCATCCGGTTCAGGGACCGCAGGAAGGTTGTCTTGCCTGAGCCGGTAGGGCCGATCAGGGCCGTGATGGTGCCCTTGACGACCGGCAGGTCCAGGTCGGCGAGGACGGTCGTGGGGCCGAAGCCGAGCGACAGGCCCCGGGCGTACATGCATGCGGTCGTCTCCGGGCCCTCGACCACGGCGGGTGACTGGACGTCACTGCTCCGGGGGGCTGAAAGAGACATCACAGACCGCTGCCGTCTGAGCGGTTCCGGGCTCTTCTCACAGCAATTGGAGGCTACGAGGCAGAGTTGAACACAGGGTTAACGGAGAAAGACAAACAACCTCGCGCTAGGTGAACTTCACGATGCCGTTGACCGGGGGAGCTGTCCCGGCGGAGCCTGGTAGCGGTAACCGACCCCCCGCACGGTCACGATGCGCCGGGGGTCGGCCGGGTCGTCCTCCAGCTTGGCCCGCAGGCGCCTCACGTGGACCTCCAGGCTGGTGCTCTCGGGTGGCGCCGTGGGCCCCCACAGCTTCGCCAGGAGCGTGGCCCGGGACAGCACCAGGCCGGCGTTCTGCATGAGCAGTTTGAGCAGCTCGAACTCCTTCAGAGGCAGGTGTACCCGCTCGGAGCGCAGGGTGACGACGTGGCTCTCGGAGTCCAGGCTGACGTCACCCACCCGGACGACGGGGCTGGCGGGGAGGGCGGGCCTGCCCCGCCTGGGCGCCCGGCGCAGTACCGCCCTCACCCGGGCGACGAGCTCCGCCGGGCGCAAGGGGAGCAGTAGGTAGTCGTCGGCACCCTCGGCCAGGGAGCGGGTGACCAGGTCCTCGTCATGGGGCCCGAGGACGAGGACCGGGAAGCCCGGTGAGCCCAACCAGAGCTGGCGGCAGAACCCGAGGCCGTCGCTCTCGAAACGGCAGTCGACTATGGCCACGTCCGCGTGACGCGAGGCGGCCAGCCCGTCCGCGGCATCACTGGCCACGACCACCTCGAAACCGGCGGCCTGCAGGTCCGGTGGGACGGCTTCGGCCCCCAGAGGATGTGCCAGCAGCACGACGGTGCCGACCAGCGGCCTCCCGCTGGCGTCGACGCGCACCAGGGCCGGCCTCTGCCCGCCCCTGTCAACCGCACCTGCCAAGAGGTCGGCCCTGGTCCGAAGGTCGTCGACGACTATCCGCACAGTGTCGGCGGTCCACCTGACGGGGTCGCAACGCAGAGGTGAACACCAGGTGACCGGTCGGTGAAAGCATGACCACGAGGGTCTCCTGAGCTGGGCGTCGTCGACGGGGCGGCACCGCCAGGGCGGGGAGAGGCCGCCGGGCGCCCTGTGTGGTGGCTGGCCGGCGGCCGTCAGGCCCGGACGAGCACGAAGAGCATCGATGCGGTGGCCGCCACCTTGCCCCCGACCCTGGCCGTGCCGTGGCCCTTGCCCGCATTGGAGCCCAGTTGGTCCAGCTCCACGACCATCTCCAAGGTCTCGCCCGGCACCACCTGTCGGCGGAAGCGGGCCTTGTCGATGCCCCCGAAGAGCGGGAGATAGCCCGAGAAGCGGGGGTCTGCGAGCACCGCTACGGCCCCGAGCTGGGCCATGGCCTCCACCATGAGCACGCCGGGGAGGGTCGGCCGGCCCGGGAAGTGGCCCCGGAAGAAGTCTTCGTCACCGGTGAGGTGCCAGGTGCCCGCCGCCAACCGTCCGGGCTCGAGCGAGGTGAGCGCATCGATGAGCAGGAAAGGCTCCCGGTGGGGCAGTACCTCAGCCGGCCTGGGCAGGCCCTCCCCGGCCGGGGCCCCGGTCAATGTCCCATTCCCAGGCCACCGTCGACCGGCACGACGGCGCCCGTCACGTATGACGCCCCCTCCGAAGCCAGCCACACGACCGTGGCTGCCACCTCGGCAGGGGAGGCGAAGCGCTTCAGCGGTACCTGGGAGAGCACCTCGGCTCGTCGGGCCTCGCCCAGGCCCGCCGTCATGTCCGTCTCGACGAAACCCGGCGCCACCACGTTGACCGTGATGCCGCGCCCGCCCACTTCCCGCGCCAGGCTGCGGGCAAAGCCGATCATGCCCGCCTTGGAGGCGGCGTAGTTGGTCTGCCCGGGCGAACCCGACAGGGCCGCCACCGAGGAGATGAGCACCACCCTGCCCCGGCGCGCCCGCAGCATCTTGGGCAGGGCACGACGGACCACCCGGAACGTACCTGTCAGGTTGGTGTCCAGTACCCGGTTGAAGCTGTCGGAGCCCATCTGCAGGAGCAGCTTGTCGTCGGTGGCCCCGGCGTTCGCCACCAGCACCTCCACCGTGCCCAGGTCCGCTTCGACCCCCGCAACAGCCCGGTCGACTGCGTCGTCGTCGGTCACGTCGCACTGGTAGGTGGGCAGGCCCTCCACCTGGCCTTGACGGCTGGTGACGGCCACCCGGTCACCCGCCGCGGCGAAGGCCTGGGCGATGGCCAGGCCGATGCCCCGGTTGCCGCCCGTGACCAGCACGACCCGGGAGGTGCCGGCGTCCCCGGCGCCTTGGTCGGGAGCCATGCTCACGCCCCCGTCATGTGGTAGCCGCCGTCCACATGGACGATCTCACCGGTGGTCGCCGGGAAGAGGTCGGACAGGAGGGCGATGCAAGCCTTGGCCACGGCCGTGGCGTCGCTGACGTCCCACCCGAGCGGTGCCCTCTGGCCCCACACGTCCTCGAAGCGGTCGATGCCCGGGATGGCTTTGGCGGCGACGGTGCGGACCGGCCCTGCGGCGACCAGGTTCACCCGGACACCATCGGGGCCCACGTAGCGGGCCAGGTAGCGGGCGGTCGACTCGAGGGCGGCCTTGCAGACGCCCATCCAGTCGTAGCCCGGCCACGTGCAGCTGGCGTCGAAGTCCAAACCGACCACCGAGCCCCCTCCGGCGGCGCGCATCAGGGGGAGCACCGCCGTGGTCAGGGGCTTGAGCGAATAGGCACTGATCTCCATCGCCACCCGGACGTCCTCCCAGGGGGCGTCGAGGAACCCACCGCCCAGGCACGACTGGGGGGCGAACCCGATCGAGTGCAGTACGCCGTCCAGCTTGCCCCATTCCCGGCCCAGGTGGCCGGCCACGGCGGCGAAGTGCTCGGGCACGGTCACGTCGAGCTCCAGGACCTCCGGCGGGCTCGGGAGGTGCCTGGACACCCGCCTGGTCAGCGAGAGGCCCCGCCCGGCACCCGTGAGCAGCACCGTGGCACCCTCCTGCTGAGCGAGCTCGGCCACCTTGTAAGCGATCGAGTCGTCAGTCAGTACCCCGGTGACCAGCAGGTGCTTACCTTCGAGCAGCGGCATGACCGGCAACGTTACACTGCCCCCCGCCTCGGCTAGCCTCTCACGCGATGGAGGGTGAGAAGATGAGCCGCGAGGAGGCCTTTGCCACGTTCCGGGGGTGCGTGGCCGAGGTATTGGACATAGATCCCGTCCAGGTCGTGCCCGAGGCACGCTGGTCCGAGGACCTCGATGCCGACAGCCTGGCGGTGGTGGAGATAACACTGGCACTCAACGACGCCTTCTCCATCCGCCTCCCGGACGTGGACCCGAGCAGGTTGAGCACGGTGGGCCAGGCCTTCGAGATCGTGGCCGACATGGTCGGCGTCTGAACCTGGCCGGTCGCCGCCCCGTACCTCATGGGTGGGCGCCGGACGCCGGGGCGTGGGCCTGGTAGCGCCCGTGGGCCTCGTCAACGATCCTCTCGGCTACTTCCCGGGGCCTCCAACCGCCGGGCGTCGTGCCCTTGCCCGGCTCTATGGACTTGTAGATGGCGAAGAAGTGGGCGATCTCGTCCAGGACGTGGGACGGTAGGTCGTCCAGCTCCTGGAAGGCCGCTTGGCGCGGGTCGCTCGCAGTCACGCACAGGACCTTGGCGTCGTCGCCGTTCTCGTCCCGGGTGAGGAACACGCCGACCGGTCTCGCCCTCACGTGGCACCCGGGGAACGTCGGCTCCTCGAGGAACACCAGGGCGTCGAGGGGGTCACCGTCGTCCGCCAGCGTCCCGGGTATGTACCCGTAGTCCTCGGGGTACCTGGTGGCGGTGAAGAGCATCCGGTCGAGCCAGATGTGACCTGTCTCGTGGTCGACCTCGTACTTGTTGCGGGTGCCCTTAGGGATCTCTACGACCACTTCTACGTCCATCCGCCCATGCTATTGCCGCTCCAGGTGCGCCTCGGTGGCCTCGGCAGTTTGGCCGTCGCAGGAGGCTGCCATGGTCTTGAGGGATGCCGGGAGACAGTGCTGCCGCGTGCCCGGCCAAGAGGTCCGCAGCCCGGCCGGCCGGCCGGCGCTGCGCATGCTGCGGCCAGCTGGTGCTGCCTTCGGGTCGGTGCCCCAACGCCTGGTGCGCAGCAGCGGACCGGGCCCTGGCCGCTCTCTACTGGTCCGGTCGCTACGAGGCGGGCCTGCGGCGGGCGCTCTTGGCCTACAAACGCCACGGGGATCTCCGCTGGGGGCCGGTCCTGGCGGCCCAGCTGGCGCGCTTCGTGCTCCACCACCCGACCTGGTTCGAGGAGGACGCCGTCCTGTGCCCCGTGCCTGCCTTCACCGGTCCGGGAGCGCGCCGGACCTGGGCGCCGGTCCCGGGCCTGTGCGCCGCCCTGGGGAGGGCGCTGGGCGGAATGTGGCCGGTGGAGCACCTCCTGGTGAAGCGGGCGGAGACGCCGCCCATGGGCGCCATGGGCGCCCGCCACCGACGCGCCTGCGCCCGCCTGGAGCTCTCCGGCGCGCTGGAGGTGGCACCGGGCGCTCTGGCCACGTTGGCCGGCGCCCGGGTCTTGCTCGTGGACGATGTGTGCGCCTCGGGCCACACCCTGCTCAGTGCGGCCGCCGTCCTGCGCCGGTGCGGGGCGTCCGAGGTGACGGGCCTGGTGGTGGCCCGGGCGTTCCTGCGTGCCGGGCCTTGGGCGGCTGGGCCGTAGAGTCGAGGGCATGCCCGGACAGGACGAGGTTGTGGACGGCGGGGCCGACGCGTCGATGGCCGGCGGACCGGGCGTGGGGGAGACCGCCACCGTGGCCGGGGAGCCCACCAGCGTGACGGAGCACGGCGGAGGCCCTGGCGATGTCCCCGCCCGGCTCGCCCAGGACGTGCCGGCTCGCCCAGGACGTGCCGGCTGCCGAGGACGTGCCGGCTGCCGATGACGTGCCGGCTGCCGAGGACGTGGGTAGCGGCCGGGGTGGCCAGGAGCTCATCGAGCTGGTCGTGAGCGAGGTGAGGGCGGCCGTGCCTCTGAGGCCCGGGCAGGAGGCCGGCCTGGCCGTGCTCGCCGAGGCCGGTGAGCCCTTCCGGTCGCTCCACATCTACATCGGCCAACCCGAGGCCCGGGCCATCCAGGCCGGCCAGCGTGGGGAGAGGCCGTCCCGCCCGGGCACCTGGGACCTGCTACTGGCGGCCGTGGAAGCGCTCGGGGGCTCCCTGGAGTACGCCGTTGTCGACTCGGCCGAGGAGGGCCGGCACTTCTACGCCTCGATATGGCTCCGCTCTGCGGGTGGGCTGCAAAGGGTGCCCTGCCGTCCCTCGGACGCGGTGGCCCTGGTGGTGAGGGCCTCCGGGGCAGCCCTTTACGCCACGGCCGAGGTGCTCGACAGTGCGGGCCGCTACCCCTGAGCGGGACCAGGGCCCCGGCAAGGGCTACGGCCGGGTACCGGGACGCGCCCGGCCAGCCGCCTCAGGCCAGCCGGACCGCCACAGTGCGCGGGCTCCCCTCGGACATCCTCAGGTCCTGGACGTTCTGGGCGGCGCGCAGGTCCTCGACCACCAGGGCCAGCGCTGCAAGCTCCTCGACGGGAGCCTGCACCTCCACCAAGGCAACGGGCGCTTTCTGGCTGACACGGGCCTCCGACTTCGCCCGGCGAACGTCACCCAGCAGGTTGATGGCAGCCCCGTAGACGGCGGGGCCTGCGCCTTCGCCGGGCCCGGTCAGCGCTGTCGGCCAGGGGGCGACGTGGACGCTGCCCTCCTGCCACCAGGACCAGACTTCTTCGGTGACGAAGGGGAGAACGGGTGCGAAGAGCCTGAGCAGGTACGACAGGCTGGTGGAGAGGGCGGCACGCGCTGACCGCGCCCTGCCCGGGCCCAGCTCCCCGTAGGCCCGTGCCTTGACCAGCTCCAGGTAGTGGTCGCAGAAGTCCCAGAACCAGGCCTCGGTGCGTTCCAGTGCCCGCGCATAGTCGTAGTCCTCGAACGCCTTGGTCGCGCTGCCTACGAGTTCGCTCAGGCTGGCCAGCAGGGCGGCGTCCACCGGCTCCGAGGCCTCCTCGGGGTGCAGGGCGGCCTCGGCAGCCCGGCTCGCCGCTTCTGCTGGTCCGGGTTCGTCCGATCCGGGCGCGGCCCACAACCTGGGGCTGAGGACGAACTTGGAGGCGTTGAGGATCTTGGTGGCCAGCTTGCGGCCCACGTCCATCTGGCCCTCGACAAAAGCCGTGTCCGTGCCCGGGCGTCCCGACGCCGCCCAGTAGCGGACGGCGTCCGACCCGTGCTTGTCCAGCAGGGACTGGGGCGTGACCACATTGCCCACGGACTTGGACATCTTCTTGCGGTCGGGGTCGAGGATCCAGCCCGAGATGGCGGCATGGGCCCAGGGGAGCGTGCCGTGCTCCAGGTGGGAACGCACCACTGTGGAGAACAGCCACGTCCGTATGATGTCGTGGGCTTGGGGCCGCAGGTCCATTGGGAAGACCCGCTCCCAGCGGTCCCCGGCACCGGGGTCCTCCCACCCGCCGGCGATCTGGGGCGACAGGGACGACGTGGCCCAGGTGTCCATGACGTCCACCTCGGCCACGAACCCGTTGGGCTCGCCCCTCTGGTCGGCTCGATAGCCGGCAGGGACGTCGGTGGTCGGGTCGACCGGCAGGTCCTCCTCGGAGGGCAGGAGCGGGAGCTCGTACTCCGGCTGGCCGTCGGGGCCCAACCTGTACCAGAGAGGGAACGGGACCCCGAAGAAGCGCTGGCGACTGACCAGCCAGTCACCGGTCAGCCCCGAGACCCAGTCCTCGTACCGGGCCCGCATGAAGGCGGGGTGCCAGTGCAGCTGCCGCCCCCGCTCGAGGAGCTCCTCCTTGTGGCTGAGGGTACGGATCCACCACTGGCGGCTGGTGACGATCTCGAGGGGCCGCTCACCCTTCTCGTAGAACTTGACCGGGTGGGTGATGGGCCGGGCATCGCCCTGCATCTCGCCGCTCTCGCCCAGCATCTCGACCACCTGGCGTTGGGCAGCGGCGACCGTCTTACCGGCGAGCGCCCCGTAGGCGGTGGCACCGGCCCCGCTCAGGCCATCCGGCGGGGAGCCGACCAGGCGGCCGTCCCGGCCGATGACAGCTCTCACCGGCAGCGCCAGGTCCCGCCACCAGGTCACGTCGGTCACGTCACCGAACGTGCAGACCATGGCTGCCCCGGTCCCCTTGTCCGGCTGGGCGAGCTCGTGGGCCAGAACGGGGACCTCGGCCCCGAACAGCGGTGTCGTCACGGTGGTGCCGACCACACCCCGGTAGCGCTCGTCGTCGGGGTGGACGACCACGGCCACGCAGGCGGGCAGGAGCTCGGGCCTGGTCGTGTCGACCAGCAGGTCGGTCCCGTCCCCCCGGTGGAACCTGAGGGTGTGGAAGGCCCCGGGCCGGTCCCGGTCCACAAGCTCGGCCTGGGCCACGGCGGTCCGGAAGTCGACGTCCCAGAGCGTGGGCGCCTCGGCGGCGTAAGCCTCACCCTTTGCCAGCAGGCGGAGGAAGGCCCGCTGGGAGGTGAGGCGCGCCCGGTGCCCGATCGTCGTGTACAGGGCACCCCAGTCCACGGAGAGGCCGAGGTGGCGCCAGACGTTCTCGAACGCCTTCTCGTCCTGGGCGGTGAGCTGTTCGCAGAGCTCAATGAAGTTGGGCCGGCTGACGGCGACAGGCTGAGCGCCCTTGGCCAGGCCACCCTCGACCGGGGGGACGAAGCCCGGCTGGTAGGGCAGGGCAGGGTCGCAGCGGACGCCGTAGTAGTTCTGCACCCGTCGTTCCGTGGGCAGGCCGTTGTCGTCCCAGCCCATCGGGTACCACACCGAATAGCCGCGCATGCGCTTGTAGCGGGCGACCGTGTCGGTGTGGGTGTACGAGAAGACGTGCCCGATGTGCAGCGACCCGCTCACCGTCGGCGGCGGCGTGTCGATGGAGAACACCCTCTCCCTGGGTGCGGACGCCTGGAAGCGGTAGGTCCCGGCCTCTGCCCAGCGCCCGGACCAGAGCTGCTCCAAGCCGTCGAGCGACGGTTTGTCGGGGGCACCGGGGCGGGCGGGCCGCACTGCCTGCGCGCCGGGGCCGCCGCTTGGGTGCCCGTCGGGGGCAGGGGCTTCGTGGGGCGAGCTGTCCGACATGATCCAGCTACGGTACTTCTTATGCTCGCGCTGTTGGACACGCTGACCGGGCAGGTCGCACCGTTGGAGCCCGCCGTCCCCGGGCACCTGGCCGTCTACCTGTGCGGCCCCACGGTGGCGGGCACGCCGCACCTGGGCCACGCGCGTGTGAACCTGGTCTGGGACACGGTCCGGCGTTACCTGACCTGGACCGGCCTCGAGGTCCACTTCGTGTCCAACGTCACCGACATCGAGGACAAGATCATCGCCCGGGCTGCGGAGGAGGGCACCACCGTCGAGGACGTCGCCTCGCGTTACGAGGCGCTCTGGCGCCGGACCATGGAGCGCCTCGGGGTCGTTGCCCCCGACGACGCACCGCATGCCACCTCGTACGTGGACCGGATGGTCTCACTGGTGGGGGAGCTGGTGGGCAGGGGCGCGGCCTACGAGGCCGGCGACGGGGTCTACTTCTCCGTCGAGTCGGTGCCGGGCTACGGGGCGCTGGCCCGCCAGGACCTGGCCACGCTGCGCAGCGGGGCCCGGGTGGAGGCCCAGGAGGCGGGGAAGCGCTCCCCCCTCGACTTCGTGCTGTGGAAGTTGGCCAAGCCGGGTGAGCCGTCATGGCCCTCGCCCTGGGGGCGGGGCCGTCCGGGCTGGCACACGGAGTGCGTCGTCATGTCCCTCGACCTGTTGGGGGAGGGCTTCGACCTGCACCTGGGCGGTCTCGACCTCTCGTTCCCCCACCACGAGAACGAGAGGGCGCAGGCACTTGCGGCCGGCCGCGTCTTCGCCCGGCGCTGGGCCCACAACGGGATGGTGGTGGACGAGCGGGGAGAGAAGATGAGCCGCTCGGTGGGCAACGGTATGTCGCTGCCCGAGCTCCTCGACCGCTACGAAGGCCGCGTGCTGCGTTACCTGGTGCTGCAGGCCCACTATCGGGCTCCCATGTCGGTGACCGAGGAGGCGCTCCAGGCCGCCACGGGCGCTCTGCGCCGTCTGGACAACTTCGCCTGGGAGACCAGGGAGCTGCCCAGGGTGGCGGCTGACCAGGTGGTGGTCGGGGACTTCAGGCGCCGCATGGACGACGACCTGGACACCCCGGGCGCTCTGGCCGTCCTCTTCGGCGCCGTCAGGAGCGCACGGGCGGAGCCGGAGCGGGCCCCGGCTCTGGCGGCCGCAGTCCGCGAGTGCTGTGAAAAGGGCCTGGGCCTGCCCCTACGGGGCGAGCCGACCAGCCTGGACCAGGAGGTGGCAGCACTGGTGGCGCAGAGGGACAGCGCCAGGGCGTCCAGGGACTGGGGACGTGCGGACGCCATCCGGGCCGAACTGACGGAGATGGGCTACCTCGTCGAGGACGGGCCGACGGGAACGGTGGTCCGCCGGCCCTCCTGAAGCGTGCGCCCGGTCCGGCCTCCACCGGGGACCGGCCCCGTGAGGGTGCTAGGAGCGCCTGGGCTGCGCTGGTGGTGCGGTGGCCGGCCCGTTTGCCCTCTGCCCGGCGTTGTGGCTGGCCGCCACCACGCCCGAGAGCAGCGTCGTCAGCTCGGCCGGTACCACGAACTTGGTCGAGGGTGAGGCCCCGAGCTGCTTCAGCGTCTCCAGGTACTGCAGCGTCATGGTGTTGGCGTCCACGTCGCCTGCCACCTCGAGCACGCGGCGGAGGGCGGCGGCGAACCCCTGCGCCCGCAGTTCGGCGCTCTGGCGCTCGCCCTCGGCCTGGAGGATGGCCGACTGCTTCTGGCCCTCGGCAACCGTCACCGAAGCCTCGCGCTGGCCCTCGGCCTCGGTTACCAGGGCACGCCGGGCGCGTTCGGCGCCCATCTGGCGGGTCATGGCCTCCAGTACCGCCGGAGGGGGTTTGATCTCCCTCACCTCCACGTTGCCCACCTTCACCCCCCAGCGCTCGGTCACGTCGTCCAGCTTCACCCTGAGGGCGTCGTTCATCTCCTCCCGCTTGGACAGCACGTCGTCCAGGGACATGTCCCCCACCACCGAACGCAGGGTGGTGGACGCGATGTTTATCGCCGCGCCCCGGAAGTCCTTCACCGCGAGGACCGAGGTGAGCGGGTCCAGGACCTTGTAGAAGATGATGAAGTCGATGGCGATGGCGGCGTTGTCCCTGGTTATGGCGGTCTGGTGCGGTATCTCCAGGTACTGCTCGCGCAGGTCGACCCAGGAGATCCGGTCCGTGATGGGGTTGATGAAGGTCAGCCCGGGCCCCCGTGCTGCCTGGGCGCGGCCCAACCTGAACAGCACGACCCGCTGGTACTCGCGTACGACCTTCACGGACACGGCGGCCAGTGCCACCAGCCCGATGACGACCACCAGGACAACGGCCACAACGGCTGCGCTCACGTGCCCTCCTTGCCTACAGGTTTGTGCTCCAGGTCCCGGCTGTGCTCCAGGGCCTCACCGGTTGGCACGGTCCCCAGTTCCGACCACACCAGGAGGCGTGCCCCGCTCACCCGGGCTACGTGGACAGGCGCACCCGCTGGTAGCGGGCCGCTGATGGACTCGGCGGTCCATGTCTCGTTCTTGACCCGGGCCGTGCCCAGGGGTGCCAGGTCCGTCACCGCCGTGCCCGTCGCCCCGACGAGAGACTCAGCGCCCACGACCGCCGGTCCCCGCCGCGTCCCGAGCGCCGCGGGGGCAATGAGCAGGGCCCCCGTAGCGGCGAGGACGAGGGCGAGCGCGGCCAGTACCCAGGCCAGGGGTGAGGCCCAGCGCCCGGCAGAGGCTGTGAGGGCCCAGGCCAGTGCCAGGGCCACGGCCGGAGCAGGCACCAGCCACCCGTGGCCTCCGGCATGGGCACCGAGGGCTGTCACCGGGACCAGGGCGACGACGAGAAGGGCCAGCACCACCCAGGGCAGGGCCGAGGGCGCGAGGACGGCCAGCAGGGCGAAGACCAGCGCCACCAGCGCAAAGGCGGCACCGGTGGCGGCTGCGACAAGAGCCACGGCTCCCCGGCCCGACGCCTTGCCGGCGGGGTGCACGGTGTGCGTACTGCGTGCCAACACCTTCAACACGAACGGCACCACCTTTTCCCCACCTGATCCTAGGGCCCTCCGCGCCTGTTGGGGCACCCGAGGTCCGCAGGCGGGGCACGGGCTTGTCCGGGCAGCCCCCGCGGCCCAGACTGTCACCATGGCCGGACCAGACTGTCGCCATGGCTGAACCGGTGGAGATCGTGCCCTACCGGGCGCGGTTCAGGGAGGGCTTCGCCGGCGTCGTCGCCACGGTGCTGGCGGAGCTGGGGTTCGCCGTCGACCCCGTGCTGGACGCGGACCTGGCGCAACCGGAAGCCCACTACGGAGGGATCTGGCTGGCCTTGGCCGACGGGCAGGTCGTGGGCTCGGTGGCGGTGCGTCGCTCGGCCCCGGGAGCCGCCGAGCTCAAACGCATGTACCTGTTGCCCGCCTTCCGGGGCATGGGGCTCGGGCGCAGGCTCCTGGGACTGGCCGTGGCGTGGGCGAGAGAGCAGGAGTGCAGCCGGTTGCACCTGGACACGGGCTCGGACATGGCGGCCGCCCAGGGTTTCTACGAGTCCTACGGCTTTGTGAGGACCGGTTCGCGCACCGAGGTGGGCGGCAATGAGCAGCGGTGCGAGGTGCTCTACGAGCTCGCCATCTGAGCACCGAAGAGGGCCTGCGCCGGCTGGGCCCGCCTGAGGGAGGCCTCGGTCGCCGCCAGGCTGGCGCCGCCGCGACGCACAGCCAGCTCCACGAGCGCCAACCTCCTGCCCGGCCCGGTACTGGCTGCCAGGCCCATGGTGCCCGGCCAGTCCACGAGCATGTTGTCGCGGTGCGCCCAGCACTGTGGCCCGCCTGTGGCGGGGCAGCCGAGGTTGCCGCTCCCCGGGCCATCGTTGTAGAGCCAGTCGAAGTCCGCTTGGAGCACGCTCAGCACCCCGGCAGCCATGTTCGAGACCCAGGTGGCCCCCCTCGGCCCGACAGGGTCGGCCCGGGCCTGCAGGCCCCTGCGGGCGGCGGCAGCCAGGGCGGGGCTCGGCCCGCGCCATGCGGGCAGCCCCCGGGCCGACCGCTCGGCGTCGGTGACCACAGCCAGCTGACGGACCGGGCTGAGAGCGCCCCACCCTGAAGGCAGGCTGAGGGTGGGCAGCCCCTCGGCCCGGCGGGCGACGTCGATGGCCCTCAGGCTGGCTGAAGTGCACCGGGCGGCCGTAGCCAGGGCCGAGTTGCAGGCCACGGCGACGCCGAGAGCGCCCGGCGAGGCGAGGAGGGCGGCATTGCCCTGCCCTGTTGCGCCATGGCTGGCGGCCCGGACGGGCGGCGGGCTGCCAACCGGGCCGAGCGCGAGCGTCGAGGCCAGGACAAGGGCTGTGCCCAGTACGGGAGCGGTGGCACGGGTGCCCCGTCTGCGGCTCGTCGGGGTGCCGCGCCGGGGGCGCAGGCGCGCCGGGAAGGCTGTGCCGGCTCTGCTGCCGGCTCCCGCCCGTTGGGTGGCCAAGGCTCGGTAGCTCCTGTGTTACGGCGTGGGCACCGGTACCCGGTGCACCTGCGCTGGGCAGAGGACGACTTCGTTTGGCGTTCGGGCCGGCAGGCTACACCGCGCCACCTGGCCCTGCCAAGTGGCGCAGCGCTACGATCACGCCAGTCCGAGCGGATCGTGGAGGTGGGCCGATGGCTGTTTCTGTGGGTGACCGTGTGCCCGATGTTCAGTTGAAGATGGTGGACGGGCACAAGACGGAGCAGGTGAGCACGGCGGACGTGCTGGGCAAGGGCAGGGTCGTGCTGTTCGGCGTGCCGGCGGCGTTCAGCCCTACATGCTCCGATGTCCACTTGCCGGGCTTTGTCGTCCGTGCCGACGAGCTGCGCGCCAAGGGCGTGGACCAGGTGTTCTGCACAGCGGTCAACGACGCCTTTGTCATGTCCGCCTGGGCCAGGTCCCAGGGCGTAGAAGGTTCCGTGTGGCTGCTGGCCGACGGTAACGGCGAGCTGGCCCGGGCCATGGGCCTGGAGCTCGACCTCACGGCCGGTGGGCTCGGTGTACGCAACCGGCGGTACGCGGCGGTGATCGAGGACGGTGTCGTCACCCACCTGATGGTCGAGCCCAACACGGGCCTCGACGTCAGCTCCGCCGACTCCGTGCTCAGCGTCCTGGGCTGACCCCGGTACCCGGCCTTGGGGGGAGCCTGAGGCCGGTGTCCCGCAGGACGGCTCCCAGTCGCAGGGGCAGGTCGTCGGTCGACAGGTGCCGCCGGGCGGTCGCCGCATTGAGCTCGAGGTCGTGGCTGTGCCCGCCCGCCAGCCAGGCCCCCACCTCGGCCAGGTTGTAGGCGTCTGGCCAGCGGAAGCCCAGGGCCTCCAGCTCGGCCCGAGCCGGGTAGGGGCCGACGGCCACCGGGCGCAGGTGCAGGGACGCTTCCACGGGCGGGTTCCCGAAGCCCTCCTGGGTGGAGGGGAACAGCACGAGGTCGGCGGCTGCGTAGGCGTTCTCGATGCCCGTGGTGGTTGTCACCAGCCCTTCCGGCCGACCCCTCACGACCCTGGTCCGGGCGTTGGCGAGCAGTGCTGTGAGCTCTTCGCCGTAACCCTCTTCAGGGTCGCCCACGAGCCAGTAGGTAGCGCCGAAAGCCTCGGCGAGGGCCACGGCCCGGGCTATGCCCTTGCGCCTGATGGCCCGCGTGGGTTGCATGAAGAGGAGCTCCCCCTCCGCCACTCCGAGCGCGCGGCGAGTGACTTCACGCTCACCGACCGGGGGGAAGGGGTCGAAGCAGTTGCGAACGGTCACCGCCCGCAAGCCCCTGACGGCGAGCTCGGAGCGCGCCTGGTCGGTGATGGTCACATGGCGCCAAGCGGGGTCATCCGGTGGTGGTGGGGAACCGGCGAACTGCGGCCTCTGCCATGGCAGGTCGTGGTGGTGGAGGACAGCTGGCCGGCCCCGAAGGGCCTTCGCCACCGCTGCCCCGGCAGAAGGGTTGAGGGGCAGTGAGCAGAGGTTTTCGACGACCACGAGGTCGGCCCCACTGATGGCACGGTGCAGGTGCGCTTCATCTACGGGCACGGCCGGGCCTCCCCTCAGGTGGGGTGCGGCGGCCAGTCCCGGCACGAGGTGGTCCGCCTCGCCCTCCCCGGCGACGGTCGAGACCCGGCACCCGAGCGAGCGCATGGCCCGGGCCCACTTGGCGCTTTCCTTCGATACACCGTCTGCACCACCAAGGCGGTACGAGATGACCACGATGCGTGGTGATCTGCCCAGGTCAGGGCCCCCGTCCTGCGTGGGTTGGATATCGTTCGATGCCGAGGGGCCATCCGGCCCGGCCCATGTCGACATCCCTACAGGTTGCCCGACCGAGCACCGAGCGAACGGCCCGAGGCCACGAGGTGCACAGCGTGAACCAATCCCACACCGAGAGCTCAGAAGGCCAGCGGCTGGCCCGAGCTGGAACGGCACACGGTGGGGACGTCGCGCTCATGCTCGGGGGGCAGGCCGCGGTCGCCCAGCCATCGGAGGTTGCGGCCGGAGGGCACTCGACGAGCCGGGCCCAGGCTCTGTCCGGCCTGCAACGGCCGTCACCGCCGGGGACCGAGCTCCCCCCACCCCCGCGGGTGGCGCCCGGCCTGTCCTCAGCGCTCCCAGCCCCCCCGCCGCCGCCGCCCCAGGACCTCGACGGCGGCCTCGGTGAGCTGCCGAGCCTCCTGGCTCGTGCCGGTACGGGTGTGAGCTTCATATACGAGGCGCTGGACCTGGTGGCCGCCCGTTACCGCCTGCGGGACCTGGTGGTCGTTGTCGACGTGGGCGAGGGACGGCAGCTCTTCCGGCTGGGCCGCTCACCACTGGGCACGGGGGAGGGCGGTGCCCCCTCCCACGTCCTGGCCGCCCTGGGCGGCCGGCCCGGGGTCTATGCCGACCCCCCGGTCGTCGGGCCGGTGGCGGCTGCGTCGCTCACCAGCCTGGTCGAGGTGGCCCTGCGCCTGGACCTGCTGGGCCACGACGCCAGCCACGACGCCCTGACCGGGCTTCTCAACCGCCGGAGCTACGAGCTGTTGCTGGACCAGGCCGTCAACCGCGCCCGGCGCTACGGGTGGCCCTTTGCCCTGGTGCTGTTGGACCTGGACAACTTCAAGGTGGTCAACGACCGCTACGGCCACGCGGCGGGGGACGCCGCGCTGCGGGCCGTGGGCACCGAGCTGAGGGCGGTGCTGAGAGGTGGCGACGTGGCCGCCCGCCTCGGTGGGGACGAGTTCGCCCTCCTGGTGGTGGGAGTGGACAACGCTTCGGCGCTCTCACCCATCCTCGCCCGCCTGGGCCAGGCCCTGGAGCGGGCCGTGCCCGAGGCCACCGTGGGGTTCTCGGTCGGCGTCGCGTGCTTCCCGGCCGACACGGACGACCCGCTCACCCTCACCGACCTGGCGGACCAGCGCCTGTACGCGGCAAAGGCCGTGGACGCTTGAGCGGGCCGGGCGGCCCCGGGGCCGCGGTGAGGGACGCGTTGGAGCTGGAGCTCAGGCAGCTGCCCGGGGTCTCCTTCGTCTCGTTCTCCGGTGAGGACGAGCCCTGCCGGATAGAGCTCGTGGTGGCCGTCGGGACCGAGCACGGCCGGGTCCGGGAGGAGGCGAGCCGGTGCGCCGCCCACTACCTCGAGACGCCACCCGAGGTCCAGCTCTACAACGCACCCGAGGAGGCCCCGAAGCAGGTGGCCCGGCACGGCCGGGTGAGGCTGGTCCTGCTGCTCCCGAGCGACGGGGGTGCCGCCATCGAGGTCCGGCTGTCACGGGGTTCGCAGAGCCGGTCGGCGCGGGCGGTTGCCGGCGACACGGGTGCCGTGGGCAGGGCCGTCCTGGAGGCGCTGGAGGGCCTGGGCGCTGAGGTGCCCTACGAGGTCGTGGGCTTCCACGCCCTGCCTTCCGACTGGGGTGCCGGCGTGCTCGCCGTCCTGCGCAACACCGTCACCGGGGAACTGCGCCGTGGGGTGGCCACGGGCCGCGCCCCGGCCGACGCGGCGGCACGGGCCGTGCTGGCCGCTGTCAACCGGTCCCTGTAGGCGCCGCTGGCCCGCCTCGTTGGGCCAGACTTGATGCCCGTGCCCGCAGCCCCTGTACCGGTGGTGCACCTGGCGCACCTGGCCTGGTGGCACCCGGGCTCCCAGTTGCTGGCAGCCAGTGCTGCAGGCCTGGTCCAGCGGTCGCCGCTGGGGTTCGTCGTGGCCTTCGGCGCCGGGGTCGTCTCTTTCCTGTCCCCCTGCGTCCTGCCCCTGGTCCCCTCGTACCTGTCGATGATGTCGGGGATGGGCGCCCTCGGCGCGTCGGGCGGGACGGCCGAGCCCCCGGCGGCCCACCGGGCCAGGATGCTGTGGTCGACCCTGCTCTTCGTGGCCGGCTTCAGCCTGGTGTTCGCCCTCCTGGAGGCAACGGCGAGCGTGGTCTCGGAACCTCTGCGCACCCACAAGGCGGTACTGGGCTACGTGGCCGGGGGCCTGATCATCGTGATGGGCCTCTTCATGGCCGGTGCCCTGCAGCTGCCGCGCCTGCAGGCGGAGCGCCGGTTCTCGGTCCGCCCCTCACGTCTTGGCCCCTGGGCGGCCCCGGTCATGGGCATGACCTTCGCCTTCGGGTGGACCCCTTGCATCACCCCGGTCCTGGCCTCGGTGCTGGGGCTGGCCTCCAGTGGGGGGACCCTGCTCAGGGGGGAGGGGATGCTCCTGGCCTACTCGCTCGGCCTGGGCGTGCCGTTCGTGGTCACCGGCCTGGCGTTCAGCCGGGTGTCCGGGGCCCTGGTGGCCGCCAGGCGCCGGGCCCGGGGCATCAGTGCCGTCTCGGGGGCACTGTTGGCCGGCCTCGGCGTGCTCATGGTCACCCAGCAGGTCGGCACGCTCTCGTCGTGGTCCCAGAGCGCCCTGCGGGCACTGGGCCTCGCCTCGCTGTAGGCGGCCCGCCGCCCTGCCGGGCAGGCCCGCCTCGCTGTTTGGCCCTGCTCATCGCTAGAGTTGGGCGGCGGTCATGCTCCCCGCCGTCCGCCTCCGCTCCGCAGTCGCCCTGGTGGGCCGTTACCCGGTGCTGGCCGGTGCCGACCTGGACCTGGACCGGGGTGAGGTGGTGGTCCTGAGGGGGGCGAACGGTGCAGGCAAGACGAGCCTGCTGCGTGTCCTGGCCGGCCTGCTGCCGTTGGTGGCGGGTGAGGCCAGTGTCCTCGGCTTCGACCCGGGAGCCGAGCCCCGGCGGCTGCGCCCTCTGGTCGGGCTGCTCGGGCACCGCAACGGGCTGTACGACGACCTTTCGGCCCGGGAGAACGTGCGCTTCGCGGTCAGAGCGGCTCGGCTCGGCCCCGGTGCGGTCGACGGCGCCCTGGACCGCCTGGGACTGCTGGGGCGCCTGTCCGAGGTGCCAGCGGGACGGCTCTCCGCCGGGCAGCGCCGCCGGGTGGCCCTGGCCTGCCTGGTGGCCCGGGCGCCCAAGCTCTGGTTGCTCGACGAGCCTCACGCCGGCCTGGACGCAGAGCACCGCAGCCTTCTGGACGCCCTGCTCGACGAGGTGGCCGGGGCCGGCGCCAGCATCGTGCTGGCGTCACACGAGGAGCTGCCACCCGAGCTGGCCAGCCGTCGTACGGTGCACATGGCGGGGGGGACGGTGGTCGAGGGCCCGGCAGCCCCGGTCGCACCCGGGACGGGTCACCCGGCAGGGGTGCCTGTGGTGCCGGCCGGTGCGGAGGCGCCACGTGTGGCGTGACGCCTTGGTCGTGGCGGGCAAGGACCTGCGCATCGAAGCCCGCGCCAAGGTGGGGCTGAACCAGGTCGTCCCCTACTCCATGGTGGTGCTACTGCTCTTCGGCTTCGCCTTCGACCAGGACCGGCCCCTGCTGCAGCAGGCTGCTCCGGGGTTGTTCTGGATGGCGGTGCTCTTCGCCGGCCTGCTGGCCGTGCAGCGCAGCTTCTCGGTCGAGGCTGCCGACGGGGCCATGGACGGGCTGAGGATGTCGGGGCTCGACCCGGCCGGCGTCTTCCTGGGCAAGGCGGTCGCCGTGGCAGCTCAGCTGGTGGCCCTGGAGGCGCTGCTCACGGTGGGGGTGGTGGTCCTGTTCCACACCCAGTTGGCCGGCGCCGGGCTGCTGGCCGCCACCGCGGTGCTCGCCACGGCGTGCGTGGCCGGGGCCGGTACTGCTTACGGGGCGCTGTCGATGGGCCTGCGGGTGAGGGAGACGCTGTTGCCGATGCTGCTCGCCCCCGTCCTTGCCCCTGTCGTGCTGTCTGCCACCGAGGCCTGGCGGGCTGCGCTCGGGTTGTCCACCGGGGGTGGTTGGCGCTGGCTGGGCCTGCTCGCAGCCTTCGCCGCCATCTACCTGGCTGGCGGTGCCGTGGGCTTTGGCGCTTTGATGGAGGAGACGTGAGGTTTGCCGAAGTGCCACCAGCCCCTTCCACCGGCGCCCGACTGCCGGCCCGCTCCAGCCTCCTGACACGCGCCCTGGGCCTGTCGGCCGTGGTCGGCCTGGGTATCACGACCTGGTGGGGCCTGTGGGTGAGCCCACCCGACGTCGTCCAGGGACAGTACGTGCGCATGCTCTACGTGCACCCGGCGGTCGCCACCATGTGCTACGCCGCCTTCGGGCTGTGCGCGCTGGGCAGCATCGCCTGGTTGTGGCCCCGCCTGCGCAGCCCCCGCTGGGACCGCCTGGCCGTGGCCGGCGCCGAGGTGGGCTCGGTCTTCTGCCTCGCCACCCTTGTGACCGGGTCCATCTGGGGCCGGGCCACCTGGGGGGTCTGGTGGACCTGGGACGCCAGGCTGACCCTGACCGCGGTGCTCTTCGCCCTCTCGCTGGGCTACCTGGCCCTGCGCCGGGCGATAGACAACCCGAGCTCCCGCTCGTACGTCTCCTCGATGGTGGCGGTGCTCATGGTGCTCACAGTGGTGGTCGACCACTACGCCACCACCTGGTGGGTCACGCTGCACCAGAACACGAGCCTTTTCAAGCCTGGTCCCAGCGTGCACGGCTGGCAGCTGGCGACAATGGGCATGTCGTTCGTGGCTTTCGGCCTGGTGCTGGCATGGCTGATGGTGCACCGTTACCGGCTGGAGGCGCTCGAGGAGCGTTACGAGAGAGAGGGCCTCAGTGCCGCCCTGGAGGCCCGGCGTTCCGAGGGGCCGGCGGCAACCGGCAGGCCGGGCCGCGGCGGTCCTCAGCCGGCGGTAGGCGTACCCGCACCGGTACCGGTGGCCGGCCAGGCGCGGGACCAGGAGGTGGTGGCCCGGTGAACTACGTCCTGGCTGCCTGGGGCGCCTGTGCCGTCCTCCTGCTCGCCTACACGGGCTGGGTCCTGCGCCGGGCACGCTCGCTGCGGGCGGCGCTGGCCCCCCGGCAGGAGCGCCGGTGAGCGTGGCCACCGGGGCCGAGCCCGACCTGGCCCCTGTCTCCCCGGTCACAACCGGGCCGGAGGGCGGCGCAGCAGCACTGCTCGGAGGCCCGAGGCGCCGGAGGGCCCTGGCCACCAGGCGCCAGAAGTTGGTGGCCGGCGTCATCGTGCTCAGCGCCCTCGGACTGCTCGTGTTCCGGGGCCTGACCAGTGCCATGGACTACTACCTGACGGCCGCGCAGGCCGTGGCCCAGAAGGCCCAACTGGGGACGCGGGACTTCCGCATCCAGGGCACCGTCATGCGCGATGTGCACCAGGTCGGGGCCACGCTCGACTTCACTATCACCTCTCACGGCGTCAGGGTCCCCGTGGTGAGCACGGGCTCTCCGTCCAGCCTGTTCAAGCCCGGGATCCCCGTGGTCCTGGACGGCCACTGGCAGGGCGACCACTTCTCCAGCTACCAGATCATGGTCCAGCACGGCTCGAACTACGTGGAGGCCCACCCCCGCACCGCAGCCGCGGGTGCCCCGGCGAGGTGAGACCGCTCAGGTGAACATCGCACTCGGTGAGAGCGGCATCGTCCTCGGCCTCCTCGGTGCCCTGGCAGGCGCCACGACCCTGGCCCTGGGGCTGTGGAGGGGCCGTCCCTCGCTGCTCCGGGCCGGTCAGAGCTACATCTGGCTGGTCGCGGGCGGTGCCGTGGTGGCCACCTTCGCCATGCAGCGGGCCCTCATCACCCACGACTTCTCCCTCGCCTACGTGGCGAGCAACGACAGCACCTTCACCCCGCTGGTCTACCGGGTCACCGCCATGTGGTCAGCGCTCGCCGGTTCGGTCCTGCTCTGGGCACTGGTGCTCTCGGGCTACCTCGTCGCCCTCTGGGCCCGTTACCGCAAGCGGCGGGACGAGCCCTTCGTGCTGTGGGCGAAGCTCACCGGCTACTGCGTGGCCGCCTTCTTCTTCGCCCTGATGCTGTTGGCCTCCAACCCGTTCACACGGGTCCAGGGTGCCGTGCCCACTCAGGGCCCGGGCCCGGACCCCCTCCTCCAGGACCGCCTCCTGGTCGCCTTCCACCCACCGATGCTCTACATGGGACTGGTGGGGTTCACGGTCCCGTTCTGCCTGGCGGTGGCCAGCCTGGTGACAGGCCGAGCGAGCCAGGACTGGCTCCACGAGAGCCGCCGCTGGGCCCTGTGGGCCTGGGCCTGCTTGACGGCGGGGCTCGTCCTCGGTGCGTGGTGGAGCTACCAGGTGCTCGGGTGGGGCGGTTACTGGTCGTGGGACCCGGTCGAGAACTCGGCCCTACTGCCGTGGATAACGGCCACCGCCTTCCTGCACTCGGCCATGGTCCAACAGCAACGGTCGATGCTCAGGGTGTGGAACCTCTCCCTGCTGACGTCCACCTTCAGCCTCACCATCCTGGGGACTTTCTTCACCCGGTCGGGCGTGCTCGAATCGGTGCACTCGTTCACCAACGACGGCGGAGTGGGGCCGGCGCTGCTGGCCTTCTTCGCCGTGACGGTGGCGGTCTCGGTGGGCCTGCTGGCCTGGCGGGGCGACGGGCTGCGCAGTAGGGGCGCAACCGCCCGGGCCGTGTCGCGCGAGGGTGCCTTCCTCGCCAACAACCTGCTCTTTGCCGCCTTCGCCGTGGTCGTGCTCATAGGTACCGTCTTCCCGCTGGTCGTCGAGGTGGCCAACGGGTCGGTCATAACAGTGGGTGGGCCGTTCTTCGACACGATGACCATGCCCATCGTGCTCTGCCTCCTGTTCCTGATGGCGGTGGCGCCTGTCCTGCCCTGGCGGCGGACCTCTGCGGACCTCCTCCGCCGGCGCCTGCTGTGGCCGGCCGCGGGGGCTGCGGCGGTGCTCATGGGCGCCGTAGCGGCGGGGGCCTACGGTTTGTGGCCCCTGGTGGTGTTCGCCCTGGCCGGTTTTGCCGGCACCTCGGCCGCCCGCCAGCTCGTGCTGCTGGTGCGCCGGTCCGGTCTGCGGGCGCTGCCCGGGCGCTCGGGCGGGGGCATGGTCGTGCACATCGGCGTCGTCATGGTCGTGGTGGCCATCGCCGCCTCCCAGGCCTACCAGCACCAGGCACAGTTGGTCATGCGCCCGGGCCAGGCCTACACCTACCAGGGCCACACGCTGGTCTACCGGGGCTACCGAGAACTGCAGTCCCCCCTCGCCTCCTCCCTCGTCGCCACGGTCGAGCTCGACGGCCACGACTACTACCCGGGCATCAAGCAGTTCACGCTCAGCAACGTCGGGGTGCCCAACCCCGCTGTCAAGTCCACTCCGACGCAGGACGTGTACCTGTCCCTTTCCAACGTCCCCTCCCGCCCGGGTGCCTCGCTCGGCTTGTCGGTGTACGTGAAGCCGCTCGTCATCTGGCTTTGGGTCGGCGGCATGGTACTGGTCCTCGGTGCCGTGCTCAGCCTGGCCCCCCTGGCCCGCCGTCGCCGTCAGGGCGGTGGTCCACCGGCGGAGGCCGCCGATGCCGTGGTGGCCCTGGACGAGCGCGAGGAGCAGCCCGCTGTGGGTGCCCGGGTGTGAGCGCCGCCACCGCGCCCTCCAGCGCCGAGGACCTCGCGCCGGCCCCCGGGGGTGGGGTGGCACCGCCGCGCAGGCGGCGCACGGTGCTCTGGGCGGCGCTGGCCATGGGGGTCGTGGCCGCCGTACTGGTGGCTGTCATCGCTTCCGCCCAGCCGTCCTCCGAGGTGAGCGGCCAGAGCCCTCTCCTGGGCAAGCCCGCTCCCCTGGTCGCCGGGCCGGGCCTCGATGGTGGGCGTTACTCATTGGCCCAGTTCCGGGGCAAGTGGGTGCTGGTGAACTTCATGGCGACCTGGTGCCAGCCCTGCCAGCAGGAGATGCCGCAACTGCTCGAGTTCGCGCGCCAGCACGCCAGGAGGGGTGATGCGACCATCCTGACCGTGGCCGACGACCCGTCCAACGTCGGCCAGCTGCGGTCCTTCCTCAGAGCGCAGGGCGCCCACTGGCCGGCGGTCAACGACCCCTCCGCCACGGTCTCCTACGGTTTGACCGGTCTGCCGTCGTCCTTCCTGGTCGCCCCGGACGGCACCGTGTTCGCCTACCTGCTGGGCGAGGTCAAGGCGAACGAGCTCGACGGGTGGTTGCGTCAAGGGGCGGCGAAGGGCTTTGGGCCGGCCTGAAGGGCGTTGGGCGCTGCGCGCCGCGTGGGCCCTGGTCGCCGTCGCCGTCGCCGTCGCCCTGGTCGTGGGCTCGTCCGGCAAGAGCCGGCCCCAGAGCCTCTACCAGCGGGCTGTGGCCATCGACGCCCAGTACAAGTGCCCGGTCTGCCAGGGCGAGTCCGTGGCCGCCTCCAATGCGCCCGAGGCGGTGGAGATCAGGTCGCTCATCACCAGGTGGCTGACCGAGGGGCGCAGCCCTTCGCAGATCCGCTCCTACCTTGTCGCCGACTACGGGACATCGATCCTGGAGCGTCCTCCGGCCACTGGTCTCGGCATCCTGCTCTGGGCCCTGCCCGTCGCCATAAGCCTGCTCGGGGCCGTGGGCCTGGCCCTCGCCTTCTGGCGCTGGCGGTCACCTGCGCCCGGCGCCGCTGCGGCCCCGGCCCGGGACGGGTTGGCAGTTGCGGAGGTGCCGGCTGGCAGCCGTGACGACGACGCCCCCTCACCGCCTCCGGGGCCGGTACGGCGCCGGTGGGCCGGCCCGGCCCGCTCGCGAGGTGGGGTGCCGTCCTGGTACCAGCGGGCGACCCTGCTCGCCGGCCTGGTCCTCGTGGCCCTGGCCGGGGCCCTGTGGTACGCCGACCGCTCCAGCGCGCCCCGGCTGCCGGGTGGGACGGTCAGCGGTGGCCCGCCCGCGGTGGACGTCGGGGCCCAGCTGGCGCAGGCAGCCGCGCTGTCCGCCAAGAACCCGACCGCGGCGCTGTTGATCTACAGCCAGGTGCTGGCCGAACAGCCCCACCAACCGACGGCGCTCACGGAGGAGGGCTGGATCTACGCCGAGGCCGGGTTCAGCGCCAAGGGCATGGCCCTGCTCGGCCAGGCCGAGAGCACCAATCCCCGTTTCGACCTGGCCCACCTGTACCGCGGGTTGGTGCTGCTCGACTACCGCCACGACCCGGCTGGTGCCGTGAGGGAGTTCAACTGGTACCTGGCCCACGGGCCCGATGCGTCGCTGGCCCCCTTGGCCCACCGGGCCCTGGCCGAGGCCCGGGCCCACCACCGGAGCTAGCGGGAGCGGTGCTCCAGGTGGGCCCTCAGGGCGCTCCCCACGGCGCGAGCCAGTGGAGGCGGGACGGCATTGCCCACCTGGCGGTACTGACTGGAACGGGGGCCGGCGAAGCTGCAGGAGGCAGGGAAGCCCTGCAGCAGTGCCGCCTCCTGGACGGTCAAGCGCCTTGCCCCGGGCACGCAGCCCTGGCGAGGGGCACCTCCCCGGGCCAGGTGGGCGTGGTAGGCGGGGACCAGGCCCAGGGTGTCCAGCCAGGGGGTCTTGTTGCCCCCCATGCTGGCGAGGAGAGTGGGTGAGGGACGGGCCAGGTCGATGGGGCGCCCCCCGCCGTTCCAGAGATGGCCGTGGTACGGGTCGGGGCGCAGGGACGGGTTGCGCGCGTAGGTGACCACCGCTGCGTTCGGAGGTCCCAGGGGGTGGGCCGGGTTGAGCACCCGGCCCGCAGGGACCGCTGTGGCGCTCCCCTCGGGGAAGCTGAAACCCAAGCGCCGGGTGCCCACGACGAACAGCCGCCGCCTCAGTTGCGGGACGCCGAAGCGGGCCGCTTCCAGCACCTGCCAGCTCACGTGGTAGCCGAGCCCCGCCAGCTCGGCCAGAACGGCCTCGAAGTAGGCCCGGCGCGCGCCGAGGCCGGCCACGTTCTCCATGAGGAAGGCGTCCGGCCTCACCTCGGCCACGGCGCGCACGAACTGGGGCAGGCCGTTGCGGGGGTCCTCGCCAGCCAGGCGCTTGCCCCCGACGGAGAAAGGTTGGCAGGGCGGCCCCCCGGCCACCACGGCGACGTGGCCCCGCATGGAGCGCAGCTCCACCGTAGCCAGGTCCTGCTCGTAGACCTTGGCCTGCGGGTGCCGGGCACGAAAGGTCGAGCAGGCATCGGCGCTGGTCTCGACGGCGCCCACGATCTCGAAGCCGGCGCCGACCAGGCCCTGTGACAGGCCACCGGCACCGGAGAACAGGTCCAGCACCGGGAGCGGGGCCATTCCTGCGATTCTGGCGCCGGAGGGGCGGTGCTGCAATGATCCCCTTGGCTGCCCGGGCGTGACCGGGCCCGGGAGGGAGGCATGATGGAGAGGCTGGAGTGCCAATGGTGCCACGCCCAGAACCCGGAGGGCTCCCGTTCGTGCGAGCACTGCGGCGCACCCCTCGCCACGGCGGCCCTGGTCTCCGATTCGGGTTGGCGAGAGGCGCCCCGGCTGCGGGACATGGTCAGGTTCCAGTTCTCCAACAGCACCTGCCAGGTGGAGGGGGAGCTGGTCCCCGTGGCCGAGGTCGACCTCAGTGCCGGGGACTCGGTGATCTTCGAGCACCACGCCATGCTGTGGAAGGACGAGAGCGTGCCCGTCGGCGTCTACCCTCTCGGCGGCGGCCTGAAGAGGTCACTGGCCGGGATGCCCTACGTGGTGACCCAGGCCAGTGGCCCGGGCCGGGTAGCCCTGTCCCGGGACGCCCCCGGGGAGGTCGTCACCCTGTTGCTGCACCCGAGCATGGAGGTCGACGTGCGGGAGCACGCCTTCCTGGTGGCTTCGCACACGGTGCGCTACAGCTTCGAGCGGGTCAAGGGCCTGGCCAACGTGGTCCACGGTGGCAGTGGCATGTACCTGGACCGCTTCGTCACCTCGGGTGAGCCCGGCATAGTCCTGCTCCACGGCTACGGCAACGTCTTCGAGCGCACGCTCGGCCCGGGCGAGAAGATCCTCGTGGAGCCCGGAGGTTACCTCTACAAGGACTCCAGCGTGACCATGACGGCCAGGCAGTTGAACCTGCGCACCGGGTTGCTGCACAGGGGCATGTACATGGCCGAGATGACCGGGCCGGGGCGCGTGGGGATCCAGTCGATGTACCACCACCATGTCAGTGAGTAGCGGTAGCACCGGCGCCAGCGGGACGGGCGGGGGCGCCTACATATGCCGCTACTGCCGGCTCCCATCTGACGCCCAGGCGGTGAACTGCCCCAACTGCGGTGCACCTGTGGACGTCAGCGCCGTGGTCTCGGGATCGGGCTGGGTCGAGCAACCACCGGTGAGGGACATGGCCCGCATCCAGTTCGGCCGGTCCCGTTGCCAGGTGGCGGGCACCCTGGTCCCGTCGGTCGACTTCGCCCTGGCCGCCGACGAAGGGGTCTATTTCTCGCACCACACGCTGTTGTGGACGGGAGCGGGCACCAACCTGGAGGCCTGGTCGAAGGGCTCGTTCTTCAACCGCATGTACGCGGGGATGCCGCTCGTGCTCATGCGGGCCAGCGGCCCGGGCCAGGTGGCGCTCTCCGGCGACCGCCCGGGTGAGGTGGTCGGCCTGCCCATCCCACCCGGCCGGGCGTTCCTGGTGCGTGAGCACGCGTTCCTGGCGGCCAGCGATGCCGTGGGCTACACCTGGCAGCCGGCACCGGTCTGGCTGCAGGTCCAGGACGGCGACAGCTCCGAGTACGAGTACCCGCTCGGGCAGTACGTCGACGTGTTCGTGGCCGAGGGGGACCGGCCCGGTCTGCTCCTGCTCCACTGCCCCGGCAACCTGTTCGTGCGCGACCTCGCCCCGGGCCAGTCGGTCCTCGTCCAGCCGGGCGGGCTCGTCTACACCGATGCGAGCGTCGGTTACTCGCTGCACCTGGAGTACCCGGCCTCCCAGGGGCTCTCCTGGCGCAGCTACAACTACCGGACCATGTGGTTGCGCCTGGCCGGTCCGGGAAGAGTGGCGGTGCGCTCGGTCTTCGAGCGGCCGGAACGTTACGCGAACATCGTGGCCAGCAGCGGCGGCACGCAGCAACGCTGGTAGCGACCGGTGCCGCCGACCGGCGGGTTCAAGCCTCCCACCGGCACTTGAGCTGCTGCGCCACGAAACGGTCGACCACTGCAACCTCGTCGGCCTGGCCCTCCATGAAGGCCACGTGGGCGTCCGTGGCGCCCCCTCTGTCGCTGTTGGGGCTCGGGTAGGCCATCACGACGCGACCGCTGAGCGTGACCGCCCCGCTGGGTGCGACGAGGGTGGCCGTCAGCTCCATGGTCACCTCCACCAGGTCGCCCGCCCGCAGCTGACGTGCCCCCTCCAGCTTGAGGCCGCCGTGGGACAGGTCGGCGACCACGGCCGGGTAGGGGGGGCTCGCCTGGCCGGCACGGACGGTACGCACCTCGGCCAGCACGCCCACTCCCACCCGGGGGTCCAGGCGGCGCTGGATGAACATGGGGGCGTCCAGCAACTGGACCTCGGCCCGGCGCTCCTCCGGGGCCCGGCTCACTATGCAGATCCACTTGTACATGCCCCAGGACAGGGACAGGAACATGTCCAGGACCGAGCCTTCTTCGAGCGCCGCCGCCGGGACGTGCTGGTCCAGTTCCAGTACCAGGGACCGCCCGTCGCAGTCGGCGACCACGGCTGAGCACGTACTGTCCGCCGGCAACTGCAGGCCGACCCGCGCCCCTGGCTCGAGGGGCCCTGCGATTGCCGTCGCGCCTGTCATCGTCTCCTCACTGGCTGGTGCCTCCATCACTATCGCCAATGGAGCCGCGACCTTGAGCAGCTTTCCCGCCTTGCTGCCGCCTTGGGGATCAGAGGGAGCGGGCACCCTCCGGGGCCTGTGAACGCCGGTTTATGTAGGCCTGCACCGTCCCCGCCAGCCCTTTCTGGCCCTCGAGGAACGACAGGTGGGCGGCCCAGCGCCCGTCACCGGTGGGGTAGGTCATGACAGCACGGCACGCGATCTGCACCAAGCGGTCCAGGTGGACCTCCACCTCCACCGTGTCGCCCGTGCTGAGCTGGAAAGGCCCCTCGACCTTCATGCCCCCACGGGACAGGTCGAGCACCCTCGCCTGGTGCCGTGGCCCCCGCCTCGTGGCGTGCACCCGCCGGACCTGGGCCTCCAGGGCGGCGCTCAAGCGGTGGCTCGTCCGGCGCTGCACGAAGACCGGCGCCCCCAGGAGCTCGACCTCGGCCCGGGTGGGCCCGGTCAGAGCGGCCAGGGTCGAGGGCCAGTAGTAGATGCCCTCCTCCCTGGGCATGAACAGCTCGAGCGACGAGCCCGCCTCGGCACCCCGCTCAGGCAGCGGGTCGAGCAGGTCGACGGCTATACGGGAGGGCTGACGGGCGTACACGAGGGCGACACAGGTACCGGCCTCGGGGAACTCGAGGCTGACGCGTGCGCCGGGCTCCAACGGCAGGCTGGGCTCGGCACTGGCACTCTCCACCCGCTCAGGCACGGAGGAATAATGCCGGTTTCAGGCCCCGGTAGGCAAGCAGGTCATGCAAGCCTGCCCGCCCTGTGCCCGCGACGACCACTCCTCTGGCCCCACAGCCGGCCCGTAGAGGCTCTCGAGCATCCCCCTCACCATGCCGCGGTCGACGGCACAGATCACCGGGTTGCTCGACGCGGCGTCGAAGAAGGGGCACGAGTCGCGCACCAGAGCGACCAGGGCCCGGCCCCGTGTCTCGGCATGGGCCTCGAACCCGTGCGCCGTGAGGGCGTCGGCGACCACCTGGAGGGCGGAACGGAAGGAGCGGGGGCCGCCACCCGGCCCGACCTCGGCCGCCAGCTTGGCCCCGTACTCGTAACCGACCCTTTCGGCCATGAGCTCAGCGGTGGCAGGTGGCAGCATCGACAGCGCCCCCGCCAGCAGCGCCACGAGCAGGTCGTCGGTGCGCCGGGGAGCCTCCAGGAGCGGGGCAGGCCCGCTGGCCCGGTACCGCTTCGAGGGCCTCCCGGCCCCCGACGGCGCGCTCCGGGAGCTGAACACCTCGACGTAGCCTCCGGCAGCCAGCTTGTCCAGGTGGTGCCTGGCCACGTTGGGGTGGAGGGAGAAGCGCTCTGCCACCTGGGAGGCGGTAACCCCTGCCTCGGACTCCCGCACGTACAGGTAGACCCGACGACGTGTCGGGTCCCCGAAGGCGGACGTCACCGCCTCGACCACGGCCGAGAACTCGGTGCCGCTGAGCGCCATCGTCCCAATCGTACCCTGGCCGACCTCCGGCTCCCCCCGCCTTCTGCCCGCCGTCCCGACCAGGGGGGCCTTCCGGCCCGGGCGGCAGCCGGCCCGGGGCCCGTAGCATGGTCGCCGATGAGCACACACGGTACGCCAGGTGGGCGTCTGGGCCACGAGGAAGGCCGGCCCAACCCCTTTGCTTCGGGTGAGTCCCGGGCGCGCGTGGTCGGCGTGAGCTCGGGCAAGGGCGGGGTCGGCAAGTCTTCTGTGACCGTCAACCTGGCCCTGGCCCTGGCGGCCGACGGGCACAAGGTGGGGGTCCTGGACGCCGATGTCTACGGCTTCTCCGTCCCGGCCATGCTGGGCGCCCAGGCGGGACCCGAGATGGCCGACGGCCGTGTGCTGCCTCCCGAGGCCCACGGGGTCAAGGTCATGTCCATGGGCTTCTTCGTGGAGGACGACCAGCCTGTCATCTGGAGGGGGCCGATGCTGCACAAGGCCCTGGAGCAGTTCCTGGCCGACGTGGACTGGGGCGACATAGGGTTCCTGCTCATCGACATGCCCCCGGGGACGGGGGACATAGCACTGTCTATGTCCCAGTACCTCCCGGCGTCGGAGGTCTACGTGGTGACGACCCCTCAACCGGCTGCCCGCCGGGTCGCCCAGCGAAGCGCCTACATGGCCCGCAAGTTGAACCTGCCCGTGCGGGGCGTGATCGAGAACATGAGCTGGTTCACGACGCCGGACGGCACCCGGTACGAGATATTCGGCCAGGGTGGAGGCGCGCAGCTGGCGGAGGAGCTGAACGTGCCGCTGCTCGGGCAGGTGCCTCTCGTGCCCGCTCTACGGGAGGGCGGCGACCGGGGGCTGCCCGTCGTGGTGGGTGAGCCCGAGTCGGAGGCGGCCGAGGCGTTCCGGTCGCTGGCCCGGTCGCTGGTCGGCCTGGGGCGCGCCCGGGTGGTCCGTGAGGAACTGCGTATCCGCTGAGCTCCCCGGGGCGCCCCCCGACGGGTGCCCGTATCAGCGGCGAGCGGACGGGAAGTCGATGCCGATGGGGAGGCGGTCGGTGTCCCAGCCCAGCACCTGCACCGCCGTCGTGAAGGCAAAACGGTCCGTCATCCCGGCGACATAGCTGATGGCCCTGGCGACCTCGGCCCCGTCGCCGAGGGAACGAGCTGGTGACCGTCGTCCCGGCGCCGGCACCGGGATCCGCCCCGGGGCCTCGGCGAAGTGCTCGACGAGGGCGGACAGCACGGCCACGACGGCCCTACCCTGCGCCACCGACTCGGGCCTGGTGTAGATGCGCTCGTAGTTGAACGAGCGGAGACCGGCCAGGGCGCCGGCCACCGGCTCTGCCATGCCGACCTCTCCCGTGGTCACGATGCAGTCGACAAGAGCGTCGATGAAGGTGCGAAGCTGCTGGCTCCGACGGGTGCCGATCACCTCGGCCACCTGGCGGGGCAGCTCGTCGACCCTGACGATGCCCACGCTGGCCGCGTCCTCCAGGTCGTGGGCGCAGTAGGCGCAACGGTCGGCCCAGCTGACCACTGCCCCCTCGGGCGTGACCGGGCTGGGCAGGGACCAGCTGTGGTGGCGGATCCCGTCCAGGGTCTGCATGCAGAGGTTGAGCGGGGCCAGGACGACGTCGGCTCCCCAGATGGCGTGGTCGTAGCCTCCCGGGAGATAGGGGGTGAACGCCTCTTCACTGGCGTGCCCACCCGGCCCGTGCCCGCAGTCGTGGCCCAGGGCGATGGCCTCGGTCAGCGCCACGTTCAGGCGGGTGGCCCGGGCCACCGCCGTCGCCACCTGGGCGACCTCCAGGGCGTGGGTGAGGCGGGTGCGCTGGTGGTCGGTGGGGAACACGAACACCTGGGTCTTGCCTGCCAGCCTGCGGAAGGCGCTCGAGTGCAGCAACCGGTCGCGGTCGCGCTCGAAGCAGGTGCGCAGTGGGTCGGGTGGCTCGGGCACCTCCCGCTCACCGGCGCCGCTTGCCCTCGTGGCCCCGGCTGCGAGGGTGACGTCCTCGGCCTCCTCCCGCTCACCTCGGGCCATTGCCAACGTGGACACGCGTGGCCGGGGGCCGTCCGAGTGCGCGAGCACGACACCCTCGGGGCCGGGCGCGCCGTCCATGGTGGCCGCCCAGGCCGCCTCCCGGCGGCTCAGCGGGCCGGGCACCGCCCCCCTGGCCTCGTCAGGCTGCACGCGGTCTACGGTAGTGAACGTCGGTGACCGTAACATGGCCCCACCAAGGCCAGGATCAGGAGATGAGCGAGTGGACGTCCGTATAGGGATCTCGCAGGCGCCCCGGGAGATCGAAGTCGAGCTGGCTGACGGCGCCAGCCTCGACCAGCTCTCCGAGCAGGTCGAGGCCGCGGTGGTCAAGGGCACGGGCATGTTGTGGCTCACCGACAAGCGGGGCCGCCGTGTGGGGGTGCCGGCTGCCAAGCTGGCCTATGTCGAGCTGGACGTAGGGGCCGAGACCCGCCGGGTCGGCTTCGGCGCGGCTGTCTGAGCACACTGGTCGCCCGTAGCCTGTGGCCGACCTGCTCGACCGCAAGCTCCTTTTCGTCACCGGGAAGGGGGGAGTGGGCAAGACGACCATAAGCGCCGGCTTGGCGCTTATGGCCGCCAGTCGGGGCAAGCGTGCGCTCGTCTGCGAGGTCGACGCCAAGGGAGACCTGGCGGCAAGCTTCGAGGCGCCGCCCACCAGGTTCCAGGAGAGCCAGGTGGCGCCCAACCTGTGGGCCATGTCCATGGACTCCGAAGCCTCGCTCCGGCAGTACCTGTCCCTCCAGCTGCGCTTACCCCGTGCGGCCGGCCTGGGCGTGGTGGCGAGGATGTTCGATTTCGTGGCCTCGGCTGCCCCCGGCGTGAGGGAGATCGTGACCGTGGGCAAGCTCTGCTGGGAGGTGAGGGAGCGCCACTACGACATCGTCGTCGTCGACGCCGTGGCCAGCGGCCACATCGTCGGCCAGTTGGCAGCCCCCCAGGCCATCAACGGCCTGGTGCAGGTGGGCCTGGTGCGCCAGCAGACCGGCTGGATGCTCGACATCCTGTCCGACCCGGCCCAGACCGGGGCGCTGATCGTTTCGACCCCGGAGGAGATGCCGGTGACCGAGACCATCGAGCTGGTCGGCCGCCTGCGGGCGGAGACCACTGTCGACCTGGCAGGGGTCGTGGTCAACCGGGTCCTGCCGGAGCTCTTCGGGACCCGCGAGGAACAGGTTTTCGAGGCACTGGCCGACCCCGGCGTGGCCGATGTCCTGGACCGGGGGTTGGAAGGCGGTTCGGCGGCCCTGCTGGACGCGGCCCGGCTCATGGTCAGGACCCGCAGGGCCAGGGCGGAGCACATGGAGCACCTCCGCCGTGGTGTGGCCGAGGCAGCGGGTGGGCCGGTCCCCATGCTGTACGTGCCCTACCTGTTCCTCCGTTCGTACGGGATGCGTTCCACCAGGCAGGTGGCGGCCGCCCTCTCTGCGGAGCTGGAGAGTTGAAGCAGGGCGCTGGCCAGGCGAGCAGCCTGGAGGAGCTGCTCGCCGCCAAGGAGATCGTTGTGGTCTGCGGCCCGGGCGGTGTCGGCAAGACGAGCATCGCCGCGGCGCTGGCCACCATGGCGAGCTGCCACATGGGAGGCCGGGTGCTGGTGCTCACCGTGGACCCGGCCCGTCGCCTCGCTCAGGCGCTCGGGCTCAGCTCGGCCCCGGGGAGGGCGCAGCGGGTACCGCCAGAGGCCTTTGCCGACGCCGGCGCCAACCCCCGGGGGGAGCTCTGGGCGGAGATGCTGAGCACCAAGCAGAGCTGGGACCGCCTCGTCCTGCGTCATGCCCCTGACCAGCACACGGCCCAGCGCATCATCGACAACCCGCTCTACCAGAACATCTCGGGGCGCTTCGTGCAGAGCCACGACTACATAGCCGTGGAGCGGCTCTACGAGCTGCATTCGGAGGGCAACTACGACCTCGTCGTGGTCGACACGCCCCCCACCCGCAACGCGGTCGACTTCCTGCTCGCCCCACAACGTATGGCCGAGTTCTTCAGTTCCCGCCTGCTGCGCCTGCTCACCGTCCCTTACCGCAGCCGGCTCGTGGACGTGGCGGCAAGGCCCTTCTACTACGTGGCCGACCGGGTCCTGGGTTCCCAGTTCCTGGAGGACATCGCTGAGTTCTTCATACTCTTCCAGACTCTTTCCGACGGTTTCGTGGCGCGCGCCAGCGAGGTCGAGCGACTGCTGGCCGACCGGCGGACGAGCTTTGTCGTGGTGAGCACCCTGGAGACGGTGCCGGTGCGGGAGGCAGAGGCCTTCATGGCCATGCTGCCAGCCAAGCGGTTGCACCTGGGCGGGGTCGTCCTGAACAAGGTCCTGCCTGCCTACCTGACCGAGCAGCGCCTGGCTGACCGGGCGGAGCTGCTGTGCGCGTCCGCCGACGCTCTGGCCGAGGAGCTGTGCCGGCCCTCGGGGCCCCTGGCCGGCCAACCCGCCGAACTGGTGGGCCGGGTCCTGGGCGAGGTGGGCACGAACTTCAATAACATCGCCCTGGTGGCAAGACGGGAAGCCGGGCAGCGCACGGAACTGGCCAGCGGCACTCCTGTCCTGGCCAGCGTGCCCGAGCTCGACGACGACGTTCACGACCTGGCCGGCGTGCTGCACCTCGGTCACCACATCTGGCCGGGCGGAGAGGGCTGAGCGTTGGCAACGCTCTCGGAGCTGCTGAGAGACCGGGCCCATGTCCCCGAAGCGGTGGTCGACCACCTGCAGCGCCTGGTGGGGTCATGGGGGATCCTCTCCGACCTGTCGTTCTCCGACCTCCTGCTCTTCGTCCCCCTTGCCGACGAGGGGTGCCGGTTCCTGGTGGTGGGCCAGGTGCGCCCGACCACGAGCCAGACCCTGCACCTGGAGGACCTCCTGGGCCAGGAGGTGGGGGAGGACGACCGGCCCCTCCTCTCCCGGGCCTGGGGGCTGGGAAGCGTGGTCGAGGGTGAGATGGCGGTGGCCAGCCGTGGGGAGAGGGCCAGGGTCGTCTGCATCCCGGTCCGCTACGACGGGGAGGTCGTCGCGGTGATGACCCGGGAGGCGCCGCTCGTGGTGGGTCGCCGGCCGGGCGAGCTCGAGCGGGTCTACGTGAGCGTCTTCGACCGCATGGCGCGCATGGTCACCGCAGGTTCGTTCCCGTTCCCTGTCGACGAGCCCCTCTCCAGCGAGGCGCCTCGGGTCGGGGACGGGGTGATGACCCTGGACGCCGCGGGGCGGGTGGAGTTCGCGTCGCCCAATGCTGTCAACGCCATGCACCGCCTCGGGGTGTACCGGGGCATCCTGGGGGCGAGCCTGGAGGAACTGGGCCTCGAGCGATCACCCGTGCCCGTTGCCCTGAAGGAGAAAGTGCCCCACTCCGAGGAGCTCGAGCTGGGCGACGTGGCGGTCTTCATCCGGTGCATCCCCTTGGTGGACCAGGCCCGGGCGGTCGGGGCGCTGGTGCTCGTGCGCGACGTCACCGACATCAGGCGCCTCGACAGGCTCCTGCTGGGCAAGGACGTAGCCATCCGGGAGGTCCACCACCGGGTCAAGAACAACCTCCAGACCATCTCCTCGCTGTTGCGCCTCCAGGCCCGGCGTCTGCCCCGGGGAGATGCCCGTCATGCCTTGGAGGAGGCTGAACGCAGGGTCCGCAGCATCGCCGTGGTCCACGAGATCCTGTCACGGGACACCACGGACGAGGTCGACTTCAACGAGATACTGCCCTCGTTGGCCCGCATGGCGGAGGACCTCTCCACGACCTCCTCCCCGGTCCGGGTCAGCTGGTCCGGTGAGCCGGGAGAGATGGGGGCACAGGTGGCGACCCCGCTCGCCGTGGCCCTCAACGAGCTCCTCCAGAACGCAGTAGAGCATGCCTTCCTCGGCCCCGACTACCTCGAGGGCAGGCGGCGGGCAGAGGTGCACGTCTCGTTCGAGAGACGCGGGGACGAGCTCCACGTTGAGGTCCGTGACAACGGGACGGGGCTGCCGCCCGGGTTCTCGGTGGACGAGACGACCAGCCTCGGCCTCTCGATCGTGCGGGGCCTGGTGAACAGCCAGTTGGGAGGCAGTATCAAGATGCGCGTCGACGGGGGCACCGTGGTCGACATGGTGGTGACCGTGAGCGAATCGGACCGGGTGGACCTCGCCCACATCTGACCAGGGCCGGGGCTTTGCGCCAGGCGGACGGCTCGTGGCCCTCCGGCCGAGGTTCAGCCCTCGGGGAGGCTCAGCCGGCCCGCCGTTGGCGGGCCAACCAGACCTTGCGCAGCTTGCGCCGCTCCTCCTCGGTCGTACCGCCCCATATTCCGGACTCCTGGTTGGTGGCCAGGGCGAACTCCAGGCAGCTGCTGCGGGCGTCACAGGTGTCGCAGACGGCTTTGGCGCTGACGATCTGCTCCACCGCAGGCCCGGTGCTCCCGACCGGGAAGAACAGGTCGGGGTCAGTGTCCCGGCACGCTGCCTTCTCTCGCCAGTCCTCGACGTCCCACTCGATGGTCCGGGTCCAAGTCAGGGCCACTAACTAATCCTCCTGGCGAGCCACAAGCACGACCGGGCCTCACGGCCCGAACAGGAACCTGCTGCTTGTGAAAGTCTTCACGTATCACGATTACGGGGAACCACTGACGTAAGTCGTGCGAACAGGCAGTATAGCCCCGGCCTTCTCGTGTGCAAGGGTCTCTTGTCCCTGGCCACACCAGGTTTCTGTGGATTTACGCCTGCTCTTCCCCAGCCCTGTGCCATAGTTCACACGGCGCCACTCCTGCAGACGCTCCGACGGCGCGAGCCTCCGGGGCCTGATCGCCCGTGCCTACCCGCTCCGAGGCCTGATCAGGGTGAGCGCGTCGGGTGCCCACTCCAGGGCGATCCTGTCCGCCTCCCCCACGTAGTCACCATCGAGCTGGTAGGGCACCGGGTGGGTGCAGGTGATGTCCAGGCGGTGCAGCCTTCGGGCAACCCGGACGTGGGCGCTCGTGGTCGTGTCCACGCCCCGGCCTAGCGCTGCGGCCACGGTGGGGAGCATCGCCCCCGGGCCCAGCTCGTCCATCGCCATCAGGCTCAGGCCGTCGCCCAGGGCCGTTCCCGGCACGAGCTCGACGCGACGCCGGCCGAGGAACGTGTAGGGCGAGGTGTTCAGGCAGACGGCGAAACTGGCTTCGGACGGCCCGAGGCCCTCTGGGGCGACACTGAAGACGGGCCGGTTGCGCCGGTAGCCGCCGGCCCACGTGCCCAGGGAGGCAGCCAGGAAGACAACCGGGCCGGCATAGCGCTTGAGCCGTGGCACCCGTTCGACCTTGGCAACCACTGCGGCATCGAAACCGATGCCGGCATGGAAGAGGAAGTAGCGCGCGTTGGCCCTGCCCAGGCCCACCTTGTCCGGTGCGCCTTCGAGGCAGGCGAGCAGCTGGCCGGCCGCTTCCACCGGGTCGTCGGCCATGCCTATGGCCCGGGCGAAGACGTTGGTCGAGCCTCCGGGCACGACGGCGAGCGCGGTCGAGGTCCCGGCCAGGCCGTTGGCGGCTTCGTTGAGGGTGCCGTCACCGCCGAGGACCACCACCACGTCAGCGCCGTCGGCTGCTGCCCCCTGGGCCAGACGGGCGGCATGCCACCGGCGGTTGGTCTCCCTGAGCAGTACCTCGTGCCCAACCGAGAGCGTCTTGTGGACCACGACCCTCACCCTCGGCGTCACCGAGGAGGCGGAGGTGTTGACCAGCAGCACCAGCCGCATCAGCGGGCTGGCGTCTCCGCTGCGGCACGTAGCTGTGCCACGCTGCGGGCCAACAGGCGTGACACGTGCATCTGGGAGATACCGAGCCTGGTCGCGATCTCCGACTGGGTCAGGCCCTCGAAGAAGCGCATGTGCAGTATCAGCTGCTCGCGCGGGGGCAGCTGAGCCAGCATGGGCGACAGCGTCACCCTTCGTTCGGCGTCCTCGAGGGACGGGTCCTCCCCGCCCAGGCGGGCACCGAGCGTGTCGCCCTCGTCCGCTCCGGCGGGGGCGTCCAGGGACGTCGAGCGGTAGGCCTGGCCTGCTTCCAACGCCTCCAGGACCTCCTCCTCGGAGACGTTCACCTCGGTCGCCAGCTCGGCAATGGTAGGCGAGCGGCCCAGCTGCTGGCCGAGGGTGGCGACCACCTTGCCCAGTCGGAGGTAGAGCTCCTGCATGCGCCGGGGGGCCCGCACCGCCCAGCCCTTGTCCCGGAAGTGCCTCTTGAGCTCCCCCACGATCGTATGGGTGGCATAGGTGGAGAACTCCGCCCCCCGGGTGGGGTCGAAGCGGTCCACGGCCTTTATCAGGCCCAGTGAAGCCACCTGGACCAGGTCGTCGAGGGCCTCACCGCGGTTGGCAAAGCGGCGCGCCAGGTACTCGGCCAAGCCGAGGTGGGCCTCGACGAGCTCATCACGCAGGCCCGGGTCCCTGCTGGCGGCGTAGGCCACGAACTGCTCCCGTAGTTGCTGGCGCCTGCCCGGCTCCAGGGTCATGGGGTGCTCTCCGCCGCCTTGGTGCGCCCAGGGTCGTTGCCCCCTGTCTGCAGCCTCTTGACAAGCGTGAAGTTGGGCCCGGCGGCCCCATCGACCAGGGAGTGCCCGTCGACCAGGGCGTCGAGGATCACCTCGGACAGCTCGGAGAGGTGCACCGGGCTGGGCACCGGGAAGCGACCTTCGCCTTTCACGGTGAGGCCCTCGGGGCCCAGCAGGAAGTGCACCTCGAGCATCCCGTCGCGCCCGGTGCTGCCCGTCATGCCGAAGCAGATCTCGTCGATCGCCAGGCGCAGGTCCTCGACCTGGTCGAAGGTGAACCCGAGGCGGCTGGCGAGCCCGGCTGCGGTCACCCTGACCAGGCCCAGGAACTCGGGCCTGGCCGGTACCGCCAACCTCACCTGGTCTTCGCTGTGCACCGGAAGTGGCTCCTCTCGGGTTGTGACCGGCACCTGGAAGACCTTCCCCACCCCAGCGCCGGCCATGGCAGCCCGGTTCGTAGCGCCACGATAGCCCGGGCAGCCCCGTGACGTGACCCGCCTGTACGGCGACGGCCACCGGGCGTCCTAGATCAGCGGCCAGGGGTACGGGAAGTCGGTGCTCGGCGCCGGGTAACGGCCCCGTCGGCGCAACCTGCGCGCTCGCGTCACGAGCGCGGCCAGCTCGTCTGCCTCGAGCAGCCGGTCCAGACCGGATGGCAGCTCCCCCGTGCTGATCGGCCCCAGGTCGTCCAGGAGGGCGGCGTCCACCTTCTCGCCTGCGAAGTCCCACACCACAGTGCGCAGCTTGGGCTCGGCGTGGAAGCAGACGCCGTGGTCGATGGCCCAGACGTGGCCCCCGCCGTCCAACAGGAGGTGGCCGCCCTTGCGGTCGGCATTGTTGATGAGCACGTCGAACACGGCTACCCGGCGCAGCGCCGGATGGTGTGCCCCGTCCTCGAGCAGGGTGAAGTAGTGCTGCTCGTAGTCGGCTTCTACCCACAGCTGAACCGAGCCGGGCCCGAGCGGGGCCTGTGCCCTGGCCACGGTGGGTGGGACGAGCGCCCAGCCCAGCGCCTCGGACACCAGGTACGCCGCCACCTCCCGCTTCCACAGGCCGGCCGGGAAGTCCCACAGAGGCCGCTCGCCGCTCTCGGGCTTGTAGATGGCCAGCACCGGGGCCGGGCCGGCGCCGACCAGCTCGGTCAGGAAGGTTGCGTTGGAGCTCCAGGGCAGGCGTCCCCGTAGTTCAACGGTGCCGCGTTCGAGCACGGCCGTCACCTCGTGACCGGCCCGTCCGCTCCTGCCGGTGGGTGCCCCCATCAGGCCCCGGCGACGTCCCGAGCCCGGCTCCTCACAGGGACGGTGCCCGGTGGCCGTTCGTCTTGGGGCAGGAGTGGTCCTCCTCCAGTGGGTAGCCGCACAGAGGGCAGGGAGGCCTCCCGGCTGCCAGCAGCTCGCGGCCCCTCCGGACCATCGCCGCCGCCTGTTCCCGGGTGAGCATCACGCGCGCCGCTCCCGGGGCACCCGGTTCGGAGCCGGTCAGGAGGCGCTCGAGGTCCACGCCGAGAGGCTGGGTGCCGGGACCGGCCTCCCCCTCTTCCTCGGACAGCTCGCGCGCCACCAGGATGACCCGGTCGCGCTCGGGGTCGTAGGCCAGCTGCATGCTGCCCACCGCCCATTCTGCTTCCACCGGCTGCTCCAGCTCGAGATGGAGGTCGTCGGGCAGCTCCCCCGGGCTGGCCAGGTCGGCCAGCACCTCGCTAAGGCCGCCGGCCAGGAACAGGACCTGCGCCTTCTCGAGCTTGAAGGACACCACCCGGCCCGGTTCGCCGGCCTGGAGGTAGAACACCCGTCGTCCCGGAGGGCCGACAGCGCCGACAGTCGCTCGGCTCGGGCTGGGCAGGTCGAAGAAGGTGCTCAGCTCTGGCTCCTGGGTGCGCTCGGCCCGCGCTTGCCCGGAGGGGTGGGCGGGGGTGACCAATTGGCGAACATGACTGTCGGGCCCTCCGGCGTATAGGACACGGCACTGACCGACGCCGGCGACACCACCACCCGCTGAAAAAGGTCGAGGTGCATGCCCAGGGCGTCGGCGAGGACGGCCTTGATCGGGTCGGCGTGCGATACCGCCACCACTGCCTGTCCGGCATGACGGGCGGCCAGGCCCCTCACGGCCCCGAGGACGCGCGAGCTCATCCCGGCCATGGTCTCGCCACCGGGGAAGCGGAACCCGCTGGGGTGGCGCACGACCTCCTGCCACTCGGGCTTGCGCGACAACTGCCTGAGATCCCCACCCGCCCACTCGCCCGTGTCGCAGTCAGCCAGGTCGCCTTCAGTGGTGACCGACAGGCCCAGTGCCCCCGCCACGATGCCTGCGGTCTCCGCCGCCCTCAGCATCGGGGAGGCGTAGACCGCTTCCAGGGCGGGCAGGGAGGGGCGCCAGGCGCAGATGTGCTCGGCGGCTGCCTGGGCCTGGGAGCGCCCGGTGCCGGTCAGCGCCGGCCCTGGCCCTGCCTCGGGCAGTTCGCGGCCTGTGGTCGGTGTCACTCCGTGCCTGACGAGCACGACCACGGTGGCCGGGGTTGGTTTGCGTCGAAGGGGCATTTGCCGCCAAAGCTAGCGCCGCCGCCGCCGGTACGGCACCGACGCTAGCCTCGCGCCGTGCCGTTGCCTTCGTCGGGGCTGGAGGGTCTGGCGCGCGAGATCGAGGACTGCCGGCTTTGCCCGCGGCTCGTGAGCTGGCGTGAGCAGGTGGCCGTCACCAAGAGGGCCTCCTATGCGGGGGAGGAGTACTGGGGCCGGCCTCTCCCCGGGTTCGGGGACCCGGGGGCCTCCCTGGTGGTGGTGGGGCTGGCACCTGCTGCTCACGGCGGCAACCGGACGGGGCGCATCTTCACCGGTGACCGTTCGGGGGACTGGCTGTGGGCCGCCCTCTACCGGACCGGGCTGGCGAGCCAAGCGAGGAGCGAGCACCGGGGGGACGGCCTGCGGGCCCGGGGGGCCTGGGTCACCGCTGCCGTGCGGTGCGCGCCTCCCGACAACCGGCCCACCCCCGCCGAGCGCGACACCTGTGCCCCTTACCTGGCCCGCGAGCTGGCCCTGCTCACCGGGGCGCGGGCCTTCCTGGCACTGGGGGGCTTCGCCTTCGGGGCTCTGTCCGCTTGGGCCGGGTTGCGACCCCGCCCCAGGTTCGCCCACGGCGCCGAGGTGGAGCTACCCGACGGCCGTTGGCTCGTGGCCTCGTACCACCCGAGCCAGCAGAACACCTTCACGGGGCGGCTCACCGAACGGATGCTGGACGAGGTGGTGGTGGCTGCGCTGAGGCATGCCCAACCGGCCGGGCCGGCCTGAACCTGCCCCGGGGAGACCGGCCTGCGCGAGGGGTGCCCTCCGGCTCAGGAGCGGTCGGCGAGGGCCCGGCACAGCGCCGACGTGCCGGCGGTCACGACAAGGACCGAGGGCCAGGCCCCGATCTTCTTGGCCAGGGGGTGCGACGCTCCCATGCCCCCCGCATAGGCGGCGACGAGGGCCAGGGCGCGGACCGGGCCCGTCGCCACCCAGCGCGGGAGGGCCAGGAGCCCTGCGGCAGCCCACACGGCCCCGCCCGCTCTTCGGTTGTGGGAGTAGCGGGCGACGGTGAAGCCGCCGACCAGACCTGCGGCGGCCAAGGCGGAGGTGGGAACGCGTACCATGCCGCAGAGGCTAACGGCGCTGCCGGCCCCTCCCGGCCCACGCCCCCCGGGAGCCCGGCCCGAGCCGTCCCTCACATCCCTCGCAGATGTTCCCCGTAGGCCACGGGCCGCCGCGGTGCCCCCGGCAGGATTCGAACCTGCGCACCCGGCTCCGGAGGCCGGTGCTCTATCCCCTGAGCTACGAGGGCGGCCCACCAAGCATACTGTCGGGGCCGCCCGGTGAGCGCACGGCGGTGGGTGCAGCCCGAGGGGTGGAGCTGACAGGATGGGAGCCCACATGATCCCCGACCCGGCCAGCCAGCCCCTGAGCAGCCCGCCTCCCGGCAACGGGGCGCCGTCGCCCGGCCCGGTCCCCATGTCGTTGCTTCCCGACAACTGCACGTTGGGCCCCTCGGGCAACCTGGTCATGGCCGGCGTGGACGTCCTGGAGCTCGTGGCCGAGGTGGGCACGCCCGTGTTCGTGTACGACGAGGACCACGTGCGGGCGCGCCTGGCCGAGGCCCGGTCGGCTTTTGGTGAGCGCGTGGCCTACGCGTCGAAGGCGTTCCTCTGCAAGGCCATGGCCCGCCTGGCCCACGAGGAGGGCTGCTGCATCGATGTCGCCACCGGCGGTGAGATGGCTGTGGCGCTGGCGGCCGGGGTACCGGCGGGCCGCCTGGTGCTGCACGGCAACAACAAGTCCATGTCAGAGCTCGCCACGGCGGTCGAGGCCGGGGTCGGACGGTTGGTGGTCGACTCGTTCGACGAGCTCGACCGTCTCGAGCACATCCACCGGGCGGGGGTAGCCGGGGGCGCAGTGCCCGAGGTCCTGTTACGTGTCACCCCGGGCGTGGAGGCCCACACGCACGAGTACGTGATGACCGGCCAGGACGACTCCAAGTTCGGCTTCGGCCTGGCATCGGGGGCGGCGGCGCAGGCCGTGGAGCGGGTGTCCCGGCCCGGCAGCGGGGCCCACCTGGTGGGGTTGCACGCCCACATCGGGTCGCAGATCTTCGCCCTCGAGAGCTACCGCCAGGAGCTTGCCGTGCTGGGCCCGTTCTTCTCCAGCCTGGGGTTGGCGGAGCTGTGCATCGGAGGAGGGCTGGGCGTGCCCTACGTCAGCGGGGAGAGCGCACCTTCGATCACCGAGTGGGCGCAGGTTGTCCGCCAGGCGGCCGGGGCAGCCGGCGTCCCGGCCGACGTGGTCATCTCGGCCGAGCCCGGTCGGGCCGTCGTGGCCTCGGGGGCGGTCACCTTCTACACCGTGGGCACGATCAAGGAACTGCCGGGCCTGCGCACGTATGTCAGCGTGGACGGTGGTATGAGCGACAACCCCCGTCCCGTGCTCTACGGTTCCGGGTACGAGGCCTTCCTGCCCCGTTGCGTGCCGGCACCCCGGCCTCGGGTGGTCACGGTGGTGGGCAAGCACTGTGAATCGGGGGACGTCCTGGTCAGGGATGCCGCCGTGCCTTCGGACCTGGCGGTGGGGGACGTCCTCGCCACACCGGTGACCGGTGCCTACGGCCACTCGATGGCCTCCAACTACAACAAGGTGCCCCGGCCCCCGGTGGTGTTCGTGCGCGGGGGATCCTGGCGCACGGTCGTGCGCCGGGAGGCCTACGAGGACCTCATGGCCCTCGACCTCTGAGCGCCGAGGGCCGCCCTGCCACCCGTTCCTCCGGCCGTGGTGGCCCGGGGCGGGCGCGGCTGGCTAGCCTGCCTCGTGCGGAGATGACAGAGGACCCCACCATCAACCGACAGCCGGCACCGGGCGAAGGCGGTACCGCCCGGCCCACCGTGCGGGTAGGCCTGCTCGGGTGCGGGAACGTCGGTGCCGCGCTGGCCCGCCTGCTGCTCGGGGACGCGGAACGCATAAGCGAGCGCACCGGGATGCGCCTGGAGCTGGCCCGGGTGGCGGTGCGCTCGGTGGCCAAGGAGCGCGACGTCCCCGGCCTCGCCGGGCTCCTCACGACAGACCCCTGGCAGGTCGTCTCCGACCCGGCTGTCGACGTGGTCGTTGAGGTCATGGGCGGGGTGTCCCCGGCGAGGGACCTGCTGCTCCATGCCCTCCGGGCCGGCAAGCCGGTCGTGAGCGCCAACAAGGAGCTCCTGGCCAACCACGGTGGGGAGCTCTGGGCCACAGCCGCTGCGGCGGGCGTCGACCTCCTCTTCGAGGCCTCGGTGGCCGGCGGGGTACCCCTGATAAGGGCGCTGCGCGAGTCCCTCGCCGGTGAGCGCATCCACCGGGTCATGGGGGTGGTGAACGGCACCACCAACTACATCCTCTCCCGCATGAGCACGTCGGGCGCCACCTATCAGGAGGCCCTCGCCGAGGCCCAGAGCCTCGGCTACGCCGAGCGCGACCCCACGGCGGACGTGGAGGGCTTCGACGCCGCGGCGAAGGCGGCCATCCTGGCCAACGTCGCCTTCGGGGCCAAGGTCGTGGCCGGTGACGTGTACCGGGAGGGGATCTCGGGCATCGGTGCCCAGGACATCGTCGCTGCCCGGCGCCTCGGTTTCGCTATCAAGCTGCTGGCAGTGGTCGAGCTGGGCCAGGACGGGTCCCTGGGTGTGAGGGTGCACCCGGCAATGGTCCCCCACGACCATCCCCTCGCCTCGGTGCGGGACTCCTTCAACGCCGTCTTCATCGAGGGGGACTCGGTGGGCCAGCTCATGCTCCTCGGCCGCGGCGCGGGTGGCCCGCCCACGGCCAGCGCTGTGCTCGGTGACCTGGTGGACGCGGCGCACAACCTGGCGGTAAGCGGGACGGCGCGCCGGCTCGAGCTGCACGAGGTGCGCATCCGTCCCATCGACGACTTGCGTTGCGCCTACTACCTGAGCCTGTTCGTGGCCGACCGCCCCGGGGTGCTGTCCGCCATCGCCGGCGTGCTCGGGGCGCACAGCGTGTCGGTGCGCTCGATGGAGCAGGACGTCCCCCAGCCGGCCGGACAGGTGGACGGGCTGCAGTTCGAGGGCGAAGCCCACCTGGTCTTCGTCACCCACCCCGCCTACGAGCGGGACGTGCAGGCCTGCCTGCACGAGATCCACCAGCTCGGTGCGGTGCGCCGGATCGCAAACCTGGTGAGGGTGGTGGGGGCATGAGCGCGGTGGCCTGGAGGGGGTTGATCGAGGAGTACCGGGACCACCTCCCGGTCAGTGCCGCCACCCCTGTGGTGAGCCTCCACGAGGGCAATACCCCGCTCCTCCCCGCCCCGCGGCTCTCCGAGCGGGTAGGGGCCGACGTGTGGCTGAAGACCGAGGGCGCCAACCCGACGGGTTCGTTCAAGGACCGGGGCATGACGCTTGCCATCTCGAAGGCGCTCGAGGAGGGAGCCAAGGCGGTGGTCTGCGGCTCCACCGGCAACACCTCGGCCTCTGCTGCCGCCTACGCAGCGCGTGCCGGGATGACATGCGTCGTCCTCATACCCGACGGCTACATAGCGCTGGGCAAGTTGGCCCAGGCGCTCGTGCACGGGGCGCGTGTGGTGCAGGTGCGTGACAACTTCGACCGGGCGTTGGCGCTCGTGCGCCAGTTGGCGGAAGTCGAACCGGTGACGGTGGTCAACTCGATAAACCCCTACCGGATCGAGGGCCAGAAGACAGGTGCCTTCGAGGTGGTGGACGTACTGGGCGACGCGCCGGACGTCCACTGCATGCCCGTGGGCAATGCCGGCAATATCACCGCCTACTGGAAGGGTTACCGGGAGTACCGTGACCGTGGCCGTACGACCGGGCTGCCCCGGATGTTCGGCTTCCAGGCCGCCGGTGCGGCCCCTATCGTGCTCGGTCACCCGGTGCAGAACCCGGAGACCGTCGCCACCGCCATCCGGATCGGCAACCCCGCTTCCTGGTACGGGGCTTCGGCTGCTGCCACCGAGTCCGGGGGCCTGATCGAGGCCGTGACCGACGAGGAGATCCTCTCGGCGTACCGCTTCCTCGCCCGCGAGGAGTCCGTCTTCTGCGAGCCGGCCTCGGCAGCCTCGGTGGCCGGCCTGCTCAAGTTCGGGGTGCCCCCCGGGTCCCGGGTGGTCTGCGTGCTCACGGGCCACGGCCTGAAGGACCCGGACATCGCCATAGGCCAGATCGCGGTGCCCAAAGCGGTTGACGCCGACCTGGGCGCCGTGCGCGCCGAACTGGGGCTGTAGCTCCGCCGGCCCCAACCCCGCGCGCCCGTGGCTGGTGGGCCGGTTGGGGAGGTTGCTGGCACATAGCCCCTGGGCGCGCTATTATGGGTTTCGCTCCCTCCCGCCTGATGGTGGAGCAGAGGAGCGCACCCGGAGCGGGACCTCACGGTTGGGACCAACCGCGGACCTGCGCCCGCTTGGCAGGTCTCAGGATCCGATGGTCCCCTGACGCGTCAAGCGCGCTCCGGTCCGTTTTTGGCAATTACTCGAAGCTCCCCTTATCACCACAGAGGTAGTCAATGAGCGACCTGCAGCTCGAGCGCTCCGTGCTCGAGGCGAAGGAGCGGGAAGAGCTCTTCGCTATCGCCCTGGCCCTGGGTTCAGCACCGGCAGCCCGGACCAAGAAGGCGGACCTGGTGAGCAAGATCCTCCAGGTCACGGGCGTAGAGGAGGCTGCCCCGGCACCCGACAAGCCTCGGCGGACGCGCACGCGGCGCGGCGCGGCCCAGGCGGAGCCGCTGGCGGCTCCCGGGGACGAGGGCGAGCAGTTGGCCCTCGGTGGAGCCGAGACAGAGGCCGGTGCCGGCCCGCTCACCGGGCACGAGGGGGTGAACGGTAAGGCCGGTAACGGGACGGGCCCGGCCGTGGAGGCGCCGGGCAAGGGAGACCAGGTTGCGCGGTCGGGTGCCAACGGGACCGCTGCCGAGGCCGAGGCCGTCGGAGGCGGCGGTGCCGGACCAGGCACACCGGCTCCGGTGGGTGGGGCCCGGGATGCCCACGTGAACGAGGCCGGTGCCGAAGGCCACTCCCCGTCCCGCCCCGAGGGTGGCCGGTCCCGTGAACAGCGCCAGGACCTCGACCCGGGCCTGGGCAACAGCCGGCGCAGGAGGCGGCGCAACCGGGACAAGCCCGGACGTGGCCAGGGCCAGGGCCAGGAGCGGGACAGAGACCGGGAGTTCTCCGCGCCCGGGGCCGACGCACCCTACTCGGGCGAGCTAGTGCCCTGTTCAGGCTTTCTCGACCTGCGGGACGAGGGCTACGGGTTCCTGCGCACCAATGGCTACCTGTCCAGTGGCTCCGACGTGTACGTCTCCATCACCCAGGTGCGCCGTTACGGGCTGCGTAAGGGCGACCTGGTCGAAGGTGCCTACCGCCCGGCTGCGAACAACGAGAAGTACCCGGCCCTGGTGCGGGTCGACACCGTGGCCGGGGCCAGCCCGGAGGAGGCCCGCAACCGGCCCAAGTTCGAGGCCCTCACGCCTCTGTTCCCCGACGACAAGCTGGTGCTCGAGGTGCCGGGGGACCCGAGCAACGTCACCGCCCGCATCGTCGACCTGGTGTCGCCCATAGGCAAGGGACAGCGGGGGCTGATCGTGTCGCCTCCCAAGGCAGGCAAGACGACGGTCCTCAAGCAGATCGCCCACTCGATCGAGGCCAACAACCCCCAGGTCCACCTGATGGTCCTGCTGGTGGACGAGCGCCCCGAGGAGGTCACCGACATGAGGCGGTCGGTGAAGGGAGAGGTGATCGCCTCGACCTTCGACCGTCCGGCGGACGAGCACACCCAGGTGGCCGAGCTGGCCATCGAACGGGCCAAGCGCATGGTGGAGGCGGGGCGGGACGTGGTGATCGTGCTGGACGGGATCACCCGTCTGGCCAGGGCCTACAACCTGGCTCAGCCGGCGACGGGCCGGATCATGTCCGGTGGTATCGACACCGGGGCCCTGTACCCGCCCAAGAAGTTCTTCGGCAGCGCGCGCAACATCGAGGAGGGTGGCTCGCTCACCATCCTGGCCACTGCTCTGGTCGAGACGGGCAGCCGCATGGACGAGGTCATCTTCGAGGAGTTCAAGGGCACGGGCAACATGGAACTGCGCCTTGACCGGAAGCTGGCCGAGAGGCGGATCTACCCCGCCATCGACGTCAACGCCTCGTCCACCCGCCACGAGGAGCTGCTGTTCGACCGGGCACAGCTCCAGCAGGTCTGGAAGCTGCGCCGGGTGCTCAACGCCCTGGCCAGCGACGGCAATGCCGCTGCCGGCCTGGAGCTGCTGGTGGACAAGATCCGTTCCACCCGCAGCAACGAGCAGTTCCTGGCTGAGATAGCGAAGACCCCCGCTCCTGCGATCTAATGGAAGGGCCATGAAAGCCGACACGCACCCCGAGTACACGCAGGCCAAGGTTGTCTGTTCGTGTGGCAACACCTTCACCACCCGTTCGACCAAGGACGAGCTGCACACCGAACTGTGCAACGAGTGCCACCCGTTCTTCACCGGCAAGCAGAAGCTGGTGGACACCGGTGGGCGGGTCGAGCGCTTCGAGAGGCGCTACGGTCGGCGCGCTGCGAGGGCCGGCGCTGCCAACTAGGTGTTCGAGCGTATAGACGAGCTCGTCACCGAGTACGGCAACGTCCTCGCCCAGCTCGCGGACCCGGCGGTCATAGCCGACCAGCGACGCCTACGTGAGGTTTCGCGCCGCCACCACGACCTCGAGCCGGTGGTGGCGGCCTACAAGTCCTACCGTGCCGTCGAGGCCGACCTGGCAGTTGCCCGGGAGCTCCTGGCTGCCGCCGAGGGCGACGACCGTGAGCTGTTGGCAGGCGAGGCCGACTCGCTCCAGAGCCGCATCACCGAGATGGAGGAGCAGCTCAAGTTGCTCCTCTTGCCACGCGACCCCAACGACGGGCGCAACGTCATCGTCGAGATCCGGGGCGCAGAGGGCGGTGAGGAGGCCAACCTGTTCGCCCGCGACCTTTTCGAGATGTACCAGCGCTATTCGGAGCGGGCAGGGCTGAAGGTCGAGGTCCTTTCATCCGACGTGTCCCCCATGGGCGGGTACAACGAGGTGACGATGCTGGTGAAGGGGCCCGAGGCTTGGGCCAGGCTCAAGCACGAAGGCGGGCCCCACCGGGTCCAGCGCGTACCCGTGACCGAGTCCCAGGGCCGCGTGCACACCTCCTCGGCCACGGTCACGGTACTGCCCGAGGCCGAGGAGCTCGAGGTCCAGGTGGAGGACAAGGACCTCCGGGTCGACGTGTACCGGAGCACCGGCCCGGGTGGCCAGTCGGTGAACACAACCGACTCGGCGGTGCGCATAACCCACCTGCCGACGGGCATCGTCGTCTCCATGCAGGACGAGAAGAGCCAGATGCAGAACCGGGCCAAAGCCATGCAGGTGCTGAGGGCGAGGTTGCTCAAGGCCGAGCAGGACCGTCAGAGCGCCGAGCTCTCTGCGGCCCGACGCAGCCAGGTCGGCGGTGGAGGACGGTCGGAGAAGATCCGGACCTACAACTACAAGGAGAACCGGGTGACCGACCACCGGATCGGCTTGACCCTCTACAAGCTCGACAAGGTGCTGATGGGTGAGCTCGACGAGGTGGTCGACGCCCTGATGGCAGACGAGCGTGCCCGCCAGCTGGCCGGTGCCGGCACGGTCTGAGCCCGGGCTCTCCCCCGGAGCCGGGCGAGGGCCGGTCGTGGGGCGGGCGGGGACCGCCGCCGCCGCTGAACGGTGGTCGTCTCTGTACGACCTGGCCCGGGAACGCCTGGGCGACCGCTCGAGTGCCCGTTGGCTGGTCGAGGACGCCTCCGGCGGCACATGGCCGGGAGTGCTGGACGAGGTGGTCACGGCCCGCACGGGTGAGCACTTCATGGCCATGCTGGCCCGGCGGGAACGTGGTGAGCCCATCCAGTACGTGCTCGGGCACTGGTCGTTCCGGCGCCTCGACCTCATGGTGGACCGCCGCGTCCTGGTCCCTCGGCCCGAGACCGAGGTGGTGGTGGAGGTGGCGTTGGCCGAGCTGGCCCGCTCGGGTGTGGCGCAACCGCTCGTGGTGGACCTCGGCACCGGTTCGGGTGCCATTGCCATCTCGGTGGCGGTAGAGGTCGCCGGGGCCCGGGTCTGGGCTACGGACCGGTCCCCTGGTGCCCTCGCCGTGGCGTCGGCCAACCTTTCCGGAGCCGGCAGCGGTGCAGCGGGCCGGGTCCAGCTGGCCCGGGGGGACTGGTGGGGGGCACTGCCCCCGGACCTGGCCGGGACCGTGGACATGGTGGTCAGCAACCCTCCCTACGTGGCGGAGGGCGAGGTGGCGGACCTGCCCCCCGAGGTCGCAGACTGGGAACCGGGCGAGGCTCTCGTCGCCGGGCCTGACGGTCTCGACGCCCTGCGGGTGGTGCTGGCAGGGGCACCCCGATGGTTGCGCCCGGGAGGGGCCGTGGTGTGCGAGATGGCTCCCCACCAGGCTGAGGCCGTGCGGGGACTGGCCCTGGCGGTGGGTTTCGAGAGGGCGGACGTCCACGCCGACCTGGCCGGCCGCGACCGGGTGCTCGTGGCCGTCCTGCCTGAAGGACGCCGGCAGCCGCACTAGGTTGGCCAGCGTGCCTGTGCTGGACGCCTTCGGTGACCCTCCTCCCCGGGACGCCATCGAGGCCGCAGCCGAGGCGCTGGCGGGCGGGGAGATCGTGGGCGTGCCCACGGACACCGTCTACGGCCTGGCGGCTGACCCGTTCCGTAAAGGTGCTGCCGACCGGCTGTTCCGGGTGAAGGGCCGTCCCCGTGCCGTGGAGCTCCCCGTGCTCGTGGCCGACCGTGACCAGGCGTTCGAGCTGTGCAGGGCCGTGCCCCCGGCCGCAGTTCGGCTCGTCGAGCGCTACTGGCCCGGCCCGTTGACCCTGGTGCTGCCCCGTCGGCCCGGCCTTGGGGCCGACCTGGGGGAGGACGAGGCGACCGTCGGAGTGCGTTGCCCGGCCCACCCGGTGCCGCTGGCCCTGTGCCGGTTGGCCGGGCCTATCGCCACCACGAGCGCCAACCGCCACGGCGAGCCCCCGATGGGCAGCGCCCAGGAGCTGCACGAGGCCCTGGGGGCGGAGGTGGCGGTGGTACTGGACGCCGGGCCGTGCCGGGGGGTGCCGTCGACGGTCGTGGACTGCACCGGCCAGGAGCTCAGGATCCTGCGTCTCGGCGGCGTGCCGGAGGCCGACGTACTGGCCGCGGCAGGGTAGTAGTGATGAGGGGCCTGGTGGCCGGGCTGTGATCGGTTACATCCACTTCCGCGAGTACATCATCGTCTTCGCAGTGGCAGCCGCCGTCACCTGGGGCAGCACGTTCGCTGTCAGGGTCATGGCCAAGCGGCACGCCATCGTCGTCATGCCCGACGCCCAGCGTGTCCACGAAAGGCCCACGGCGACGGTCGGGGGTACGGCGATGTACCTGGGGATGCTCGCCGCCATCGCGGTGGCGTCGCAGATGCCTGCCTTCTCGGCCGTGTTCCAGGGCAACTCGGCCCCTATGGGGGTGGTGCTGGCCGCCACCGTGATGTTCGCTGTCGGCTTCATGGACGACCTGCGCGAGATGTCCCCGCCGGCCAAGTTGGCCGGTCAGGTCCTCTCGGCCATGGTCCTCTACTTCTTCGGCGTGAGCATGCTCTTCTTCCACGTGCCCCTCGCCTCCACGACCCTGGTGCTGAGCCCGGACTGGGCGGTTCTGGCCACGGTCCTGTGGGTGGCCATCATGGCCAACTCGGTCAATTTCATCGACGGCCTCGACGGTCTGGCCGCCGGGATAGTGGCCATAGCGGCTGCCGCCTTCTTTGTGTACTCCCACCAGTTGGGTGCCGTGGGCAACATCACCACCGCCAACGCCGGCCCCCTGATCGCGGTCGTGACCCTGGGGGTCTGTGCCGGGTTCCTGCCCCACAATTTCCACCCGGCCAAGATCTTCATGGGGGACACGGGTGCCCTCCTGCTGGGCCTCCTGCTCGCCGCCTCCACCCTGGCCGTGGTGGGCCAGGACCCCTACCAGTTCAGCGGCAAGACCTACTTCTTCTTCGCTCCCATCATCATCCCCTTCTTCATCCTCGGCATCCCCATCTTCGACACCGCCTTCGCCATCGTCCGCAGGGCGGGCAAGCGCACCAGCCCGGCGGTGCGCGACCTGAACCACATGCACCACCGGCTCATGCGCCTGGGGCACGGGCACCGGCCGGCCGTGGTGATCCTGTGGGCCTGGACCGCTTTGTTGTCCGGTCTCGTCCTCTGGCCCGGGGTGACCAATTCGCACAACGAGATACCGCCGATCGCCGTCGGTGCGCTCGCCATCCTCCTGTACACCCTCTTCGCTCCCCGGGGCCGCGCCGCCGGCCCGGGAGAGGCACCCGGCCTCCTGGCGGGCGGCCAGGGTGACAGCGTGGTGCCGGCCCGGTCGGCGCCGCAACAGGGCCCGTCCGCTGAGCGGGAGCCGGCCGGCCAGGGCGCCGGGCCCGCCAACGGACGCGGGCCTGGCTCCCCCCGGCCCGCTCGGGACAGGCCCAACGCCCACTACGGGCCCGACCGCGGCCCATCCGCTGAGTTGCAGCGTTACGGGCGTGTTCCGTACCCTGGTCAGCGTGCACATCCCCCTCACCGCGGGCCGGCGGGCGGCCCCGGGCCCAGCGGCCCCCACCGGCGGCCGTGACCGGGCAAGGGGGCAGGGGCGAGCCCGGGGGGAGGCCGACCCGTCCCGCCTACCCGGGGCCGATGGCCTACGCCGGGATAGGCATGATGAACGCCGTGCTGCTGTTGGCCGGTGGGGCGCTGGGCTGGCTAGCGGACACGGCCCTGGGCACCCTGCCCGCCCTCCTGCTCGTGGGCATGTTGGCCGGTCTCACGCTCGGAGTCGTGGCGACCAGGGCGGAGCTCCGCCGTTACCGGCGCTGAGCTGGCCGGGACGTCCCGCTGAGCGGGAAGCGGCGGGTTTTTGCGCCGGTCCGGGACATGTAACATGGGACAGCCTGAACGGCGGGTACGTCCTCCGTCCCGGCCGACCCACCCGCCCATAACTGAGTGGTCCCTAATGCTCGCAGACTTCCCTGTCCTTTACGTCGACGTGATCGTGCGTCGGACGATCGTGTCCAGCGCCGTGCTGGGTATTGCCGCTCTTGCCGCCACCGTAGCGCTCAACCAGCCGCTTGCGGGTGCGGGGGTCGTGCTCGGCCTGGCCGGGGCGTTGGGCAACCACCGGTTGTTCCAGATGTCCACGGCCCGCTACAGCGACACCGAGGGCCACCTGGACCGTAAGCCCTACGCGGGCAGCGTGGCCGCCCGCCTGGGGGCGCTCACCCTGGTTGCCTTCGCCCTCCTGTTCCTTGTCCGGCCGATGGGTTTCGGCATGGTGGGTGGGCTGGTGGCGTTCCAGGTGCTCCTCATGCTGAACGCCCTAGGCACCCTGTGGAGGTACCAGAAGATGCAACTGTCGGGTGCGGTACCGGCTCCGGGCCAGGCGGGCGGAGCGGAGCCCACCGAGGGGACGGGACGTGGCAATGCATAGCCCCCACCTGCCCGCCCTGCTGGGTGGGATAAACATCCCGGTTGGCGACCACGTAAAGTTCGCCGGTCTCAACATGGACACCATCTGGACGACGGTGATCGCAAGCCTCGCCGTCATTGCGCTCGGTCTCTATGTGCGCCGCAAGGTGACCTCGGGCGTCCCGAACAAGGTCCAGGTGATCTGGGAGCTGCTGGTCAACTGGGTCTCCGACCAGGTGGAGACCGGCATGGGCCCGGGTTACCGCCACGTCGTGCCCCTCGGTGTAACCATCTTCGTGCTCGTGCTCTTCTGCAACTGGGTGGAGATCCTGCCCGGTCTGTGGCACAACACCGACTACCTCCCCTCGCCCAGTGCGGACGTCAACCTCACCTACGCCCTGGCGGTGCTGGTCTTCATCCTCACCAATGTGGCCAGCATCCGTGCTCGGGGTATCGGCGGTTACACTCGGGCGTTCTTCGCCCGCCCCCGTTGGTTGGCCCCGATCCGGATCCTCGAGGAGCTGATGAAGCCGATCACCCTCGCCCTGCGGCTCTTCGGGAACATCTTTTCCGGCGGGATCATGATCGCCCTGCTCCTCGCCCTGGCCTCGCCCATCTACTTCGCGCCGGCCAGCATCGTGTTCAGCGTGGCCTGGAAGATATTCGACATGGCGATCGGTGTGATCCAGGCCTTCATATTCGCCCTGCTGACCATCCTCTACTACCAGTTCGCGGTGGCAGAGGAAGCACACTGAACCTCCCACACCACAAACAGCAACCGAACAGGAGAACAAACAAATGGCTGCAAGCATGACGAAGGCGGTGGAGCTCGCCGGCGCCTTCGTGGGCGGTGGTCTCGCCCTCGGTGGTGGCGCAGTCGGCGCCGCAGTCGGCGACGGTCTGGCGGGTAGCCAGACGATCGCCGGCATAGCCCGCCAACCCGAGGTGCAGGGCCGGCTGTACTCGACCATGTTCCTGATCGTGGGCCTGGTCGAAGCCATGTACTTCATCAACCTGGCCTTCACGGCCCTGTTCGTCTTCGTCCTGGCCACGGGCTAAACGGACAGGGGCGTACGACAGTGCTAGTTGCCGCTTCCAACTTCCTGGTGCCCAATGCCACCTTCGTGGTGGAGCTGCTCATATTCCTCGTCGTGCTCGGCGTCCTGGCCAAGTGGGTGCTGCCATATCTGAACAAGGCCATCGAGGGCCGTCAGGAGTCCATCGAGCGCAGCATCGGAGAGGCCGAGCAGGCCCGACAGAGGGCGCACGAGCTCGAGGAACAGCAGCGCAGAGCTCTGGAGCAGAGCCGCGAAGAGGCCCGGGCCCTCAAGGAGGAGGCGGGCCGGGTGGGCGAACAGCTGCGCCAGGAGCTGCAGAAGAAGGGCGAGGAGGAGTACCAGCGGCTGGTGGCCCGGGCGACCTCCGACATCGAAGCCTCCGCCCGCAAGGCGGCCGAGGAGCTCAAGGGCCAGGTCGCCGGCCTCGTTGCCACGGTTGTCGAGCGCGTGCTCGGTGAGGGCGTTTCCCTCGCCGACCACCACCGCATCATCGACGGTGCGATCGCCGACGTGGAGGCTCAGGCTGCCGGGGGGGCTCTTGCCGCACCTGGGGCGGGCAGGTCCGGGGCGTAGATGCACGAACGGGCCCGAGGTTACGCCGACGCCGTCCTGGAGGACGTCGGCTCCGACATAGGCGTTGTGGCCGGAGAGCTGGAGGGTTTCGCTGCCCTGCTGGCATCCTCGGGCGACCTGAGGGGGGCTTTGGCCAACCCCGCCGTCTCGGTGCTGTCGAGGCGCACGATCGTGGACGAGCTCCTGAGCGGCCGGGTACCGGCGGCGGTCGTCGCCCTGGCCCGCTTCGCTGTCCAGGAGGGTGCCGCCGCCGACTACGAGGCAGACCTCGCCGGGATTGTGGCCGCGGCCGCAGCCAGGCGTGACGGCCTCGTTGCCCTGGAGGAGTGGCAGCTGGGACGGACAGCTGCCACCGAGCGTCTGGACGGGTACGCGACAGCCGTGCTGGCTGGGCTCGACCACCAGCGGCTGGGCGATGTCGAGGACGACCTGTTCCGCTTCATGCGCACGGTGGAGGGTGACGACGGGCTACGTACCGCCCTCACCACCAACGAGCTCTCGGCCCCGGTGCGCCAGGCCTTGGTCTCCGACCTCCTGAGGGACAGGACGAGCCCCCAGGTGGCCCGTCTGGCCTCCTACGCCGCCCGATGGGGCCGTCCCCGGGACTACCCGCTCCTGGTGCAGGGCCTGGTCGAGAGGGTGGCGCGTGAGACCGACCGGCGGGTGGCCGACGTGCGGGCAGCGGTCGAGATGTCGGAAGACGAACGTTCCCGGTTGGCGACGGCTCTGAGCCACTTCACCGGTTCGCAGGTGGAGGTGCGGGTCACAGCCCAGCCGGAGCTGTTGGGTGGTTTCGTGGCGTCTGTGGGCGACATGGTGGTGGACGCCAGCTTGCGGCACCGCCTGGAAACAGCCCGGGAGCTCCTGCTCGCGCCGTCAACGCTGTCCGCCCAGGCGCCTCAGCGCCGGCCGGACGAGCACTGAAAGGACTGGTTGTATGGCTGAACTCACTATCAACGCCGCGGACATCGCTGAGGTCCTGAAGCGCAACGTCGCAAACTTCGCCCCCGGGGTCACGGCTGAGGAAGTCGGCCGTCTACGCGAGGTCGGTGACGGCATCGCCCGGATCACGGGCCTCCCCAATGTGGCAGTCAACGAGCTGCTCGAGCTGGAAGGGGGCCTCACTGCACTGGCTCTCAACCTGGACGAGGACTCGATCGGCGCCGTGGTGCTGGGGGAGACCGGTGGGCTGCAGGAGGGCCAGCTGGCCCGGGCCACAGGCCGCATCCTCTCCGTGCCTGTCGGTGACGCGCTGCTGGGCCGGGTCGTGGACCCCATGGGCCGCCCCATCGACGGTCTGGGCCCTATTGCCGCCTCGGAGAACCGACGTCTGGAGATCCAGGCCCCGGGGATCGTGTCCCGCCAGCCGGTCAAGGAGCCGTTGCAGACCGGCATCAAGGCCATCGACTCGATGACCCCGATAGGACGGGGTCAGCGTGAGCTGATCATCGGCGACCGCAAGACCGGCAAGACTTCCATCGCCATCGACACGATCATCAACCAGAAGGGCCAAGGGGTCAAGTGCATCTACGTCGCCATCGGCCAGAAGGGCTCGACGGTGGCGCAGACCGTGGACACTCTCAGGGCTCACGGGGCGATGGACTACACCGTGGTGGTGCACTCGCCCGCCTCCGACCCGGTGCCGTACAAGTACCTCGCCCCCTACGCCGGCTGTGCCATGGGCCAGCACTGGATGGAGAACGGCGAGCACGCGCTGGTGGTCTACGACGACCTGTCCAAGCAGGCCGAGGCCTATCGGGCACTGTCGCTGCTGCTCCGGCGCCCGCCAGGTCGTGAGGCCTACCCGGGCGACGTCTTCTACCTCCACAGCCGCCTGCTCGAGAGGGCCGCCAAGTTGTCCACCGAGCTGGGTTCGGGGTCCCTCACCGCCCTGCCCATCGTGGAGACAAAGGCGGGCGACATCTCCGCCTACATCCCGACCAACGTCATCTCCATCACTGACGGCCAGATCTTCCTCGAGACGGACCTCTTCTACGCCGGCATCCGACCTGCCATCAATGTCGGCCAGTCGGTCTCCCGGGTGGGAGGGTCGGCCCAGATCAAGGCGATGAAGTCGGTGTCCGGGGCGTTGAAGATCAACCTCGCCCAGTACCGGGAACTGCAGGCGTTCGCGACCTTCGGTTCCGAACTGGACCGCGTGTCGCGTGCCCAGCTCGAGCGGGGTGCCCGGCTCACGGAGCTGTTGAAGCAGCCTCAGAGCTCGCCCATGCCGGTCGAGGAGCAGGTCATCTCGATCTTCGCCGGCACGAACGGCTACATCGACGACCTCGCCGTGGAGGACGTGCGGTCGTTCGAGACCGCCCTTCTCCAGCACCTGCGGGCCAGCCGTGCCGACCTGTTGGACCACATCCGCAAGACGCGCGACCTGCCTCCGGTGGACCAACTGGAGGCCGTCATCAAGGAGGCCAAGCGCGGCTTCTCCACCAGCCGGCCCACGGTGGCCGCCGGTCAGGGTGGGAGCGGGAGCGAGCCCGCAGGCGCGCCGGCTTCCCAGGGCGGGGGAGCCTGAGCCAGTGCCGGCCGGCCAGGAGAGGGTGCTGCGCAGGCGCATCCGCAGCGTCCAGTCCACTCAGAAGATCACCCGGGCCATGGAGCTCATCGCTTCGTCCCGCATCGTCCGTGCGCAGCAGGCCATCGCCACGGCCCGGCCCTACTCCGAGCGCATGCGCGGGGTCGTCGCCGAGCTGTCCTTTACCCCCGAAGCGCGCTCGCACTGGGTGTTCGCCGGAGGAGGGACGGACAAGGTGGTCATCGTGCTCGGTGGCGACCGGGGGCTGTCGGGGGCTTTCAACGGGTCGGTGCTGCGCGCTGCGGACGACCTGTTGCGCACCCTTTCCGTCGGCGGACGCGGCCCGGTGGTGGTGGCGGTGGGGCGCAAGGCCGTCGGGCACTTCCATTTCCGCGGTCAGCCGGTCGCCGAGCACTTCGAAGGCATGTCCGACCGGCCCCGGTTCGAGGATGCCCAGGCCGTCGTGGCTGCCGTGTCCAGGTTCCTGGAGTCAGGCTCGGTCGGTGAGCTCCACCTGGTCTCCACGCGGTTCCTGAGCATGGGCAGCCAGCGAGCCGAGGCGCGCCGGCTCGTGCCCATCGAGGGCCGCACCGAGGACAATGCCACCGCCTTCGAGTTCGAGCCCGGCCCGGCCGAGATCCTCGACCGGCTCCTGCCGCGCTGGCTGGAGGCGGAGATCTACACGGCCATGCTCGAGTCGGCCGCTTCGTTCCATGTTGCCCAGCAGAGGGCCATGAAGGCGGCCACCGACAACGCCGACAAGTTGATCAAGACGCTACGGCGGGCCATGAACCGCGCCCGCCAGGACGCCATCACCACCGAGATCATGGAGATCGTCGGTGGTGCCGAGGCTTTGCGCCAGGACGACGCCGGCCAAGAGGCGTCGAGCCGGCAGGAAATATACGTCTACCCCGAGGCCAGTTGAACGGAGCCAACGTGAGTATCTCCAGCACCACCAAACCTGCTGCGGCCGGTACCGCACACCAGCGCGACGGGCGCGTCGTGGCTATTGCCGGGCCGGTTGTCGACGTGGAGTTCCCACCGGACAGCCTGCCCGAGATCAACAGCGCCGTCGAGATGGAGATCGAGATCGAAGGCGAACGGACAAAGGTCATGGCTGAGGTCGCGCTGCAGATCGGTGAGGGCCGTGCCCGCTGCATCTGCCTGCGCCCCACCGACGGCCTCCGTCGCGGCACGCCGGTCCGCAACCTGGGCACGGGCATCACCGTCCCGGTCGGTGACGCAGTCCTGGGCCATGTGTTCAACGTCGTCGGCGACGTCCTCGACTCGGACGAACTGGGCCAGGTGGACGACCGCTGGGAGATCCACCGTCCGCCTCCGGCGTTCGACGCGCTGGAGCCCAAGTCCCAGATGTTCGAGACGGGCATCAAGGTCATCGACCTGCTCGAGCCGTACGTCCAGGGAGGCAAGATCGGCCTCTTCGGGGGCGCCGGCGTGGGCAAGACGGTGCTGATCCTGGAGCTGATCCACCGGGTGGCAGAACAGCACGGCGGCGTGTCCGTGTTCGGTGGTGTGGGGGAGCGCACGCGCGAGGGCAACGACCTGTGGCTCGAGATGAAGGAGTCGGGCGTCCTGAAGCGGGCGGCGCTGGTCTACGGCCAGATGGACGAGCCCCCCGGCGTCCGCCTGCGGGTCGGGTTGTCGGCGCTCACCATGGCCGAGTACTTCCGGGACGTGCGCAACCAGGACGTCCTGTTGTTCATCGACAACATCTTCCGCTTCGTGCAGGCCGGCTCGGAGGTGTCCACCCTGCTGGGCCGGATGCCGTCGGCCGTGGGCTACCAGCCCACCCTGGCCGACGAGATGGGCGAGCTGCAGGAGCGGATCACGTCCACCCGTGGTCACTCGATCACCTCGGTCCAGGCCGTCTACGTGCCCGCCGACGACTACACCGACCCCGCTCCCTTCACCACCTTCACCCACCTCGACGCCACCACCGAGCTCTCCCGTGAGATCGCAGCCATCGGGATCTACCCGGCTGTGGACCCCCTGGCCTCCAGCTCGAACATCCTCACGCCCGAGGTGGTGGGGGACCGCCACTACCAGGTCGCCCGCCGGGTGCAGCAGGTGCTTCAGCGCAACCGTGAGCTCCAGGACATCATCGCCATCCTGGGCATGGACGAGCTGTCCGAGGAGGACCGTACGACGGTGCTGCGGGCCCGCAAGATCCAGCGCTTCCTCTCGCAGCCCTTCTTCGTGGCCGAGGTGTTCACGGGCATGAAGGGCGTCTACACCCCGGTCTCCGAGACCGTCGACTCGTTCGAGGCCCTGGTCAACGGAGATCTCGACCACCTCCCCGAGCAGGCCTTCCTGAACGTGGGCGGGGCGGAGAGCGCCATGGCCAAGGCCAGGGAGCTGGAGAAGGGGGCCTAGGCGCGGTGGCGACCACACGGGTCGACGTCGTCACCCCCTCCGGCCTGCTCTACTCCGGGCAGGCCGAGATGGTCGTGTGCCGCGCCACCAGCGGCGACATAGCCTTCCTGGCGAACCACATGCCTTACGTGGGCACTCTCGAAGCCCACCCGGTGCGAGTGGTGCACCCCGACGGTGGCCCGGACGAGCTCAGTTTCGACGTGGACGGGGGCTTCGTGGAGGTCAACGCCAACCACGTCGTGGTGCTCGCCAGCACGGCGGGCCGGCAGCCCTAGCGGAGCCGGCCGGGCGGCGCGGCCGTGAGCTCCAGGCGACGGCTGGGCGTCGTCCTGCTGTTGGAGGGAGCGGCCGCTGTCGAGGTGGGCGGCCTGCGCCGGGCACTGGGCGCAGGTGCTCCCGAGGTGGTCGGGCCCCACGTCACCCTGGTGCCGCCGGTGAACGTCAGGCGTGAGGACATGGCGCCGGCCCTCGCCCTGCTCCGCTCGGCGGCCGCTGCCTGTCCCGGGCCGCTGACCTTGGACATCGGCCCCGTAGCCACCTTTGCCCCCCTCAGCCCCGTGGCCTACCTGGCCGTGGGCGGGGATGGGTTGGAGCCCCTGGTGTCGCTCCATGACCTGCTCTGGCGGGCCCCGTTCGAACGCCCGGGCCGGTGGCCCTACGTACCCCATGTGACCCTGTGCGAGGAGGCGCCACCCCCGCGCCTGGCTGCGGCTGTGGAGGCCATGGCCTCCTACCGCTCGAGCGTCACCTTCGAGCGCGTCGTGATGCTCGAGCAGGTGGGGCGCCAATGGTCGGAGCTGGCCGACGCCTGGACCGGCCCACCCGTGGTGGCGGGGCGGGGCGGCCTGGAAGCAGAGATATGGCAGGGCCGGGTGTACGGGCCCGAGCTGGCTGCTGCGGTCGGGCCGGCGCCTGAAGGCCTCGTCCTGGCACCCGGGCACCAGCGCCTGGTCCTCACGGCCCTGTCGCGGGGCCGCTGCCTGGGTGGGGCCGCCGCATGGGTGGGCGGACAGGCTGGCGCGCCGGTGGAGGCCTGGGTGTGCGTGGCACCGGGTGAGCGGGGGCTGGGACTGGGACGTGCCCTCCTGGCCCGCCTGGAAGAGGCGGTCGGGCGCGCGGCATGGGACGGTGGGACTGCGGTGGCCCACGGGCCGACGGGCTTCTACGCCGCCTGCGGGCGGTGGGCGCAGGCAGGCCCGGAGGCTCTGGGCCCTGCCACCACCAGGGTCGGTAAGACCAGCTAGGACGGTGCCCGCACCCCGGCAGCCGGGGTGGGCGATGTCGGCGGCGAAGCTACGATGGGGTCGTGGCGACCACTGTCACGCCGCCCCCCGCTCCTCCTGCCGGGCCTCGGCGGTTGCCCGTCTGGCGGAGCGTCCCGCGGCCTCTCCCCGTACGTCGCCTGTCGCGCCTCGGCCCCTTCCTCGCCCTGGGCGTGGTGGCGCTCGGGGTGGCGGCCCGCTTCGCGTCCCCCGGTGCCCTCTGGCTCGACGAGGCGCTCTCCGTCAACATCGCCAAGCTGCCGCTGTCGCAGTTGCCCGGGGCGCTGGTGTGGGACGGGTCACCTCCCCTGTACTACGCACTACTGCACTACTGGATGGCGGTCTTCGGCCAGGGTGCAGTCGCCGTGAGGGCGCTTTCGGCGTGCACGTCTGTCGCGCTCCTTCCTTTCATCTGGTTCGCGGGCCGGAGGGTGGCGGGCAGCAGGGGCGCCTGGGCCGCGCTGCTCCTGGCGGCCAGCTCCCCGTGGGCCATCTACTACGGCGCGTACACCCGCATGTACTCCCTCATGGCCCTGGAGTCGGTGCTGTACTTCCTCGCCCTGCGCCGGGCCATGGAGCGGCCGAGCATGGGGCGCCTGGCAAGCACCGGCATCCTCACCGGCGTGCTGATGTACACCCACTACTGGGACCTCTACCTGGTAGGGGTGACCGGGCTCTGGGCGTTGTGGCGCAGCTGGGCCGAGCTGCGCTGGGGCAAGCTGCAGCCGGGGGCCGCCCCGGGGGCGGCCCGCCGGGTCCTGTGCTCAGTGGTGGCGGGCGGTGCCACCTTCCTGCCCTGGGCCCCGGTGTTCGTGTTCCAGGCCCTGCACACCGGCACCCCCTGGACGAGCCCGCCCGGGCCTCAGGCCCTCCTGCAGGTGTTCGGCGACTTCGCCGGCGTGGGCCCCTGGTCCGTGCTGCTGGCCTTCGTCTTCTTTGCCCTCGTGGTGCTCGCCCTGTTCGGCCGGGCCGGCCCGCGGCCCACGAGCGCCGTGCTGGAGGTGTCGCTCCAGCCCCGGTCCCGCTTCCTTGCCACGCTCCTGGTGGGCACGCTGGTGGTGGCCGTCGTGGCCGGGGCGGTGAGCGGGGCCGCGTTTGACCAGCGCTACATAGCCGTCGTGTTCCCCCTCTTCGTGGTGGCCTGTGCCGCAGGGCTCACCGTGTTCTCCTCTCGAAGGCTCACGGCAGCGGTCCTGGCTGTCTCCTGCCTGGCTGGGCTGCTGTCGGCCCGTCAGTGGGACGCCCAGCCCAGGACCCAGGCGGTACAGGTGGCGGCCGACCTCAACGCCGAAGCCAAACCCGGCGACGTGGTGGTCTACTGCCCGGACCAGCTCGGCCCCGCCGTCGACCGTCTGTTGACCGTGCCCGGGGTCACCGAGCTGACCTTCCCCCACGCCATCGGCCCGCAGCGCATCGACTGGGTCGACTACCTGTCCGCCATCAGGAACACCAACGTCGGCACGTTCGCCAGTTACGTGAAGGACCAACTGGCTCCGGGCAGCACTCTGTGGCTGGTGTACCGGGACGGCTACCAGGGCTTCGGTGACCGTTGTGGTGCCCTGAAGAGCTGGTTCGCCCAGTCCCTGCCCGGCATGGAGACCGTGGTCACCGCCAACCCCGTCTACTACGAGTACGAGAACCTCGTAGCGTTCCCGGGTTGAAAGTTCTCTGAACCCGCTAGCCTGGCTGGCCAGCGCCTCCGCCCAAAGGCCACAATGGGAGGTCGGCTGACCGGCACCCGCCGGGCTGCGGCCGTCGTGCTACTCCCAGGAGCTGACCCGTGCCCGTACCAGACCCCATGGCCATCGAGAACGCGCCAGGCGCTACGCCGACTGAGGCGGCCGCCCGGGGCCGGGGTGGGCCCGGCGTCGCGGACAACGTTGTCATCATCGGCGCCGGGCCGGCGGGTCTGACGGCCGCCTACGAGCTGGCCCGGGTGGGCAAGGCCTGCACCGTACTGGAGGCCGACGATGTGGTGGGGGGTATCTCCCGCACCACCGAGCGCGACGGTTGGCGGTTCGACATCGGTGGCCACCGCTTCTTCACCAAGGTTAAGGAGGTGGAGGAGTTCTGGCACGAGGTACTGCCGGGTGAGGAGCTGATGGTCCGCCCCCGCCTGTCGCGCATCTACTACCAGGGCAAGTACTACGACTACCCCCTGAAGCCCATGAACGCCCTGCGCAACCTGGGCTTGGTGGAGTCCCTGCGTTGCGGCGGTTCCTACCTCTGGGCCCGCGTCAACCCCCCCAAGGACCAGACGACCTTCGAGGGCTGGGTCGCCGCCCGCTTCGGTTGGCGCCTCTACCGGCACTTCTTCAAGACCTACACCGAGAAGGTCTGGGGCTACCCGGGCTCGCAGATCCAGGCGGACTGGGCGGCCCAGCGCATCAAGAACCTCAACCTGCTCAACGCGGTCAAGAACGCCATGTTCCCCGAAAAGGGCCAGAGGCGCATCACCACCCTGATCGACCAGTTCGAGTACCCCAGGCTCGGCCCGGGCATGATGTGGGAGCGCTGCCGGGACAAGGTCGAGGCGGCGGGCTCGAAGGTGATCATGAACGCCGCCGTCACCCGGCTCAAGCGGGAAGGCGGCCGGGTGACCTCGGTGACCTCGGTGACCGACGGTGTGGGCACTGAGCACCGAGCCAGTGCGGTCGTGTCGTCGATGCCGCTGTCGGCGCTGGTGAAGGCGATAGACCCGCCCCCACCACCCCAGGTGATCGCCGCGGCCGAGGGCCTGCACTACCGGGACCACCTGACGGTGGCCCTCGTCGTCCCGGAGTCGGCCAGCTTCCCCGACAACTGGGTGTACGTCCACGACCCCAGGGTGCGCATGGGCCGCATCCAGAACTTCGGACGGTGGTCTCCCTACATGGTCAAGGACGGGCGGGCGTGCCTGGGCCTGGAGTACTTCGTCTTCGAGGGTGACGACATCTGGTCGATGCCCGACGCCGAACTGGTCGAGCTGGGCAAGCGTGAGCTGGCCAGCCTGGGCCTGGTGAGCCCGGCCGCCGTGGAAGCCGGCTACGTGGTGCGCATGCCCAAGGCGTACCCGTACTACGACGCCGATTACAAGGCCAACGTGGAGCTCGTACGCTCCTGGCTGGCGGCGAACGTGCCCAATGTGCACCCGGTGGGCCGCAACGGTATGCACCGTTACAACAACCAGGACCATTCCATGTACACGGCTATGCTCACCGTCGAGAACCTCCTCGGCGCTGCGCACGACGTATGGTCTGTGAACGTGGAAGAGGAGTACCACGAAGAACTGAGCTCGGGTGAGGAGCGCAGGAGCCGGGCCAGTGACGGCACCGGTCGCGACGCGCCCATACTGCCCAAGAGGACGGCTTCCGACCAGTGAGCACGAAAATCTGGTACTGCGCCAGTTGTGGCTACGAGGTGAGCACGCGGGGCCGTTGCCACAGCTGTGGCCAGCGTCTGGTGGCCTCGCCCCTGCCCGAGCTCGAGTCGGGCCCTGACGACGACGAGGTCGGTTACCGGCTCGACCAGTGGGACGACCTGACGAGGGGCCGGCTCATCGGGGCCCTGGCCGGCGCCGGCGTGCTCCACCGCTTCGAGGACGAGGAGCTGGTCGTGCTCGCCGTCGACGAGCCGGAGGTGGACCGCATCGTCGAGCGCGTCAGCGGTGCTGGTGCCGGCCTCGACGAGGAGGACGAAGAGGCGGAGCCCGTTGCCGAGGGGGACGCCAATGCGGCGCGCGAGGTGTACGAGGCCGCCCGTCGACTGCGTGACGACCCCACCGACATGCAGGCGGACGGTGCCCTCAGCGAAGCTTCCGCCCTGCTCTTCGCTGCGGACCGTCTTCCGGGGACAGACGAGGCCCACCTGGCTGCGCTGGGCCGGGTCACGCGGCGCCTCCTGGGCGCCCTGGGGGCAGACGAGGCGCTCGAGGACGAGATCCGCCATCAGGCCGACGTGCTGTGCCGCCTGACTGCCCCCGCCGCCGGTTTGGAACAGGTCGGCCAGGAGGCGGCAAGGGCCCGGGCCAGTCTCGAGGCCGGGGCCAGGCAGAAGGGCCGCCAGGTGGAGCTCCCCCATTCGAGGGTGACGCCGGCCGGTGAGATGGTGCTGGTGCCGGGGACCGAGGCGGACCTCTTGGAGCTGGGCGAACGCGGCGGCGGCGTGCCGGGTGAAGCCACGGCCGGGCCCGGTGGCGACGAACCGGGGACCGGGAGCGGAGCCCCCACGCCGGCAGTCCCGACCGGTGCCGTCCCTGACGAGGAGCTGGACGAGGACCTGGACGAGGAGGAAGCGGACGACGCCAGCGGGGAGCTGGTGTTCGAGCTGGGCGAATGGCTGCCCGAGCAACGGGTCGAGCTTTCACTGCTCCTCGAGGGAGCTGGGGTCTCCTACAACTGGGACGGGCCCGACCTGACGGTGGCCGAGGAGCATGAAGCCGAGGTCGAGGGTATGTTCGGTCTCGTCCCGGGATTGGCCGACGAGGACGATGAGGCCCGTTACCGCTTGATCGAGGAGCTGTTCGCGGCCGTCGGCCGCCTCGCGAACGACCCGATGAGCGAGGAGCGTCAACAGGTCTTCCTGGGAGCAGTGGGGGCGGTGGAGCAACCCACGCCGGTGGGCGTCGACGACGCCTACTGGTGGAGGGTGCGCAGCCAGGGACGTGCCCTGGTGGCAGCCATCGAGGGCACGGGGAGGCCGGACGAGATATCGCGGGACGCCTCGCTGCTGGCCGAGATGCTCCACGAGATGGTCTGAGGCCCTTGGTCCCCTTCGCCTTGTTGCTGGCCCCCGGGGCCGGTGCCGGGCGGGACCAGGAGGGCCTGGTCGCCATAGACCGTCAGGTTGCGGCCATGGGCGGGCTGACCCGCCGCATGGACTTCCCGTACCGCCTGGCCGGCCGGCGTGCGCCTGACCGGCCCGAGGTCCTCGTGGCCGCCGTCCGGCGGGAGGCGGAGGCGCTGTGGGCCGCTCCCGGGCCGGGCGCCGGGCTTACGTACCTCGGTGGCCGGTCGATGGGGGCCAGGATGTGCTCCATGGCCGTGGCCGAGGGCCTGCCAGCGGCCGGTCTGGTGATGGTGAGCTACCCGTTGCACCCCCCAGGTCGTCCCGAGAGCCTACGCACGGCGCACTTCGGCCGGCTCGACGTGCCCTGCCTGTTCGTGTCGGGCAGCCGCGACGCTTTCGCCACCGCCGAGGAGCTCGAGCGGGAGACGGCCGCCATACCCGGGCCCGTCGAGGTGCACGTGCTCGACGGGGGTGACCACGGCCTGGCCCGTCGGGAAGGCGTCGTGGCCGGGGTCGTGGCCGACTGGCTCGGGCGCCAGGTCGCCCCCGGTTCGCCGGCCAGGCCTTCAGAGGCGGCGGCCCGGGCCGGAGAGATCAGGCGTTCGTAGCCCAGCCGGGGCCGAACGAGGCGTAGAGGGTGGCGAAGGCCGCCGTCGCCTGTACCAGTTGAGGGATGCTCACCCACTCGTCGATGCTGTGGGCTTGAGCGATGTCACCAGGGCCGCACACCACGGCCGGCGTGCCGCCCTGGTTGCGGATGAACCGGGCATCGGTGGTGAAGCTCATCCCGATGGTGGGCGGTTCGTAGCCCAGGACGAGCCCGAGGCTGCTGCGTACCAGGTGGGCGAAGGGATGGTCGGGGCTCATCTCGGAGCCCTCGCCGAAGTCGTCCACCACCATTTCGAAGTCCACATCGGCCAGGTCGGCTGCATCGAGCTTCGCCCGCAAACCCGCCACCGCGTCCTCTCGGGTAACCCCGGGCAGTATGCGCCGGTCGAAGCCCACGGACGCCTGTTCGGCGACCACATTGACTGCGCTGCCACCGTGCACCGTGCCCACGTTGGCTGTGGGACGGCCGAGCAGCGGGTGCTCACGGTCCCCGAAGTCGGCTGCATGGATGGCGAGGACGAGGCGGGCGGCATGCTCGACTGCGGAGACGCCCTCTCGCGGCCGGCTCCCGTGGCCGGGGCGGCCTCTGACCTCCAGGCGCCCCTGGAGCAGCCCCCGCTCGGCTACGCAGACCGCCAGCCCGGTCGGTTCGGGTACCAGGGCGGCGTCCGCCTCGAGCAGCCCCGCGTCCATGAGGGCGCGTGTCCCGAGACCGCCACCGCGCTCCTCGTCAGCGACGAACTGGAAGACGATGTCGCAGGGCCGCGCCAGTCCCGTTGCTTCCAGGGTGGCCAGCGCCCTGACGGCGGCGGCCAGGCCGCCCTTCATGTCTGCGGTCCCCCTGCCGTAGAGCCTGTCGCCGACCACCGTCGGCTCGAAGGGTGCCCGGGACCATCTGTCCGGCACCACCGGTACGACGTCGGTGTGGGCGTTGACTATGAGCACCGGCACGTGACCGCCGGGCGGGGCTGGCTGCTGGGCCGGCACGCGGGCCAGGAGGGACAGGCGGCCGGGAGACGGCTCCACCTCCTGCCAGCTCGCGGCCCAGGGCGCGAGCGCAGCCCGGAGGACCTCTGACGTGGCGCGTTCGTTCCCCGGCGGGTTGGCGGTCGCCACGGCAACGAGCTCGCTCGTCAGGTCGACCAGGCGGCCCGTGTCGACCAGTTCGGTACTGACCACGCGTGCCACCCGGCCTCAGTTCGCCCTTGCCCAGGCGACACAGCCCATCTCGGCCGGCACGCTCAGGTCGGGGTGGGAGGGCATGACCCGGACGGTGAAACCGTGACGACCGGCGTTGTCGCAGACGAAGCTGCCCCGCCAAGTGGTCCGGGCGGACCTGTTCCCGTCCACCTCCATTGGCACCACCCGCCAGTCGGAGAGCTCGTCGTCCCCAGTGACCGGCCCGTGCAGCAACTGGACGGTGACGTCGTCCGGGGTGAGGGAGCCCAGGTCCACCTCTGCGACCGCGTGCTGGGTCGCGCCCAGGTCGGCCACGGGGGACGTGGAATCGATCTCCACCGACACCACGCTGACCTCGGGCCAGTGGGCGCAGACCCTCTGCTTCCAGCGGGCCAGGGCCCTGGCCCGGGCGTAGTTGTCGCTGCTCAGGGCTTCGGCTCGGACTGCCATCGGCTCGTACATCAGGCTCACGTAGTCCCGCACCATGCGTGATGCCTGCACCCGGGGGCCGAGGGAGCACAGTGAGTCCTTGATGCGGGCCACCCACTGACGGGGGTAGCGGTCGCTGCCCCGGTCGTAGTACAGGGGTACGACCTGGCGCTCCAGGAGCTCGAAGAGGCTGTTGGCCTCCACCTCGTCACGACGTTGCAGGTCGCTGTAGGACTCTGCCGAGGCGATCTGCCACCCGTTGCCGCCGTCGAACATCTCGTCCCACCAGCCATCGGAGACCGAGCAGTTGAGGCCACCGTTGAGGGCCGCCTTCTGCCCGCTGGTGCCGCTGGCCTCCATGGGCCGCCGAGGGTTGTTCAGCCACACGTCGGAGCCCTGGAGCAGTGTCCGGGCCACGGCTATGTCGTAGTCGGCGATGAAGGCGACCCGGTGCCGGACATCGGGGTCCCGGGCGAACTGGAGTATCTGGCGGATCATCTCCTTGCCCAGGTCGTCTGCAGGATGGGCCTTACCCGCGAAGATGAGCTGCACGGGGCGCCTGGGGTCCAGCAGCAGGGCCTTCAGACGATCGGGCTGGGAAAGCAGCAGGGTGGCCCGCTTGTAGGAGGCGAAACGGCGGGCGAAGCCGATCGTCAGCACGGTGGGGTCGAGGACCTCGTCGGCCCAGGCGGCATCGATGGGGGTGACCCCCTGGTCCAGCAGGGAGGCTTTGAGCCGGGCGCGGACGAAGGTGACCAGCGCCTCCTTGCCCTGCTCGCGGGCCCGCCACAGCTCGTCGTCCCGGGCCTCGCTGATGCGCGCCCAATCGGCGGGCCCGGCATCCTCCCACGAGGGGTTGATGTACTTGGTGAACAGGTCGTTCATGGCCGGCGACACCCAGGTACGGCCGTGCACCCCGTTGGTCACGGAGCCGATGGGGACCTCGGGCAGCGGTACGGCCGGGTACAGCTGCTGGAACATCGCCCTACTGGTCTCGCCGTGCAACCTGGCCACGCCATTGGCCATGCTGGCCAGGCGGAGGCCCATGACAGCCATGTTGAACGGGGCGCTGGACGGCTCGCCCGGCGCGTGGCCGAGGGTCATCAGTTCGGCCATGCCCACCCCGCACTCCTGTGCCCAACCTGAGAAGTACTTCTCCATCAGCTCGCCCGGGAAGCGGTCGATGCCGGCGGGGACCGGTGTGTGGGTGGTGAAGAGCGTGCCCGTACGGGCGGCCTCTATGGCGTCGTTGAAGTCGAGGCCGTGCTCGGTCACCAGCTGCCGTACCCGCTCCAGGCCCAGGAAGCCGGCGTGACCTTCGTTCGAGTGGAAGATCTGCGGGTTCTCGCCCAGTGCGTCCAGGGCCCGCACACCGCCGATGCCGAGCAGTACCTCCTGGCGGAGGCGGTGCTCGGTGCCGCCGCCGTAAAGGCGGTCGGTGACGCGGCGCAGCTCGTCGCTGTTCTCGTCGATGTTGGCGTCGAGCAGGTACAGGGTGACGCGGCCCACGGTGGCGACCCAGATACGTGCCGACAGGGGCTGGCCGGCCAGGTCCACGGTCACCCGGGTGCCCTCGATGGGGGTCAGAGCCATGGCATGGGGGTCGAGGACCGGGTAGCGCTCCTCCTGCCAGCCGTCTGCGTTCAGCCTCTGGCGGAAGTAGCCCTCCCGGTAGAGCAGGCCCACACCCACCATGGGCACCCCGAGGCTGCTGGCGGCCTTCAGGTGGTCGCCGGCCAGGATGCCCAGCCCACCCGAGTACTGGGGGAGGGCCTCGGCGATGCCGAACTCAGGTGAGAAGTAGGCCACCTTGACCAGGTCGGACCGGCCGCGGTTCTGGAACCACCGGGGCACGCTCAGGTAACGGCGCAGGTCGGCATGGATCTCTCCCAGGAACGACATGAAGGCGGTGTCCTTGGACAGCGCCTCCAGCCGCTCCCGGGCCACCAGGGACAGCACCCGTACGGGGTCGTGCTGGGTCTGCTCCCAGAGATGGGGGTCGACCCAGCGGAAGAGGTCGCGTGTGCGCTCGTCCCAGGACCAGCGCAGGTTGAACGCCAGCTCCTGCAGCGGCGAGAGCGGTTCCGGCAGGCGCGCCCTGACGGTGAAGCTCCTGAAGGCTTTCATCCTGGGCCAAGGTAGCAACTCGCCCCCCCTTCCACCCGCGCAGGGGTAGGCAAGGTCGATATGCCCCTATAGCGTAGAGGTCGATGACGACTGAAGTACCAGGGACGAGGCCAGCCCGCCGCCAACAGTCCTCCTGGCCCCAGGCGGTCGGCAAAGGCGCGGGTGCCGCGTCCCGGGCCCTGGTCGGCGCCGTGGAAGTCGCCTCCCAGCCGGCCGGGCCGGCCGGCCGGCCGGCCCCGCCAGACCGCCCGGGTGGGCTGTACAGGCTCGTGGTCCAGGACGTACGGCCCGCCACCCCGCACGGCTACCCCGCCAAAGCCCTGGTCGGCGACACCGTGCCTGTGTCGGCCAACGTGTTCCGCGACGGCCACGACGTCATTGCCGCCCAGGTCGAGCTCCGCCGGGGGGACCTCGTGGTGTGCCGGGCCAGGCTCGAGCACCTGGGGAACGACGAGTGGAGGGGACCGGTCCGGGCGACCGAGCCGGGGCCCCACCAACTCGTCGTCATGGCCTGGACGGACCGTTACGCCACCTGGGCGCACAAGGCGGCGGTCAAGCTGGCGGCACGCCAGGACGTCTCGGTGGAGATCGCCGAGGGGCTCGTCCTCCTGCGCGAGTGGCAGGCCCTGGTGGGCCACGAGGTGCCACCTGTGGTCGCCCACGCCCTGGCCATGCTGGCTGATGAGGCTGCTGACGAGCCCAGTCGGGTCAACCCGGCCCTGGCGGCCGGCGTCGCCCATGCCCTGAGCGGGCCCCTGCTGGCCACGGACCTCACGACCGCCACGGTGGAGCTGTGGGTGGACAGGCGCCGAGCGGGCGTGGGCGCCTGGTACGAGCTGTTCCCGCGCAGTTCCGGTGGCCTTCGAGGGGCAGCGGCCCAGGTCCCCCGCCTGGCCGGGCTCGGGTTCGACGTCCTCTACCTGCCACCCGTGCACCCCATCGGCCGCACCTTCCGCAAAGGGCGCAACAACTCGCTCGACGCCGGCCCTGAGGACCCGGGGAGCCCGTGGGCCATCGGGTCGGAGGAGGGGGGCCACCTCGCCCTGCACCCCGACCTGGGGGACTTCGACGACTTCGACCACCTCGTACGTACTGCGGCCGACCACGACATGGAGGTGGCGCTCGACTACGCCTTGAACTGCTCGCCTGACCACCCGTGGGTACGCGAGCACCCGGAATGGTTCTACCACCGCCCGGACGGGTCGATCGCCTACGCCGAGAACCCCCCCAAGAAGTACCAGGACATCTACCCGCTGAACTTCTGGCCCCCCGACGAGCGCGACCGTCAGGCCCTGTGGGAGGCCTGCAGGGAGATATTCGACTTCTGGGCCGACCGGGGCGTGCGCATCTTCAGGGTGGACAACCCGCACACCAAGCCTTTCGCGTTCTGGGAGTGGGTCATAGGCCGGCTGCACAGGGAACGGCCGGACCTGGTCTTCCTGGCCGAGGCCTTCACCAGGCCCAAGGTCATGGCCCGCCTGGCCGAGGTGGGCTTCAGCCAGAGCTACACCTACTTCACCTGGAGGACGGCCCAGTACGGGCCCGAGGGCCTCCGTACCTATGTGGAGGAGCTGGCTGGTGGCCCGCTGGCCGACTACATGCGCCCCAACTTCTGGCCCAGCACCCCGGACATCCTCTCCGGCCCCCTGCGCAACGGGCCGCCCGCGGCCTTCGCCCTGCGTTACGTGCTGGCCGCTACCCTGTCGCCGCTCTACGGCGTGTACAGCGGCTACGAACTGTACGAGAACGAGCCGGCCTCGCCTGACAACGAGGAGTACATGTGGTCGGAGAAGTACCAGCTGTGCGAGCGCGACTTCGACCGGCCCGGTTCGCTGTCCCCCTTGTTCGCGGCCGTCAACTCCCTGAGGAGGCGCCACCCGGCGTTCTCCCGCCTGCAGGGCGTCCACTTCCACGGGTCTGACAACCCCAACGTGATGGCCTACTCCAAGACGTCCGAGGACGGTCGGGACGTCGTCCTCATGGTTGTGACGCTCGACCCCCACAGCGCCCAACAGGCGAACCTCCGGCTGGACACCGCCGTGCTCGGAGCCCCCGGGGACCGTCCGTTCGTGGTGCGTGACGAGCTCTCCGGCGAGCAGTACACCTGGGGTGCCAACCCCTATGTCCGGCTCGACCCCTTCCGGAGGGTGGCGCACGCCCTGGTGCCCGTGCCCGCAGCGGAGGCCTGAGCGGTGGCCCCGGGTGAGAGGGTCTCCGGCACCGCGAGCGCCGACGTCCGCTGGTACCAGCGGGCCGTCTTCTACGAGGTCCTCGTGCGTGGCTTCCACGACTCCAACGACGACGGCTCAGGGGACATCCAGGGACTGGTCGGCAAGCTGGACTACCTGCAGTGGCTCGGCGTCGACTGCATCTGGCTGCTGCCCTTCTACCAGTCGCCCCTGCGCGACGGCGGCTACGACATCTCCGACTACTGGACGGTCCTGCCCGAGTTCGGGCAGGTGGCAGACGTGGCCCAACTGGTCGACGAGTCCCACCGCCGGGGCATGAGGGTCATCGCCGACCTCGTGATGAACCACACCAGCGACCAGCACCCCTGGTTCGTGGAGTCCCGCCAGGACTCCACGAACCCAAAGGCGGACTGGTACGTCTGGAGCGACGACGACCAGCGCTACAGCCAGGTGCGCACGATATTCATCGACACCGAAAAATCCAACTGGGCATGGGACCCCCAGCGCGGCCAGTACTACTGGCACCGGTTCTTCTCCCATCAGCCCGACCTCAACTACGACAACCCCGACGTGGCCGACACCATGCTCGACGTGGTCCGCTACTGGCTCGACGTGGGCCTCGACGGTTTCCGGCTCGATGCCGTGCCCTACCTGTTCGAGCGCGACGGCACGGACTGTGAGAACCTCCCCGAGACGCACGCCTATCTGAGGCGGCTGCGCAAGGAGGTCGATTCCCTGTACCCGGGCAAGGTGCTCCTCGCCGAGGCGAACCAGTGGCCCGAGGACGTGGTCGAGTACTTCGGGAACGACGACGAGTGCCATATGTGCTTCCACTTCCCGCTGATGCCACGCATGTTCATGTCGGTCCGTCGTGAGCAGCGCTACCCCATCACCGAGATCCTGGCCCGCACCCCGGACATCCCCGACGGGTGCAGCTGGGGCATATTCCTGCGCAACCACGACGAGCTCACCCTGGAGATGGTGACCGACGAGGAGCGCGACTACATGTGGTCCGAGTACGCCAAAGACCCCAGGATGAAGCGCAACATCGGCATAGGCCGGAGGCTCGCCCCCCTGGTGGACAACGACCGTCGCGTGGCCGAGCTCCTCCACTCCCTCCTGTTCAGCCTGCCCGGGTCCCCGGTCCTCTACTACGGCGACGAGATCGGGATGGGGGACAACATCTACCTGGGCGACCGGGACGGCGTGAGGACGCCGATGCAATGGGCACCCGACCGTAATGCCGGCTTCTCCCGGGCCGACTTCGCCCAGCTTTACCTCCCGCCGCTGATGGACCCCGTCTACGGTTACCAGGCCGTCAACGTGGAGGCGCAGATGCGCAACCCGAGCTCACTGCTCCACTGGATGCGCCGGATGCTGGAGGTGCGGGCCCAGCACCCGGTGTTCGGCACGGGCTCGATGGAGGTCGTCTCGACGGACAACCCCTCGGTGCTGGCCTACGTGCGCTCGTCCCTGCCCGCCGGAGAAGGAGGGGCGCACGGCACAACTGACGAAGCAGAGCTACGGGCGGACCACGTGCTCTGTGTCGGCAACCTGTCCCGCTTCGCCCAGCCGGCCCAGCTCCCGCTCCAGCGCTGGCAGGGCATGATGCCCATCGAGCTCACCGGTCGGGTGCCCTTTCCCCCTATCGGGGAACTGCCCTATTTCGTAACCCTGGCACCGTACGGGTTCTACTGGTTCGGCCTGGTCAGGCGGGCGACGAGCTCAACTGGAGGTTGACATGGGGGAACAACGGCTGGTCCCCGACAGATTGCCCGAGGAGCTCACTGCGATGCTGGGCGGCTACCTGAGCCGCCAGCGCTGGTACGCCGGCAAGGGTGAGCCCGCATCGGTGACTGTGCAGGACCAGGCGTTGGTGGTGGCCGACGAGCTGGTCGGTGGGCGGCTGCTCTGGGCCGTGGTCGAGGCGGACGGTGACCGCTACCAGCTCCTGGTCGGCGAAAGGCCTGTCACTGAGGTCGGCGAGCACCTCCGGGGGCACGAAGACGCACTGATCGGGACGGCCGGTGACCGGGCATGGTACGACGCTGTTGTGGACAGCGAGATGGCCATCGCGTTCCTGCACCTGGCCAGTGGCGGTGCCGAGGACGCCTCCCGTGCCCGGCCGCTCTCCGTGGAGCAGTCCAACACCTCTGTCGTCTACGACGACCGCCTCATCCTCAAGCTGTTCCGCCGGCTCTCCGGCGGGGAGAACCCTGACGCCGAGGTGACCTCGGCCCTGGCGGCCACGGGCTTCTCACACGTCGCCGCCCCCCTGGTCCGCTGGCGGCGCAATGGGGCCGACCTGGCGTTCGGGCAGCAGTTCCTGGCCGGAGGGACAGACGGGTGGGCGCTTGCCCTCACCTCGCTCCGCGACCTGTACGGTTCGGCTTCCACGTCCGGGCCGTACCCGCCAGGAGCTTCCGGGGGCGACTTCGCCGCCGAGGCGGCCCGGCTGGGGCAGATGACGGCGGAGATGCACCTGGCCATGGCCGATGCGTTCGGGACCTCGGACGAGACGAGCCACCAGTGGCCGGGCTTCGTGTCCGTGCTCGAGCAGCAGGCCGAGCTCCTGGTCCCTGCGCTCGTGCCCGCCGGAGCGGGCCTGTTCCGCCGCTTGCACCAGGTGCGCGACCCCGGGCCTGCAGTGAGGGCCCACGGCGACTACCACCTGGGCCAGGTGATGCGCACCGACGCCGGCTGGTACGTGCTGGACTTCGAGGGTGAGCCGAACCGGCCCCTCGAGGAGCGCCTGCGCCCGACCTCTGTGCTGAAGGACGTGGCCGGCATGCTCCGGTCCCTGCAGTACGCGCCCCAGTTCGTGCTCTGGGAGCGTGCCGACAGCGAGCTCCCGGTCCTCGACGAGGCCGCCCGCGCCTGGCAGAGGCGCAACTGCAATGCCTTCCTGACCGGCTACTACGACTGCAAGGGCATCGAGCAGGTGCTGCCTCCGACCCCGCAGGACCGCGAGGCCGTGAGGGTGGCCTTCGAGCTGGACAAGGCGCTGTACGAGCTCGGTTACGAGAGGGCGTACCGTCCGGACTGGGCGGCCATCCCTCAGGCGGCCCTGGAGCACCTGCTCTCGAGCCCTGCCGAGGAGCTGGTCGCACCACCGGGCAAATGGGGGAACGAAGGGGAGGATGACCCAGAAGATGACCCGGGGGATGCAGGACAAGCGTAAGCCTGAACAGGCGCCCGTAGGTGGGCGCCGCCCCGAGAGCGCTGCGCAGCAGAGCACCCGGACCGCGGGTGACGAGGCACGAGGCGAGGAGAAGGCCATGACGACCACTGGTACGACGGGGCAGGGCCCTGGAGCAGGGCCGAGCCGAGGCGGTGAGCCGTCAGGGAGCGGGGCGGTGCAGCCCGGGAGCGGCACCACCTCTCCGACGCCGGCGGGCCCGCCCGTGCCGCGCCCCCCGCTGCCGGTCCCAGGCGGGGCCGGGGCGCCAGGCCCGTCCAGCACCCTCGACCGCCGGTCCCTCGAGCTGGTCGTGCAGGCCCGCCACTGGGACCCCCACTCGGTCCTCGGCCGGCACGGTGGTGTCGTGAGGGCGTTCCGGCCCGGGGCGACCGAGATGTACCTCCTCGTGACCGGCCCGGCACCGGACCGGGAGGTCGTCGAGCGCGTCCCCATGGCCCAGGTGCACCCGGCCGGGCTGTGGGAGGGGCAACTGGCCCCGGCCGCGGCCGGTTACCGCATGGAGGCTGTCTACGGCTGGGCGGGTTCGCCGGGTTTTGTTTTCGACGACCCCTACCGTCACTGGCCCACATTGGGCGACCTGGACCTGCACCTGTTCAACCAGGGCAGGCACCGCAGGTTGTGGGAGGTGATGGGCGCCCATCACCGCGTGCACGAGGGGGTGGCCGGGACCTCCTTCGCAGTGTGGGCGCCCAACGCCAAAGCGGTGCGGGTCGTGGGCGACTGGAACTTCTGGGACGGGCGGGTGCACCCCATGCGTTCCCTGGGCACCTCGGGCGTGTGGGAGCTCTTCATCCCGGGGGCCGAGGTGGGGGCACGCTACAAGTTCGAGCTGATAACCGCCGATGAGCGACTGGTCCTCAAGGCCGACCCGTTCGCGTTCGCCACGGAGGTGCCGCCGGGGACGGCATCGGTGATAGCCGCCCCGTCGGAGCACCGGTGGCAGGACGGGCCCTGGTCCCGCCGCAAGGCCGGGTCGGACCAATTGGGCGCACCGATGTCGGTGTACGAGGTACACCTGGGCTCATGGCGCTGGACGGACGACGGGGCGGGCGGCCAGCGCCCTCTCTCGTACCTGGAGCTGGCCGAGGAGCTTCCCCGCTACGTTGCCGAGATGGGCTTCACCCACGTGGAGTTCCTGCCGGTTGCCGAGCACCCGTTCGGTGGCTCGTGGGGCTACCAGGTGAGCGCCTACTATGCCCCGACCTCGCGCTTCGGCTCGCCCGACGACTTCCGCGCCCTGGTCGACGCACTCCACCGCCAGGGTACCGGCGTGATCGTGGACTGGGTCCCGGCCCACTTCCCCAGGGACGATTTTGCCTTGGCCCGCTTCGACGGGACTGCGCTGTACGAGCATGAGGGGCCGATGGGCGCCCACCCCGACTGGGGAACGCTCGTCTTCAACCTGGGCCGTCACGAAGTGAGCAACTTCCTCCTGGCCAACGCCCTTTTTTGGGTCGAGCAGTTCCATGTGGACGCACTTCGCGTCGACGCCGTCGCCTCCATGCTCTATCTCGACTACTCGCGTCAGACGGGTGAATGGGTGCCGAACGAGTTCGGGGGCAACGAGAACCTCGAGGCTGTCAACTTCCTGAAGGAGCTCAACGAGACGGTCTTCGGGACATCGGCGCACGCGACCACCATCGCCGAGGAGTCGACCTCCTGGCCGGGTGTTTCCCGCCCCACCTACCTGGGTGGCCTCGGTTTCGGTTTCAAGTGGAACATGGGCTGGATGCACGACACGTTGCAGTACTTCGAGGTCGACCCCTTGTTCCGGCGTTACCACCAGAACGACCTCACGTTCGGCCTCATATACGCCTGGTACGAGAACTTCATACTTCCCCTGTCCCATGACGAGGTCGTGCACGGGAAGCGCTCGTTGCTGAGCAAGATGCCCGGCGACCGTTGGGCACAGCTGGCCAACCTGCGGGCCCTGTACGCATGGATGTGGGCCCATCCGGGCAAGAAGCTGCTCTTCATGGGGGGCGAGCTGGGCGAGGAGCGCGAGTGGTCGCACGAGCGCCAATTGGACTGGTGGGTGACGGACCAGTGGGCCGACCACGCCCGCCTGCGCCGCATGGTGGCCGAGCTCAACAGGATCTACCGGGCTGAGCCCGCACTGTGGGAGCAGGACTTCACCGCTGACGGCTTCCGCTGGGTCGATGCCAGCGATGCCGACCACAACGTGCTCTCGTTCCTGCGCCTCCGCAAGCCCACCGGCGGCGCGGCGCCCGTCGGGGAGCCGTCGTGGCCGGCGCTACCGGCGGCCGACATGGTCGCATGCGTGGCGAACCTCTCGCCTGTGCCCCAGGTGGGGTACCGCGTCGGCCTTCCCAGGGGTGGCCGGTGGCTGGAGCTGCTCAACACCGACGCCCGGGAGTGGGGAGGTAGTGGGCTGGGCAACATGGGCGAGGTGTGGGCTGAGAGCGGGGGTTGGCACGGTCAGCCGTTCTCCGTGGAGATGGTCCTGCCTCCCCTCGCCGTACTGTGGCTGGCTCCTGCGCCGTAACCTGTGAACGGTGAAGCGCAGCCGAGGCAGCACCCGCCGGCCACACACCATCTCCCTTGTCATGGCCGCACTGGCCGTGCTGGTGGCCGCGGGCGCGGTCGCCGTGGTGCTCGCCGGCCGGGGTAGTGGCCGGCTCGGCGCGGCGGCTCAGACGAGCTCCACTCAGCGCCAGGTGACGGACCGCAGTACCGGGCAGGCCAGCACCACGTCCACGTCCGTCGGCTCGACCTCTACGACCGACCATGCCAGAGCCGTGGCGAAGTTGCTCTCCAAGGTGTCGGTGACACCGGCCGACAGGGCTCACGGCGTGCTCGCCAGCGCGGTCGTGACCGTCAAGGCGTCCATCGGCCGCCTGGCCGCCGTCAGTGTCCGTTCGGCACAGGGTGCGACGGTCGCCGGGGCGCTCAGCCCGACGGGCGAGGTCTGGAAGTCCACCGTCGGCGAGCTGGTGCCGAGCACCCACTACACGGTCAGTTATGAGCTGACGGGCCCCGGGGGCTTGCAGGCGCCCGGGAAGGCGGTGTTCTCAACCGCTGCCCCAGCCAAGTCGGTGACCGCGACGGTCTGGCCCGTGCCCGGCCTGATCGTCGGCGTCGGTGAGCCGATCACCTTCACCTTTTCGCGCCCGGTGCTGTCCTATGCCGCCGAGTCGTCGATCGTGTCCCACCTGCACATCGCCATGAGCGACCCCGTGCCCGGCGGTTGGCACTGGTTCAGCGCCGAGGAACTGCACTTCCGTCCCACCAGCTACTGGCCGGTGGGGGAACAGGTCTCCGTCACCGGCAACCTGGACGGCTGGCGCGTGGCGGCGGGGGAGTGGGGCTCGGGCCCGGTCACGACGGAGTTCGCAGTGGGGGCCAAGCACGTGACCGTGGTGAACCTGACGACCCACCGAATGGACGTCTACGACAACGGCCAGCTCCTCTACGACTGGCCCATAAGTGCCGGTGCCCCGAACTGGCCCACCACGGAGGGGACGCACATAGTGCTGGACCGTGAAGCTGTGGTGCGCATGGACTCCGCAACCGTCGGGATCCCGGTCAACTCGCCGGGTGGTTACAACGAGCTCGTCTATTGGGACGTGCACATAGCGGACGCAGGTGAGTACGTGCACGCCGCCCCGTGGGATCTCTCCATACAGGGGCAGCAGAACGTCTCCCACGGCTGCATCAACATAAGCCCGGCCAGGGCCGAGACCTTCCTCCACTTCAGCCGGGTCGGTGACATCGTGCAGGTCGTGGGACCGGGGAGGGCCCCGCGGGTGACCGACCACGGCCTCATGGACTGGTCGTTCCCGCCGTCGGTGGTGAACTGGGCCCCCGCCACGGTGTCCCGGCTCAGCACGCCCGTCTCCACCACCAGCCCGACGACACTGCCACCCCCGCCGGCAGGGGCACCCTTCTACCCGACGACCATCCCGCCCAACCCCACGACGAGCGGCACCACCCCGGTGAGCCTGACGTCCACTGCGACCACTGTCGCGACAGGGCCGGGCGTGACCACTGCGACTACTGCTCCCGCCGGTCCGGGCGTGACCACAGCGACCACTGTCGCGACAGGGCCGGGCGTGACCACTGCGACCACTGCTCCCGCCGGGCGGTCCCCCTCCACGCTCGGCCCCACGACGACCAGGTCCCGGGGCCAGGTCACCGGCACCGTTGCGAGCTCGGGCTGAAGGTCCCGGTCCGGCGCCCACCCGGCTCCGGGGCCGGACCGCTACCTTGGCTACGTGACCGCCTACCTGGACCACGCGTCGACCACACCACTGTGCGGCGCGGCCAGAGAGGCCATGATGCCCTGGCTGTCGGGTGCCTACGGCAACCCTTCTGGGCACCACTCGGTGGCTGCCGCTGCTCGTACCGCCCTGGACCAGGCACGTGACGTCCTGGCGGGAGCCCTGGGGACGGTGCCGGGCGACCTGGTGGTCACTTCGGGTGGGACCGAGTCCGACAACCTGGCGGTGCTCGGCCGTGCGCTGCTGGCCCCGGGCGCGGTGGTGGTGGGCGCCGTGGAGCACCATGCGGTGCTCAATGCCGGACGGGCCGCGTCGCAGCTCACGGGACAGCCGCTGCGCACGGTGGGCGCCGACCGTCACGGCCGGGTCGACCTGTCCGAGCTTGCAAAGGCGCTCGACCCTACGGTGAGCCTGGTCTCGGTCCAGTTGGTCAACAACGAGCTGGGCACCGTACAGCCCTTTGCCGATGTGGCGGCGCTGGTCCGGAGGCGGGCGCCACGCGCCGTCCTGCACACCGATGCCGTTCAGGCCGCGCCCTGGTTCGACGTGGCGGTGCTGGCCGAGGGTGCCGACCTGGTGAGCATAAGTGCCCACAAGTTCGGTGGCCCCCAGGGTGCCGGGGCGCTGGCGTTCAGGCGGCCGGTCGAGCTGGCCCCCCTGCTGCACGGTGGTCCCCAGGAGCGCGAACGCCGAGCCGGGACCCAGAACGTCGCAGGGGCCGTCGGCATGGCGGCGGCGTTGGCTGCGGTACGGGCCGCCGCCCCCCGGGAGGCGGTGCGCGTGGCAGCCCTGCGCGACCGCCTGGCCGCAGGGCTGCTCGAGCGCGTGCCGGGCAGCGTCCTCACCGTCGGCCCAGGGGTACCGACGGCACCCGGGCACTGCCACGTGCTGATCGAAGGCGTGGACAGCGAGGAGCTGCTCTTCATGTTGGACACCATGGGGCTGGCGGCTTCGGCCGGCGCTGCCTGTGCCAGCGGGGCCATGGAGCCGAGCCACGTGCTGCGGGCCATAGGCACAGCTCCCGAGGCCGCCCGGGGGGCGCTCAGGCTGACGCTCGGCCATACCAGTACCGACGAGGACGTTGAGCAGGCTCTCGAGGTGGTGCCCCGGGCCGTGGCGTCGCTGCGCTCGGTCGGGGCCTCACCCGGGCCTCTGGCCCGGCGGAGCGCCTGATGCGCGTCCTGGTCGCCCTCTCGGGGGGAGTCGATTCGAGCGTTGCTGCGGCCCTGATGACCGAGCAGGGCCACGAGGTGGTGGGTGCCACCATGAAGCTCTGGGGTGGTCCTTCCGACTCCGGCTGTTGTTCGGTGGCCGATGTGGAGGACGCCCGTCGGGTCTGCCAGCAGCTGGGGGTGGCGCACCATGTGTTCAACTTCAGCTCGGAGTTCGAGCGCGACGTCGTGGCGCCCTATGTCGAGGGCCATGCCCGGGCCGTCACCCCCAACCCGTGCATCTCCTGCAATGCCCACCTCAAGTTCGACCGCTTCTGGCAGCGGGCCCGGCACCTGGGCTTCGACGCCATTGCGACCGGCCACCATGCGCGTGTCAGCGGCCGCCCCACCGGGCGGGTAGGAGGGCCCGGCGCGGGGCCCTGGCACCTCCGCCGTGGTAGGGACGCGGCAAAGGACCAGTCGTACGTCCTGTACATGCTGGGGCAGGCGCAGCTGCGGGACCTGGTGCTCCCTGTGGGTGAGATGACCAAGGAGGAAGTCCGTGCCCACGCGTCACGTCTGGGCCTGCGGACCGCGTCCAAACCGGACAGCCAGGACGTCTGCTTCATCTCACGCACCGGTGGCAGGAGCGCCTTCCTCGGCGACCGCATCCCCGTCGGCCCCGGACGGCTGGTCAGCCCCGAGGGCGTGCAGCTGGGTGAGGTGCAGGAGCTCGAGCTGCTGACCGTGGGCCAGAGGCGTGGCCTGGGGCCGGCGGGGCACATCGGGCCCGGGGCAGGCCCGTCGGGCCGGCGGTACGTCCTGGACGTCGACCTGGTGCAGCGCAAGGCGACGCTGGGGCCGCTCGCCGGGCTCATGGTCAGCTCGCTGGACGTCGGGGGGGTCACCTGGGTCGACGAGGAGCCGCAGACCGGGGAGGCGCTCCAGGTCCAGATGAGCGCCCACGGCCGTCCGGTGGGGGGGCACTGGGAGCCGTCCCCGCTCGGTGACGGGCACGGGCGGGTGTGGCTGGTCGAGCCCGTACGGAGGGTGGCCGCAGGCCAGGCGGTGGTCCTCTACCGGCCCGACCCCGATGGTGACCTGGTGGTGGGCGGTGGTACCTCGGGAGGTTGAGGGGCGGCCCGCAGGGGCGTCGGAGGCGGTGGGTAGCCTTCTGGCAATGGCTGAGCGGTCCCCTGAGGAGCGTGCGGAGGAGCTGAGGGAGCTCGTTGCGTACCACAACCACCGGTACTTCGACCTCGACGACCCTGAGGTCAGTGACGCCGAGTACGACGAGCTGGTGCGGGAGCTCGTTGCTCTCGAGCGGGCCCATCCCGAGCTCGTGGTCGCCGCCTCGCCCACTCAGCAGGTCGATGGTGCACGCTCCGGGCTGTTCGCCGAGGTCCGCCACCGCACGCCCATGATGTCGCTCGACAAGACGACGAGCTATGAGGAGCTGCAGGCCTGGGGCAGGCGCATGGAGCGCTTCGTGCTCGGTGGGTCGAACTACGTGTGCGAGCTCAAGCTCGACGGGCTGGCCATGTCGCTCCTCTACGAAGGTGGCCGGCTGGTACGGGCGGCTACACGGGGTGACGGTGAGGTGGGCGAGGACGTCACGGCCAACGTGGCGACGATCGCTGCCGTCCCCGTGCGGCTGGGCGGCCCGGCCCCCGAGGTGGTGGAGGTGAGGGGCGAGGTCTACATGACGGTTGATGCCTTCGACGCCCTCAACCGCCAGCAGGCCGAGGTCGGAGGCCGGACCTTCGTCAACCCTCGCAACGCTGCCGCCGGTTCACTGCGCCAGAAGGACCCTACGGTGACAGCAGGCCGGGAACTGTCGTTCTCGGCCTACCAGCTCGGTGAGCTGACAGGGGGGCCGGCGTTCCGCTACCACCACGAGACCCTGGAGTGGATGAGCGCAGCGGGTTTCCCCGTGAGCCCCTACACCGAGACGGTGACCTCCCTGGCCGAGGTCGACCGCTACTGTGCCGAGTGGGCCGACAGGCGGCACACCATCGGCTTCGAGATCGACGGTGTGGTGGTGAAGGTCGACGACCTGGCCCAGCGGAGGGAGCTCGGTGCCACTTCGAAGGCACCGCGCTGGGCCATCGCCTACAAGTTCCCCCCCGAGGAGAAGAACACCCTCCTGAGGGACATCATGGTCTCGATCGGGCGCACCGGGAAAGCCACCCCCTTTGCCGTGCTGGAGCCGGTGGTGGTCGGCGGGGCCCGTGTGGGCCTTGCCACCCTGCACAACGAGGACCAGGTGCGGGCCAAGGACGTCAGGCCCGGTGACACTGTCGTGGTGCGACGGGCGGGCGATGTCATCCCCGAGGTGCGCGGCCCGGTCCTCCCGCTGCGCCCAGCCGGTTCCACCCCCTGGTCGTTCCCCACGGCCTGCCCGGTGTGCGGGTCGCCGCTGCAACGGCTGGCAGGAGAGGCGGACACGTACTGCATAAATGTCGAGTGCCCGGGCCAGCAGGTGCAGCGGGTGACGCACTTTGCCTCCCGTGGTGCCATGGACATCGAGGGGCTCGGCGAACGGACCGTCGCCTTGTTCTGCCGCGAGGGGCTGCTCCACGATGTGGCGGACATATATTCGCTCGACTTGGAGCGGGTGACGACCTTCGAGGGTTTCGGACCGCTCTCGGTGGCGAACCTCGCAACAGCCATCGAGGCATCGAAGGCGCGTCCCCTGGCCAGGCTGTTGGTGGGGCTGTCGGTCCGCCACCTGGGCGCCAACACCAGCCAACTGTTGGCGGCTGCCTTGGGGCACCTGGACCGGATCCTGGCGGCGTCGGAGGAGGAGATGGCGTCGGTCGAGGGGATAGGGCCGGTGATCGCCGCCAGTGCCGCCCGTTTCTTCGCTCTGCCCCGCAACCGCGAAGTCGTCGAGCGGCTTCGTCGGGCCGGTCTGAACTTCGCCGGCCCTGCGCGGCCGGACCTGCCCCAGGTCCTCGTGGGCATGTCGGTCGTTGTCACCGGCACCCTGGACCGGTGGTCACGGGAGGCGGCCGAGGCGGCGATAAAGGCCAGGGGCGGGAAGTCGCCGGGGAGCGTCTCCCAGAAGACGACTGCAGTGGTGGCGGGAGCGGGCCCGGGCGGCGCCAAGGTGGGCAAAGCGGTCCAGCTGGGTGTGCCGGTGATAGACGAGGCGGCTTTCGAGCGGTTGCTGGAGACCGGGGAGCTGACCACCGGCTGACCCTGTGGCCCGGGGACCGGCCAGGGGGTCCACCTCTGCCGCATCGTCGGTGGTTAGCCTCGTACAGTGCTGGTGTCGCGCAGCTCGGAACTCGTGGGAAGAGTGGTGGGTGGCCGCTACCGGCTCTTGCGGCCGGTCGGTAGTGGCGCGTCGGCGCATGTCTACGTAGCCGAGGACGTACGCCTGAAGCGGCGGGTGGCTCTCAAGGTGCTCCACCCGGCCCTGGCCCAGGACCGCTCCTTCTTGCGCCGGTTCCAGATGGAGGCGCAGGTGGTCGCCGCGCTACGCCACCCGGGGATCGTCAGGGTCTACGACTGGGGGGAAGAGGAGGAGGACGCCTACCTGGCGATGGAGCTCCTGGACGGGGGTAGCCTGCGCGGCCTGCTGGACACCGGGTACCGCTTGACGGTCTCGCAGGCTGCGGCGCTCGGGGTGGACGTGGCTTCGGCACTGGCCCATGCCCATGCCAGGGGACTTGTGCACCGCGACGTCAAACCGGCGAACCTGCTCTTCGACGAGGAGGGCCACGCCAGCGTGGCCGACTTCGGCATAGCCCGCGCCCTGGCTGAGGCGAGCTGGACCGAGCCCATGGGCGCGTTGGTGGGCACGGCCCGCTACGCGGCACCGGAGCAGCTGCAGGGCTCGCCCCTGGACGGACGGGCCGACGTGTACGCCCTTTGCCTGGTCCTGGTGGAGTGCGTCACGGGCGCGGTCCCCTTCGCCCGGGACACCATGCTGGGCGCACTGATGGCCCGGGCGACCCAGCCTGTGCCGGTCCCTGAGGAGCTCGGGCCACTGGCCCCCGTGCTCCGTGCGGCCGGGGTGCCCGGCCCCGAGGACCGTCTGACGGCGGCGGAGCTGGCTGAGCGGATAGCGGGAGCGGCTCGTCACCTGAGAGCGCCGGCTCGGCTGCCGGTCGTGGGCCTGGTGGTGACCGGGACGGACCAGCCCGAGCACACGGAGCTGGGCCAGGGTAGGCGTCCGCCCGAGGGGCCGGGCCTGAGCGTGCTGGTCGATCCCCCCGTGGTCGTGGACGGCCCTGCTCTCGCCGGCGTGGTCGCCGACCCGGAGGAGGACGGGGCCCGGCCCCCGGTACCGGCGGCGCCCGACGAGCTGGAAGTTGTCCCGGTCCCGGTCCCGGTGGAGGTCGGGCCAGGTGGCGGCACACCCCCCGACCAGGTGGCGGCCGGCCCGGAGCAGGTACCAGAGCCAGGCAGTGCCGACCGTCCGGCGCCACCTGCCGGGCCTCTGGCACCGGGACCGGTTGTCCAGGGCCGCAGGAGCCGGCGAAGGCAGGCCAAACGGGCCCGGCGTGAGCTGGCGGAGCGGGAGCGCCGGGAGGCGCGGGCGGCAAAGGCCAGGGCCCGTCCCAGGCGCTGGCCCCGACGGGCGGCCGCCCTGGTGGTGGTCGCGGGCGCGTCGAGCGGGGGGGTGGCGGCCTACTACTACCTCACCCTGCCCCCGCCCACCTACAGTGTGCCCTCGCTGACCGGGGACCTCCCCGGCCAGGCGGCCAGCGCTCTCGGCACCCGTCACCTCGAGCTCGTGGTCAGTGGCCACGACTGGAGCGCGACCACCCCGTCCGGGCGCGTGCTCTCCCAGTTCCCGGGCCGCGGTTCCCGTCTGCACGCCAAGCAGGTGGTCACTGTGGTCCTCTCCCGTGGCCCGGAGCCGGTCGCCGTACCCTCGCTCGCCACCCTGGACCTGGCCCAGGCCCGCTCAGCCCTGGTCGGTCAGCGGCTGGTGCTCGGCACCGTTGCCCACGTGCACAGCATGACCGTCCCGGCCGGCAGCGTGATCTCCTGGTCCGCTACGGGGCGCAAGGTGCTGCCCGGGACGGCGGTGAACGTGGTCTTGTCAGCAGGCAAGCCCCGGGCGACCGTCCCGTCCTCTGCGGTCGGCAGTTCGTACTCTGCGCTCGCCTCCCAGCTCGCGGCCCTGCACCTGGGCGTGCACGAACTGGAGCAGTACGACAGCTCCGTGGCGGCCGGCCTCGTGCTCTCCACCTCGCCGGCGCCCGGGACGAGCCAGGTCGTGGGCACGGTGGTGACCGTCGACGTCTCGCTCGGCCCCCACCTGGTCACCATCCCCTCGGCCATCGTCGGCATGAGCCAGGGGGCGGCTACCCAGTACCTGTTGAAGATCGGCCTCTACGTCTCCGGTGTGCAGGGCAGCCCGCTCGCTGCGGTCAGCGGCTCGGTGCCTGCCGTCGGCCAGCAGGTGCTCTACGGGCGCTCGATCGAGCTCCTGGCCGGTTAGCAGCAGGGGCCGCCTGGGGCTGGCTCCGGTCAGGCAGTCCAGCGTGCCCGACGCTCGTCCAAGGCCCGGGGCGTGGGCCCGGGCCAGGTTCAGGCTCGGCGCGCTCGCTCGAGCTGGCGTCGGTCCCGCTTGGTCGGACGACCGGCACCCCTGTCGCGCGTAAAGTTGACCACGCTGGCCTCCTCAACGGGCCGGGGGGGCGTACGGTCCTCGTAGCAGGCAGCAGCAGCCGGCGCGCCCACCCGCTTCTCGACGATGCCCGTGACCTCCACCACCCGCTGGCCACCCGGGGTGAGGGCTTCGACCGTGTCCCCGGGTTTGACCTGGGTGGCCGGTTTCGCTGCTGTCCGGTTGACCCGTACATGGCCTGCCCGGCAGGCCTCGGTGGCGTCGGTGCGGGTCTTGAAGAGCCTCACACCCCACAGCCACTTGTCGACCCGGGTCTCCTCGACCACCTATTCCGTTATCTCCTGGAGCCGGGCGGCCGCCTTCAGCGCCGGTGCGTGGGGGAACCCGAGCTCGGGGGCACCATCGGGGCTGCCGGCCTGCCCGTTGGCAGCGCGGGGAGCGGCCCAGGTCGGTGTGGCCCCGCCTCCTCCTGCCGCCGGCCACATGCCGCTGCGGGGGTCGAGGAGCTTGGCCATGTCGCCGTCGATACGCAGGCGCCCACCGAGGAACGCCTGCATGACGGCTTGGGGGTCGCCACCGACGAAGAGCGCCCGAGCGGTGGTGTAGTCCAGGGATATGGTCACGTCCGGCTTCTCCACGTGGCCCACCTCCACGACCACCCGGCCCTCGGTTGTGTCGACGTGGGCCTGGAGGGCTCCGGAGCCGAACGGGGCGTCGCTCACCACCAGGTTGACCCGCACCGGGACCAGGACGCTCGCCGGTGGCAGCCCCCCCTCCGCCTGGACCTCGGCGTAAATCCTGCGTGCTTCGGCCACCCACTGGTCGCTCAGGAAAGGGTACTTCGCCATGGGTGCGGGTAGCTTACCTCGACCCCCCCCTCGAGCGGTCGCCCGGCGGGGGGTGCCGCCGGGTCGACCGGGGGCGGCCCGGTCGTTACGATGGCCGGGTGGCCCAGCCCATATCCGAAGACGAGGTCGCCCACGTGGCGCGGCTCGCCCGTCTGGAGCTCTCCCAGGCTGAGCTGGAGCAGTACACCTCCCAGCTGGCGCAGGTGCTCGAGCACGCAGCCGACATCGAAGCGCTCGAGATCGAGGGCGTGCCGCCCACCGCTCATCCTTTCCCATTGGTCAACGTGCTGCGCGAGGACGTGCCCCGGCCCTGCCTGGACCGCGACGAGGTCCTGGCCCAGGCGCCGGACGTGGACCAGGACCGTTTCCGGATCCCACGTATCCTCGGGGAGGCGCCGTGACCGGGCCTGTCGAAGCCATCGCCCGGGCCGTGAGGCAGGGGGAGGTGCGGGCCGTCGAGGTGCTGGCCGAGCACCTCGGGCGCATCGCCCGGACCGAGCCCGATGTGCATGCCTTCAACCTCGTCACTTCAGACGTGGCGGGGCGCCAGGCCGAGGAGGTGGACCGGGCCGTAGCCGAGGGCCGGGACCCGGGCCCGCTGGCCGGCGTCCCCGTGGCGCTGAAGGACCTGCTCTGCACCCGGGGCGTGCCCACGACGTGCTCGTCCCGGGTACTCGAGGGGTGGGTGCCCCCCTATGACGCCACCGTGGTCACACGCCTCGCCGAGGCGGGTGCGGTGTTCGTGGGCAAGACCAACATGGACGAGTTCGCCATGGGCTCCTCGACCGAGCACTCTGCCTTTGGGCCGACGCGCAACCCGCACGACCTTTCCCGGGTGCCCGGAGGGTCCTCCGGGGGTAGTGCCGCCGCCGTAGCGGCCGGCTTCGCGGCCGCCTCGCTCGGGAGCGACACGGGGGGCTCGATCCGCCAGCCGGCCGCCCTGTGCGGCGTGGTGGGTGCCAAGCCGACGTACGGCCTCGTGTCCCGGTACGGCCTGGTCGCCTTCGCCAGCTCCCTCGACCAGATCGGGCCGTTCGCTCTCACGGTGGCGGACGCGGCCATGGTGCTCGACGTGATCTCCGGCCACGACGAGAGGGACTCGACCAGCCTGCCCGGCGCGCAGCCGTCCGCCTCCAGCCGCCTGGGCCGGGGCGTGGCAGGACTGCGGGTGGGCGTCATCGCCGAGCTCGTCGGGGCAGACGGCATGGCGCCCGATGTGGCGGCCCGGGTCGAGGAGGCGGCCGCCGCCCTCTCGGCCGCCGGGGCGAGAGTGGAGCCGGTGAGCGTGCCCTCGGTGCGTTACGGCCTGTCGGCCTATTACATGATCGCCCCCGCGGAGGCCTCGTCCAACCTGGCCCGCTACGACGGGGTGCGCTACGGCTTGCGCAAGCCTGGGGCGGACATCACCGAGATGTACACCGCTACCCGCTCGGCCGGGTTCGGGGCCGAGGTCAAACGCCGGGTCATGCTGGGCACCTACGCCCTCTCGGCGGGCTACTACGACGCCTATTACGGCAAGGCCCAAAGGGTGCGCACGCTTATAATCCGTGACTTCGAGGACGCCTACCGTTCCTATGACGTCCTGTTGTCGCCCACCGCTCCGACCACTGCATTCGAGCTCGGGGCCAAGACCGCGGACCCTCTCACCATGTACCTGAACGACGTGTGCACCATCCCCTCCAACCTGGCCGGCCACCCGGCGGTGAGCGTCCCCTTCGGCCGGGGCACCGATGGCCTCCCCATAGGGGTGCAGGTCCTGGCGCCGGCACTGGGCGAGCCGGTCATGTTCCAGGTGGCCGAGGCCCTCGAGGCGGCCGCACCGACAGGAGGTGCCGCGTGAGCGGGACAGGGCCCGAGGGATGGGAGGTCGTCATCGGCCTGGAGGTCCACTGTGAGCTGCGTACCCGCACCAAGCTCTTCTGTGGGTGCCCGAACGTGTTCGGTGACGAGCCCAACACCAATGTGTGCCCTGTCTGTCTAGGACTGCCCGGTTCGCTGCCGGTGCTCAACCGGGAGGCCGTGGAGCTCGCCCTGCGCATCGGCAGAGCATTGCACTGCCGGGTGCAGTCATCGGTCTTCCACCGCAAGAACTACTTCTACCCGGACATGCCCAAGGACTTCCAGATCAGCCAGTACGACGTGCCGGTGAACGCGGACGGATGGCTGGAGCTGCCGAGCGGCAAGCGGGTGGGCATCGAGCGTGCCCACATGGAAGAGGACACGGGCAAGACCACACACGTGGGCGGCGGCGGCCGTATACATGAGGCCACCTTCTCCCTCGTCGACTACAACCGCGCCGGTGTGCCGTTGGTCGAGATCGTGTCCGCTCCCGACCTCAGAGGCGCCGACGAGGCCCGCGAGTACGTCGAGGAGCTGCGCGCCGTGCTGGTGGCCACGGGTGCCTCGGACGGGAAGATGGAGGAAGGGTCCCTACGCGTCGACTGCAACGTCTCGGTGCGCCCGGAGGGGACCACCGAGCTGGGCACGCGGTGCGAGATCAAGAACATGAACTCCCTGCGCAGCCTGAGCCGGGCGGTGGCCTACGAGGCCGCCCGCCAGGTTGAGGTCCTGACCTCGGGTGCCCGGGTGGTCCAGGAGACCAGGCACTGGGACGAAGCCGACGGGCGTACGCACGCCATGCGTTCGAAGGAAGAAGCCTTCGACTACCGTTACTTCCCCGAACCCGACCTGGTCACGCTCTCACCCTCTGACGAGTGGATCTCGGCTGTGGAGGCTGCACTGCCCGTGCTGCCCGCCGAGCGCCGGCGCCGGGTGGCCGAGGCCTCGGGCGAGGCACCGGGCTCGGAGGCCGTGTCGACTGTGGTGCGCCTGGATCTCGACGACCTGGTCATGGCTGCAAGCTCGGCCGGGGCCGACGCCGGTCTCGCTCTGCGGCGCCTGGCCAACGAGGTGGCCGGGGCGCTCGCCGACGCCGGCCGGGTAAGCCTCGACCCGGCGGCCTTCGTGGAACTGGTGCGGATGGAGCAGGACGGTGAGCTGACGCCCGCCCAGGCCCGTAGGGTGCTGAAGGAGCTGGTGGCGGTGGGCGGCGCGCCCAGGGACATCGCCGGACGGCTCGGCCTGCGCTCGCTGGGCTCCGACCAGCTGAGCTCGGTGGTGGAGCAGGTGGTGACCGACAACCCCCGGGAGTGGGAGCGCTTCGCCGGGGGTGACGACAAGCTGGTCGGCTTCTTCGTGGGCAAGGTCAAGGCGGCCACCGGAGGGAACGCCGACCTGCGGGCGGCTACAGAGCTGCTCCGCGGACGGCGTTCCCAATCGGGGCCCTCGACGACCTAGTTGTCCGAACCGCGGTGCCGGTGACCCCCGCCCTGGTTGCCGCCGCCCTGGTTGCCCCCGCCCCCTTCGCCGTCTCTGCCGCGGTGGTGGCGGTTCGTGCCACTCCCGTCGGAGCTGTGAGCTTCAGGTGCCCCCTTCACGACCACGCGCAGAGCGTCCAGCGTCCCGGTACCGGCCTGCGTGCCCCAGACCTGCACCCGGTCACCCACGCCGACGGGCAACGTGCCCGTGGAGGAACGGGCGAGCCTGCCGGTGAAGCGCGTGGAGTTGGAGACGTCCACGGTCAGCACGGGGACTGCCAGTGCCGATGAGGGCCAGCCTTCACCGAGCGTCGAACCGGTCGCAGTGAGCTCGAAGCTGTCGGTGCCAACGGAGCCGACCAGGCCCGCGGCGCGGACGAGGGGCAGCTGGAGCCTCAGGGCCATTACCTGGCCGCCACCCTGCTGCGCGCCCTGCACCCTGACCACGTCCCCGACCGCAATCGCGGTGGCGCCCGGGTTGGCCACGCCAGGTTCGTCGTACCTGGTCGTGGCCCCCAGTTGGACTGTGACCGGAGCGGGCAGGCCGGGCAGGTCCGACGCCGTTGCGGTCAGGAGCAGGCTGGTCGCCGTCGAGCCCTGCAGGACGGCGCCGACCAGGCGTGCCTCGGGTACCGAGACCCACTTGGCGGTCAAGGTGCCTGAGGCGTTCGCCCCCTTCACGGCGACCACGTCGCCCGTCCGGACCCCGCTCAGGCCGGCACCGGGCGTCGCCGGTTCCTGGTAGCGGGTGCTCGGGCCGACCTGGACCGAGATCTGACCGGCGCTGCCCGTGGAGGGCGCGAGAAGAAAGCCGGTCCCCGTCGTGCCGGTTACCGTCCCCCAGATCCGCTGGTCGGAACCCCCGTCCCCCCAGCCCCTGTGACCATGGCCCTGGCCGTCGGTCAGGGCCATGTTGGCGACCGGGGTGCGGGTTGGAGCAGCGCTGGCTGCGCCCGCTGCCAGCACGGGGGAGACGACACCCCCGGCGACCAGGCAGGCTACGGCTGCGGCGCGTAGCCAACCGGGCCGCCGGCGCCGGTCGGGCGCCCTCCGGGCCTGGGTGGGTTGGGACGAGTTCATGGGGCCTCCTCCTCGCCAGGCACGGTACGCCCGGCCCTAGTGCCACTGGTATGCGCTCTTGGCGGTGTTACAACTACTCAGAGTGCTAGGCGAATGTGATGATAGTGTGCGTACGGGGCTGTTCTCCTGGTTGCTTGCCGATATTTCCCGTGGTACGACGCCCCGTTCGGCTCTCCCGGAGGGGGGTGCGCAAGGGGCCCCACGCTCGGGCCCGGGAGGCGGCCCGGGGCATGGGCACCGCGCCCGGCCGCCGGATAGGGTTGGCCTCATGCCGAGCAACATGAAGCCCCGTAGCTACGAAGTGACAGACGGGCCCGAACGCGCCCCGGCACGGGCGATGTTGCGCGCCGTGGGCATGACCGATGCCGACTGGGGCAAGCCGCAGGTCGGCGTGGCGTCCTCGTGGAACGAGGTCACCCCGTGCAACCTCCCGCTCGACCGGCTGGCCAAGCGGGCCAAGGTGGGGGTCACCGACGCCGGCGGGTTCCCGCTCGAGTTCGTCACCATTGCCGTTTCCGATGGCATCTCCATGGGCCACGAGGGCATGCGGGCGTCACTGGTCAGCCGGGAGGTGATCGCCGACTCCGTCGAGGCCGTGATGCACGCCGAACGCTTCGACGGCCTGGTGACCTTCGCTGGCTGTGACAAGTCACTGCCCGGCATGTTGATGGCGGCTGCACGTATCAACCTGCCCTCGGTCTTCCTTTACGGGGGGACCATCCTGCCCGGACGGGGCGACAGGGGAGAGGTGCTCGACCTGGTCAGCGTCTTCGAGGCGGTGGGGGCGCATGCGGCCGGTTCGCTCACCGACGAGGAACTGTCCCTCATCGAACGGCGGGCATGCCCCACGGAAGGCAGTTGCGGAGGGATGTTCACGGCCAACACGATGGCTTCGGCGGCCGAGGTGCTCGGGATGGCGTTGCCCGGCAGTTCGAGCGCACCGGCGGTGGACCGCCGTCGTGAGGACTACGCCTACGAGTCCGGGCGTGCCGTGGTGGCACTGCTCGAGGCCGGCATCCGCCCCCGTGACATCATGACCAAGAAGGCCTTCGAGAACGCCATCGCAGTGGTGATGGCCCTCGGTGGGTCTACGAACTCCGTTCTGCACCTGCTCGCGATCGCGCACGAGGCGCAGGTCGACCTCTCGCTCGAGGACTTCGACCGGATCGGCCGTCGCGTGCCCCATCTGGCCGACACCAAGCCTCACGGCCGCTACCACATGGTCGACATCGACCGGGTGGGCGGTCTGCCGGTCGTGATAAAGGAACTGCTCTCGGCCGGCCTACTGCACGGTGACTGCATGACCGTCACGGGCCGGACCCTGCAGGAGAACATCGAGGCCATCTCGCCTGCCGAGCCCGACGGCGACGTGCTGCACCCGCTGTCCGACCCCATCCACCTGGACGGCGGGATCGCCATCCTGAAGGGTTCGCTGGCTCCCAAGGGCGCCGTGGTCAAGGTGGCGGGCTTGGACTTCGACCACTTCGACGGGACGGCCCGGGTGTTCGACGGGGAGCAGGCTGCCCTCGACGCCATCCTCAAGGGCGGCATAGAGCCCGGCACCGTGGTGGTCATCCGTTACGAAGGGCCCAAGGGTGGTCCCGGGATGCGGGAGATGCTGGCCGTCACGGGTGCCATGAAGGGCGCCGGGCGGGGTGCCGACTGCGCCCTGATCACCGATGGCCGCTTCAGCGGGGGCACGCACGGCTTCTGCATCGGGCACGTGGCGCCCGAGTCGGTGGACGGCGGGCCGATCGCCCTGGTGGCCGACGGGGACCGGATCGTGATCGACGTGCCCAACCGCACCATGGAGCTGCTGGTGAGCGACGAGGTACTGGCAGCCCGACGGGCCGAGTGGAAGCTGCCCGAGCCCCGCTACACCCACGGTGTCCTCGCCAAGTACGCCCGGTTGGTGGCGGGCGCGGAGCGAGGGGCCGTAACGGAGCCATGACCGCACTGCCCGGGGCCGGCCCCGGGCAGCGGTAGCGTCGGGGCTGTGACCTCAGTGGTGTGCTTCGACCTGGGTGGGGTCTTCCTGGACTGGGACCCCCGTTACCTCTACCGGGAGATGTTCGCCGGCGACGACGCGGCGATGGAGCACTTCCTGGCGGAGGTGTGCCCACCGCAATGGCATTCCGAGATGGACCGGGGCAGGAGCATCGCCGAGGCCTGCGCTGAGCGCAAGGCGCTCTTCCCGGCCTCGGCGAGGTTCATCGACGCCTGGCGCGAGCGAGCCGAGGACATGGTGCGGGGCCTCGTGCCCGGCATGGTCGAGATCTTCGCCGAACTGCGTGAGCGGGGCACCCAGTGCTTCGCGCTGAGCAACATGGAGCGGGAGAACTGGGACCTGAGGCTGAGCAGGTACGACTTCCTGGGTTGGTTCGACGGCTACTTCATCTCGGGCTACGAGGGCGTGGTCAAGCCCGAGCCCGAGTACTTCCTGCGGGCGGTGCAAAAGTTGGGTTTCGACCCTGCGCAGGCCCTCTTCGTGGACGACAGGCCGGAGAACGTCGAGGCCGCCGCGGTGGTCGGCATGCCGGCTGTCGTCTTCACCGGTGCCGTCAGCCTGCGACAGGAGCTGGCTGCACGGCGCCTGCTCCCGCCAGCGCCGCACTGAGGCGCCCCAGCAGCTCCGCCAGGACGTTGGGGGCGGTGGCGAAGTTGAGCCGGGCGAAGCCGGCGCCACCGGGGCCGAACTCCGGCCCTGCGGAGAGGCGGACGTGTGCATGCCGGCTCAGCCACCCGGCCGGGTCGTCGAGGCCCAGGGCGGGCCGGAAGTCCAGCCAGGCGAGGTAGGTCGCCTCCGGCCGGGCCCCGAGGACGCGCCCGCCCACCTCGGACGAGCGCAACCAGCTGCCGAGCTCGGTCGCGTTGTCCCTGAGCCGGGCCACGCACCTGCGCAGCCACGGATCCGTCTCGTCGCTCCAAGCGGCCAGTGCCGCGGTGACGGCGGCCAGCCCCACCTCCCCGAAGAGATGGGAAGGCAGGGTAGCCATCTGTGCCCGTGTCGCGCCGTGGCCCATGTGCGCCACGGCGCAGCGCATGCCGCCCAGGTTGAACGACTTGCTCGCCGAGTAGAGCGTCACCGTGCGCCGGGCTGCCTCCTCGGAAAGCGAGGCAAAAGGGATGTGGTCGATGTCCGCCAGGACCAGGTCGGCATGGATCTCGTCCGAGACGACCAGGAGGTCGTAGCGCTCGGCGAGGTCGGCCAGCAGCTCGAGCTCGGCCCGGCGCAGTACCCGGCCGGTCGGGTTGTGGGGGTTGACGAGCAGGATGGCCCGAGCCGCCGGAGCCAGGGCCCGCGCCGCCTCCAGGTCCAGCTCCCATCCCTGTGGGCCGAAGGTGAAGGGCAGGGAGAGGAGGCGGCGCCCCATCTCACGGACTGACGACACGAACGGCGGGTAGGACGGCGTCAGGACAATGATGCCGTCACCGGGGCGGGTGCCCGCATGGAGCAGGACCTGTACCGCCTGGACGACATCGCTGAAGGGGCGGAGCAGTCCCGCCTTGGGTTCCCAGCCGAAGCGCGAGACCATCCTCTTCGCCCAAGGCTCCTCGAGCAGCTGCGCGGCGGCCGAGTAGCCGAGGTCGCCCTCATCGGCCAACTTGGCCAGGCTCCGGCGGACCGGGGCGGGGGCGGGGAAGTCCATGTCGGCCACCCAGGCGGCGATGGTGCCGGCTGGAGTGCTCGACCACTTGACGCCAGGGCGGCCGGCCAACCATCCGAGGTCCAGGTGGTCGAAGCCGTCACCGGGAGGAACCGGTCCCGGGAGCGGCGCTGGGTTGGGGAGGCTCTGGCCGGGCACGCAGGGCATGTTAGGCGGGGCTGCCAGCCTGCCCATGGCTGTTGCACCTGGGTCGCCGCTGTGGCATCATCGAGCCATGGCAGCACGGCTCGAGGGCGCACGTTACATGGGCATCCTCGTAGTACTCACCTGACGCACGCGTCGGCATACGCGTGCGTCCCACGACCTCCCTTGCGGGAGGTCGTTTTGTTTTCCGAGCCAGAACAGGGACGGCCAAGTCCCCGAACAGCGAGGCACCGATGCAACTAACCGGGGCACAAGCCCTAATCAAGAGCCTGGAGATGGAGCGCACCGAGGTCGTGTTCGGCATGCCCGGAGGCGCCATCCTGCCCGCTTACGACCCCATCCTCGACTCGTCCATACGCCACGTGCTCGTCCGTCACGAACAGGGTGCGGGGCACATGGCCGAGGGCTACGCCCAGGTGACGGGCCGTCCCGGGGTGTGCATGGTGACAAGTGGCCCGGGGGCCACCAACCTGGTGACCGCCCTGTGCGACGCCTACATGGACTCGGTGCCCATGGTGGCCATCACCGGCCAGGTGGCAAGGCCGGTGATCGGTACGGACGCCTTCCAGGAGGGGGACACGGTCGGGATCACCCGGTCGGTCACCAAGCACAACGAGCTGGTGATGCGGCCCGAGGACATCCCCCTCGCCGTGCGCCAGGCCTTCCTGCTCGCCAGTACCGGCCGGCCGGGCCCGGTGCTGCTCGACCTGCCCAAGGACGTGCTGCAGTCGACCACCGAGTGGCACTGGCCGGACGACACGGAGCTGGCAGCCTCCCTCCCCGGTTACAAGCCCACCACCAAGGGGCACCCGCGGATGGTGCGCGAGGCGGTCCGGCTCATGACGGGAGCGAGCCGGCCCGTGGTCTACGCCGGCGGCGGGATCCTGAAGGCCCGGGCGAGCGAGGCCCTGAGGGAACTGGCCGAGCTGCTGGACGCTCCGGTGGTGACGACCCTCATGGCGCGCGGTGCCTTCCCTGACAGCCACCGTGCCTGTCTGGGGATGCCGGGGATGCACGGCAACTACGCCGCCATCATGGCCCTGCAGGAGGCCGACCTCATCATTGCGCTGGGCGCCCGTTTCGACGACCGCGTGACCGGCAGGGTCGCCAGCTTCGCCCCGGGCGCACAGGTCGTGCACGTGGACATCGACCCGGCCGAGCTGGGCAAGATCCGCCGGGCCGACGTGCCCATCGTTGGCGACTGCCGCCTGGTCATCGAGGAGATGGTCCGGGTCCTCAGAGCCAGCGGGGAGGACCAGGCGGACCGTCGTGCCTGGTGGGCGACCATCGACGATTGGCGCCAACGTTTCCCCCTCTACTACGAGCCCCAGCTGCCGGGTGACCTCCTCAAGCCCCAGGCGGTCATCGAGGCCATACGGGACGCAGCCCCGGAAGCCACAACCCTGGTGGCCGGCGTCGGCCAGCACCAGATGTGGGCCAGCCAGTACTGGAGGTTCGAACAGCCGGGCACCTGGGTGAACTCGGGCGGTCTGGGCACCATGGGCTTCGCGGTGCCCGCCGCCATCGGGGCCAAGGTCGGCCGTCCGGACCGCACGGTGTGGGCCATCGACGGAGACGGCTGTTTCCAGATGACGGCCCAGGAGCTGGTGACCGCGTCGGCGGAGAGGATCCCGGTCAAGGTCGCCATCCTGAACAACGCCTACCTGGGGATGGTGCGCCAGTGGCAGGAGATGTTCTACGAGGAGCGTTACTCCGAGGTCTACCTGTCCCCCGACCTCCCGGACTACGTCAAGTGGGCGGAGGCGATGGGCTGTGCCGCCTTCCGGGTCGAGTCGCCCGACGACGTGGGCCCGGTGGTGGACAAGGCGAACGCCATCGACGACCGCCCGGTGGTCATCGACTTCCGGACCGACTCCCGTGAGAAGGTCTTCCCCATGGTGCCCGCAGGGGCGTCCAACAGCGATGTGATCGTCCACCCGGCCCTGCGCCCGGGCGGTGAGAAGGTGGTCCAATGAGCGGGGCTGCACCGGCCACCGGCCCCTGGGTCTCGGGCAGTGGGCGTGCCCGCCACCAGACCATCTCCGTGATCGTCGAGAACCGGGCCGGCGTGCTGGCCCGTGTCTCGGCGCTCTTCGCCCGGCGGGGCTTCAACATCATCTCGCTCGCAGTTGCGCCGACCGACGACGAGTCCTTCAGCCGGGTCACCATAGTCGTGGACCTGGAGGAGACATCTGTCGAGCAGCTGACCAAGCAGCTGTTCAAGCTGGTGAACGTGGTCAAGATCACCGAGATGGTGCCCGGGGAGGCCATCGAACGCGAGCTCGCCCTGGTGAGCGTGCGTTGCGCGCCACCCGGTGGGCCGGGGCCATCGCGGGGTGAGGTCGGCGAGCTGGTACGGATCTTCGGGGGCAGCGTGGTCGATGTGGGCCACGAGGCGCTCACCGTTATGCTTGCCGGTCAGCCGTCCACGCTCGACGATTTCGAAGAGCTGCTGCGGCCCTACGGCATCATCGACATACAGCGCACGGGCCGCGTGGCCCTGCCCAAGCTGGAGCGCCCCACGGCACGCCGTGGCGCGGGCCACAACTAGCAACCGAACTGGAAAGGCAAGCAGACATGGCCACGATCTACTACGACCACGATGCCGACCCGAGCCTGATCTCGGGCCGCAAGGTCGCCATCATCGGCTACGGCTCCCAGGGCCACGCTCACGCGCTCAACCTGCGCGACTCCGGGGTCGACGTCCGGGTGGGCCTGCGGGACGGCTCCGCTTCCCGCCCCAAGGCCGAGGCGGAGGGCCTGCGGGCCCTGCCTCCGGCCGAAGCGGCCGCGGAGGCGGACGTGGTCATGCTGCTCGCCCCGGACACTTCCCAGCAGGCGATCTACGAGGAGTCTGTGGCCGGCTCACTGGAGCCCGGCGACGTCCTCATGTTCGCTCACGGTTTCAACATCCGCTACGGCCTGATATCGCCGCCCCAGAACGTGGACGTGGTGATGGTGGCCCCCAAGGGCCCGGGGCACCTGGTCCGGCGCACCTACGAGGGCGGTGGGGGTGTCCCGGGCCTCCTGGCCGTGGAGCGCGATGCCAGCGGGACGGCCAAGGCCCTCGGCCTCTCCTATGCCTGGGGGATCGGGGCCACGCGGGCAGGGGTCCTGGAGACCACCTTCAAGGAGGAGACCGAGACCGACCTGTTCGGTGAGCAGGTCGTGCTGTGCGGTGGCCTGACCTCGTTGATCAAGGCCGGTTTCGAGACGCTGGTGGACGCGGGCTACCAGCCCGAGTCGGCCTACTTCGAGTGCCTGCACGAGGTCAAGCTGATCGTCGACCTCATCTACGAGCACGGTATCTCGGGAATGCGGTACTCGATCTCGACGACGGCGGAGTACGGCGACATGACCCGGGGCCCGAGGGTCGTGGGCAGCGCGGCCCGCGAGGAGATGAAGAGGATCCTGGCCGAGATCCAGTCCGGCGAGTTCGCCCGGGAGTGGGTCCAGGAGAACCGCGACGGCCTGCCCAACTACCACCGCCTGCAGCAGGAGGGGGCCCAGCACCAGATCGAGAAGGTCGGCGCCCAGTTGCGCTCCATGATGCCCTTCCTGGCCTCTGGCGGTCCCCGGCCCCAGGACGTCTCGGGCGGTTAGGGCGCTCGGCGCCCACAGCTGATGGCGGGCCGCGGTACGAGCCAGCGAGGTGGGGTCTACGACGTCGTGGTGGTGGGCTCCGGGTTCGGGGGTTCGGTCGCGGCCCTGCGCCTGAGCGAGAAGGGTTACCGGGTGGCCGTAGTGGAGGCCGGGCAGCGCTTCGACGCGACCAACCTCCCCCGTAGCTCGTGGGACCTCAGGCGTTTCCTGTGGGCGCCGGCCCTGGGTTGCTACGGCATCCAGAGGGCCCACTTCCTGCCCCACCTCGTGGTGCTGGCCGGTGCGGGCGTCGGAGGCGGGTCCCTGAACTACGGCAACACGCTCTACCGACCGCCGAGCAGCTTCTTCGCCGACCCGCAATGGCCCCGGCTCCCGGGTGGGCGCGGTTGGGAGGAGGAGCTCGGCCCCTTCTACGACCAGGCATCCCGCATGCTGGGCGTGGTCGACGAGGCTCCGCGCTCACCTGCCGACGACGCCATGCGGGCGGTCGCCGAGGAGATGGGAGCGGGGACCACGTTCCGCCAGGCACCGGTCGGCGTTGTCTTCGGCCCGCCGGGCACGAGCCCTGGCGCCAGCGTGCCCGACCCGTTCTTCGGCGGCGCCGGCCCGGTGCGCCGCGCCTGCCTGCAGTGCGGTGAGTGCATGACCGGTTGCCGCCACGGCGCCAAGAACACGCTCGTTACCAACTACCTCTTCCTGGCGGAGCGGTCGGGGGCGAAGGTGTTCCCCATGACCACGGTGACCAGGCTGGCCCCCCTTGTTGACGGCGGATGGGAAGTGGGGGCGAGGCCGACCGGCCCGTGGCTACGCTCCCGCGGCCGGGAGACCGTCTTCCGGGCGGCGCACGTGGTCCTCGCTGCCGGCGCCTGGGGGACCCAGGAGCTGCTGGCGCGCCAGGTCCTGGAGGGCCGCCTACCCCGCCTTTCACCTCGCCTGGGCCACCTGGCCAGGACCAATGCCGAGTCGTTGCTGGGTGCCGTGGTCCCCCGTGCTGGCGCAGCACCCGACTTCAGCCGCGGGGTGGCCATCACGTCATCGTTCTGGCCGGCCCCGGGGACGCACGTGGAGCCCGTCCGTTACGGGCACGGTTCGAACGCCATGGCCCTCTTCGGGGCCCTCCTGGTCGACCGGCCCGGCCCTCCCGCCCGGGACGGGCTACGTCAGCTGTGGCGGGCGGTGCGCAGGCAGCCCTCGCAGCTCCTGCGCCTGGCTGACCTGCGGGGCTGGTCGGAGAGGGCCATCATCGCCCTCGTCATGCAGGCCCGACCGGGTTCGCTGGTGCTCTCTGCCCGGCGCGGCCTGACAGGTCGGGCACGGCTCACCAGTCGGCAGGCGGCGGACGACCCGAACCCGGCCTGGGCCCCGCTCGGGCACGAGGTGGTGGAGCGCCTGGCCCGCGTCATCGGTGGCTTCCCCGAGGGCACCTGGGGCGAGATCCTGGGAGTGCCCATGACGGCGCACTTCCTCGGGGGCTGCACCCTGGGAGCCTCAGCCGAGACGGGCGTCGTCGACCCCTTCCACCGCGTGTACGGCTACGAGGGCCTCCATGTGGTGGACGGGTCCGTGGTGCCGGCCAACCTGGGTGTCAACCCGTCGCTCACCATCACGGCGATGGCCGAAAGGGCGATGGCCTACTGGCCCAACAAGGGGGAGCAGGACGGCCGGGGCGAGGGGGTGCCACGGCCGGTGGCCCCCCTCCACCCACTGGTCCCTTCGGGCGCCCCTGGGGAACTGCGCCTGAGCAGCGCCTAGCAGGTCGGCCCGGGACTGCCGGCTCAGGGTACGAAGTTGGACAGCCGCTCCACCACGGAGGCGGCCAGGTCACCCCTGGTCTCCAGGACCACCGTGCAGTGAGCGCCCTCCTGTTGCAGCTCACCCTTGTACATGCCCCGGGTGTCACAGATCGTGGCGCCCCGGCCCGGCCCTGTCCCGGTGTCCACCTGCACGCCCACCTTCATCGATTGCAGGGGCACCACGTCGCCCACCGCGACCGCTGCGGCGAGGACGTCGTGGCAGGCCGAGCTCTTGCGCCCGAGGACGTCGCGGTAGAAGTCGAAGTAGAAGTCCAGTACCTCGGCCGCGAAACGGGCAACGGGTGAGGAGGACCCGGCCATGGCCAGGCGTTGCTCCTCCGAGATCACCTCCCGCATGGTCACGTCGAGAGGGACCATGGTGATGTCCCAGGGGGCGCTGAGCACCGCCTGGGCGGCCTCGGGGTCGTGCCAGATGTTCGCCTCGGCCGCCGGGGTGACGTTCCCCGGCGCCATGGCGGCGCCACCCATCACGGTCACCCCCTCCACCAGCTCGGGGAGGTCCGGGGCCAGGCGCAGGGCAACGGCAAGGTTGGTGAAGGGGCCGGTGGCCAGCAGGTGGACCTGGCCCGGCCGGGCCCGGACGGTGCTCACGATCAGCTCGGCGGCCGAGAGCGGGCTCAGCGTGCCGACGGGCACGCCGATGTCCACGCCACCGAGACCGTTGGCCCCGTGGACGTGTGTGGCGAGCTCCATGGCCTGCCCGGTCAGTGTCAGCTCGGAGCCCACGGCCACGGGGACCTGGCCGCCCCGCCCCGCCACCTCGAGCACCTTGAGGGTGTTGCGGGCAGCTGTGGCCGCCGAGATGTTGCCGAACACCGTGGTCAGCCCGCACAGTTCGACCTCGGGGTCGGCGAGCAGGTACAGCAGGGCGATAGCATCGTCGACCCCGGTGTCGCAGTCCATCAGAACCGTCTTCTTCATGGTCTGCGACCCTACTGCGCGCCGCTAGCCTCGACGCCGTGCAAGCGGTGGTGATAGAGGGGGGCCGGCTCCGGTGGCGGGAGCGTCCCGACCCCGTGCCCGGCCCGGACGAGATCGTGGTGAGGGTGGCGGCGGCTGGCCTTAACGGTGCCGACATCATGCAGGCTGCCGGTCACTACCCCCCGCCCCCCGGCGTCCCCGCAGACCAGCCTGGCCTGGAGCTGGCCGGTGTGGTCGAGCAGGTGGGCGGCGCCGTGCGCTCCTTCGTCCCCGGCGACGCGGTCATGGCCCTGATGGCGGGGGCGGCACAAGCCGAGCTGGCGGTGGTGCACGCAGGTCATGCCCTGGCCGTGCCCCAGGGCATGACGATGCAGGAGGCGGGTGGCTTCCCCGAGGCGTACTGCACGGCCCACGACGCGCTGTTCACCCAGGCCCGCTTGGGCATGGGAGAGCGGGTGCTGGTCACCGGGGCGGCGGGAGGCGTGGGGACGGCGGCGGTCCAACTGGCCGTGGCCGCCGGGGCCAGTGTGGTCGCCAGTGCCCGGGACGAGGGCGGGCACGCCGCTCTGGCTGCACTGGGGGCCGAACCGGCTGCTCCCGCACAGGCACTGGCCATGGGGCCGTTCGATGTGGTCCTGGAACTGGTCGGCGCCCCGGGCCTGCCAGGAGCGCTGGGCTCACTGGCCCGTTGGGGGCGGGTGGTGCTGATAGGGGCGTCGGCCGGGGCACGCTGTGAGATCGATGTGTCGGTGATGATGCAGCGCAGGGCGGCGCTGCGGGCCTCCACTTTGCGCAACCGCACGCTCGAGGAGAAGGCCGGGGTGGTGCAGGCGCTGGGCCACCACGTGCTCAGCCTGGTGAGCCGCGGGAGGGTCAAGGTGGCAGTGGACGCCACTTACCCGTTCGACGAGCCCCAGGACGCCTATGACCACTTCTCGCGTGGCGGCAAGTTCGGCAAGGTGGTGCTCGTGGCGCAGGGGGGCAGGGCCTGAGCCTGCCGCTCAGAGGTGCCCGCCCCGTGCCGCCTGCGCCTGGCGTGCCCGTTCGGGGGGGAACGGCGCCCCGGCCCCCGGCCGGTCGTCATCGGGTTGGTCGGGGAGGGCCCTCTCGCTCTGGAGGTGGACCGTGGCGGGACGCGGCCCGGGCCGGGAGCCCCCGGTGTGCCGCTGCAGGCGGTCGGCCTTGAACAGCTCGAGCAGTGCGACGGCAGCGCCGAAGCCCGACACCAGCAGGAGGAACTGGCCCAACCAGGAGCCGAGCACCGCTCCGAGCCCTCCTGCGGGTCGTGCGGGAGCCGGGGCCCCCGCGGCCTCCCTGGCACCATGGCCGAAGGCGTGGGCCGGGCCGCCACGGGGAGCGGCGGCGGCCCGGCCTGTGGTCGCAGCCCTCCCTGCGCGCTCCTTGCCCGCTGCCCGGCGCCCTGCTCCCGCCAACGTGCCACCGGGCCTTGCCACGAGGGGGTTGACGGTCGGGGCAGGGGGTGAGGGCAGCCTGACCGCAGGCAGTCGGTCGGCGGTCGGTTCTTTGGCCACCGGCGTGGCAAAGCCCTGGTTCAGCAGGTCCATGGCGGTCTGTTGCATGTTGTAGCCCTTCATCACCACGGCGAGCATCGTCCGTCCGTTACGCGTGGCCGCGGCCATGATGCAGTTGCCCGCTTGGACGGTGTACCCCGTCTTCAGGCCGATGGCGCCCGGGTAGGCGCGCAGGAACCACCAGTTCATGCTGGGCAGGTCGTGCACGAGGCCCGTCGGGTCGGTGAAGGTCACGCTCCGGTCGGTAACGATGTGCGCCAGTTCCGGCACTCGGAGCAGGGCCCTGCCCGCAATGGCGAGGTCCCTGGCGCTCATGAGGTTGCCACCCTCGAAGCCGATGTTGCCGTCCAGGCCCGCCGGGTCGTGCAGGACGGGGTGGTCGGTCATGCCCATCTGTACGGCTGCTCGTTGCATCACCCGGCTGAAGGAGGCGAGCGACCCGCTCACCCGCTGTGCGAGCGCGTACGCCGCGTCGTTGGCCGAGTACACGAGCATGGCCTGGAGCACGTTGACCAGGGGCCAGGAGACCCCTATCTCCATGTTCGCCAGGTTGGGGTAGGCGCTTTCGGAGACCGGGGTCCCCGGCACCCCGGCGCCGGGCGCCAGGTACCGGACACCTATGAGCGCCGTGAGCACCTTGGTCAGGCTGGCGGGCGAGAGGCGGAGGTGCTCGTTGTAGGCGGCGAGGACGTTGCCCGTCCGGACGTCGACCAGCACATAGGAGCTGGCTGGGGGGAGGGGCACCCGGGCCGGAGGTGCCGTCGCCAGTGCCGGGTGGCCGGTGCGCAGTGCGGGCCGGGCCGGGCGCCGTGAGCTGGCGTGCAGCGAGGGAGCAGGCGGGGGGGTGGCGGCATGTGCCGGGGCCTGTCCCCCTGCCAGAGGTGCTGAGAGGGCGAGCGCCATGGGCACGACGGCGCGGAGCACCCGCGTACGGCCACGGCTCCCCTTGCGCACCTAGGCGAGGCTAGCTTCCCCGGGCCGGCGCGACGGGGACTCGGGCTCCTGCCGGCATGCGTGGCGGCGCCCGGTTGTGCGAGCATTGGAGCCGATGCCTTCCTCGTCCGCAAGGGTTTCAGCCCGTATCGCCGCCGTCTCGGAATCAGCCACCCTGGCCATCGACGCCAAGGCCAAGGCCATGAAGGCGGCGGGTGAGGACGTGATCGGCTACGGTGCCGGCGAACCCGACTTCCCGACGCCCGACCACATAGTCGAGGCCGCCGTGGCCGCGTGCCGGGAGCCCCGCTACCACCACTACACGCCGGCGGCGGGCCTGCCCGAGCTCAGGGAGGCCATTGCGGCCAAGACGGAACGGGACAGCGGCTACCGGGTGGGCGCCAACCAGGTGCTGGTCACGAACGGGGGCAAGCAGGCTGTCGACCAGGCCTTCGCCGTGCTCCTCGACCCCGGCGACGAGGTCCTCCTGCCCGCTCCCTACTGGACGACCTACCCCGAGGTGGTGCGCCTGGCCGGGGGTGTCCCCGTGGAGGTGGCCACCACCCCTGAGAGCGGCTACAAGGTGAGCGTCAGCCAGCTCGAAACGGCGTTGACGGACCGCACCAAGGTGCTGCTCTTCGTCTCACCGTCCAACCCCACCGGTGCCGTGTACAGCGAGGACGAGACGCGGGCCATCGCCACCTGGGCGGACGAGCGTGGTATCTGGGTCATCACGGACGAGATCTACGAGCACCTCGTCTACGGTGGGGCACGCGCCTGGTCCATGCCGGTGCTCGTCCCTGAACTGGCCCAGCGTTGCCTGGTTGTGAACGGTGTGGCCAAGACGTACGCCATGACCGGTTGGCGGGTGGGCTGGCTCATCGGGCCGGCGGACGTGGTCAAGGCGGCGGCAAACCTGCAGAGCCACGCCACCTCCAACGTGTGCAACGTCGCCCAGCGCGCTGCCCTGGCCGCCGTGCAGGGGCCGTTGGACGACGTGGCGCGCATGCGGGAGGTCTACGACCGTAGGCGCCGGGCCATCGTCGAGGCCCTGTCCCAGCTCCCGGGTACCGTGTGCCCCGAGCCCGAGGGGGCCTTCTATGCCTTCCCGAGCTTCAGCGGGCTCCTCGGCCGGCCGCTGGGAGCGTCGGGCCGGGTGGCCGCCAGCACTCTGGAGCTGGCCGAGATCGTCCTCGACGAGGCCAAGGTGGCGTTCGTGCCTGGCGAGGCCTTCGGTGCCCCCGGCTGTGCCCGTTTCTCCTACGCCCTTGCCGACCAGGACCTCGCTGAAGGCATGGCCAGGCTGGCCAAGTTCCTGGCCTGAGCGGGCCCGGGGGGCACCGTCGGAGCCGGCCTCAGGCCGGTAGGCAGAGCAGGTCGACGTGGTCGGTGCCTGGTGCCCCGGCCATCTCCAGCACCGAGCCGTCGTCCTGTTCACCGTCGGTGCCGATGACCTGCAGGCGGTAGCCGAGGGCCCTCAGCATGTCGAGGTAACCCTGGGCACTTCCCCAAGGGGCGAGGTCCAACGCCAGGGGGTAGAACTCGCTCACAAGAACCGGCCGGTACGTCTGGAGGGCCCTGCGGGCGCCCCGCAGGGCAAGCGGTTCCGCTCCTTCGACGTCGATCTTGACCAAGTCGACGCGGTCCAGCCCGGCCCTCTCCACCAGGTCGTCCAGGGGCAGGGCGGCGACCACGAAGCTGGCTCGGACGGGCGCGGGCGGGGGCCCGTCGATGGGGATCACGCGCCCGTTGCTCCCGTCGGTCTCCAGGGCGACCGTGCCCGGCTCGTCGGCCAGGGCCACGCAGTGCGCCTCGATGTTGGCGAAGCCGTTGTCCCGGGCGCTGGAGCGCAGCAGCTCGACGTTGGCGGGGTTGGGCTCCACGGCCAGGACGTGGCCACCGGGGCCGACCGCGCCGGCAGCCAGCAGGCTGAACCAGCCCATGTTCGCCCCTACGTCCACGAAGGTCCCGCCTGGGGGCAGGTGGCGCCGGACAGTGCTGGACACCTCGGGCTCGTAGGCACCGGTACGGGCCACGGTGTGGCCGACGGCGTAGTCGGTGGGGTCGACGTTCATCAGGAACCCCTCCACGGTCCTGACCTGCTCCACCGGCGTGCCTTCACCAGGGGCCGACCTGGAGCGGTCGGCCCGTGCCCGGACGAACTCCACGGAGCCCAGGAACTCCTCCACGAGTTCCGGCAAGCCGATGCCCCCGCCCTCGAGGCGTCGACGGTAGTGCTCCAGGCCGCCCGGGTCGGGGGCACGGCCGAGGAGCAACCTGTAGCAGTGGTGGACGTCGGCCATGGTGGCGGCGCCGTCCTGTTGAGCGTCTCCGTTCGTCTGCCAGTTGTCCACGAGCACCGGCAGAGCAGCGCGCAAGGCGCGCCGTGCGCGGGTGCCCAGCCCTGGCAGCCGACGCTCCGCCTGGCCGGGTTCGGGTTGGTCGGCAGGCACCGGCGGCTATGCTACCGCCCGGGATGACTTCCATTGTCTGGGTGGCGGGCCGGCGCCAGGGGAGCAGGTGAGCGGGCGCGTCGCCTTTGTGAGCCCCAGGTACGGCGCCGAGATCGTCGGTGGGGCGGAGGCTGTGGTCAGGGACACCGCACTGGGCCTGCGCGACCGGGGCTGGGAGGTCCAGGTCCTGACCACGTGTGCCTCCAACCCCTACACCTGGGCCAATGACCTCCCCGAGTCTGCCCAGAGCGAGGAAGGCATCCTGGTCCGCCGCTTCGCCAACGTGCTCAACGTGTCGACGAGCAAGGAGCACGCCGTGCACGGGCGTATCTACTACGGCGAGACGCCCTCCCTGGACGACCAGCTCACCTGGTTGAACGCTCTCTTCCGGACCCCGGGCCTGTTCGAGGCCATCCTGCGCGAGCGGGACGACTTCGATGCGTTCGTGTTCGCCCCCTACCTCTTCTGGCCCACCACGGTGTGCATGCCGGTCGTCGCCGACCGGGCGGTGGTCATGCCGTGCCTGCACGACGAGGTCTATGCCCACCTCGCCGTGATGCGCCACGTCCTGTCCCTCCCCGCAGCCGTGTGGTTCCTCTCGGGGCCCGAGCGGGACCTGGCGTACAGCATGGGGCCTGTGACCCCGCACAACACTGTGGTCGGCTCGGGCATGGACGTCCCGGACCGCTACGAGCCCGAGGCTTTCCGTTCCGAGTACGGGATCGAGGAACCGTTCGTCCTATACCTGGGTCGCCGTGAGGCGGACAAGGGCTGGTTCTGGCTGATGGAGCAGTTCTCCCGGGCGAGGACGTCGGTGAAGCTCGTGTCCGCCGGCTCCGGGGACGCCGCCGTGCCCCACAACCTGCGCGGCCGGGTCGTCGACGTGGGGGTGCTGTCGGTGGAACAGCGCAACAACGCCCTGGCCGCCGCCCTCGCCTACGTGCAGCCGAGCTTGATGGAGAGCTATTCCAGGACGCTCATGGAGGCCTGGTTGGCCGGCCGTCCGGCCCTGGTGCGCCATGGCAGCGCCGTGGTCCAGTGGCACTGCTCACGCAGCTCGGGGGGCCTGGTGTTCGGAGGAGCGAGGGAGCTCGCCCATCACATCGAGGCGCTCAGCTCGAACCCGGACCGGGCCAGGGCAATGGGCCAGCGGGGCCGGGATTACGTCCTGGAGAACTACCAGTGGCCGCACGTGCTCGACCTGGTCGAGGCGGACCTGCGGTCGCTTCGCTCCCGCGGCTGAGCGGCCCTGGCTGCTCAGACCGCCCATTCGCTGTCGACGCCGGACCAGCGTTCCCACACCTGGGAGGCCGAGCGTGCCCAGCGTCGGGACTGCGCCACCCTGGTTGCCAGCGCCCAGGGCAGCCCCCTGGCCACCTGTGCCCTTATCCCTCCGTCCGGGCCGGCTGCCAGCCTCTCGCGCAGTGCCCGGGCCACCAGCGGCCAGGGCCCGTTCCGGGCCATGGTGAGCGTGCGGTTGCGCTCGGCCAGCACCCGCACACCCTCGTTGTGCTCGCCGCCCGAACTGGCTGAGCGGCGGTGCTCGACCGTACAGGAGGGGTCGTAGAGGACCCGGTACCCGTACAGCCATGCCCGCCAGCACCAGTCGACGTCCTCGTAGTAGGCGAAGTAGGGCGCGGCCAGGTCACCCACGGCCCGCCAGGTCTCCGCCCTGGCCACCATGGCTGCACCGGAGACGGCGAAACGCTCCCGGGCCTCGTCGAACGAGCCGTCGTCGGGAGCACCCATGGCGATGTCACCCGCGTAGCCGCGGTGGTCCAGGAAGAGACCGGTGCTGTTGACCAGTCGCACCAGAGGGCCTGTGGGCACCGGCTCTCCGTTGACGACGACGGACGGGGAGCGCTGTCCCTGCCCAACGGGCACGTACCAGGAGCGTTCCCCGGCCGTCCAGCGCCAGCGGTCTGTCCCCTCACCCTCCAGGCGGTGCAGGCCGGGACCGGTGGCCTGGTCCAGGACCTCCAGGCCGTCGACGCGGACCGAACGGATCTGCCGGCCCAGAGGCCGGGGGTCACCGGGCGAGTACCACTCCGGCCCTGGCATGCGGATCTCGGCGTAAGCCTGGCGAAGGAGGAGCTTGGGCCCCACTGCTGCCACCGAGGGGTCTTCGAGCACGGCGGCTGAGCCGGACAGCCACCCGGGCAGGGGTACGGCGTCATCGTTCAGGAGCGCCACCAGGTCCCCTCTGGCCAGGCCCAGCGCGCTGCACACGGCGGGTGCGAAACCGCGGTTCACCCTGGACCTTATGACGCGTGCGCCAAAGGCGCGGCCCAGTTCCGAAGCCCTGGCGTCCTCCGAGCCGTTGTCGACCAGGAGGACCTCGTCCGCCTGGGCCACGGTTGCTGCCAGGCACTCGGCCAGCCAGTCGCCGGGCCGGTAGGAGAGGACTACTACGGTGGTGCTCACGCCGCCTGTTGGCGGGCCAGGGCCAGGACGGCCCGCGCAGCGGCCTCGTCGTCCCCGTCGACAGAGGGCAGGGACAGCTCGGCCACCACAGCCAGCACCTCAGGGGACGTAGCGGGGCCTGTGAGCACCAGGCACCGGCCGGGCAGCGCCGTGGCGAGCTC
>JAJZMF010000038.1 GCA_021850325.1 Actinomycetes bacterium
CCGCCTCGCCGGGCGCGTCGTCAACCCGGCCCGAGGGCTGAGGCTCGGGGGCGGGCACCCCGGGGGGCTCTCCTGCTCCCCGGCTCACGTCGAAGACGGCCTCGGGGCCCTCGGGGATTTGTGGGGGACGTTCCCGCTCGGTGGTGTCGGAGGGGGGACTTGGCCTCCGGCTAGCGGGAACGCCCCCGGTCTTCCCTCTCTTGACCATGGTGCGCTCCTTGGGCCCTGTTGCCTGCACGTTAGCTCCGGGCACCGGCGCCCGTCGTCGTCGTCACTGCGGCCGCCGCCGCCTTCGCCGCCGGCGCCTTACTGCCCGTGCTGGCAATGGCTGCTGCCTCCCGGTCGGCCCAATCGGTGGCCATCGCGGTGGTCGCCGTTGTCGGGTTGGCGGTGCTCGGCTGGGCCGGCGCCGTCGCGGGTGGTGCGAGGTGGTTGCGTCCGCTGTCCCGGGTCGTAACCGGTGGCTCACTGGCGATGGCGCTGACCCTGCTTGTCGGGCACCTGTCCCATGTCGCAGGGGCATAGGCGAGGGCCCCGCTCTCCCTTGCTGTCGAGCGCGCCCGTCCACCTTGCGCCCAGGGGCGCCCGCGCCGTTGCCGTCCCACGTCGGTGCAGGCGCTGTCGCACCGTTGCCCAGGTGCTGTGGAGATCGTCCGGGAAAGCCAAACACCACCTGCACTACATGGATCCTGGGCGCGTACGGCAGGTGGGCACTGTCGCCTGTAAGCGTCAAGCCAATAGGGACTTGCCCATCACAAGGAGGTGAGCACTATGCGCAGAGCAAGGACCGGCAGGAGACTGCGGGTCACGGCACTCGGTGCCGGAGCGGTCATGGTCGCCCTCCTCGCCCCCGCAGGCACCGCGGGGGCCGACAACAACGCGGCACCGGCGCCTGGCCGCAACCTGAGCCAGCAGACCGCTGCCAACCTTCTCGCCGCAATGGGTGGCGAGTCCTACGCCTACGCCAAGTACGACGCCTACCGCCAGGTGGCAACCGGTCCCCTTGCGGCCCTGTGGGGCCGTACGGCCGACATGGAGCTGCGCCAGCACTTCGCGCACTTTGCCGGAGCCTATGGTCTGGCCGGTACCAACAAAGCCAACCTCACGGCCGCCGTCGCCGGCGAGGCGTACGAGACCACGGACATGTACCCGACCTTCGCCCGCGAAGCCGCAGCTGCAGGTGACCAGACTGCGTCCCGGCTCTTCACGGAGATCGCAGCGGACGAGGCCCATCACCGTGCCCTGTTCGCACAGGCCCTCACCGCTGTGAACGGGGGCGGGGGCACAGTACCCGCCCCGCCCGGTGCAGAGCCGGTCAAGGTCGTGGTCAAGATCACCACGCTGAAGCCGCACACTCTGCAGAACCTGCTGACGGCGATGCACGGCGAAGCCCTCGCCAACGCCAAGTACCTGACCTACTCCCAGGCTGCCCGGGCACACGGTTCGCTCAGGGTGGCTGAGCTCTTCGCCGGGACAGCCAAGGTCGAACTGCGTGAGCACTTCGCGACCGAGGCGAACCTCGCCGGCCTGGCGGGTGGCAGCCGCGCCAACCTGCTCGTGGCCATCGGTGGGGAGACCAATGAAGCCAAGGTCGTCTACCCGGACGCCGCACAGCAGGCCTACCTGGCTGGTGAACGGGTTATCGGTAACCTCTTCAGGCAGACCGCGCACGACGAGTCGCGGCACGCAGCGACCTTTGCCAGCGCGCTCAGGCAGCTCACCCTGCCCGACGGCACCGCGGTACAGGTCTCCCAGAGCGGGTACCGGCACGGGAGCGGCTGGGTGCACTGGACCTGCCCGCTGTGCAACCCACCCCGGGACGGCACGGGGAACCATTGGGGTTGGGCGCTCTAGCTCCGAGTGCACAAGCCGGCAAAGGCGGCCCGGTAGTGTTGCGACCGGGCCGCCTTTTGCGTGCCAGGATCATTATCAGGACATTCGTCCGTTATCTGCACAGTTTCCAGCGGCGTGCGCCGGCTAATGTCTTCCTGTGGCTGAGCGGGCGCTAATGCTACCCAGTCTGTTGCACGTGCCGGGCCTTACGTTGCGGGCCCGGTAACAGGCGGGCCCGGTAACAGGCGGGCCCACGCGGGCAAACAGCGCAGTCGGGACCGGTGACGCTCAACCCCGGCGATGGCACACCCGATGCTTGAGCCATGGCTGGTGCGAGGAGTGACCGCGGCCGGGACGTCTCCCGGCTGACGGCCGCCCTGGAGCGCATGCCCGACCTTGCCCTGGTGATCGTCGACCCGGATCTCGAGGTGCAAGCGGCCTCCGTAGGTGCCCTGGACCTGCTCGGAGCCGCGCAGGGCTCGTTGCCGTCGCTCGTCGACCCCGAGTACGCCCCCATCGTGGCATCGCTGGTCGACCGGGCCGTCCGCGCCAGGGGACGGGCAGTGGAGGCGGTGTGCGCCGTGCCCGTGGACGGGACCGCGCCCCGCCGTCTCGACCTGGTGGCCCGTGACCTGCGGCGGGACCCGGCTGTCGCCGGTATCGCTGTCAGCTTCCACGACGTGACAGATTGGGCCGAGCGCGAAGCGTCCTACCGGGCGGCGCTCCACCAGGACCCGCTCACCGGGCTGGGGAACCGCCACAACCTGCTGGAGCACCTGGCTCAGGCGGTGCGTACATCGGCGACCACCGGTCCTCGTGCCGCCGTCCTCATGGTCGACATCGACTCGTTCAAATCGGTCAACGACCGCTACGGGCACCACAAAGGGGACGGCCTTCTCGAGGTGGTCGCCAACAGGCTGGTCGAGGTCGTGGACGCGCAGGGCTCGGTCTACAGGGTTGGCGGTGACGAGTTCGCGGTGCTGCTCGACAAGGCGAGCGAGGAAGAGGCAGCGCAGGTGGCCGCAGCAGCCATCGCCGCCGTGGGCCTGCCTCTCGACCCGACCGCGCTGCCCGGCGAGGCTCCGCCCGAGGTTGGCGACAACGGGCCGCTCGAAGTCGCCATCACCATCGGTATTGCCATGTTCGACCCTGCCCGGAGGGCCGGTGTGCCGCCTGTCGACACAGCGAACGGGATGCTCAGGGACGCTTACACCGCCATGTACCGTGGCAAGGCAGCGGGCAGGAAACGCACAGAGCTCTTCCGGCCCGGGCTCAAGGACTGGGCGCTCATCCGCAAAACCAGCACCGAGGCCCTTGCCGACCAGGTACAGCAACTGATCGACGAGAACCGTGCCCTGGCCGAGGCGGCGAGCATCGATTACCGAACGGGGCTGGCCAACACCGCGACCTTTGACGCTGACCACGAACAGCTCCACACCCGCCTGGTCGGCGCGGGTGAGCGGTACTCCATCCTGCTGGTGGACATAGACCACTTCCACGACTACAACAGCGCCTACGGGTACCTGCAGGGCAATGACGCCCTCTCCCGTGTGGCTGCCACCCTCTCCTCAGCCCTGCGCCAGGGCGACCGCGCCTACCGCTACGGCGGCGAAGAGTTCGCTGCCCTGCTTCCCGGAGCGCGCCTGGACGGTGCAGCCTTGGTGGCAGAGCGTACCCGCAGGGCCGTCGAAGACCTCCACATGCAACACCCGACCAACCAGTGCGGCATGGTCACCGTGACAGTCGGAGCGCTGGAGGCGCTCCCCGGGCACGCCAAGGCCGCCGACGCCTTCGACGCCGTGAACGCTCTGCTCCTGGAGGGCAAGGACGCAGGCCGCAACCGGGTCGTGGTGCCCCGGGACCGGCCGACCAGGCGCAAACGATGAGAGCCCCCTCCACCGGAGCCTGGTCAAGCCTCCAGCCGCACGGACGGCCCAGGGGACTGCCCGGCTGGCTGTGCCCGCTCCGCACGCCCCATCACCGCCTGCGGTAGAGCCTCCGCCTGAACCGGACCTCCGCCCGCCGTACCGGGTGCCTCACACCCCACCACCGCCACCGGGCACGGCGCAGGCGGGGAGGAGCGAACATACGCCAGAAGAACCCCATGGCGGCGCACCCTACCCCTGGGTAGGGACAGCCAGCGGCGCACCGAAGGCGCCGTGGCCCCGGAATGTGGCATCATCGCGCCCTCAATGGGGACCTGGCAGACGTTCTTCGCAACCCAGGCAGGGGTCAGTGCCGCTCTCACCGGGCTCGTGTTCGTGGCCCTGTCGATCAACCTCAAGCAGATCCTCGGGCTGCCCGGGTTGGCCGGCCGCGCCGGCGAGGCTCTCCTGCTGCTCCTCTTCCCCGTCGTCACAGGCTTGACAGCCGTCACGCCCCAGACGAGCGTGCGCGGCTTGGGCTGGCAGCTCCTCGCCGCAGCAGCAGTGCTCGCCTTCGCCGTCGGCCGCATCCTGCGGTCGGGCCGACGAGCAGCCGAAGGGCGGCCGGCCCGCGAGTTCCGCAGCAGGGCAGCGGCTGCTCTCGCACCGGTGGGCGCTGCCCTGGTGGCCGGTCTGCTCATGGCCGGCGGCAGCTCCCAGGGCCTTTGGTGGGAAGCCGCCGTGACCCTGCTCTGCGTGACGGCCGGCGTCGCCGACGCCTGGATCCTACTGGTCGAGATACTCCGCTGACGCCATCTCGCCTCCGTGCCGGGCACAGTGGCACCACGCGGCCCCGCCCCTTCGGCAGCCGCTGAAGCACGCCCCCTTCACAGTCGGGCGGGAGCCGCCCCGTGGCCGGGGTGCCTCCCGCTCGACCAAACCGGCGGCGGTGCCCTGGAGGCGAGCGGAGGAAGTGAGGGCCCCGCTGCCCGGCACCGGCCGTCCTCTCATGGATCGGCCGGTGCCGGGCGCTGCTTGAGCCGCCGGGCAGGGCGGGTCGCCTCGCCGCGGCCGCACTCCCTGCCCCCACCGGGCGAGCCCGCTGCCGCCCACCCCCCTCCCCGCTCCGGCACCGCCCCCGGGCCCGGCGTCGCCGCCTGTCCTGGCCCACCTCCCGTCGAGACTGGCCACGGCCGTCAGCCGGCGATCACACAGCCGTCGTCCGGGCCAGCTTCGCCCTCGGACGCATATGTGCTCTCCTCCGCATAAGCCCTGAAGTGCTCGAAGTCCGTGAGCTCCCTACCGGGTAAACCCACTCCACATCCCCCGGGTTGACCGGGCGCACGTGCCAGTCACCCAGGCCCTTCCGCCAGCTCAGCGTGCCCGCACGGGCATCGAACACCGGTGGCGTGGGCGCTGCGACGTACCGGAAGCGCTCAACGCCGCTGTCGGCCCAGCTCACTATCGGGGCCATGTCGTCCGTGTCGGGACCGTAGGTCAGCCGGGCCCCCAGGCAGCGATAGCCGTCGGGGCCCTCCACGACAAATACGGTGCCGACAAAGGGGCGGAACTCCACAAACCTGTCCAGCTACCCATATTGCCCCACCCCTCGGCACCGTGCCGCCGCCGGCAGCCCGGTCCTCCACCACGAACGCGGCGTCCACCTGCACCTACGCCTGAACGCCCCAGCAGTGCTGGCCGGGCAGGCGCGACAGGCCCACTGCCCGGTCAGCACGCGTCAGGCCAGCGCCCGGACGCTCTCCCCCACCATCGACCAGAAGCGCGCTACGTCCCACCAGGTCCGGCACCCGGGCCTCGCCCGATCTCAGAGGACCTTGGAGATGAAGGCACGCGTCCTTTCGCTCCTAGGGTTCAACAACAACTGGGCCGGGGAGCCCGACTCGACCACCACCCCACCGTCCATGAAAGCGAGCGTGTTGGCCACCTCCCGTGCGAAGCCGATCTCGTGCGTCACCACCACCATCGTCATGCCCGAGCGAGCGAGATCCCGCATCACCTCAAGGACCTCCCCCACCAGTTCGGGGTCGAGCGCACTCGTCGGCTCGTCGAACAGCATCAGCGATGGGCTCATGGCCAGAGCGCGCGCTATCGCCACCCTCTGCTGCTGGCCACCCGACAGCTCCGACGGGTAGGCGTCAGCCCTGTCACCCAACCCCACCCGCTCCAACAGCCCACGGCCCCGGTCGCGGCTCTGCGCCCGGGGCTCCTTGCGGACCAGCACCGGAGCGAAGGCGACGTTCTCCAGGACCGTCATATGAGGGAAGAGGTTGAACTGCTGGAACACCATCCCGATCTCACACCGCTTGCGAGCCGCTTCCCTCTCCCTCAGCTCATGCAACCGGTCACCCTTGCGGCGGTAGCCCACCAGCTCGCCATCGACCCACAGTCGACCGGAGTCGATCTTCTCCAGGTGGTTGATGCATCGCAGGAAGGTCGATTTGCCTGAACCTGACGGGCCCAGGAGGCACACGACCTCTCCCCGGGCCACCTCCAGGTCCACCCCGCGGAGCACCGCCCGGCGCCCGAAAGACTTGCAGACGCGCTCCGCACGAACCATCACCGCGCTCACAGCGCCCCCCCGGTGCCGCCGAACTGCGGCCGGACGTGCCCTTGGCTCACGGACCTCCGCAGCACCTTCCACGGGCTCGACGTACCCGTCTCCGCAGACCCCCGGGCAAAATGCCGCTCTATGTAGTACTGCCCGATACTCAGCAGGGTTGTCAGCACCAGGTACCAGATCACCGCGACCAGCAGCAGCGGTACCTGCTCGAACGTCCTCGAGTAGACGATCTGCACCGAGTAGAGCAGCTCCGTCACAGCGATGACGCTGGCCAGGGAGCTCGTCTTGAGCATGGAGATCATCTCGTTACCGGTCGGCGGGACGATGACCCTCATCGCCTGCGGCAGGACCACCCGCCGGAGGCCCTGCATCCGCGTGAGGCCCAACGCAAGAGAGGCGTCCGTCTGGCCACTACCCACCGACAGCAGGCCCGCCCGCACGATCTCAGCCATGTAGGCCGCCTCGTTGAGGCCAAGCCCCAGGACCGCCGCGGTGAACGGTGAGATCAGCTGGTTCGCATCGCCATGGAGGAGCTCCGGGCCGAACGGCACACCGAGCGACAGCTGCGGGTACAGGGCGGACACGAAGTTCCAGAACAGTATCTGCACAATGACCGGCGTACCCCGGAAGACCCACACATAGGTCCAGCTTGCCGATGAGACCAATGGGCTCGGTGACAGCCTCATCACTGCCAACAGGGTGCCCAGCACCGCCCCAACGGCCATGGACAACACCGTCAGCTGGACAGTCGCCCACAGCGCTTCCAGAGTCGTCGCAGTGGTGAAGTTCGCCCAAACCACGTCCCACTGGTACCGCGGGTTGGACACCAGCGTGTTCACCAGCATCGCGCCCAGCACCGCCAGGGCGGCAGCTCCGACCCAGCGGCCCACGTGCCGTACAGGCCGGTAGGCCAACGGTTCAAAGCGCGCTGCCGCCCCTAGTGCCCCTTCCGGCAACGTTCGCCCCTGAGCATCCACCTGGGGCCGCCCGCGCGCTGACAGGCTTGTCTGGTCCGACGACCACGAGGCCAGGAGGAACGGTGAGAGAAGGCTTGCGGGTACGT
>JAJZMF010000024.1 GCA_021850325.1 Actinomycetes bacterium
TGCTGGCCCGCCGCTCAGCCCGCGGCCCTCAACCAGAACCGCAACCTGGCCTGTACGGCCCCCGGAGGCCTGCGAGCGCAGCCCAAAGACCTCTCCCGTGAGCACAGTCTCGCAGTGACGGAGGATTCGACGACGCTCCCAGGGGCGCCGTGCTGCGCTTGCCGGGCCGTACTGCCCTATCAGCGAGGTGGGTCAGCTTCGTAACATCGGGCATGGTCTGCTGGGAATACAAGATCGTGGACATATCGCGTGTCGACAAGGAGGTGCCTCAGCTCAACCGGCTCGGGAGCGACGGGTGGGAAGCCGTGGGCATGGTGTCGACGTGGGGGGCGCGGGAGTGGCGGTTCGTACGCCCGGTCGTGCTGATGAAGAGGCGTCTACCGGAGGCCCGAGGCGAGGGCTGAGCTGAGACAGCGAGGAGCAGTGCTCAGACGCTTTGGTCCGGTACCCGGGGTGAGGCGCTCGCGGTTCCCGCGCCACCGCGGAGAACTGCCCGGTCACACCCTCACGGCGCGGGCCCGGTCGGCGTCGGTGACCATGTCGTGGTCAGCCACCCGGACCGTGCCGGCGTCGGGGGGACCAGTGCGGAGGGGACGCGCACGGACGTCGTCCTGCCAGCGCCGTTGGGGCTGAGCAGCGCGGCTACCGGGCCCTCTGCGGCCTCCAGGGAGAGGCCATCGAGCACCAGGTGGGAACCGAACGATCTGCGCACGTCCGGGCGCTGACCGCCGAGCCGCTGAGCCGGTTCACCGCGTCTCCTCGCCGCCAGCAGGGCCAGGGTCGTCGGGGAGCTCACCGGCAGCAAGCTCGATCGCCCTTATCGGCCGCTCCCGCTCCTTGTTCATCTACTGGCTCTCGGAGTAGTTGCGCACGAAGAGCTCGGCGAGCTCGACGGGGCCCTTCGCGACGATCTCGCGGACCGTGGTGCCGTTCGCGGCCCCCTGCTCGAACAGGTCGAGCAGGGGCCCAAGCACCGACACCGGGACCTCCCAGGTGGCGGCCCATCCGGCCCCCGAGGCCCCGGGCCGTCGACCCCACGCAAATGAGGCTCTCCACGGCAAGGCTGTCCGGCATGCCAGTGGCCCAGCGAGCCGGGTCGTGTACCTGGCCGCGACGGGCTCGCAGGAGGTCCCGGGGCCCGGTCACGGCTATCAGGGATCTGCGAGGGCGATCCCTGATAGCCCCCGTCCGGTGGCCGGATGATCATAGCTATGTGATGTATACCATGAAGGAATATGTGAGGCCGGGTCAACGGCCCCAACACCACCCGGTCCGCCACCGACCATGGCCCAATGCGTCCCCGCAGCGTATACACGCAGCGTATAGTAGGCCCATGTCCATCCCCAACATGCTGCTTGGCCTGCTGGAACGCGAGCCGAGCCACGGCTACGAACTGAAGCGCGAGTACGACACGTACTTCGGCCGGGGGAGGCCGCTGCCGTTCGGCCAGGTCTACTCCACGCTGGCCCGGTTGGCCCGCGACGAGCTGGTGACGCCGGGGGAGGTGGAGCCGGGGGAAGGCCCTGACCGTAAGCGTTACAGGATCACTACCGCCGGCAAGGAGGAACTGGAGGGCTGGTTGGCAACGCCTGTGGAGCCGGAGCCCCACCTGCAGACCGTCCTGTTCGCCAAGGTCGTCCTGTCCCTCATGCTGGGCCGGCCCGCCGAGCGGTACCTGGGGGCCCAACGGGCTGCCCACCTGCAGCGGATGAGAGAGCTCACGGAGCTTCGCCGCGGCGCCCGGGTCGTTGACGGCCTGCTGGCCGACCATGCCATGTTCCACCTGGAGGCGGACCTGCGCTGGATAGACCTGACCGAGACCCGCTTGGCACAGCTGGCCGAGGTGGTGGCACGATGACCGCCGGTGTGCCGTCACCCGCGCCGGTCCCTGGGGACGGCGTGGTCGAGGCCCGCCAGGTCGTGCGTTCATTCGGCACTACGCCGGCACTGCGGGGTGCGGACCTGAGGGTGGGCAAGGGGGAGATCGTTGCGGTCATGGGCCCGAGCGGCTCAGGCAAGTCGACTCTCCTGCACTGCCTTGCGGGCATCTTCAAACCCGACCGGGGGGAGGTGTGGTTCGAGGGGCGCCGTCTCGACCAGATGAGCGAGGACGCCCGCTCCCGCCTGCGCCGCACAGCCTTCGGCTTTGTGTTCCAGTTCGGCCAGCTGGTCCCCGAGCTGACGAGCGCCGACAACGTAGCCCTCCCCCTCCTGCTCAACAAGGTGGGCCGCAAGAAGGCATACAAGGAGGCGGGCGTGTGGTTGGCCCGCCTGGGCCTGGGTGACAAGGGAGGCCGACGGTCGGGCGAGCTGTCGGGCGGCGAGGCCCAGCGGGTCGCACTGGCCAGGGCCCTTGTCATCGGCCCCCGGGTCATCTTCGCCGACGAGCCCACCGGCTCGCTGGACTCGTTCACCGGGGAGGCGGTCATGGACCTGCTGGTGGACAACGCCAGGGCCGAGGGCACGACGGTTGTCCTCGTCACCCACGACGCGCGCGTGGCTGCGTTTGCCGACCGTGAAGTAATGGTCAGAGACGGCGTCGTCACCGACTACCAGCAGGTGGGGGCGTCCCGCTCATGGTGAGGCTGGGGCTGAGGCTGACGTTGCGGAGCGGGCGTGAAGCGGTTGTCCGGGCGTTGCTCGTCGCTGTTGCCGTGGCCATTGGAGTAACAGTCCTCCTGGCGGTCTTCGCCACCTACCACGCCTACGAGGTGACGAGCGGCCGGCCATGTTGGGAGTGCACGGTGGCCGCTCCCTCGCCAAACGTCGCTCCCTCCCGCTCGGAACTGTGGAACTACAGCGAGAACATCTATCAAGGCCGCTTCATCGAGGAGCTGGACGTGGCCGCCCTGGGCCCGGGCGCACCGGTGGTCCCCGGCCTCTCCCACCTCCCAGGGCCGGGCGAACTGTACGCTTCACCGGCACTGTCCAAGCTCCTCTCAACGGTGCCCAGGGACGAGCTGGGCGACCGGTTCGCCGGGCGGCAGGTCGGGACGATCGGGTACCGGGCGCTGTCCGGGCCGACCGAGCTGGTGGCTGTGGTGGGCTACCCACGTGCGCGCCTGGCCGCTCTGCCTGGGACAGTGGTCGTCGACCACATTGCCGCTCAACCCGACAACCAGGGGACCACCGGCATCTACCGGGTGCTGTTCTGGATAGGGGCCATCGTGGTCCTCTTCCCCCTACTGGTGCTGGTGAACACGGCGACACGGTTGGCGGCAGCCCGGCGGGAGGAGCGCTTCGCGGCCATGAGACTGGTGGGCGCAACACCTCGCCAGGTGAGCGCCATAGCCACCGTCGAAGCCGTGGTCAGCGCGTTCGCCGGGGCGGCGCTGGGGTCGGTGCTCTTCCAGGCGGTGCAGCCGGTGCTGGCCGGTACCAGCTTCTCGGGGGCGCGCTTCTTCGGGCGGTACGTCACCCCTACGGCACCCGGTTACCTGGTCCTGCTGGTGGGCGTGCCTGTCTGTGCGGCGGCGGCGGCACTGTGGTCCCTGCACCGCGTACGCATCTCGCCGCTGGGTGTGAGCCGCAAGGTGGCCGCGCCTGCCCCGGGCCCTTGGCGGCTCATCCCGGTCGTCGTGGGCATAGCGCTCTTCGTCCTGCCCTTTGCCCTCGGCTCCCGATCGCTCGTCAGTGGTGGGACGGGCCCATTGCAGCTGGTCGTCCTCGGCACGGTGCTGATCATGGCGGGCCTCGTGGCCAGCGGTTCGTGGCTGACAGTGCAGGCGGCCCGTCTGCTGAGGCGGAGCGGGCGCGGGGCACCTTCGCTACTGGCATCACGCCGCCTGGCCGACAACCCCAAGGCTGCCTTCAGGACGGTGAGCGGGCTCGTGCTGGCCGTCTTCGTGGGCTCGTTGGTGGCGTGCGTAGTGCCCGCCTTCAAGTCCGCGGATAGCAGCCTGGGTGGCGGAGCAGCGGCGCTCGCAGACGTGCTGCGCGTGCCGTTGCGGGACGGACCGGCCGGAGGGCCGAGCAGTCAGTACGCGACCGGGCTACTGGCTGAACTGAGGTCCTACCCAGGCGTGACGGTGCTCCCCTTGTACGCCAACCCACGCTTCAGCCCTCAGGTCGCCGTCCCGCCCACTGGCCGGTTACCTCGGGGCACAGGGCTGCCGGGCATGAGCCGGCGCACTCGTGCGGTCCCCGGCAACGGCCGTAGCCCTGGTGGGCAAGCTGGCCGGGCTGTGCGGGGCCAGGGCGGGCCGGCACAGCAGTACGACAGCGTCGTCCGTTGCGCCGTGCTGGGGCGGCTACCGGCTCTGGGGCGGTGCAGGCCGGGTGAGGAGTACGCCTATGTGGACGCGGGGAGCCTCATGACGGACAACCCGTTGTTCATCGGCGTGCCTCTCGTCACCGACAGCAACCCTGCCTACAGGGGGACAACCCAAGGCCTGCCTCTGTGGGCGCTCCTGGTCAGAACCAGCGGTCAGGGCACCCTCGAAAAGGTCCGCACGCTGCTCACCGCGCCCTCGGCGGCTGCACCGGTCCCGCCGGGTGGGTGGGGACAGGTAGGGCCCGGCCACGATGGCACCTCGCTGTCGGCTTGGCAGATGGGGGACCTGGAGCCCGAGACGTTCGGTGAGGTGGCGGCGATAAGGAACAACGACCTTACCAATGCGGAGGACGTCATCCTCGGCATCGTGGGCCTGACCCTCTTTGGTGCCGCGTGCAGCCTCGTGGTCACCGTGGCCGGCAGTACCGTCGAGCGGAAGCGCCCGTTCACGCTCCTACGGTTGAGCGGCACGTCCTTCTCCACCTTGTGCCGGGTGGTCCTGCTGGAGGCGCTGCTGCCGCTCGTCGGCGCGGCTGTCGTGGCGGGGGCCACTGGCATCGGCGTGGCGCTACCGCTCGTGAAGGCCCTCCCCAAGCTCCAGCACCTGAAGGGCTTGGCCTGGCCCGGGTTGGCGTACTACCTGGCCCTCGGTGGCGGTCTGCTCCTGGCACTGGTCGTTGTGGCGACCGCCCTGCCCCTGCTCGGCCGGGTCACGCGGCCCGACAACGCCCGCTTCGAATAGGCCGCAGATGGCTACGGCACGTGCGCGCAGCCGGTCGGCGATAACCGGTCCTGCGCCACGTCCGTAGGCCGGCAGGCTTCCAGGCCCCGTGCCCGCCGAGCAGGCGGTGGCTTGACGGGTACGGCCGTGGCGGGTGAGCAGGCGAAAGCGGTTCCCTCGCTGAGATGGCTGGCCGGTGCCGACCCGTGCCGGCTGAGCCCCGTGAAGCTCGGGCTCGTAGACCGACAGCGGGACGCCTGACCGGCGAGCTCCTCGGGCACCTCTACGAAGTGGCGCCCGAGGGCGAGGAGGCGGGACGGCCCGAGCTTGCCGAGACGGCGCCCCTGCGCGAGGAAGGGCGGGACCGCGTGCACCCGTCTTGTGGATGGCTACTTCGGTCGCGGGACGAGTGCCTCCAGCCGCTGTGCGACCTCCCGGTAGCGCCGAACCGGAATGAGGTGAACGCCGGCGAAGGCGTCCGAGCCCCGGACCTGCGCGACCATCTCGCAAGCGTGTTCGACGCCTGCGGACGCATCGTCGGCGAGCCGGGCGAGCAGCCGTTCCGGGACAGCGAGCTGCGGGATCTCGGCGCTGAGCTTGAGGCCCATCCCGGCGCTCGCCACCACCATGACCCCGGCGTAAACCGGCCCGTGGAAGGTGACGGTCTCTCGCCAGCGGAGAAGTCTGTCCCAGGAGAACCCGACTTGGGCGAAGACGAAGTCTGCTTGGTCCTTCCAGGCTGGCATGGGCCCCAGGCGCGACGAGACCCCTATGCGGATGCTGCCCGTGCCGGCACAGTGCTCGTCGGCGAAGCGGCGGGCCTGCTCGATCATCGTCTGGACGGTCAGGTCGTCGGACCGCCTTCCAGGCTCTGGCCGGTCCCCGTAGACGAAGAGGAACTCGCGCACCCCGTACGCGGCAGCGGTGAGAAGGTCGCGACGGAAGCCCAGCGTGTTGCGGTCCCGGGCGTTGAGGCAGGCGATCGCTCTGCCACCCATCAGGAGCACCTCATGGGCCACTGCGATGCTCGACACCGTCGCCCGGCCGATGTGATTGTCGGGGATGAGGAAGCTCGAGGAGATGGAGCTGAGCACCCCGATCTGGTGACGCACCAGTCGGAGGTCCGGTGTGGTCGCCGGTTCGATCTCGCAGACGATCTCGAACCCCTCGCTCACCCCGGTGATGCTACCTGCCCCGCCACGCGCCCTCAGCGACAGCTCAGGCCCAGGCGAGCCGAACGCGGCTACGCTGCGGTGACCAGGTTCAGGTGGGCGAGGACCGCCGCACCGCCCGGTCAGAGCCCCACGTCACGAGCGCTGTGTGCTCCGCCCGGGTGGCGGAGGGGCGGCCGGCTCCTCGGTTGCCAACCCCGCCGGCGAGGCGCTCTCTTCGGCCCTGTCACCTGGCGCTCAGGCTCAGGCTGTGAGCACCTGTTCGTAGTGCTCGACCACGGGGAACGGGTCGTAGAAGTGGTGGAGAAGCTTGCGCCATTGCCGGTACCCGGCAGACTGCCGAAAGCCCTCGGTATGGTCGCTCAACTGGTCCCACCGTACCAACAGCAGGTACGTGCTGGGGTGCTCGACCGAACGCGAAAGGGTCAACCCTTGGAAGCCCTGCATATTCGCAATGATCGACTTCGCTTCGGTGAACGCCTCTTGGAAGGCATTTTCCTGGCCGGGCACGACGGCAAGGACAGCATGTTCAAGGACCATCCCGACATGCTGTCAGAGCGGTCGCCGGCTCGGCGGTCGAGGACCTCCAGGGCTGAGGTCGAGGCGGAACTTCGGACCTTTTCATGGCGAGGCGCGCCGGTGGAACAAGACCAGCATGGCGTACGGGTCCCCGTCAGGCGAGTCGGCGGCCTGGTAATCGTCGATCAGGGTACGCAGGTGACTGAGGACGGCAGTGAGCTGCTCGGGGCGGAGCCGCGCCGCCATGCGGGCACCCTCGATGACCGCATCCGGCCCAGCCTCCTCGATCTCTGCAGCCACGGCCTCGAGTACGGCATGCCGGACAGCGCCGTGGTTGGCGTCCATGGAGTGCTCGAGCCACCAGGACTTGCCTGTCGCCCGGTACGGCTTCTCGGTGGTACCGCGCGGCCCCGGTCGCGGCGCCTCAGGTCGAAGGAAGCCGGTAGCGAGGAGGGCCCGGACGTGGTGCAGGACCGTGCCTGGCCGTGCCTCCAGTGCGTCGGCGAGCTCACGATTGGTCATAGCCCGGTCAAGGCACAGCCGGAGAACCCGCAGCCGGAGCGGGTGAGCGAGCGCGCGGGCCTCGGCCAGCGTGGGCTGTCGGGGTGGCTCCGCCGGATCGTGCTGCCGGCCAAGGGCTCCCGAGGGCGTGCCATCGCTCTGCCGTTGACAGGCCGTCATGGGGCTCCAGGCTACCAGTTGACATCTTCGGACTGATCGAGGACACTCAACTGGTGGATCGGCTCGGACATTGAATCAGGCGGCAGCCCGCTCCCGTGGCGCGTTGGTCCTACGCCACAGGGATTTCCGTCGCCTTTGGGGTGGCGGGAGCGTAAGCGAGATCGGCTCGCAGGTCAGCCTGCTCGCGATCCCGCTCGTCGCAGTGCGAGCGCTCCATGCGACGACGTTCCAAGTCGGCTTGCTGGCGGCATCTTCGACGCTGGCCTTTGTCCTTGTCGGGCTGCCGGCCGGAGCCATCATCGACCGCGTCCGGCGACGGCGAGCGATGATCGCCGCTGATCTGGGCCGGATGGCGGCGTTCGGCTCGGTCCCCGTTGTCTACGCGCTCGGGCACCTGGGTCTCCCCCAGTTGTACTGCGTCACTTTCGTTGCGGGCGTGCTCACCGTCGTCTTCGACGTTGGTTACCAGTCCTATCTGCCTTCGCTCGTCGGGCTGGACCATGTCGTCGCGGGCAACGCTGAGCTCACCGCCAGCAGCCAGGTCGCGCAGGTCGTCGGGCCGAGCCTCGCCGGGGCCCTCGTCCAGGCCATCGGCGGGCCGTACGCCGTGGTGGTGGACGCCATGAGTTTTCTGTGGTCCGGGGTTGCCATCGGCACCATCCGAGCGGCTGAGAGGCCCCCCGCCCCGCGGGAGGTCCCCCTCGTCGCGGACCTGCTCGAGGGCCTACGGCTTGTCTTCGCGCATCCCGTATTACGGGCACTGGCGGCGACGACCGCCACCGCCAACCTGTTCGGCGCGATCACGACCGCGGTCGAGGTGCCCTTCCTCGTACGCTCTGTCCACGCGTCCCCAGGTGCCATAGGTCTCCTCTTTGCAGCGGTCGGGGTCGGTGGGCTGCTCGGCGCTGCCGCAGCCTCGCGGACCGCCGAGCAACTTGGAGGCGCCCGCGCTGCCAGAGCTGGGATCTACCTTGGCGCCGGTGGGCTACTTGTCCCGCTCACCGGGCCCGGCCTCGGCCTGTTCCTGTTCGCAACGGGCTACTCCATCTGTGCTTTTGGCACCGTCGTCTACAACGTCAACCAGGTGAGCTTCCGCCAGCGGCTCTGCCCCGAGCACCTGCTCGGCCGGATGAACGCGACGATGCGTTTTGCCTCCTGGGGTGTCCTCCCGCTCGGCGCCGTCATCGGCGGTGGCATCGCGAGCGCTGTCGGGCTACGGGCCGTACTGTGGTTGGCAGCCGGTGGACGGGTGTCGGCGGCGGTATGGCTGCTAGCCTCACCCGTACGGTCGATGCGCCACTTCCCCGACGTGAGCGGGGTAGCCCGCTCGGGGTTGTCGCGACCGAATGCCGCTCGGGGTTGAGCCCTGACTAACCTGCGCCCGAGATGTGCGATCAGGCGCCTCTCTTCATGCGCCCGGGAGCTGGTGGACGGGCGCAGTCTGCTCCGGAGGTCAGGACGGGAGCGCCTGCTCGCGCTCCTCCAGGGGGCACCGGTCGGAAGTGCACCGGGCGGCGGTCCTCGGTAGCGACTGCGCGGAGAGCGGCCAGCGTGCGTCGGTCTCGCCCTCGCCCGTCCTCATGCCGATCCGCCCGTCAGGCAGCGAGGAGTTGGACGAGCTTGCCGAGCTGCTCGGACCAACCCTGCTCCGCCCCGGCCAGAGCATCGGCAGGCGGTAGTGGCTCGAAGAAGGACTGTCGTACGGTGAGCGCCGTGCCCCCATCCCGGCCTTCAAAAGTCACCTCGATGAGCGTTGCGAAGATCTCGCCCTGCTCGTGGTTGACGGCCCGGCCGCTCATGACCAGGCGGTGCGGCCGATCGATCTCGTAGTACTCGCCAGCCATATGGTGGGAGAACTGGGCATCGGTGGGGATGGAGCCCGGCCATTGCATGGCGAGGCGGTACCTCCCGCCTATGCGTAGGTCCACCTCGGCGGCGGGGCACGTGAAGCCGTTGGGCCACCACCATTTCTGCAACTGGTCCGGATCGGTGAAGGCGTCGAAGACCCGGTCGGGCGGGGACTGCAGGACGCGCTGGACGACGAGCTGCTTGGTCGGGTTCGCCGATCGGACGTCAACGGTGGCATGGATCTCAGTCATTGGGGCACTCCTCGGGCGTTGGTGCGGTTTGAGCAGCAAGATGGGCCTCGAGGCGGTCGAGGCGGTCGGACCAATCGGTACGGGCGCGCCGTAGCCAGTCGTCGACTGGGGCGAGGCCTTCGAGCTGGAGCCTCGCCGGGCGGCGCTGGCCAGCGTGGGCCCGGGCGATGAGGCCGGCCCGCTCCAGCACCTTTAGGTGCTTGGTGATGGCGGGTTGTGTCAGTGCAGAGGCCTCGGCGAGCTCGACCACGCCGGCTTCACCGGCAGCCAGCCGCTCCAGGATCGCCCGACGGGTGGGGTCGGCGAGGGCGGCGAACGCCCTACTGACCACGTCCCCAGCAACCATTACCAATAGGTTATATAACCACCTGGTGAGATGTCAAGTTGTCCCAGTACTCCTCGGCCGTTCGCGCCCGGCGTCCCGCTGAGGGGACGCTGGGCACCGGGTTGCTGATGGCGGTGGTGCCGGTCCTGTACACGTGCCTTTCGGGCTCGATCCAGCCGTTGCTTGAGCATCATTCGTGACATACGTGGTCTAACTAACGACATACCACTTGAGTCAAGTGGTCTATGGTGGTATGGTAAGCGACGTGGACAGGTCACTCAACCAGCCAGCGCAAGGAGCGTCGGCCGCTTGGCCGAAGTTCATGCAGGTCGCGACGGTTCTGGCCGGTCAGATCGAGCAAGGGCAGCTGACGGGGCGCCTGCCGACCGAGCGTGACCTGTGCGACCGCTTTACCGTCAGCCGCGTCACCTTGCGGCGGGCTCTGTCGACTCTCGCAGAGAGCGGCCAGATCAGGGCATCGTGGGGCAGGGGGTGGTACGTCGTACGGGAGCCTCTGAGCGAGCCGCCCAATGCCCTGTTGAGCTTCAGCGAGCTTGCACAAGGACGCGGTCTCGTACCGAGCACGAGGCTGCTGAAGGTCGGCTCGGTCCCCGCAAGCCTGGACGAGGCCGGTCTTCTGCACGTCGCGCCGGGTTCCCGTCTTGTAGTGCTCGAGCGCCTGCGTTACCTGGACGCCGTCCCGGCAGTCCTCCAACGCAGCCATTTGGCAGCTTCGCGGATCGAAGGCCTCGAGGAAGCGCTCAGCGCGGTCGACTTGACAGAGCTGTCCCTCTACCGGTTCCTGGAGGAGCGCTGGGGCCTGGTGGCGGCCAGGGCGGACTATGTCGTGGAGGCCCGCCCCGCGAGCGAGACCGATGCCGAGCTGCTGGACGTCGCACCTGGGTCGCCGCTCTTGCAGGCGACGCAGATCACTTTCGACCACGAGGGCAACCCGTTCGAGCGCCACTGGTCTTCCTACCCGGGGGACCGGTACCGCTTCGAGGCGAGCCTTGTGCGCCCACCCCGCTCGCCGGTGCCGGCCACGCCCACCGGTGCCGCCGGCCTGTCACTGCCCGCAACCAGGGCGCCACAAGGCGACGGCGGCGAGCGATGAGCTCCGGGCTAAGCCCACAGGACGCGGTGCGGCAGCAGCCCCAACGCCCCGCACGCGCCGTGAGCCTCATACAAAAGGAGAAGAGTCACACATGGCATCCCTGAAGCTGGCGTACGTGGGTGGCGGGTCGACACGTGCCCCGGGCACAGTCGCTTCACTTCTGGAAAGGGCAGACGGTTTTGCCGGTTCAGAAGTCGTACTGATCGACCTGGACGAGGACCGTCTGGCGCTCGTGCGCCGCTTTGCCGAACAGCTGGCCAAGGCCAAGGGAGCCTCGGTGCGGTTCAGCTCCACTACGGACCGACGGGCGGGCTTGGCCGACTGCGATGCCGTGCTCACTGCCTTTCGTCCCGGTGGGTTCCAGGCGCGTGCCTTCGACGAACGGATCCCCCTGAAGCATGACGTAATAGGCCAGGAGACACAGGGCCCCGGCGGTTTTTTCATGGCGCTGCGCTCGGTGCACATCATGAGAGCGATCTGCAGCGATATCGAGGAAGTCTGTCCTGCCGCCAGGATCTTCAACTACACCAACCCGGTCAATATCGTCTCACAGGCGGTGGCCACCAATTCAGGAGTCCCGATCATGTCGTTCTGTGAGGGGCCGATCGTCTTCCCCCGTTTCCTGGCCGAAGCGGCGGGGTTGGACCCCGAAGAGCTCGATGTCACCATGGTCGGTGTCAACCACAACTGCTGGAGCGTCCGGCACGAGTACAAGGGCATGGACCTGATCGCCGTCATCAAAGAACGCTACGAAGACCGGATGAGCGACCCTCGGCTCAGTAAGCTCCAGCGCCGCATGCTCCGCTTGGCGACCATGATGGAGGCGGTCCCGTCCGAGTACTTCCAGTACTACTACTTCGGTGCGGAGATCCTGCGCGAGCTGAAAGCCAAGCCGACGACCCGCTCCGAGGACATCCTGGCAAAGGTGCCCGATTACTGGCAGCACTACCGGCAGCAGGCGGAGTCGGACCACCCAGAGCTCGACCCCAAGCGCTCGCGCGGCGGGATCCATGAACTGGAGCTGGCCCTCGATGCCATGGACGCCTTCTACAACGACAAGGGATCGGTGCTGCCGGTCAACATCATGAACACAGGCGGGGTCGCGGCCGGCTTCGATGAGAGCGTCGTCGTGGAGCTGCCGTGCCGGGTCGACAAGAGCGGCTTCACACCGGTCCCTCAGCCGGCCCTGAAGCCGGCCGTACGCGGTCTGGTGGAGATGCTGGCCGAGTACCAGGTGGCAGCAGCTGAGGCCGCCTGGTCCGGTGACCGCAAGAGCGCCATCAGGGCGCTGGTAGCCAATCCGCTCGTGGGTTCGGTTGCCAAGGGTGAAGCCCTCTACGATGAGATGGCGCACGCTCTTGCCGATTACCTACCAGAACGGCTCCGGTGACAGTCGAGCTCGTAGTGGGGGTCGATGGTGGCAATACCAAGACGGTGGCCGCCGTCGCCACTACCGAAGGTGAGGTCCTGGGGACGGCCCTCGGGAAGTGCAGCGACATCTACGGGGCGGCTTCAGCCGCAGATGCGCTCGGTGAGCTTGTCGGCGTGGTTAGCAGGGCGTTGGCCGCGGCCGGGGTGCGGCCCTCTGATGTAGCAGGCACCGTGGGAAGCCTGGCTGGCGCGGACTGGCCCGAGGACCACGAGCTCTACCGTTGCGAGCTGTCGGGGCGTGCGGGGCTTTCCGGGGTAGTGAAGGTGGTCAATGACGGTCTTGGCCCAGTGCGGTTGGCCCACCGCAGCGGCACCGGTGTCGCCCTCGTCCTCGGCACGGGCTCAGCACTGGGTGCCCGTGGGCCGTCAGGTGCCATCTGGCATGGCAGCTTCTGGTTGCCGGTCGGAGCTAGCGCTTGGCTGGGCCGTGAGGCACTGTCGGCCGTCAACCGGGCCGCACTGGGGATCGGGCCACCGACGTCACTCACCCCGGCACTGCTCGCTCTGGTCGGCACCGAGAGCGAGGAGGCGCTGCTCCATGCGCTGACAAGGCGCGACCTTTCGTCCGAGCACGAGGGCTGGGAACGGGCAGCCGGCACGTGCCTCCTGGATGCCGACGCCGGCGGTGACCCTGTCGCCCGGGATGTGATCGCCACGTACGCTGCGCGGCTCGCCCCGTACGTCAGCATCGCGGCGCGCAAGGTCGGCCTTGGGCCGGAAGCCCACGTTGTGCTGACCGGTGGCCTCCTCCGGCACCGGGCCTCCTCGCTGCAGACGAGCCTCGTCGAGCATGTCACCGCTCTCTTGCCCGGTGCGCAAGTGGCCAGGTCCGATGCTGCTCCCGTAGCCGGTGCGCTGCTGGAGGCCATGGCACTTGTCGGCACCGAGGTCACCGACGACCTGATGGGCGCAGTGGTGGGTGCGAGCCATCTGCTTGCCCTCGGGAACAGCTACGAAGGTGCAAGCCGAGTGGCACCGTGCACAACGGCGGGCCCATCCCCGTCCCAGTCCCCGGTCCTCAATTGAAAGACAGCATCAAAGGAGCCATGGAGAGCCCAATGGACCAACATCTGAAGTACCCGCGCCCGCCTGGGGGTGCGCCGTCGGGTCTCTGGGAGGATGTTCTGGAGATCCCCCTCGCACTGGAGGCGACCGTACGCGAGAGGGCCGGCATCGACACCGCCGTGGAGCTGGTCTCCCGCCGCGCTCCAGAGCGACTGGTGGTGAGCGGCAACGGTGCCGCCTACTACGTTGCCCAGGTCCTGTGGTTGGCCTCAATGATGACTGCCCGGCCCTGTGTGGAAGTCGTGGCCGTACCGTCCGGCCTCCTCGCCAAGGGCCGGTTCGCCTGGCGGCCCGGTGACATGTTCGTAGCGGTCTCGTCTTCGGGGGAGTTCCGCGACCTGGTCGAGGCCATTGGCGCCGGAGCTCCCCAGCCGTACATCGCGGTTACCTCGTCACCCACCTCGAGCGTCGGGAGGAATGCCGCGGTGGTGGCAGGCTTCAAGGTGCTCGGTCAGCGTGCCATCACTCACAGCCAGGTCTTCTGCGGGGGCGTGGCGACGGTGCTGTCGATCTGGGCTGGCCTCAGCGACGACCACGGACTGTCGGACCTGGTCGAGGAGCTACCGACGCTCGCACGGGCGGCAGTGTCCGATGCATCGCAATGGAGCGCTGATGTCCTCGGGACATTGACGGACCTACCGCGCTCTGCCGTCACCTGCGCCACTGGTGCCGGCTGGGCGGCAGCAATGGAGGCCGCCCTGTTGCTGAAGGAGGTGGCACGTGTCCCGACCGAGGGCTGCGAGACACGTGAGGCCGCGACGTCGGGCATGTACGCTCTGGGACCGGGCGACCTGGCGTTCACCCTGCCGTCGTCGTCGCGGGACCTGCTACTGGCTGAAGCTGAGGAGATATTCACGAGGACCGGGGCGACCGTACTGCGTGCCCCGGCACTGCGCACGGCTCTGGACGAGCGGGTGATGGGGGTGGCGACGTTCCCTGCTGCTGCCGCCCTGGCTATCACACTGGCCCGGCTCGGTAGTTGCGATCCCGACGAACCCAGTTGGGCGACGACGTACTACCAGACTGCTCGCTGACTTTGCGTGGGCAGCTTGGGGGGGTGCTCCACCATGGGCCCGTCCGGGCCTCGGGGTGTGCACAAGTAGAGGCTCACAAGCACAATAAGGAGGGACAATCATGAAACACCGACGGCATGTCCTGCCGCTGGCCGTTGTGGCCACTCTGGCCCTGCCACCAGCCGGCGCAATGGCCCAGGGCTCTTCCCGGCACCTGCCGGCGCAGGGACAGCACATCACTCTCACCGAGCTCGACTGGAACCCGACCGGGCCCGACAGCACGTTCTTCAACGAGGTCAACAAGGCCTTCGAGCAGCAGCACCCAGGCGTGACGGTACAGCGCACGGCCATCTCGTTCAATGCGGACGTCAGCACGATCCGGCTGCGCGCTGCGTCGCCCTCGGCGCCGTGCATAATCGGCGCCAACGAAGGTTGGTCCGGGGTGGGCGCCTTGGCGAAGGACAACCTCCTCGTGCCTTTGAACAAGTACGCCCAGCAGTACCACTGGTTCACCAGGTACCCGACTGCCGTACTCGCGCAACAGATGGTGTCCGCCAACGGGAAGGAGCTCGGCACGGGCACGCTGTACGAGATGGCCACAGTGCTCGCAGGCCCTCAGAGCATCTACTACAACAAACAGCTCCTCTCGCAGCTCCACCTCGCGGTACCTTCCACGCTCGCACAGCTCGAGCACGACATGGCCGTCGCCAAGGCGCACGGCATCGTGCCCATGGAGCTGGGACTGCAGGACCAAGTGCAGATAACGGTGCCCCTGTACCAGGTACTCGACGCGGTCACACCCGCCAAGCAGCTGTCGAACTTCGTTTATGGTATCGGCAAGCCCACGGTGGCTTCGATAGGCATGACCAAGGCCGCGGGTGTGATCCAGACCTGGGCCAAAGACGGCTATTTCCCCAAGGACGAGCTGGGGATCAGCTCCAGTCAGGCCCAGAACAACTTCTTTGCCGGCCAGGGACTGTTCTTCCCCGCCTGGCCGGGTTACTCGGGCACTGCTGCGCAGGACGCCCGGACGGGTGTGTTCGCGCTGGACGGGCCGAACGGGAGAGCCGAGGACCAGGACAACTCGAACCAGCCGCTCGGCATCACCCGCAGCTGCAAGTACGTCTCGCTTGCTGCTCAGTACCTCAACTACGTCTCGGGGCCGGCCGCTGGTCGGGTGGCAGTGCACTTGGGCCTCGTACCGCAGATCTCGGTCCAGGGCAGCTCGGCCGGGGGGGACCTGCTGTTCCGCAGTGAGCTGGGCCTTGCCAACCGGGTCGCGGCCAGCAACGGGTACGTCCCGTACTTCGACCTGAGCACGTTGACCATGCTGACCACCCTGGAAAGAGCCGGACAGTCCCTGGTCGCCGGGCGTATGACGCCGCAGGCGTTCACTGCCGCACTGCAGTCGGACTACAGTGCCTTCCACGGCTCCTGACGTCCTTCTCACCGACGCGGGCCTTGTTCGGCCCGCGTCGGTGGCCGCGGGGATAGCGCCAGGGCCGGCCGTGGCGAGCCGTCCACGGCGGCGCAAGACGGACCTGTGGCCGTACCTGTACGTGCTACCGGTGCTGGCGGTGTTCGGCGTGTTCCTGCTGGTACCGCTGGTCCAGGGGATCTGGTACTCGTTCACGTCGTGGGACGGCATCGGGCCTGCCCCCTGGGCAGGCCTGTCCAACTACATATCCATCTGGACCAACCCTGTCATGCGGGAGGGCCTGGCCAATACCGGCGTGCTCGTGCTGTTCTATGCCGGGGCCCCGATCGTGGCCGGCCTCTTCACCGCGGCACTGATCGGACGCCGGGGGATGCGCGGCATGGGCTTCTACCGCACTGTGCTGTTCCTGCCCCAGGTCCTGTCCTCGGTTGTCGTGATCGTCATCTGGCGCCTGCTCCTGGCGCCGGCCGGGCCGGTCAACCAGTCACTCGGTGCAATGGGGCTCGGCTTCCTCCGGGCGGACTGGTTGGGCAGCTTCTCCATCACGTTGGACGTCCTCGGCCTGATCGGGTCCTGGGTGGCCTTCGGGTTCTGCATGCTGCTCTTTCTCGCCGGGATACAGGCCATACCGACAGAGCTGTACGACGCGGCCAAAGTGGACGGCGCGTCCCCGGTAAGGGAGTTCTTCGCTGTGACGTTACCGGGCCTGCGCGGCCAGATGGCGGTAGCGATGACCCTTTCGGTGATCGGGGCCTTCCAGGCGTTCGACATAATCTGGCTCGTGACCCAAGGGGGCCCGGGCACCTCGAGCGTCACACCGGCGATAAACCTGTACAACGATGCGTTCGTGAGCCAGAACGTCGGCGCGGCTGCGGCGATGGGAGTTGTGATGCTGGGCGCGTCTCTCGTCGTGACGCTGGTCATCGTCAGGTTGGTGGAGGGGCGGAGGAATGCTTAGCCGGTTCGAGCGGATGACCAACTATGCGGTCCTCACAGTTTGCGCGGTCACGGTCCTGGTACCCGTGGTCCTGCTCGTGTTCCTGGCAATGGGGCCGACATACGGCGGGGGCATCGTGGAGTTCTCATCACTGCACCTCGGCAACTTCGTGCGTGCCTGGAACGCCGGGGATCTGGGCACCGGTCTGCTCAATAGTGCGATCTACTCGGTCTGCACGGTCATGGCAACGGCTCTGCTCGCCATACCGGCCGGCTACGCGTTCGGGACGATGAGGATGCGCGGAGGCCAGGTGCTTTTTGTGGTGTTGCTGGTCGGCATGATGGTACCGGTCACCGCCGTCATAGTGCCCATGTACTACGACTTCCTCAGCTGGCACCTGCTTGGCAATTACGGAGGCCTGGTGGCGGCCAATACGGCGCTCTCGGTCAGCTTCGGGGTGTTCTGGATGCGGAGCTTCTTCAGGACCGTGCCATCTCCGGTCCTCGAGTCCGCCACGGTGGATGGTGCGACGAGATGGGGGACGCTGTGGCGCGTGTGCGTGCCCATGGGCCGTCCCGCAGTGACGGTGATGGGCCTGCTCGTGTTCATGTGGACATGGAACGGGTACCTGCTGCCCCTCGTGCTCGTTCCCAGCAGCGCCATGCAGCCCGGTGCGCTGATGCTCGGCAACTTCCAGCAGCGCTACGGGACGGAGTACAGCCTGATGGCGGCGGGGGCGGTGATCCTGGCTTTGCCGATCGTCGTGGGTTACGTCGTCTTCCAACGTCGCCTGATCGCCGGCATTTTGAGCGGCGCCGTCAAGGGGTAGGACAGCGGGCCAAGCGGGAGGGGCCTATGCCAGGGGACCTCGCCGTCGGCCTGGGCGATTACTCCCGGGAGGCGCCCGAACCGACTGGTTCGTGGCCCGGTACGTCAACCGGCCCAGCCAGGTCCTCCTCCTCGATGTGCAGGGTGGGCAGCACCCGGTCGAGCCAGCCGGGCAGCCACCAGTTGCGAGCGCCGAACACGTGCATGAGCGAAGGCACCAGGACGGTACGCACCACGAAGGCGTCGATGATTATGGCGACAGCAAAGCCGATGCCGAACTCCTGGATGACGAGAGCATTGTTGATGAGGCTGAACGACAGGAACACGAGGATCATGATCAGGCCGGCGGCCGTGATCACCCGGCCCGTCTCTGCCTGCCCACGGGTTACCGCGGCGTCATTGTCACCGTCCCCCATGACCCACTCCTCGTGCATGCGGCTCACGAGGAAGACCTCGTAGTCCATCGACAGCCCGAAGAGGACGGCGAACATCATCACGGGCAGGTACACCTCGATCGGGCCGGCCTTGGCGAAACCGAGCACCGGCTGCAGCCAGCCGAACTGGAAGGCGGCCGTTATGGCGCCCAAGGCCGCGCCGATGGAGAGGATGTTCATCACAGAGGCGGTCAACGGCACGAGCAGGCTGCGGAACACGGCGGCGAGGAGCAGGAAGGCCAGCACCACGATCACGACGACGAATACGGGCAGCTTCTGTGTCAGGACCTTGGAGAAGTCGATACCGGCGGCTGTCTCCCCTCCGACATGTACGGCGAGCGACGAGCCGCTGGTGGCGCCAGGGACCTCGGCGCGGATGTGGTTGACGAGCGCCGTGGTCTGCGGGGCCTGCGGGCTGTAGGTGGGGTAGACGATGGAGACGGCCGCCTTGCCGTTAGGGCTCGTGCGGGGGGGTAGGGCACGGGCGACGCCGGGGGTGTGGTCGAGGCCGGCGACGAAGTTGTCGAAGCGGGTGAGGTCACCCGGTCCGTTGATCTCGCCCACAACTTGGAGCGGGCCGTTGAAGCCCGGCCCGAAGCCCTTGGCCAACAGGTCGTAAGCCATGCGCGTGGTCGAGTTGGACGGGTCCTCGCCCGAGTCGGCCAGACCGAGGCGGATGTGGAAGAACGGCAGCGCGACGATGACGATGGCGGCCAGGCTCAACAGGCCGAGCACAGCCGAGCGGCGCTCGACGACGGCCGACCACCAGGACCAGAAGGGGCTCTTCCCCCGCTCGTCGTCGGCCCGCGAAGAGCGGTCGGAGGGCAGTGCCCGGCGGTCACGGCGCGACAACGCCTTGTTGCCGAAGAAGCCCAGCATGGCAGGCAGGAGCGTGAGCGCCGAGAGCATGGTGAGGACCACGACGAACGCGGCGCCGAGGGAGACGCCGTAGAGGAAGCTCAACCCGAGCGCGAACATCCCGAGCAGCGCTATGCACACCGTCAATCCGGCGACGAAGACGGCGCGGCCAGATGTGTTCAGGGCCCGCACGGCGGCCTCCTCGGGGCTACGGCCCAGGAGCAGCTCGCGCCGGTGGCGGTTGACGATGAACAGGGAGTAGTCGGTGCCCACCCCGAGGGAGATCAGCTCAGCGAGCTGGGTGGCGAACTGGGGGACGGCGAAGGCATGGGAGAGGAGCCCGATCAGCGACGTCCCGATCCCGATGGCTATGACCGCTGTGAGCAGCGGGAGCAGGGCGCTCAGCAGCGAGCGACGGAAGGCGAAGTACAGGACCACCAGGGCCAGCAGGACCCCGACCAGGAAGTCGCTCGACCCGCCTCCCTGGTTCTCGCCGACCTGGATCGCCGCCCCGCCCAATTGCACGTTGAGCACATGCGGGTCGGCCGACTGGGCGACCTGGATCAGCTCCTTTATCTGAGCCTTCGGTATGTTCTGGGCCTGGGCGTCCAGTTGGACGGTGGCAAGCCCGATCGTGCCGTCCTTGGAGATCAGACCTGAGGCGTAAGGAGAGCTGACGCCGGTGACGAAGGGGAGGTGGGCGACCTTGGCCAGCGTGCTGCTTACGACGGCTCGGGTGGCCGGGCTGGCGAGAGTGCCGCGCCTGGCCTGCACGACGATCTGGTCACTGTCGCCGCTCTGGGCGGGGAAGTTGGCCTTGACGACGGCCAGCGCCTGGCTGGAGTCGGTCGAGGGGAACGAGAAGTTGTTGCTGTAGGTCGACCCGACGGCGTTGGCGGCTCCGGCAACGAGCACGAGGGCGGCCAACCATGTCAGCAGTACGAGCTTGCGGTGCCGGAAGCACCAGCGGGCGAGCGTTGCCATCAGCGGGGTCCCTCCTGGTTGTGCGGGGGAAATGTTCGGTGCCGGGTGAAGCTGTCATACGGGGTCAGGTAGCGGTCCCATGGCGACGGGGCCGGGTGACCCGTTGGCGGACGAGGTGGTGGCGGAGCCAAGTGTAGGGCCCCCGAGGAGGCTGCCGGGTGGTCATGGCCGCAAGGGGACATGGCCCTCATCGTCGCAGGCTGCGCCCTTGCCCTGCATCAGGGCTGCCCCTGGCCCTACCCTGGGCTTTGGCCAGCGCTCGGCCAAGGGATTGCCCGGAGGCGGCGCTTGCCGTGGTGGTGCGCAGGCGGCCCAACGGGTGGCAGTAGGAGCACTCGACCCCGGCGGCGGGCAGGTAGCTGTCGCAGGCTTCCAGGTGCTCATGGGTGGCCCCGGCCCGCCGTGCAGCAATAGCACCCTGGGGGACGGGTCGCTGCCCGTCCTCTTCGTCCGTTCCCGGTGGCCACTGCTCAACCGCACCATTTTGACGCCCCCGCCCAGGAGGTCGTCGCGGTGCGAACAGTCGAGGTACGGGCTCGCGGCGCTGTCGGGCCAAAGGTGGCACGGAGGCCTGACAGGAGCCGGGGAGGCGCGAACGGGCCCAGGCACCCGGCCGGCCTTGGAGCTGCCAGCGACGACAATTGCCTGTTGCGTCGCAAGCCACGGGCCCGTACGGTGCATGCATGCAACCCGGTTGCGTGCCGGCCGGAGGCCGGCTCACCTTCGAGGCTGTCTCGAGCGTTCGTGCGACCGGGCCCATGGCGCGTCGTCGTCCTGGCGGGCCGGTGGCCCCCCACCGGCGAGCTCGTCCGGGCGGGCCCAGGTAGACGGGGTGAAGATGGCCAGTGCGGTCCTCATAGGCGCCGGGCTCGTCGTCGGTGTGACGGCGCTGGTGCTCCTCCATCTCCTGCCCACCGGGCTGTCCCCGCTGCGTAACGCCGTCAGCCAGTACGGCATCAGCCGTTACCGGGCGGGCTACCGGGTGCAGACCCTCGCCTACGCGGTAGCGGGAGCGGGTGCGGCGATCGGGGTAGCCACACTGCCCGGACCGGCCTGGCCCGTGGTGGCGCTGTGTGCAACCTTCGCTGTGACCCGTGCCGTCATCAGCTGGTTCCCCATGGACGTCCCCGGCACCACCCGTACCCGGACGGGTGGCCGGCACGGTGCGCTCGCCGTCGCGGCCTTCCTCGCTGCCGGTCTCGCCAGCCGGGAGATGGCCAACCTGCTCGACAAGGACGGGGCGCACCCGGGCATTGCCGCCACCAGCAGTGCCCTTGCTGTCCTCATGGCCCTCTCGCTCATCGGCATGGTGGTCTCCCGTCGGGTGGACCTCTTCGGTGCGGCTGAGCGGGTGTTCTACGTGTTCATGACCGGGTGGTTGGCCACCGTCGCCGTCCTGGTCTGCCTCCCTGGCTGACGGGCAGCCCGCGGGGGCGGGCGGCCGGCGCCGGGAGACCGGCGAAGGTGCATGCCCCGGGTCTCCGGACGTGCTTACCGGCGCCCGGACGGCGGGAGCTCCAATGAGGGACCAGCCGATGACCGGGCCCACGGCCCGCACCCCGGGAGCCCCGGTGCCAGCTCGACCTGGACGTCCGGGCAGCGCGATGGTTGTCGCCGGGGCACCGTACAGCGCCATCGGAGCCGCGGTAAGCCGATGGGCTGGCAGTAGCGTGACCGTATGGCCGTTGCGTGCAATGTCATAGAGCACGCGGCGTGCTACCGCTTTGCCGCCCCGCCAGAGGAAGTCTGGGACGCCATGGGGCGTCTCGACCAGTTCGAGAGGTGGTGGGGGTGGCTCGGCCACTTCCAGGCCGAAGGAGGTGGCCTGCGCACCGGGGCCGTCCTGCGGGGGGTCGTGGCACCGCCGGTGCCTTACACCATGCAGGTGGTGGTGGAACTGCAGCGCTGCGTCCCGTGCCGCCTGGTGGACGCCCTGGTGAGCGGGGACCTGGCCGGTGACGCCCACCTGACGCTCGAGCGCAGCTCGGAGGGGACGGTGGCGGGCGTGGCATGGTCGCTGGAGATGAGGCAGATGCCCATGCGGGTGGCGGCACGGCTGGCCTACCCGCTGCTTCGATGGGGGCACGACAGAGTGGTCGAGTCGACCGTCGGGGCCTTCGGGCGTCACGTCGAGCGGCAGGGCTGAGGTGCCGCAGCGGCCCACCAACGCTGGTGCCGGGGCCCTGCGGGAGGAGGACGGTCCTGTACGGCCAGGCCCTCACCAGCCTCTGCCGGACAGGGGTGGCCGAGTGCCCCGGCCCGCGCGGCACCGGCGGTCTGCCGGCCGCCCACCACGGTAAGGAGCGACAGGATGCACAAAGTGCAGGCCCGACGCACGCCGAACGAAGTTGCCCGAGACCTCTTCGACGGGTTGCCCGGGCGTTACGACAGGCTGGCCGAGGTGCTCTCGATGGGCCAGAACCGCCGATGGCGTCGGGCGGTGGTGGACGCAGTGGTTGCCCACGCCCCGGCCTCGGTGCTCGATGTGGCCACTGGCCCGGCGGGCGTTGCCCTGCAGCTCGCCTCCCGGGCGCCGGCGCGGGTGACCGGTGTCGACATCACCCCGCAGATGCTGCGGGCCGGCGCCGTCAACGTGGCTCGCCGCGGTATGGGCCACCGGGTCACCCTCGTGCTGGGCCGGGCGGAGCAGTTGCCCTTCCTGGACGCGGCGTTCGACGCGCTCACGTTCACCTACCTGCTCCGCTATGTCGACGACCCGGCCGCCACCCTGGCCGAGCTGGTCCGGGTGGTGAGACCGGGCGGTGCCATCGCCGGTCTCGAGTTCCACGTCCCCCCAGGGCCGCTCTGGCACCAGATGTGGCTCCTCTACACCAGGCTCGTGCTCCCCGCCGCGGGTTGGGCGGTAGGGGGGAGGGAGTGGTACGAGGTCGGGAGGTTCCTCGGCCCGTCGATCAGTGGCCATTACCAGCGCTACCCGCTGGACTGGCATCTACGAGCCTGGGAGGAGGCGGGCGTGGTCGACGTCCGGACCAGGCTCATGAGCCTGGGCGGTGGGCTGGTGATGTCCGGACGCCGGGCTGATGGCTGACCCGGCCGGTGGTCCGGTCGCAGGGACCGGGGACGACCCGCGCGCGGCGTGGTACGTGACGGCAACGGGGGGCTGGCGGGACTGGGTCAGCCTCCTGCACCTGCCCTACACCTCATGGCACCTGGCATACGTGCTCATCGGAGCCGGTCTCGCCACCCGGCTTTCCGTCACCCGCCTGCTGGCCACCCTGATGGCGTTCGCCCTGGCCGTGGGTGTCGCGGCCCACTGTCTGGACGAGCTGCGGGGACGGCCGCTGGGGACCTCGGTGCCGGCGGCCCAACTTGCGGTGGCAGCAGGCGTGGCGCTGACCGGGGCGGTGGCACTGGGTGCGGAGGGGGTGTACCGGGTCGGCTGGGGCCTGGCGGGCTTCATAGCCGTCGGCCTGGTGCTCGTGGTCGCCTACAACCTCGAGCTGTGGGGAGGACGCCTTCACAACGATGCGGTCTTCGCCCTGGGCTGGGGCGCCTTCCCGCTGCTCACCTCCTACTTTGCGCAGACGGCCACGCTGGGGCCCGCAGCGGTGGCGGCTGCGGCGTTCGCAGCCGGGCTGTCCGCGGCTCAGAGGGTGCTGAGCACAGAGGCCAGGCAGCTGCGTCGTCGCGTCGTCTCGGTTAGCGGGGAGAGGGTCTACCGGGACGGCACGCGCTCCATGCTGACCCGTCAGGTCCTGCTCGGCCCGGTGGAGAAAGCCCTCGCGACGCTCTCATGGAGCACCTGCGCGCTGGGCGTCGCCCTGGTGCTGAGCCGCACGGGGCATTGATGCCGTGACCGCTCGGGCCGGAGCTCCCACCCAGACGTAAATGCCCAACCCGACGGGCCGACCGGAGGCAGTATCTGGGGATGGCGAACCCGTACTGGCCGCTGTTCGACCTGCGCATCACGACGCCCCGCCTGGAGATCAGGCTTCCCACCGACGAGGAGCTGTACCGGCTGCTCGACGTGGTGGACGCCGGGGTGCACGACCCGGGCATGATGCCGTTCACGGTCGCCTGGACCGACGTGCCGGCACCGAGGCGGTACCGGGAGTCCCTCCAGTGGTGGTGGTCCCAGCGGGCGCTCTGGAAGGTGGAGGACTGGTCGTTCTGCGGTGCCGTCTTCGTCGAGGGCGAGCCGGTTGGCGTCCAGGACGTCGCGGCGAGGGACTTCCGGACGCTGCGAGCGGTGACGACCGGGTCGTGGTTGGGACGGCAGCACCAGGGGCAGGGCATCGGCAAGGAAATGCGGGAAGCCGTCCTGCACTTTGCGTTCGAGGGGCTGGGCGCGCTCGAGGCCCACACCAGTGCCTTCCCCGACAACCAGCCGTCCATCGGGGTGACCCGGTCACTCGGGTACGCGGACAACGGGCACGAGACCGTCGCCCGCAGGGGTGGGCGGGCGCGGCAGCTCCGCTTCTACCTGGACCGGGGCACGTGGTCGTCACGCCGGCGGGCGGACATCTCGGTCCTGGGGCTGGAGCGGTGCCGGGAGATGTTCGGCCTCGACGGGTGACTTGTCCGCCCCGGCCGCCCCAGCAGTCATAGCGATGGCAGCTGGCGCCCTCCTGGGTGAGGGCAGCAGCGGGAGGCCTGTGGTGCGAGATGGTAGTGACGGTGCTCTGCACCATCTCGGGCGTTGGTGATGCGTGGGCCCTGCTCGTGGAGATCCTCCGCTGAGCGTACGGGGGTACCCTCCGGCGCAGCGCATGGGGGACTATGGGCCCTTGCGGGCCCCGGTCGGGCCGGACTAAGCGTTGGCGTGGACGAGGGCCAACCACGCCTGCGTCCACGTCGGACCAACAGGGATGTCGCCCATGCCCCGGTACACGGTTACGCCAGACGACCACGGTGGGTACACGGTACGCAGGTACGGCTGCCTCAGCAGGGTGCTCACCTGGCTGCTCGTCCTGGTCCTCCTCGGCCTACTGGTCAAGTACTGGTACGTCACCCTCCCCGGCGTGGTCGCCATAGGCACCGGCCTTCTCATCTGGTACGGCAGGGCACGTAGAGGCAAGCAAGGGGACGGCTGACGCAAGCTGCGGCGGCCGGCCGGAGCTGTAGATGGAGGTGGCGCCGATGAGGCGTAGTGCACGCATGCTCGTGGCGGTGACATTGGTGGTGGGCGGCCTCGGGACGGCAGCGTCGGCTGCAGACAGGGCACGTGCGGACGTGCGCTCACTCGCAGGTGCCGAGTCCAGCGTGCTCGGCCTGCTCGAGCACTACAAGGCCACAGCCGCGTGGCGTTCAGCCTTCGATGTCGCGGTGTCGAGACAGGCGGCCGACCTGGCGGAGCTGAAGTCGGCACTGGCCACCCCGGGCGTGCGCCCGCCGTCCGCCCGGGTGACGGTCCCCAACCTCGTGAACGTGGAGCTCGACCGGGCGGAGGCACAGCTTGGGGCCCTGGGCCTCGCTTACAAGGCCGTTGGCGGTGGGATCTTCGGCATAGTCCTGCCCGCGGACTGGACGGTGTGCTCGCAGCACCCGGCGGCAGGCACGCGGGTCGCCAGAGGCTCCTCGGTGGAACTGGACGTGGAGAAGTACCACTGTTCGTAGTGCCGCCCCAAGTCGGCACCAGGCCCAGGCCGCTACAGGGCGGTAGGTGCAGCAACGCTTGTCGGGACGGGCGTGGGCGCTCGGGGCACTGCTCCCTGATCAGCTCTGCGTCCGTACCTGCCCGTCATGAGCGCCAGTGTGGCCGGCCGCGGCGGCAGCTGCCTGCCTCGCCCGTGCGGCCGGAGCGATCTCGCGGGTCGGCGGGATGGGCCGCCGCACAATGCCCGGCTCGATACCGGCACGAAGTGCTGCCATGACGCCGATGGCCTCCCAGTAGTTGTCCACCACGAAGAGCTGGTTGTGGTGCCACGGGAGCTGGGCCAGGTCGTTGTCGAGGATGTTCTCGTTCTCGCGCACTGCGATCACCGGTATGCCCTGCTCGAGCGCGGCGAGCACCGGGAGGCCGATCACCTTGTCCGGGATGATGAGGCACGAGACCTGCTCAGCTGCGACGGTGCCCTCCGGGGGGGTGCCGTGGAGACGTACGACGGCCGGGCTACGGTGCAGGCCCTTCATTACGCAGGTGAAGAACGAGGTCGAGATGGCCTCGGCCGCCATCCTGGGGTCGACCACCCCGACATCGATGTTCTCCACATCAGGTGACTCGAGCATCGGCGCATGAGCGGTCGGGACGTCGTAGAGACTGGAGAGGGCATGCGTGAGTATTGCCTCCACCCCACCCCATGGGTTCACCATCGAACCCTGGGCGGTGTAATAGTCGAGATGGAAGTTGAACGGCACGCTGATCTGCGTGGACAGCGCCACCGCGTCGTACTCGCCGCGGTGCAGGTCCAGCAACTGCAGGAGCCCGTCCAGCTCACTGACCTCACCTACCGCGCGGCCTGACTTGGTATAGCGCGAAGTGAGGCGCACCCGGGGGTGGAGCGGGTAGACGTCCGAGGCGTCCATGCCGAAGGAGACCCTTGCGGCGCTCACCGTGTTGATGGCGTCGTCGGTATAGCGGCGCATCTCGTGGTCATCGATGACCGTCAGGACGCGGTTGCTCCTCACCGGCCTGAGCGCGACGGTGCCGGCCAGGAGCCGCGAAACGACGCTCCCTTCGACGTAGAGAGCGTTGGCCGGCAGTTCCATGATGTCAGAGCCGTTTACGACGTTCGGGTGAAGGACCAGGGTGTCGGCGACGGTCGCTGCCAGTGCCGCAACTGGCATGGCGTCCCCGGCGTGGCCACCGATCTCGGAGCCGATACCTGTCGGCACCAGGAGGACCGCGGTGAACTGCCTCGTGTCTTCGGCGGTACGCCGGCGCAGGTCAAAAATGGGCTGGATCGCGCCACCGCGTGCGGTGCCTATGTCCTCGATGACCCCGACCTCGCACTCCCAGACCTCCCGGGTCGAGGCAACCACGGCGAAGCGGATGGGCCAGGCCCGGCCGGGCAGTTGCGACATGAGGGAGCTGCGTACCTCCTCCCACGGGGCGCCGCTCCTGGGAGCGGGGATGCGCACGCTAATTTCGGCTATCCTCATCAGAACCTCCGCTGAAGTCGAGAAAGTCCTCGAACGTGAACCGCTTGTGGCGGGTGAGGGTGCCGTCGGGGGCGCGGCTGTAGACAGTAGGCAAGGCGATGCCGTTGAACCACGATGCCTTGACCAGTGAGTAGGCTCCGACCTCCGTTATGGTCACCCGGGACCCGACCTCCAGCTGCTCGGCGAGACAATGACGCCCGAAGGTGTCGCTGGCGAGGCAGCTGGCGCCCGCAAGGATGTAGGGATGACAGCCTGGCCCGCCGCCGTCGACATCGGGTACGAACTGGAACTCCAGCACCTCGGGCGCGTGGGCCACCGACGTGTCGAGCACGGCCACCTGCTCGCCCCCGCTTTCGAACAGGTCGACCACTGTCGAGATGATGGAGCCCGCCCGGTAGACGATCGCCGTGCCCGGCTCGAAGAGCACTTCGAGGTCGTAGCGGCCGGTCAGGAGGTCGACGGCGGCACGCAGCGGAGCGACGTCCATTGCCTCGCTGAAGAGGTACCCACCTCCGAGGTTCACCCACTTCAGTGTGCCGAGCCATGGGCCGAGGCGGTCGACGAGGAGCTCCACGACACGGAGCAACTGGCGGAAGTCGGTGGACTCGCAATTGTTGTGGACGAGCAGCCCCTCGATCCCCTGCAGTGCACCAGGGGAGCGGGTGAGCATGGCCGAGAGGTCATCTATGGGGACGCCCAGCTTGGAATGCCGGGACGACGGGTCGTAACGTTCGTCTTCCACAAAGGACAGGCCCGGGTTGACCCTTATACCCGGGCTGGTCCTGCCGGTGACATCGTTGCGGAAGCGCTCCCACTGTGTGAGCGAGTTGAAGCTCAGGCGGTCGCTGTAGTTTGCGACCTCGGGGACGTCCACCGGTCTCATACCCGGAGATGTGGTGTGGACGATGCCGGCGGGGAAGACCCGGCGGGCCAGGCGTGCCTCGAAGGCAGAGCTGGCGTGGAGGCCATCGAGCCAGGGGACGGCGGAACGCAGGCCGGGGACGAACGAGAACGCCTTCATGGCGAGCAGGATGCGCCCGCCGCTCGGGCCCAGCGCCCGCCGCGCGCTCTGTAATTGCTCCCGGATCATCGCTTCGTCGTAAACGTACGCCGGCGTCTCTATCGCGGCCTGGTCAGGGTGGCGAGCCCGGGAATGGCGGACCGAGGCTGAGCGCATCACTCGACGGTAGGGGCGACGGGGCACTCGGAGCAGGGTCAATAGCCATATCCCGCGGTGACGTTGGCCCTGGCACGGGGAGCTTGCACCGCCCTACGGTGAGCCGAAAGGGTGAGTTTCAGCCCACTGACCCCTGAAGGTCTGAAAATGAACTTGCTGAACGCTCCCTCTCTTGGCGCCGGGCCTGGGGTGCCGCTAGCCGTGCCCGGGCGCGGTGAGGACCAGCCGCGTGCCGGTGGTACGGACGCAGCGGGCGGGCCGCAGGGATGAGCGTCAACGTCGTCTGGCCGAGCGAAGAGGAACGACGTTTGGTGACCAGGTTCTACCTGTCGGACGGCCTGTCCCGTGCCCTCTACCTGATCTACCCCTTCGAGTTCGCCTACTTGTACCTGGTTATGGACCGTCCCGAATGGGCCGTACTGCCTCTGATGGTGATGAGCGGGACGTCCCTCGTGATGCAGTTGCCGACGGGGATGGTGGCCGACCGCTGGGGCCGGAAGGCGTCGGTCGTGGTCGGTGGTGGCCTGACATCGGTGACCTACGCCGTGGTCCCGTGGGCCTCGCGTCTGGACGGCACCACCCAGTTGCTGGCCATCTGCGGTGCGTTCGCGGTGACAGGTCTCGGCGAGACATTGATGATGGGAGCGCAGGAGGCATGGGTGGTGGACAACCTCCGGAGTGCGGGAAGGAGCGACCTGGTGGAGCCGTTCTTCGCCCGCACCTACGCAGTGGACTCTATCGGTGGTGTGGTCGCCGGCACCATAGCGCTCATCCTCCTCCTCGGCGTGCGGGTGGACAGGTTATTGCTCGACTCGCTGTGGTACGTGACAGCCGCGGGCTTCCTTCTGTCGGTAGCTGTCGCCGCCGGGATCCACGAAGAACGCCCGGATGACGCGCAGGACGAGGACGAGGCGTTCCTGCGCCGCATGTGGGAGGTGGTAAAGACCGTGGTCCGTGCCAGGTCGGTGCTGTACCTGACGCTGGCCGTGTTCATAGCCAACCTCTCGGGAGCGGGTGCCGACGAAGCGTTCCCGATCGCCCTCATAACAACGGGGATAGATGCGCGCGCCCTGGGGCCGGTGACCGTTGTGGAGGACCTGTTCGGGGTGGCGGCGCCGCTGCTCGCGCTGGTGATCGTGAGGCGGGTCGGTGCCGAGCAACTGCTTGCTCGGTCACTATTGGCATGTGGTGCCGCCGTGACCGTGCTGCTGTTCTGGAGGTCGTCGGCTGTCATTATCATGCTCTGGGTTGCTTTGGGGTTCGTCGACCGCATGTGGGACCCGGTGGCCATGGCGCGGTTGCAGGAGGACATACCGTCGGAACACCGGGCTGCTATCAGCTCGCTCGTGTACCAGGCGAACGGAGTGGCGGAACTGGTCGGCCTCGGGCTCCTGGCCGGGCTCCTGGGCAGCCGGAGCGCGCAGTTGCGTAACGCCACGCCCGACCTGGTGTCCGCCTTCACCGAAAGAACATCGACTGCCGGTGCGGTCCCGACGGGTTTGTTCGGCCTACCCGTCCCGGATGTGGCCATCCTGTTATTGGTCATGGTCTCGGTGCTCGCGGTGCCATTTGTGTTCATGGCCCGCCGGGCTCGCAGGCGCACCCCGGCCGCGCCTGCCGGTGGGGGTACCAAGGTCCCTGTCCGGTAGGTCGTTCGGCTCTGCGGCTCTTGCGGGGTGGCCCGCAGCATGGCGCGGTACAGCCTCACCGCACGACCATTGGAGAACCAATGCAAGCCCAGCCCCCAAGGAAGTGGCTGATGGCGGGTGCTCTGGCCGGGTCGCTACTGCTCGCTGCATGTGGTGCAAGTGGCAGTGCGAGCCCTAAGTCGCCAAAGTCAACCGCTGTGGCCTCCGTGGCAGGGAAGGTCCCCCAGAAGTACCTGAGCAAGGGGTCCCTGACCGTCGCAGAGGATGCAAGTTACGCCCCCAACGAGTTCTTTGCCAAGGACGGTAAGACGATCATCGGCATGGACGCCGACCTGGCCCGCGCCCTGGGTGGGGCCATGGGCCTCAAGGTCGACGTCGTGAACGCCAGCTTCGACAGCATCCTCCCCGGTTTGGCGTCGGGGAAGTACGACCTCGGCATCTCCTCGTTCACCGATACGAGGCAGCGGGAGAAGACAGTTGACTTCGTGACCTACTTCAAGGCCGGCACGGCGTTCTTCGAGAAGGCGCACGGAGGCCCCCCGGTAACCGGGCTCTCCAGCTTGTGCGGTCTGCGTGTCGCCATCGAGAAGGGCACCACTCAGGCCGAAGACGCCCAAGCCCAGTCGGCGAAGTGCACCGCCGCGGGCGAGAAGCCGGTAACAGTCGAGATATTCCCGGACCAGGGCAGTGCGAACCTGGCCCTTATGTCGGGCCGGGCTGACGTCGCCATGGCTGACTCGCCGCTCGCCTACTACCAGGCGAAGCAGTCGAAGGGCGCTCTCGAGGTGGTAGGGCCGACTTATGGCGCCGCTCCCTACGGGATAGCCATTGGCAAGAACAGTAAGTTGGACCAGGCGGTGCTCGCAGCGCTCGAGCACTTGATGAGCAGCGGACAGTACCACAGCATCCTGGCGAAATGGGGTGTGGCGAATGGAGCCATTACCGGCCCCGTTGTCAACGGAGCCGAGAGCTGAGGTCCACGAGGGCGAGCTAGTGGCGCCAGCGGCTCACCTGGAGCCGCTGGCCTACCGGCCCGTACGGCACGTGGGCCGCTGGGTCGGGGTGGGCGCGCTGGCCGTAGTGGGTGCGATGCTGGTGAACACGCTGGTCTCCAACCCGCGCTACCAGTGGGACGTGATGTGGGCCAATTTCACCACCGCTACCACCCTGGGAGCACTGTGGGTGACCGTCCAGCTCACTGTGGTGTCTATGGCGGTCGGGGCAATGCTCGGCACTCTGCTTGCAGTGATGAGGCTGTCACCGAGCCCATTGGTGTCGTCTGCCAGCTGGACCTATGTGTGGGTGTTCCGCGGTACGCCCGTCATTGTGCAGATCCTGTTCTGGAACTTCGTGTCAGCTTTGTACCCCCAGTTGTCCATCGGCGTGCCGTTCGGTCCGGAGCTGCTCCACGGTGATGCCAACCAGCTGATCTCACCCTTCACCGCTGCGGTCCTGGGGCTCGGTCTCAACGAGGCGGCCTACATGGCCGAGATCGTGCGAGCGGGGTTGTTGTCGGTCGGGAGTGGCCAGACGGAAGCCGCTCTGGCGCTCGGGCTCACCCGGCTGCAGAGCCTGCGGCGGGTGGTCCTTCCGCAGGCGATGCGGGTCATCGTGCCGCCGACGGGCAACGAGATGATCTCGATGCTCAAGACCAGCTCCCTGGCCAGTGTCATCGCGGTGACGGAGCTGCTGTACTCGGTGCAGATCGTGTACTCCAGGACTTTTGAGCAGGTGCCGCTGCTGCTGGTGGCTGTGGTGTGGTACCTGGTGCTGACGACGGTGCTCAGCATCGGCCAGTACTACATCGAGCGCCATTTTGCCCGGGGAGGGGGGGCTACGGGCGCGTCCAGCCCGTGGAAGGTGCTGCGGAGGTCGGTGGGCCAGGGCCACGTCCGTCCGCAGCTGACCGGTAGCGGGGGACTGGTGTGAGCACCGTCATGGTGCGAGCTGAGCGCGTGTACAAGGCGTTCGGGCACCGGGAGGTGCTGAGGGGGGTGGACCTGGACGTGGCCAGGGGCGAGGTGGTGTGCCTGCTGGGCCCGTCGGGCTCGGGCAAATCGACGTTCCTGCGTTGCGTCAACCACCTGGAGAGGATCGATTCGGGTCGACTGTGGGTGGACGGTGAGCTTGTTGGTTACCGCCGCAAGGACGGGCGCTTGCAGGAGCTCAAGGAGAGAGAGGTGGCCCGCAAGAGGTCTGAGATCGGGATGGTGTTCCAGCAGTTCAACCTCTTCCCCCATATGACCGCGCTGGACAATGTGTCCTTGGCACCGGTGCTGGTGAGGAAGCAGGCCCGGCCGGAGACCCGAGACCGTTCACGGGCGCTGTTGGAGCGCGTTGGGCTGGGGGAGAGGGCGGATGCCTACCCGTCGGAGCTGTCGGGAGGCCAGCAGCAGAGGGTGGCGATCGCCCGGGCGCTCGCGATGAGCCCTTCGTTGATGCTGTTCGACGAACCGACCAGCGCCCTGGACCCGGAACTGGTCGGGGAGGTCCTGGAGGTGATGCGGGACCTGGCGCGCTCGGGCATGACGATGGTCGTGGTGACCCACGAGATCGGGTTCGCACGGGAGGTGGCCAACAGGGTCGCCTTCATGGACGGTGGGGTGATCGTGGAGTCGGGCCCCCCGGGTGAGGTGCTGCGCAAGCCGAAGAGCGAGCGCACGCGGTCCTTCATCTCGAAGGTGCTCTGACGCACCGCCGCCGGGCTCGGGCAACACCACCGTCCCGGACCCGGCTGTGCGCATAATGAGCACGGGACAGGTTCGTGAGGTTCCGGCCGTTCGTCGGCACGATCTTTGTCGTAGAGGGCCCGGACGAGTACGGCTGCCTGGGCACGCGGCTGACCTACGGCCCTGACACGGACGACGACGCCCCCATCGTGAGCTGGGCCGACAGCGGCACCGAGCGCTTCCGTTACGTGGCTGCCCCGACGCCACCCGTGCTCAGCCAGGGCGGTGTGCTGACCTGGCACAGCGGTTTGGGCGACTGGCTTGTGCGCCCGGCGGCACTCCAGGACGCAGCGTGGGCGTACCCGGGCTGGGAGTTTACCGACTTCGACCAGTTCAGGGTCTTTGCCGAGGAGGCCACCTACGCCGGCGAAGGCGAGCCTGGCCCGGACGATGGCTCGGTCGTGGGCCCTGGTGAGCCCATGGTGCCGCCTCGCCACGATCAGTGAGGAGCCCTATGTGCAGTCGGGCGCCAGGTTGGTGCCGACAGTGACTGCCGGCGCCAATGGCTCAACCGGCGCCATGCCCGGCCGATCGGTGCATTGGCGGCCGGCGCCGGGCAGCGGGGCTCCTTCCCTCCGTTCGCCTCCAGGGCACCACCGCTGGTCAACCTCGGGCGGTTGCCGCCGCGGCCAACGGCGTGGCGGTAACCGCTCTGCTGCGCACGGCGAGCAGAGCCGGCCCGTGGCGGGCGTGGTCAGCCGTCGCCCGCACGTCGCGGTCCCTGGTGCGGGGTAGTTTGCGTGCCATGGGGTTCTTTTGGCGCATGTTCGCCCCTCCCAGGCTGAGGAGGGCCCGTTGGCGGTGGTGGGGCGTGCGGCACCCGGTGCGCCGCGCCGAGGTCCGTTTCAGGCGCAGGCTCTACCGCAGGCGGTGAGGGGGCCGGGTGCGGAGCCGGCCGTCGGCAGCCGGCCCGGGCCGACGGGTGGAGCGCTTCGGCGGTCGAGGGCGTCCGCGGGGCGACCGGTCCGCGTCAGCGGGAGCTGTCCGGAGATAGGCTCCGTGGCGTCACGACCCGGTTGCGGCCTGCGTCCTTGCCCTTCAGGAGCAGTGCGTTGACGGCATCGAAGACCTCGGTCGCCGCGGCGTGCCGGGGTAGGGCCTCCAACGCGCCGATCGTCACCGTGACCAGGCCGCCCGGATTGGTCGGGTGTGGCATGCGGAGGGCTTCCACTGCCTCGCGGGTACGTTCGGCCACTGCCGCTGCCCCGTACAGGCGGGCACCTGGCAGCAGTGCAGCGAACTCCTCACCGCCGTAACGGTAAGCCCGGTCGCCCTGGCGTAGGGCCGAGGACAGCGTGGCGGCGACACGGGACAGGGCGTCGTTGCCCTGGAGGTAACCGTAGGCGCTGTTGTAGTCGTGGAAGCGGTCTATGTCGACGAGCAGGATCGAGTACCGCTCGCCGGCGCCGGCCAGACGGCCGTGGAGCCTCTCGAGGTCGGCGTCGAAGGTGGCCGTATTGGCGAGCCCGGTGCGGTAGTCGATACTGGCGGCTTCGGCGAGCGCCCGGTTCTCGTCGATGAGCTGCTGCACCTGGTCCGCCAGGGCCTCGGTGCTGGCCTTACGGACCAGCGCCCAGTCCTTCAGTTCGGGCCGGAAGAGCTCGGTCCGCTTCCTGCCTGCAGCCTTGCCGCGGTACATGGCGGTATAGGCGTCTCTCAGCATCCCGTTGGCAGTGTCTATCGGTGGCACGCCGGCCCGCCTGGCGGGGTCGAACATGGCAATGCCGATGGTGACGGAGACCTCGGCCGGGTCGCCCCCGGCGGTCTCGGGCGGCGCCTCGCCGGCCGGGCCGACCGGGCCCAGGGGCAGGCTTGTGGCGGCGATGGCCGCCCTGGCCACCAGCGTCGCTTGTTGCTCGCTCGCTTTGTCGAGCAGCGCTGCGAACTCGTCACCGCCCACTCTGTAGACCGAGCCGTGCTCGCCCACGACCTCAACCAGCCTGTCGGCGACCACCTGGAGAAGGCGGTCACCCTCTTGGTGCCCACGGCGGTCGTTGACCGATTTGAACGAGTCGATGTCGGCCATGAGGATGGCAGCCCTGGGGCCGGTCGGGGCCGAGGTGCGCACCGCCTGGGCCAGGCGTTCGAGGAGGTTGTGGCGGTTGCCCAGCCCGGTGAGAGGGTCCTGGTGGAGAACGGCCCGGTAGGTCGTCTCACGCTGTGCCCAGCCGGTGACGTCGTGGAAGCTGACGGCTACGCCGGAGACGGCCGGGTCCCGGGTCAGGTCACGCGCGACCAGGTCCAGGTGGCGGAGGACGCCGCCCTCCGCTGGTACGGCGCATACCGCCTCCACCGCCTGCCCCTCTGCGCGCACGGCCCGGTCAACGAGTGACGCCACGATCGTGGCGTACTCGGGGTCGACCAGGGACGGCAACGAACCGTGAGCCGCCCCTAGCAGTTGGCGGGCACCGGCCGAAGCCGCCTGCACCTCGAGCGCCCGGTCCACGATGACCACGGCCAGGTCGGGCATGCGCCCCAGAGCGGCCGTCAGGCGGGGGAGGTCCTCCCCGTCGCGTCCCCTCCTCGGGCGAGCCATTGGCTGAAGGATCGGGCACGCTGCCGCCGGGGTTGAGCGCGGCCGGCCCAACTGCCGTATTTGCGGGGCGCAGACCAAATAGCAGGCATTAGCCCATTACGCGCTGCACGGCATCGCCCGCCACCGGCCGTACCCGGGCTCGGCACGGGGAGCACCTCCTACGGCACAAGCTGCCGGGACTTGTCACAATAAGCAACGCATGTCGCGAGGATAACGGGGACGCGCAAATGGGCAGCCCGGGGGCGTAGGCCACCGGGCTGCCCGGTTTGCCTCGGCTTGGCCTAAAGACCCCAACCCCACCGGTTACCGGTACCGTCCAGCGCCGGCCTCGCCAGCGGGCCGGTCCCGTCCATTGGGCCGCTCCTGTGGCGGTAGGGGCTCTGGGAGAGCTGGACAGCCGTACCATCGGGCAGCGTGAGGTGCCGCAGGGCACTGGCAAAGCTCGCTGCGTGCCGTGCCTCGTCGTGGGCGGTCTGGCGGAACAGGTTGCCCACAACGGTTTCATTGGCGAGGTAGGCCTGTTGCGCCGCGTCCGGGTAGACGACCTTGGCCTCGTCGGTCTCCCCGCCGATCGCCACCAGCAGGTTGGCTCGGGCCCCACCAGCCAGGCCGGCCAGGTTCGCCTCGGTGGCAAAGTGCTCACGTAGCTCGACCTTGGCTGTCCCGGCAAAGAGCTGGGACAACTTCAGTGCGCCGTGTGTCCGGGCGGCCTGGGCATAGGTCAGGTACTTCGCATGAGCGAAGGCTTCACCGTGCATGGCCGTCAGCAGGTTCTGCAGGGTATGAGGCTTCACCGTCGCGACGTTGACCACAACCTTCACCGGCTCCACGCTGGGCGGGGCCGGCACGGTGCCGCCACCGCCGTTGGTGGCGGTGAGGGCCTGGGCGAACAGGGCACGGTGGTGGGCCTCGTCAGCCGCGAGCTCCCCGAAGAGCCGCGATGCCGCCTGGTCGCCTGCCGCTGCCGCCTCCCGGGCGAAGGTCGGGTACATGTCAGTGGTCTCATAGGCCTCGCCCGCCACGGCGGCTGTCAAGTTGGCCTTGTCCGTCCCGGCGAGCCTGTAGGCGCCTGCAAAGTGGGCGAAGTGCTGACGCAGTTCCATGTCAGCCGTACGGCCCCACAGTGCGGCAAGGGGGCTGGTGGCCACCTGCCGGTAAGCGTCGTACTTGGCGTATGCGTAGGACTCGCCGTTCAGTGCTGCGAGCAGGTTGCCCATGGTCTGCTGGCTCAGGTTGCTGCCCGGCGCCGGTGCCACGGTGCCCTGGGCCGCCGCACTGCCTCCGGGCGCCAGGAGGGCAACCATGACAGCCCCGGCACCGAGTGCCGTGAACCGCAGTCGCCTGCCGGTCCTTGCTCTGCGCATAGTGATCACCTCCTCGTGGTCGACAAGCTCTTGTCGGCTCGACAGTGCCAGGAGACCGCTACCGCGTGGCGTCAGCGTCAAGCGCCCCTGAAGGCGAAGTGGAAAGATCCCCGGTCCAGGTGGTCCTCACCGCAGGTGCGCCACCTCGCCACGGGGCCTGCACCGTCCCGGGGGACCGACGGCTCGTCCCCCAGGGGCGGGCGCCTTGGTGGGCACCGGTACCTGGCGGTCCGTGCAGGAGACGGCCCCGGTTCAGGCCCCAGCGGTGTGGGACAGGTGCCCGACCAACACGGTGAGCACCATTGCCAGCGAACCGCCGACCACTACCCGGGACACGGGGCGCGCCCACCTGGCCCCGCCTGCCAGGGCGCCGGCCCAGCCGAGCACCGCCAGGCCCACAACGGCCACCAGTGCTATGACCAAAGATTGGGCCGACCGGGAGGCCGCGACCAGGGCCAGTACCGGAAGTACCGCTCCGGCCGTGAAGGCGGCCGCGGACGCCGCCGCTGCCTGGAGCGGGCGGGCCGTCCGTTCCTGGGCCAGGCCCAGCTCCTCGCGGGCGTGGGCGGCCAGGGCGTCATGGGCACTGAGCTGTTCGGCTACCTGCCGGGCCAGGGCCGGCTCGACTCCCCGGGCGATGTACAGGTGGGCCAGCTCCTCGAGCTCGGCGGCGGGTGCGGCGGCCAGCTCACCTCGCTCACGGGCCAGGTCGGCCTGCTCGCTGTCGCGTTGCGAGGACACCGACACGTACTCACCGGCGGCCATGGCCATCGCACCGGCGACCATGCCTGCCAGCCCGGCGGTGAGGATGCCCGACCGGCTGGCGTGGGCGGCAGCCACCCCGAGCATGAGGCTGGCGGTGGAGACGATCCCGTCGTCGGCCCCGAGCACGGCAGCTCTCAGCCACGCGCTCCGGTCGCCGCGGTGCCTTTCGGGCTGGTGCGTGCCCGATGGCGCTGGTACCCCCATGGCCCAATTGTGGGCGCGGTCCCGGTCCGCCAGTAGGGCCGTTCGACACCAGACAGGGGACGGCCGGGCCTCTTCGACCACGGCCATTGGCCCGCTCGTGGCAGGGCCCCACGGCACGTAGTGGCCGGCCGGCCGACGATGTCGGCTCGACCGGCCGGTGTTCCGGTGCCCCTGTCTAGAGGTTGCTCACGTCAGTGTTGTTGTAGACGAGGTTCCACTGCGCCGTTGAGGCAACCCCCCCGGGGCTGCTCGGGGGTACGGTGGCCGTGAAGCCCTCGTAATCAACGGTGACCGTGGCGTGGGGCGACGAGGTGGCGGAACCGTCGTTGCTCATGACGATGCTCGTGACGACGACGGCGTACATCTCGTACGTGCCGACGACGGTGGTCGTCCCCGGTTTGTACAGCTGCACCGTGGCCGTGCGGTAGTGCTTCCCGGTCGCCTCGTAGGTCATGAGCTCCGTGAGCAGCGGCCCGACGGGGACCGTCATGGTGGCACCAGGGGTGGTGAGCCTGCCCTTGCCGGCCCCGGTGCCGCCGCTCTGGGAGCTGATGCTGACCGGCTGGTCCAGCTCGTTGGTGAACGAGTAGAGGTCGGTCGCCGTGGAAGTCAGTGTGCCGGAGGCCGGGGTGACGGTGAGCTGGCCCACGACCTGTTGGCCCGGCACGTTCGAAGGCGCAGACGCGCCCGGCGGGCCTGCTGGGCCGGTAGCGCCCGTTGGGCCGGCAGGGCCTGTCGGCCCCGTTGCGCCGACGGGCCCCTGGACATCCCACTGCACGGCCGTCTCGCCCCGGCGGCAGTGAGCGCCGGACGTGACAAGCCGCAGCCAACCGGCGCGCCCGGCGCAGGCGGTGAGCACCTGTGACGTGGACGGGCTCGAGCCGGCGGCGATGGCAACTGTGGTGGAGCCTGCTACAACAGCGGCGCCGAGACCGAGCGCCGCGACCACGCGTGCCGGACGGCGGAGCAGAGAAAACATGCCGCGTTCCCTTCTTCAAGGTGTTCCAGCCCAGCTGTTAGGCTTGCCGAGCGTAGCGCCGTAGGTAGGTCGAAACGTTCCCCGGTGCCCACAACGATGGGAGCTTTCGTACTTTTCCGTTCGCGCCGTGCAGCCCGTTGCGCTGCAACGGAGAGAAGATGAGGGTGTGGACGTCGGAGTGCTCCTCCTGCTGGTCGGCGGGGTCCTGGCCGGCAGTGTCCTGTTGGCTCTGGCAGCGGCTCGGGTTGGCATCCCCGCACTGGTCGTCTTCCTCGGGCTGGGGATGTTGCTCGGTCCCGACGGCCCGGGCGGGATCTCCTTCACCGACGTGGGCCTCGCTCGTACCGTCGGTACCGTGGGCTTGGGCGCCATCCTGTACGAGGGTGGTCTGTCCACCTCGTGGCGCAGGCTGCGGCGGGTCGTCGGGCCTGCCGCTCTGCTGAGCACCGTCGGGGTGGTGGCGACCGCTCTGCTCACCGCACCGGCAGCCCATGTCCTTTTCCACCTCCCGTGGCCCCAGTCGGTCCTCCTGGGCGCTGTTGTGTCGTCCACGGACGCTGCCGCGGTGTTCGCCACACTGCGTTACACCGACATCCGCCGCCGTCTGGCCCGGGCACTGGAGGCCGAGACCGGGCTGAACGACCCGACTGCCATCGCCCTCACGCTCGGCCTGCTCGCCTGGACCGGCAAACCGGGCTCCGGCCCCGCCGCCCTTGTGGCCGAGGTCGCCCGCCAGCTCGGCGTGGGCCTGCTCGCAGGCGTCGCCTTCGCTGCCCTGGCCGCCTGGCTCTTCGCCCGCTTACCGCGCTCGATAGGTGTGTTCGCCCCGGTGTCATCGGTTGCCGTCGCCGCACTGGCCTTTGGGACGGCAGACGTGATGGGGGGTAGCGGCTTCCTCTCCGTCTACCTTGTGGGGCTTGCCGTTGGCAGTACCCCTTCGCGTTACCGGGGCCAGATCGTGGCCTTCCACCAGGGCCTGGCGTTCCTGGCCCAGGTCACCCTGTTCGTGGTGCTCGGCCTGCTCGTGTCCCCTCATGAGCTCGGGGCCGTAGCCGGTGCCGGCCTGGCCCTGGCCGCCCTGCTGGTGGTGGTCGTCCGGCCGCTGGCTGTGTGGATCTCCACGGCGCTGAGCGCCTTCACAGCGCGCGAGCGGGCCTTGTTGGGCTGGGCGGGGTTGCGGGGTGCCGCTCCCATCGTGCTCGCCACCCTGGTGCTCTCCTCGGGCCTGCGCCAGGGAGGGACCATCTTCAACGCCGTCTTCTTCGTCGTGGTGACCTCTACCCTGTTCCAGGGCACGACGCTCGAGCACCTGGCTCGCAGGCTGCGCCTCGTCGACCCTCGCCCGGTCGTCACCAACCCGCCGCTCGAGGTCGACGCCCTGGGGCCTCTTGCCCTGGTCGAGTTCGATGTGGCCGGGGACCACGCCATCGCCGGTTCCGCTGTCAGCGAACTGGGGCTGCCTCAGCACGCTCTGGTGGCGGTCATCGCCAGGGAGTCCCAGACCATCCCCCCGCGAGGGCCCACCGTGGTCCGGGCGGGCGACCGTCTCTACATCCTCTACCCGCGCAAGGGGCAGCCCGAGATCGAGGACGTCTTCGCTCGCTGGCGCCAGCGGGTCTAGCGGTACCGGGAGCCGGCCAGGCCGCCGCCGGCGCGCCCTGACGAGGAGCCGTCGCGCCCGCGCCGCGACCGAGCCCCGCTGTGGCTATGTTCGTCCCATGAGCGGGCCTGTGGAGCTGTCCTACCGTCCCTTCCCGGCTGCACCGGACGAGGTCGAGGCGCTCTTGGGCGCCCTCCACCGCAACCGCCGCACCTTCGCCTGGAAGACCGGTGGGCTGGGAGCAGAGGCGATGCGCCGTACCCTGGGGCCCTCCACCATGACCCTGGGCGGCCTGGTGAAGCACCTCGCCCTGGTGGAGGACCACTACCTCACCCACCAGTTGCACGGCCGCGACTACCCGGCCGTATGGGCGCCGATGGCTGAGGACGCAGACTGGCCGTGGAGCTCCGCGGCCGGGGACACGCCCGAGGCGCTCACGTCGCTGTGGCTCGAGGCGGTGGGGCGTTCACAAGTGGCAGTGGCGGAGGCCCTTGCCGACGGTGGCCTGGACCGTCCCCTGGCGCTGTGGGACTGGTCGGAGAGGCCGAACCTGCGGCGGGTGCTCGTGGACCTGATCGAGGAGTACGCCCGCCACACCGGCCATGCCGACCTGCTCCGGGAGCAGATCGACGGGCTGGTGGGGGAGGACGCACCGCAGTAGGTGCTGGAGAGCCCTCGGCGCCCCTCAGTGCGCTGCCGCCCAGGCGCTGTAAGCGGCCAGTACGAGCAGGACGACGGTGGTGAACTGACGCACGCGGCGGACGCTGACCAAGCGCAGCAGAGTGCTCCCGCTGGTGACTGCGATGGCCGCCACTGACCACAGCGCGGCCAGCGAACCGAGGGCGACCGAGGTGACGGAGCCGTACCGGGCAGCCAGGTCGGCCGTCAGGACCTGGGTGAGGTCTCCCCACTCGGCGACGAAGACGACCAGGAAGGCGCTCAGGACCACGCCCCGACGGGTGGGGACCGGCCTGAGCACCTCGCCCCCGGCGGAGCGCGACGTCTTCCAGGCGTAGACGCCACCGGCGACGAACGCTGCGGCGGTGACCGCGTCGACGGTCCGGTGCGACATCAGGGAGAACACCGCCACCCCGACGGTGACTGCGATGGCAACGTGGGCGACGAAGGCCAGTGCGGCACCGAGCCAGACCTGTAGGGGGCGGCCCCGGGTGGCCATGACCAGGCTGGCGAACATGGTCTTGTCCGGCAGTTCGCCGACGAAGACGACGGGGAAGCAGACAAGGACGATGTGGGCCGACACGGCAGGTGCTGGCTGCTTTCTGCCGGGGGCGGCACGCGACCACCGCCCGGCCACAATTGGTGGACCGACGCGGGTGGTCTCGCCCACCCGTACCTACGGGCCCGGGGACCGGGCGCCAACGGCGCCAGCATGTCGACCTCCCGGCGAGGGGCTACTCCCCAACCTCGACCATCAGGCTAGCGCCAAGATGCGGGCTACGGGCGCGGTACCGGGCGGGCGTGCTCGCAGCACGTGCACGTACTGGGCCGAGACCGCCGGGGTCACGAGGCCCCTTGTAGGCCGCGGGCGCGGCCGGCCGGGAAGGCGACGAGCAGTTGAGCGGCGGCGAGCCCGGCCATGAACATAAGGGCCGGGGCCCAGGAGCCGGTCTGCTGGGCCAGGTAGCCGGCGACCACCGGGCCGGTGGCGGCGAGGAGGTACCCGAGGGACTGGGCCATGCCTGACAGCTGTGCCGTCTCCTGGTGGGTGCGGCCGTGGATGTTGACCATGGACAGCGCGACGACGAGTGAGGCCCCGCTGCCCAGCCCGGCGACGACGGCCCACACCAGGCTGAGCGCCGGAGCGACGAGCAGTCCGAGGACTCCGGCCAGCATGGGCACGCTGGCGGCGACAGTGGCGACGACCAGGTCCTCCGGTCGGCGCATGAGCCTGGTGACTGCGAGCCCGGAGGCTGCCCCGACCAGCTGGTAGGCGAACAGGCCGAGGCCTGCCTGCCTGGCGCCCGTGCCCGCACTTGCTTCGATCGTGGGTAGCCAGGTCACCATTACGTAGAAGGTCGTGGACTGTAGGCCCATGAAGGCGGTCAGGAGCCAAGCCGTCGGCTCCCGCCACACCATTGACGGTGCCCGGTCGTGGAGGGGTGAGGGGTGGGCCGGGGGCCGCGCTGCAAGTGCCCGCCAGGACCACACGACGGCGACGCTCAGCGCAGGTACCGCCCACCAGGCGAGCGCAGCGCGCCAGCCCGTCGCCGAGGACATCGGGACAGCGAGAGCAGAGGCTGCCGACGCCCCGACGGTGATGCAGGCCGAGTAGGCACCCGTAGCTGCTGAGATGTGCCCCGCGTAGTCGCGCTTGACGATGGTGGGCACGAGCACGTTGCCGACAGCGACCGCGCACCCGGCCAGCACGGTGCCCAACCACAGCCCCGGTAGGCCGGTGTAGGACCTGACCACCACGCCCACCACGAGGGCCAGCAGGGCCGCGAGCACCGCCCGTTCCATGCCGAGGCGGCGCGAGAGACGGTGGACAAGCGGAGAGACCAGCCCGAACGCCAGGAGGGGCAACGCCCCCAGGAGGCCTTGCGCCCCTTCGCCCAGGCCCGCCCCGGTGCCGAGCTCGGGGAGCAGAGGGCCCACGCCGGTCAGTGCCGGCCGGAGGTTGAGCGCCACCAGGAACACCAGGGCGGCCGACGCCTGACCGTGCCCTCCGAGCCGGGCCAGCCCGAGCCTGGGCAGCGCGGGCCGTCGCTCAGCCCGGTTGACCTGGGCGGCGCTCATGGCCGACCCCCTTTCTATGCAGATGTCAGGCATTTACACTACCAGAGGTTCGCCGTGGCATGATGGTGGACGGCCGGCAGGGTTAGGAGCGCGACGATGCACAGCGACGGTCCCCACGGTCCCGGCGGCCCCGGGAGCCCGCCTCACCCCGCGTCCTCGGTCGGGCCGGAGCCCGGGCAGGGGCACCGAGGCCCGGTCGTGCGCAGCGCTGTCCGCCATGCGCCGCTGGTCACCCAGGTCTCGGAGCAGTTCCGGGAACTGGTCCGGTCCGGGCAGTGGCCCGTGGGCCAGAAGATCCCGGGCGAGCACGAGCTTGCCGGGCAGCTGGGGGTCAGCCGGGCCACCGTACGTGAGGCGCTGCGGGGCCTCAGCATCACCGGCCTGCTCGAGGCGCGCATCGGTGACGGCACCTATGTACGTGCGACCAACGAGATCACCGGGGTGCTGCTGCGCGATGAGCCGCCCTCCCTGCTCGAGCACGTCCTGGACGCCAGGGCCGGTATCGAAGCCGCCTGCGCCCGCCTGGCCGCGAGGCAGGCAACCCCGACTGCGCTGGAGGTGCTCTGGCAGCGCCTGGACGCCCGCACCCGTGCCCATGGTTCGGGCGACGTGGCAGCCTACGCCAGAGCTGACAGTGCGTTCCACGAAGCTGTGGTCCACGCCAGCGGCAACCCCCTCCTCGTGCGCCTCTACGCCGCCGTGGCGGAAGTGATGGAGGAGTCGGTCCGGCACACCTCGGTCCTCCCCGAGGCGCCTCGTACCCGCGATGCCCACAGGCAACTGGCGGTGGCCATCAGCGCGGGCGACGAGGACGCCGCGGGCAAGGCCGCCTACGAGCTCATCGCCTCGGTCAAGGCCGCCGCCCCGCTGGCCGGGCCAGCGACGGGGGCGCGCCGGGTATAGCGGCGACGGCGCCATTGCGCGTCCTACCCGGGACATGTGTGTGCGGCATTGCAGCCCGGCACTGGCTGGTACTGTCAGGTCGGCGAGCCGGTCGAGCCGGCGAGCGGGAGGTGAGCCATGAGGAAGTACGTGAGTGCCCTGGTGGCCGCCCTGTTGGTGCTGCCGGCGGGCGTGCTCGTGCAGCCCGGCGTCCCAGGCGCAGCGGCCGAGGCCAACGGGGTCGGGCTCACCCCGGCCATGGGTTGGAGCAGCTGGAGCTTCCTCCGCCGCACGCCGAGCGCGGCCAAGGTCGAAGCGGAAGCGCGCGCCCTGGTGACGAGCGGGCTGGCAAAGGTCGGTTACAGCTACGTCAACCTGGACGACTTCTGGTACGTCTGCCCGACCGCAGGCGGGGCGGGCAGCGCTGTTGGCCCCGCGGTCGACCGCTACGGGCGATGGGTGCCCAACGCCAACTTCCCTCCCGGCCCGCACGGCGAGAACGGGATCGCAGTCGTGGCCCGTTACGTCCACAGCCTGGGCTTGAAGTTCGGCATCTACGTGACCCCGGGCATCTCGGCCCAGGCCGTGAAGCGGGACACTGTGGTCCTGGGCGGGAACGGTAAGCCGTCGGGTTACACGGCCAGGCAGATCGCCGACCCATCGGTCTACGAGGTCAACTACAACTGTGGTTACGACCCCAACAACGGGGGAGGCAACGGCGCCATGCTGGGCCTCAACTACCGCTCGCCTGGCGCCCAGGACTTCATAAACTCGTGGGCTGACGAGTTCGCCGCGTGGGGCGTCGACTACGTGAAGCTGGACGGCGTCTCCAACTTCGACATACCCGATGTCAAAGCCTGGTCCAGCGCGCTCCGCCAGACGGGCCGTCCCATCCACCTCGAACTGTCGAACAGCCTCAATATCAATTTCGCTGCCACGTGGGCCCGCTATGCCAATGGCTGGCGTACCGGCGGTGACATAGAGTGCTACTCCTGCGAGCAGGGCGGCTCCAGCTACCCCCTCACCGAGTGGGCCAATGTGGCCCTCCGCTTCGACCAGGTCGCAGCGTGGCAGCCATATGGCAGGCCGGGCGCCTTCAACGACTACGACTCGATCGAGGTGGGCAACGGCGCCAACGACGGCCTGAGCCTCCCCGAGCGCAGGGCCCAGCTCAGTCTGTGGTCACTGGCGTCCTCACCCCTCATCCTGGGCACCGACCTCACGCACCTGGACCGTACGGACCTGGCCCTGCTCGAGAACAAAGCGGTCATCGCAGTCGACCAGGACGCCACCGACGCCTCGAGGGTCGCCGAGGGCACGAATTGGCAGATCTTTGCCAAGAGGGACGCACGGGGCGTGGTGGTCGGGCTCTTCGACACCGGGCCCGGTGCCGAGACGATCACCGCCGGCGCCTCGGAACTCCACCTGAAGGGCAGCGGTGGCTACGAGGTGGTCAACCTCTGGACGCACCGGACCAGCCGCACCAAGGGCACCATCTCGGCCCGCGTACCGTCCCACGGTGTGGCGCTGTACCGGGTCACCGCTCTGCCCTGAGCCTGCTGAGCGGCTGAGAAGGTGCCGGCCGCCATCGTGCCGTGGGAGCGACCGCGCCGGCCCCTGGTGGTAACTGCACAATTGGGGCAAAAGCCCCTAGAGAGGCCCGTCCGGTGCCGGGAGACTGAGCACGCCATGTCGATGCCTGCAGGGGATCTCGGGAGCCCGGTCGACCGGTCCGGCCCGGCCCCGCTGCACCACCAGCTCAAGGCTTGGCTGACCAACCAGATCCTTTCGGGAGGCCTACCGCGCGGGGCGCGCCTGCCCGACGAGCCGGAGATCTGTGAGCGGCTGGGTGTCCGCAGGGCGGTGGTGCGCCGGGCGCTCGCCGAGCTGGCCTACGAAGGCCTCGTCGACCACCACCGGGGCCAGGGCACCTTCGTTTCATGGCCAAAGACGGCCGAGGGGTTGACCAGTGGGCTGTGGGGGCTGACGGCTGAAGCCGCGCTGAGGGGTCAGAGCGTGAGCAGCAGGGTACTGGTCCTGCGGGAAGTGCCCGCGACCGAGACCGTGGGCCGCTCGCTCGGACTGGTCCCCGGCGGTCCGGTCGTGGAACTCGACCGGGTGAGGGCGCTGGACGGCGAACCGCATGTCGTCGTGGTCACCTACCTGCCGAGCGTCATGGTCCCCGGCCTCGTGGCGCGGGATCTGAGCGGGCCTGTCTCCCTGTACCGGGCCCTGCGGGAGGACTACGACCTCCCTGTCCTCTCCAGCGTGCGGCGGGTGGAGGCGACGGTGGCGGCGGCACGGGAAGCCAGGCTCCTGCGGGTCGAGATGGGGGCACCCCTGCTCGTCCTGCGCAGTGTCACCTATACGACGGGGACGCGGCCCCTCGATTACTCCATAGCCATGCACCGTGCCGACCGGACGGCGTTCGAGGTGGAACTTGCGGTGCCGGCCGACGGGGCGTCGCGCATGGTGGAGGTCAGCCCGGTGCTCCTCGGAGGTGACGGGGCATGAGCGGCGCTCCCACCTGGAGCAGGAGGTAGGACCGTGGCAACGTCCAGTTCTGCTGGGGCACGGGCAATGCCTACCCGGGTGAGGCTGAGGACGCCTACAGAGCGCCCGAGAGGGTTGCTGAGCACGTTTACCACGTGGACGCCTGGGACATCCGAGCCGTGCATGGCGCTGGCGGTACGCCGCTGGTGAGGGGCACTAGCCTTGGCCCCGTCACAGTGGCCAGTGCGGGTGCAGGCGGCGAGGAGTTGGCGTTCATGAGGGACCGGCAAGTCCGGGGACGGGTGCGGCTCGGTGTCCTCTGGCGGGGCCCACGCGGTGCAATGAGGCCGGCTGAAGACCGGGGGCTCCGGGACCTGTTCGACGAGCTCGCAGCGCTGGGCGCCGAAGTCGTGCCGGTGCCCTTCAGCGACGACCGGGTCGACGCTGTGCGCTCGGAGCTCACGGCGCTCGATGGCCTGCTCGTGTGGGTCAACCCGCTCCAGGACGGTGCCACCCGGGCCAATGTCGACCTGTTGCTGCGTGAGCTCGGAGCACGTGGGGTGTTCGTTTCGGCGGCGCCCGAGGTCGTGGTGCGCATGGGCACCAAAGAGGTCCTTTACACCACCCGGCACCTCGGTTGGGGGTCCGACGTCGAGATCTACCGCTCGGTCGAGGACCTCGAGCGGGTCTTCCCGTCCCGGCTGGCGCGCCACGGCCGGCTCGTAGTCAAGCAGGGACGGGGCAACGGCGGGGACGGCGTGCACCGGGTCGACCTGGTCCAAGGGGGTGGGCTACCCGACCGGGGGAGCCCGGTCCGGGTGCAGGACGCTCGTGCCGGGGACGGCTCGTCCGAGGAGATGGTGCTGGGGGAGTTCCTCGACCGCTGCGCAGGCTATTTCGACTGGTCAGGCTTCCTCGTCGACCAGGAGTACCAGTCGCGCCTGGCCGATGGAATGGTCCGTTGCTACCTTTCCCACGACAGGGTGGTGGGTTTTTGCCACCAGTGGCCGCGGGGCCTGCTCGACGCCCCTGATGCCGCCCGCCCTGTCCCGCCCAGGGTGATGGAAGGCCCGGGCACCCCCAGGTACCAGCCGCTGCGGGCACTGGTTGAGGGCGACTGGGTGCCGGGGATGGTGCGGGAGCTCGGCCTGGGCACGTCCCAGCTACCGGTCATCTGGGACGCCGACTTCCTGCACGGGCCGCCTGGTCCCTCGGGTGCTGCCACCTGGGTTCTGTGCGAGGTCAACGTGAGCGCCGTCTGGCCGTTCCCGCCCATGGCCACGGGCACTGTCGCCCGGAACGCCCTGGCCCGGGCCAGGGAGGCGAGGGGCCCCGCCGTGTGAGCTCGTCCGCCACGGCCCTGGCCGGGCCGGGGCTGGCGACGCCCCCGGGGCGGGCCTTGGCGCGCCGGCTCGGTGGGCAGCCCGTGGCGGCGCCCTTGCGGGCGACGGGCGTGCGGCCCAGCCGGCGCTCAGTCGTCCAAGGGCGCCCGGACGGCGGCCGAAGGGACGGGCCCCCCGTCCCCATGGTCGCCAGCCGGCGCAGTGAGGGGTGCTGCCACCCCGCTCAGCAGCGCGGCGAGGGCGAACAGGACCGGGACGACGACCAGCGCGTGCAGCACGCCGAAGTGGTTGCCGAGGAAGCCGATCGAGGGGGGGCCGGCCAGGAAGGCGCAGTAGGCGATGGAGGCGACCACGCTCACCCGCCCGGCTGCGTAGCGGGGCTCGTCTGCACCGGCGCTCATGCCGACCGGGAAGCCGAGCGAAGCCCCCGCTCCCCAGAGCACCGCCCCTGCGAAGGCCAGCGGGGCGGCGGGCGCGAAGACGAACAGGAGGGCTCCGGCGGTCCCGAGGGCAGTGAGCGCCCGCAGCACACGTACCCGCCCGTAGCGGTCCAACAACTGTGGCCCCGACCAGCGCCCGAGCGTCATGGCAGCCAGGAAGACGGCGTAGGCCAGCGTCCCCACCGCGGCCGGGGCCCGGTAGCCACTGATCACGGCGAGGCTCACCCAGTCGTTGCCGGTGCCCTCGGCAAATGCGAAGGCCAGGACGAGCAGCCCGATCAGGACAGTGCGCGGTTCGCGCCAGGCCGCGAGAGCGCTCCGGCGGGAAGCTCCGACGTGCTGCTCGTACGTGCCTGCGCCGTCGTGCACGAAGCCGGCGGCGCCCCAGGGCACGGCACAAGCTATGAGGACGGCCGCAGCCAGCAGGTGGACGGTGACCGGCACGTGCAGTGCGACCATGACCGCTCCCACAAGGGCGCCTGCGACTGTCCCGAGACTGAAGCCGGCGTGGAAGCGGGACATGACCGAGCGACGCAGGAGGCGCTCGACGACGGCGCCTTGCACGTTCATGGCCACGTCCCAGGTACCGTTGGCGTAGCCGGCGAAGGCGAGCCCCAGCGCAACCAGAGGGATGCTGCTCAGCGAGTAACCGATGGCGGCCACGGCGACGGCTCCCGCCAGCACCAGGGACATCGCAGTCACGGTGCGGCGCGAACCGAGGTGGTGCACGACAGTGCCGGACAGGGGGAGGGCCAGCACGGCACCTGCGGCGATGGTGAGCAGCAACAGGCCGAGGGCCGCCGGTGAGAGGTGAAGGTGGGCGCGGACCTGCGGGATCCTCGACGCCCAACTGGCGAAGCCGAAGCCACTGGCGCCGAAGGCGGTGTAGGTGCCCCGGAGCGCGTTGCTTAGTTCGCGCCCGGACGTGGCGGCGAGGGCGTCGGAGCTCACCGCTACGACACTAGGCACTGCGGGCGGGCGGCCGTTGCAGGTCCTCTGCCCCCGGCCTGAGCCTGCGCCGGGCTGCCGCACTTGTCCCTCAGCGGTCGGAAGGCTACCCTCTGGGTCGTCGAACACGGGCGAGCAGTCGCGCTGACAGAGCGGGCACTTTTTTGACCGGCCGCCCGGGCCAGGCGCCTCCCGCAGCCAAGAAGGCAGACCGCCCGGGGAGAGGGTGAGAACGAGGTTGACGCCGAAGAGCTTGCAGCTGGCCATGCCTCCGGCCGCCACTGCCGGCGCTGGGCCCATCGGTAGGCATATCGGGGGGTGCGAGGTCTTCTCGGCGCCCGAGCTCGAGCGCAGGTTCGCGGTCGCCGTATCAATGGCCCTGCACCCACGGGGTTGAGCCGGCGACCGGGCAGGGCCTGATGGGGGGCCGGCGGTGACGGTGCTGCTCGTAGTGGTGGCCCTCGGGTTCGCCTACAGCATGGGCGCTCATTACACGGGCGCCTGCATGGGCATGCCCCGGGCACTGGGGGCCCTGTCCGCCGGCTGGGCGCTGGTGGTGATGGCGCCCCTCAGCTTCCTCGGTGCGGCCCTGGCGAGCCACGGGGTCGAGCACACGGTCGGCCACGACCTGCTCGCAGGTGGGGCCCTGTCGGTGACAGGACTGGTGGTCGCTGTCAGCGTGGCGTTCGCGCTCACCAGCACCTTCAACGTCCTGCGCCTGCCGACCTCGACCATCCAGATCCTCGTCTTCAGCGTCGTAGGTGCAGGTTTGGCGGCCGGAGCGGCGGTGAGGTGGTCCACGGTCGAGGTCCTGGTCGTCATCTGGGCTGCCGCACCACTGGTTGCGGCCGCCGCCGGTTTCGGCCTCACCAGGGTGCTGGACCGCGTGCCGGCGGTGAGCGCGGAGGCCAGGGATGTTGACGCTGCGCTGGCAGCACCGGGCCAAGGGGCTGCAGCCCGGGTGCCGGGGACCGTCGGCCGCGGGGGTTGGCTGGGGGCAGCCCTGGTTGGCGTCGGCGCGCTGGCGTCGTTCACGATGGGCGGCAACGACGTGGCCAATGCCACCGGTCCCCTGGTCGGGGCGGGCACGTTGAGCCCGTTGGTTGCGGGCATGGTCGGGGGCGCAGGCCTGGCGGCAGGGGTGCTGACATGGGGCCGGCCGCTCCTGCGCCGTGTGGCGTTCGAGATCGTCACCGTCGACCGGCCGATGGCAACTGCGGCTCAGCTCGTCCAGGCCGTGGTGGTGCTGGCCGCCGTGAGCACCGGCTATTTCACCTCGATGAACCAGGCCCTGGTGGGTGCCATGGCCGGGACGGCAGCGGCCCGCGGCCGTCACACGGTCAGGATGTCCGCTCTGGTCGGCATCCTGCGCGGCTGGGTCATCGGCCCGGGTGCGGGCATACTGCTCGCCTACGCCGCGACCCGTGCCTCGGCTGCGCTAGGTGCCCACGTCCTGGTGGCCGGCTGAGGGCGGGCGGGGACCGGGCCCCGACCGGGGCACTTGACGGGCGGCCGGCCAATACCTAGAGTACCGAGGTATGGCACAACAAGCCCTCCGTGAAGGCGTAAAGGGGCACCTCGACCTGGTGCTGCTCGGTGCCCTGGCAGCTGGGCCGGGCCACGGTTACGCGATCATCTCTTCGCTAAAGCAACGCAGTGGCGGCGCCCTGGACCTTCCCGAGGGCTCTGTCTATCCCGCGCTGCACCGGCTGGAGGACATGGGCCTGGTCCAGAGCGACTGGTCGTCGGCCGAAGGGCGGCGAAGGCGGGAGTACCGTCTGACCCCGACCGGGGCCAGCGCCCTGCGCGCCGGGAGAGCCGAATGGTCCCGCCTCTCGACCGCCATCGATGCCGTACTGGCGGCAGTGCCACCCAGGCTGGTGGCGCCGTGACGGGTGGGCCGGTCGACGACTACCTGGACCAACTGTTCGTCCAGTTGCGCTCCCACGCTCCCCGGGATGCCCGCTCGATGCTGAGCGAGACCGAGGACCACCTGCGGGATGCTGCCCATGAGGCCAGGCTGAGGGGCTTGTCGGACGCGGACGCGGAGGCGGAGGCCGTTCGACGCTTCGGTGATGCCCGGTTGCTGGCCGTGGCCGACCGGAGGCGGGGCCGGGTGTGGGTGGCACGTGCCACCCTCGTCTCTGCCTGGTCCCTCGGGGCATGGGGTGCCGTGGCTGTCGGCTCGAGCGGGCTGCTGGCCGGGGTGCTGCGCCTGGCTGGCGGCACGGCGGGGTTCCTGGCCGGGCCATGGCCGAGGGGTGGTGCCGGCGCCGCTGCCTGCGCCCGCTGGCTGAGCCTGAGCCCTCATGCCACGTCGTGCGCGGAGGCCGCCATCGCCGACTGGGCGAACGAGGTCGTCGCCTACCGGGTGGCGTTCGGGTTGCTCGGCGTGCTGGCGCTGGCTGCGCTGGCGGTGGCCCGGCGTAGCCTTGTGCACGGGCCCCGCTGGTCGCCGCTGCCTTCTCTGGTGACGGACACGATCGGCACGGCGATGTTCGGGGCGAGCGGCGCTGTGCTGGCCGGTCTCGGCATCGACGCACTTGCGGTGAGCTCGGGCAGCGGGGTCGGGCAATGGCTGAGCGCAGCCGTTGTAGCTCTCGCCGCAGCCGGCGTTTTCGGTCTCCGGCTGCTCAGGGGCCTGAGGGCTGCCGGCTGAGGGCTGCTGCCCTTCTGGGTGCAGGCAGGTGACGCGCCTGGAGCGCGGCCATGCCGTGGAGCGGCCGTACCGTTGCGACTGGGCCCTCGGTTGGAGGCTAGGCGACCTGCACCTCGGGGGCGGGTTGGACGGTGGCCTCCTCCTCGCCCTTTGGGTAGAGCGCCATGTAAAGTACGGCGGCGATGACGCCTCCGACAAGGGGGGCGACGATGAACAGCCACAGCTGGCTGAGGGCCGCCCCGCCGACGAACACGGCCGGCCCGAGGCTACGCGCCGGGTTGACAGAGGTCCCGTCCAGCGGGATGCCCACCAGGTGGACCAGAGCCAGCGAGAACCCGATCACGAGGCCGGCCACCGTCGCGTTTGAAGCCCGGCGGGTGACGGCGAGGATGACGAAGACGAACAGCGCTGTGAGGACCACCTCGGCGACAAAGGCACCTGTGGCGTCCAGGCCGATCATGGAGTGCTTGCCGAAGCCGTCGGTACCCAGCCCTACCGTTGATGTCGAGTAGTGCGGCGTGCTGCTCACCACCCCGTAGAGCGCTGCGGCACCGGCGATGGCACCGACGAACTGGGCGGCCCAGTAACCGATCGCATCACGCAGTGCTATGCGGCGCGCGACGAGGAAGGCGATGGTGACCGCCGGGTTCACATGACAGCCCGAGACAGGGCCGATGGCGTAGACGAGGACCATCAGCACCAGGCCGAAGGCGAGAGCGGTGGTCACCACACCGGCGGAGGTACTGGTGCCTGTCATCTTGAAACCGAAGCTGAGAGTTGCTGTGCCCACGGCAAAGAAGACCAGTGCCGCGGTCCCCAGCAGTTCCGCGAACAACGACCTCGAGTTCATGCGCGTCAACCTTTCCTCGAACGTCCGAACGGCCCGATGTCGCGACAGTACGTGCTGGGGCGTCGTGCGGGAGGCCCGTTGCTGGCGCACTGGCCCTGACAGGGCCCGAAGTTGCGGCCCCGGGGGTGCCTGGCAAGCGCTACGGCAGCTCAGTGGGGCGTTGGCCGGCGGCGGGGAGCCGGGTGGCACCGGCGAAGCGGGCCAGGCGTTTCAGCGCCTCGACCCGTTCCGTGCGTTCAGGGGCGGGCCGGGCAAGGGCGTCGTGGAGGACGGAGATGGTCGTGTCGTAGGTGAGCCGGTCGACCGGGTAGGGCGTACCGTCCTTGCCGCCATGGGCGAAGGCGAAGCGCGCCGGGTCACGCGTGCTCGTCGTAGTGCCGTAGACCAGCTCGCCGACCAGTGAGAGGGCCCTCAGGGTCTTGGGACCGACGCCCTCCGTGCCGAGCAGGGCCTCGAAGTCCGCCGGCGGCTGCTCGTACGTGCGGAGCAGCGTCTTGTACAGGTAGCGGCGGTCTATGTCGACCAGGGCCACCCGGTGCCGGTGGGCCATCACAAGGTCGGGGGCCCGGTCGAGCACGTCGATGACCGGCCCGGGCCCGCCCTGGGCCAGGGTGACCGCCACGTCACGGGCCTTTGAGCTCTCCCCGGCGACATAGTTGAGCGTCACCCCACGCCGGTTGTCGCAGACCGCTTGTGGGGGCTCGTCCACGAAGTCGCCGACCCGCTCACCCAGCCAGTGGTAGCGCCGTGCAGTGCCCGTGCCGGCGTTCATCCCCTGCTGGACCACGCACCAGTGCCCCTTCGAAGTGAAAACGATGACGTGGTGGTAGAGCTGGTGGCCGCTCTGGACGGCGGTGCTGTCGACCTTGGCGGAGGTCCGGCTGGCGTGCACGAGGCCCGCAGGGTCGAGACCGAGCCCCTCGCACGCGGCGGTGACCTCCTCGGGGGTGCGGCGTGACACCCGGCCCTTACCGCCGGCTGCGTACAGCCCGAGCTCGGGGCCCGCCTCCCGGAGGGCTTCTTTGACTGCGCCACAGGTGGTGGTGGTGAGACCGCTCGAGTGCCAGTCGAAGCCGAGGGTGCAGCCGAAGGCCTGGAACCAGAAGGGGTCGGAGAGGCGGCGCAGGACCTCGTCCGGGCCCTGCTCGGCCACGAGATGGGCGAGGACGAGCCCGGAGAGCCGGACCATCCGTTCGAAAAGCCAGCGCGGAGCGCGCCCCGAGTGGAGGGGTAGCTCTGCTGTCCCGGACCGCTGCACCCGCCAATCATGCCGTGTGGGCACTCCTGGATGTGGGTACCGCGTGCTGTGCCCGGTGCCCCGGCTCCAGGCAGGTGCCGGCGCCCCCGGCGGTACGGGCCGGTTAGCCGGGGCCTGCGCCGCCGGCCGCCCTACGTGCCCCCCTGCGCCGCTTCACCGCTTCGCGCAGGAGCCACTCGACCTGGGCGTTGACCGAGCGCAGGTCATCGGCCGCCCAGGCTTCGAGCTCGCGCCACAGCTGAGGGTCGACCCGCAGGAGGAACTGCTTGCGTTCCGTCACCTGCACCTCACTGGTAGAGCGTCCCCGTGTTCACTACCGGGGTGACCTGGGACTCGCCGCAGAGCACGACCATCAGGTTGGCCACCATCGAAGCCTTGCGCTCCTCGTCGAGCTCGATGACCTGCCGCTCGCTGAGCATCTGAAGCGCCTGGTCCACCATCCCGACCGCTCCCTGGACGATCTTGCGCCGGGCTGCGATCACCGCATCGGCCTGTTGACGGCGCAGCATGGCCTGGGCGATCTCCGGCGCATAGGCCAGGTGGGTCAGGCGGGCCTCGTCGACGCCAATGCCTGCCTTGGCCAGCCGCTGGCCGAGCTCTGTCTTGAGCGCCTGGGAGACCTGGTCCACGTTGCCTCTCAGGGTGACCGTCGTCTCCTCGCCCTCACCGTGGTCGTAGGCATAAGTGGTTGCCAGGTGCCGGAGAGCGGTCTCGCTCTGCATGCCCACATATGCCTCGAAATCGTCGACGTCGAAGATCGCCTGCGCAGTGTCCTCCACATGCCAGACGACGACGGCGGCGATGTCGACCGGGTTGCCGCTGCGGTCGTTGACCTTGAGGCGCTCGCCGTTGAGGGTCCGGGCGCGAAGTGAGACCTTGTAGCGCGGCACGCGCCGCGAAGCCTGGGCGGCACCGGGGTCGCGCCGGCCGAGGGGGCGGGAGCGCTTGCCCGTCGAGCCGTTGCTGAAGAACGGGTTGCCCCACAGGAACCCGACCTGTCGGGTCGTCCCCATGTAGCGGCCGAAGAGTATGAGGACCCGCGCCTCGTTGGGCTGCAGGGTGAAGAAACCCAACGACGAGAGCACTGCCAGCACCAGCGCCCCCAGGCCGGTCCAGACCTGCCAGACCGCACCGAGGGCCAGCATCACCGCCCCCAGGATGTAAAGAGCACCGGTCAGGGCCAACATGGGCCACCCCGACCAGACCGTCGCCTGGCGTTCCCTGCTCATAGGAGCCTCCATCGCCTGCGCTGGTGGGACCAGCGGGCATCGATATCTTATCGCTACCACATTGATAGGCGGCTACGCGCTGGCACGGACGTCAGCGGGTAGCGTGGGCGGCTCGTGGCTGTACTGGTGGACCTCGAGAGCGTGACCCTGAGCCGGGTGGGCCGAACCCTGTTCGAGGGCCTGTCCATGACGGTGGCCGACGGTGACCGGGTGGGCATCGTGGGGGTGAACGGCACGGGCAAGTCGTCCCTGCTGCGGGTGCTGGCCGGTACCGAGGTGCCGGAGTCGGGAGCCGTGCGCCGGGGGAGAGAGACGCGCGTCGGGTTCTTGGACCAGGAGCCCGCCCTGGCCGGCCAGACGGTGCGGGAAGCCGTCGGTGGGGGATGGGAGGCCGAGGCGGTGCTCACCAACCTCGGCCTGGGCCCGGATCTGGGTTCCGCCACCGGGGCCCTGTCGGGGGGGCAGCGCAAGCGTGCTGCCCTCGCCCGGGTGCTCGCCCAACCGGTCGACCTTCTCGTGCTCGACGAGCCGACCAACCACTTGGACCTGGGGGCCGTTGCCTGGTTGGAGGACCGCCTGAGCGGGTTCCGGGGTGGCCTGGTGCTCGTCACCCACGACCGCCACCTCTTGGACAGCCTGACCACCCGGGTCGTCGAGCTGGACCGGGGACAGGCCTACTTCCACGACGGTGGGTACGAGGTGTACCTGGCCGCCCGAGCCGAGCGTGAGGCCCAGGCGGCGTCGGCCGAGGCGACCAGGCGCAACCTCGCCCGCCGGGAGCTGGCGTGGCTGCGGCGGGGCGCCAAGGCCCGGTCCCGTAAGCCTCAGGCCAGGGTGGAAGCGGCCCTGAAGCTCATCGAGGCCACCCCCCAGGCCCCCGTCGGGACAGCGGAGATCCAGGCTCTCGCAGGCATCCCCCGCCTCGGTGACAAGGTCGTCGAGTGCGTGGGGGCAGGCTTCGGTTACGGGGCTGGGCGGGAGGTCCTGCGCGGGGTCGACCTGGCACTCGGGCGCCGGGAACGCCTGGGCGTGGTCGGCCCCAACGGTGCGGGCAAGACCACGCTGCTGCAGCTGCTCGCCGGTCGCCTGCAACCCACCTCGGGCACCGTGCAGACCGGTCCTACCGTCGTGGCCGGTTACCACGACCAGCTGGCCGGCGACCTGAGCCCCGAGGCCCGGGTGCGGGACCTCGTCGCCGGTCCGCACCGGGTACCGGGCTCACCGGAGGACACTGCTCTCATGAGGCGGTTCCTCTTCAGCGGGGACCTGACCTTCGCCCCTGCCGGCTCGCTCTCGGGGGGAGAGAGGCGACGCCTTCAGCTGCTGCTCCTCGTGGCGTCGCGGCCCAACGTCCTGTTCCTGGACGAGCCCACCAACGACCTCGACCTGGACACCCTGAGGGCGCTGGAGGACTTCCTGGAGGAGTGGCCGGGCGCCGTGGTGGTGGTCAGCCACGACAGGACGTTCCTCGAGCGGGTCACCACCCGGGTGGTCGAGGTCTCAGCCGACGGCGCCGTCGCCGAGGTGCCCGGTGGCCTGGACGCGTGGTTGCAGGCAGCCCGCCGGTACTCCCGGCGGAGCGGTCCCGGGCGCCCGCCGGCCACAGCGGCTGTTGCCAGGCCGACCGTGGGCACGGGGCAGGCACCACCAGCAGGCGGCGCCGGGAGCAGGGGTGGCGGGCCGCAGGACAAGGGGCGTGCCAACCCGGTACGACGCGCCCGGCTGGTGCGCGACGCCGAGAGGGAGATGGCACGCCTCCAGGCAGAGGTGGCGCGCCTGGAGGCAGCGCTGGGGGCTGCGCCGGGGTACCAGGAGATGGCTGCACTGGGCCATGAACTGGCCGGTGCCCAGGAGGCCCTCCAGGTGGCAGAGGAGTCCTGGCTCGACCTCGTCGTCGGCCCGTGACCGGGGGCGGGCCCGGTCGGACGACGAGGCTGCTGTCCGGTCCGGTCGTGACCGGGGGCACAAAAGGGGGAGCGGAGCGCTAACGGCGCCGCCCCGCCTGTCGATCGAACAGGCGGCATGAGCTCTCACCTTGGACCGGGCCGGCTGAGCGAGCCCGCCCCCGAAGTCCTCGACCGTCTGCTTGTGGCTATCGCGGCACAGGGGGCCGTAGCCGAGCTGTCCCTGCGGCGAGCCAGGTGCGGCCCTGGCTACCTTGTGCGTACGATGGCACGGCTGAAGGCCGGGGCGCCCTGCCCGATCAGTAGAGGGCGGCCGTGCACGGTCCACGGCGGAACTTCGGCCTGACGACCCGGCGGCCGCCCAAGGCGCCCAGGTGCTGTGGTGCCCGTCCGGGCGCTCGCGGCAGCGCTGCCGGCGGTGCTCCCGGCACGGCAGCCGGGGTGACCTAAGTTACATCGCCTCCGGCGCGGAAATAGCCGGTCCCTCGCTCACGTTGTCCAACCGAGGTAGGGCCCTTCCCGGGCCCGGGCTGCTTGCAGCGGACTTGCCAGGAGAGAGGACCTATATGCCTACGTTGACCGTGATCGTCGGTTCCACCCGCCCCGGTCGGGCCGGGAGGCCGATCGCGGAGTGGTTCGTGGAGCGCGCCCGCCGTCAAGGGGACTTCGAAGTCGACCTGGCCGACCTGGCCGAGATCCGGTTGCCCCTTTTCGACGAGCCCGAGCACCCGCGGCTGCGGCGGTACGTGAACGACCACACCAAGGACTGGAGCGCACGGGTGGACAAAGCGGACGCCGTAGTGTTCGTGACCCCCGAGTACAACTTCGGCTACCCGGCGGTGCTGAAGAACGCCATCGACTACCTGCACTCAGAGTGGAACGACAAGGCAGCGGGCTTCGTGTCCTACGGCGGCGTCGCCGCAGGGACCAGGGCGGTCCAGCAGCTGAAGCAGGTGGTGACCACGCTACGCATGGTGCCCGTGGTGGACTCGGTGAACGTGCCCTTTCACGCCCAGTTCATGGGGGGCGACGGCGTGTTCCGGCCCAACGAGCCCCTGGACGCAGCGGCCGACGCCATGCTGAGCGAACTGAACCGCCTGGACGGTGCACTGCGCACCTTGCGGGAGGCCCGCCGGGTCGCCTGAGCCGGCTCTCCTCCTGCGCGTGCCGCCCGTGCCTGCCCTCGTAGCGCCGGGCACGGGTGCCGCTCAGGGTTGCCCGGCCTACCCGGCGCGCAGGAGAGCCTCGTCGTCCAGTTCGTAGGGTTGGCCGCCGTCCGCGCTCGCCACGACCGAGAACGACCCGGTCGCCAGGTCTGCGATGAGGGAGGCGCCGGCTTGGCCGTTGCGCCAGCGGAGCTCGGCCCGGCTGCCGGCCACCTGCCAGCTGAGCACGCCCTGGAAGGCGGGGTGCGAAGCCCGCAGGCGTAGCAACTGGAGCTGCGCCCTGACCACGGGGCGGGACAGGCCACTGTCTATCTCCTCGGCGCTGTAGTGGTGGCGGTTGACGTCCCGGCCCACCCCGGTCCGGGCCAACAGCTCCATGTCGTTGCTGCCGGCCATGAGGCCGACGTAGTACACCTGGGGGACGCCGGGGAAGAAGAGCTGCAGGGCCCGGGCCAGCAGCATCCGCCTGTCGTCCCGGCCGAGGGCATCGTAGAAGGTGGAGTTGACCTGGTAGATGTCGACGTTGGAGGCGGCGCCACCGGTGGCCAGGGCGCTCGTGCCACCGCTCCTGTCGTGCACCGACGCCACCAGGTCCGTCATCTGCTGCGCGCTGAGGAGCCCGGGCAGGCTGTCGGGCCCAGGGCCGGGGCCCACGTCGACCAGGCCGATGCCGTCATGGGTGTCGAGCACGGTCATGGCGTTCGCCGGGCGCACGGCGAGCCACGCCGCCAGGGCCGACCCGTCGCCAGTGGACAGGGCGTGCAGGACCAGGGGCGGGAGGGCGAAGTCGTAGACGTAGTCGGCCCGGCGAGCCAGGTCCAGCTGTTGGCTGTAGTGACCGTGCATCTCGACCAGCACAGTGGCTCCCCGGAGATGGGCATAGGAAGAGATACGGGTGATGAACTCCTTCGTGGCCTCGGTCATGAAGCAGGTGGTGCCGGCCAGCTTGCCCGTGTAGCCGACGGCGTCCAGGCGCAGCACCGAGACGCCGTTGCCCGTGAGGCGGTCGATGGTCCCTGTCAGGTAGTCCCAGGTGATCGTGGCCCGCACGTCCAGGTCGACCTGTTCCGGCGTGAACGTGGTCCACACCAGCCGGGGCCTGTCGCCCAGCCGCATCATGGTGAAGGGCAGGCCCGGCCGGGGCCGGTAGATCCGGGCCAGTTGCTCCTCGGTCGCACCCCCGGGGAAGATGCTGCCCAGGGTGAGGAACATCCCGGCGTACGGGGACGCCTCGCCCTTCGCGAGGACGTCTGCGAACTGCTTGGAGCGGACCGAGACGTGGTTGACGATCACGTCGGCGGTCACCGTGGTCGCCTGGGCCAGCGCGGCCACGTCGGCCCAATCACCCAGGCGGGGGTCGACCTGCTGGTGGTCTTCCGGGTCGAACCCGGCATCGGCACCGTCGATGGGGTAATAGAAGGGCAGGACGTGCACGCCGTCGAAGGCGCCGGCCAGCCCTCGGGCCAGGAGCGTGCCCAGGCCCTCCAGGCTGCCGCCGAAGCGGTCGGCGTAGGCGATCAGGTGCGGGCCTCGCAGCACCGCCCGGGACGGGCTGTCGCCCTCGTCCTGCTTCAGCATCACCGTTCCACCTCTCGAGTCCTCGAGTCCCCGTTGCCCCCTGGGAGGCGCTCGCCCGGCACCACCGTAGCCCGCAGACCGGCGCGGGCTTCAGCCGGGCGGGCACGCCAACCAGACCGTCGTCCCCGGCGGCAAGTGACCCTCCTCGCTCAACGGCCCGCTGGCCAGCAGCACGCGGGCTCGCCCGGGGAGCTCCAGCGGCGCGGCGTCGAAGTTGGTCAGACAGGCGAAGCGGGGCCCTCGCCTGAAGGCGAGCACGCCGGCGCCGAGCTGCTGCCATTCGAAGCCGGTCCCTGCCAGCTCGGGCAGCTCCCTGCGCAGCTCGACAGCCCGCTTGGTCAACCGGAACGTCGAGCCCGGTGTGCGCCGCTGGCTCGCCGCCGTCAAGCTGGCCCAGGCCGGCGGTTGTGGCAGCCAGCTCGGCCCGCTGGTGCTGAAGCCGTACGTCGGCGCGCCGGCATCCCAGGGCAGGGGCACCCGGCAACCGTCCCGGCTCTTGCGGGCGTCGCCCGTCCGGGCCACGATCGGGTCCTGGAGCAGCTCCAGGGGAAGGTCCTCCACCTGCCAGAGCCCGAGCTCCTCACCCTGGTAGATGCAAGCCGGGCCGGGGAGGGCGAGCATCAGGAGCAGAGCGGCGCGGGCGCGTGCCTGGCCCAGGGCGAGGTCCCTGACCGGGCTGCTGGCGGTAGAGGTGCCTGCGGTCCCGGGCGCGTAGCGGGTCACCGGCCTCACCTCGTCATGGCTGGACAGGAACCAGGTCGGCCTGGCCCGCCCCGGCCATGGGCCGTCCAGGATCCCTTCGATCGCGGCGTGAAAAGCAGGGGCGGACCACGGAGCCCGTGACAGCTCGAAGGCGAAGACCGAGTGCAGCTCGTCGTCGCGCAGGTACCGGGCCAGACGTTCCGGCCCGTTCACGATCACCTCTCCGAAGAGGGCCTTTTCGGGCTTGTAGGAACGCGCCACGTCCCGCCAGCGGCGCAGCACCTCGTGGACGGTGTCGCCGTCCCACAGCGGGGTCTCGGGCCAACCGCTCGGGGAGAACACGTCGTTGAACTCGATACCGGCCGGCGGGAGCCGGGCGTCCTTGCCGATCGCGGGGACGGCGTCGAGCCGGAAGCCGTCGACGCCCAGGTCGCACCAGAAGCGGAAGACCTTTTCGAAATCGGCCCGGACCTCGCTGCAGGACCAGTTGAGGTCGGGCTGTTCGGGGGCGAACAGGTGCAGGTACCACTGACCGGGGCGGCCGTCGGGGCCCGTTGTGCGCGACCATGCCGGTCCCCCGAAGGCGCTGGGCCAGTCGTTGGGGGGGAGCGAGCCGCCGGGCCCTTTGCCGTCCCGGAAGTAGTACCGCTGTCGTGCCGCCGATCCCTCGGCAGCCTCCAGCGCCTCCAGGAACCACGGGTGGCGGTCCGAGGTGTGGTTGGGCACGATGTCCAGCAGGACGCGCAGGCCGGCGCTGTGCGCGTCGGCTATCAACCGCGCCGCATCGTCGAGAGTACCGAACATGGGGTCGATGCCCTGGTAGTCGGCCACGTCGTAGCCTCCGTCACGCATGGGCGAGGGGAACCAGGGGCTGACCCAGATGGCGTCGGCGCCGAGGTCCCTGATATGGCCGAGGCGTGACCGCAGGCCGGCCAGGTCGCCGTAACCGTCGCCGTTGCCGTCGGCGAAGCTGCGCAGGTAGACCTGGTACAGGACGGCATGCCCCCACCACTGGTCGCTCACAGGCTCAACCCTTGACGGCGCCCTGGATGAGGGCCTTGATGAAGTGGCGCTGCAGGACCAGGTACACGATTATGGTCGGGGCCATCAGCTCGACTGCTCCCGCAGCGAGGAGCACCTCGTTTGTCCCGTACTTGTTCTGGAACGTCTGCAGTGCCCCGGCCAGTGTCCACTCGTTCGGGTTGGACATGAGCACCAGGGGCAGCAGGAACTGGTTCCAGGTCGACAGGAACATGAGGAGGCCGAGCGATGCCAGTGCCGGTTGGGCGAGCGGCAGGTGCACACGCCGGAACAGCTGCCAGGACGATGCCCCGTCCACCGAGCCGGCCTCGAACAGCTCCCGGGGCATGTTGACGAAGTGCGAGCGCATCCAGAACACGGCGAAGGGCATGTTGAGCCCGATCAGGGGCAGCACCAGGCCCCAGCGGGAGTCGAGCAGGCCCATCGACTGGTCCTGGAAGTAGAGCGGGATGACCACGATCTCGAATGGGAGGGCCAACGTGAGCAGCAGTACGAAGTAGAACAACTTGCCCAGGGGGATCTCCAGGACCGCGATGGCGTATGCGGCCAGCGTGGAGATGAGCACGGCCACGGGCACGACCCCGAGCACGAGCAGCACGCTCGACTTCAGCAGTGTGGTCATGTTGGCGAGGCTCCATGCGGCGACGAAGTTGTGCCACTGGGGGTGCAGGGTGAAGTTGAGGCCCTCGGGGATGACGCTCTGGGGCATGATGGCCGCGGAGAACATGCTGAGCAGGGGCACCACCGAGTAGAGGGCGACCGCACCCAGGAGGGCGTACCGGGGTGCCTTTTGGCGTGCCTGCCTAGTGTTCACTGTCGTCTGCCCGGAAGAAGCGCTGCAATGGCGCGACCACTGCTATGACGAGGAGCGCGAGCACCACGGCGAGGGCACATGCGGAACCGATCTGGTAGTCGTTGAAAGCCAGGTTGTAGACCTCGACCCCGGGGACCATGGTGGAGTAACCCGGCCCTCCCTGGGTCATGAGGAAGACGACGTCGAAGCTGGACAGCGCGGCGATCACGGTTATCGTGACGCAGACCCCGATCTGCTGGCGCAGGCCGGGGAGCGTGACCCGCCGGAACTGGTGCCAGGCGCCCGCCCCGTCCACCCTGGCCGCCTCGTAGAGCACCGGGTCGATGTTGCCGACCCCGGCCATGAGCAGTACCGAGCACAGCCCCGTCGAGAGCCACGTGCCCACGAAGCCCACCGCAGGCAGCGCAAAAGTGAACGAGCCCACCCACCCCCGGGCCAGGCTGCCGAGGCCCACCCAGTGCAGGACCGTGTTCACGAAACCGTCCTTGGAGTACATCCAGTTCCAGGCCACCCCGGCCGCCGCCCCGGGGAGGATCTGGGGCAGGAAGACCAGGGTGCGGGCCACAGTGCCGTAGGCCCCGGCTTTGACGGTGCGCAGCGAAGCGGCCACCACGAGGCCGAAGGACACGGGTAGTACCGTGAAGAAGAATATGAAGACGATGGCGTGCCACAGCGAGCTGAGCTGCTGGGGCTGGGTGAGGGCGGCCACGTAGTTGGCGAAGCCCACCCACTTCTTGGTGGCGGCAATGCCGTCCCATTTGTAGAAGGAGTAGTTGACGGCGGAGATAATCGGGTGGAGCTCGAACACCCCGTAGAAGAGCAGGGCCGGCAGTGCGAACAGCCAGCCGGCGTAACGGTGCCAGCGCCGTCGCCGGGACCTGCCGGCCACCAGGGAGGCGTACCCTGACGTCGTCGGGGCGAACCGGCGGCCGGCGGGTGCTGCAGTAGTCGTGGTCGCGCTGATTGCTGATCACCTCCGTTGAAGCCCGTCCAGGCCCGGTGGTGCCCAGCTCTGGGCGGAGGCTGCCACCGGGCCCGTGTGGCACGGGGAGAGGGTAGTGGCCTCAGGCCGTCGCTTGACGGTCTGCGGTCACGTCGGCCGCGAACTTCTGGACCATGGCCGCCCCGGTGGTCTTGCCGGCCATGAGGAGCTGGAGCTGGGGAGGGAAGTCCGAGTTCACGATCGGGCCCTGGTTCTGCAGCCAGTTGAGGACACCGTTGTCCCTCTGCACCAACTGGTAGACGTTCTCGGTCTGGGCCTTGAGGGACTGGTTGAGGGCGGGGGGGACGATGCGCGCGAGCCCGTAGGCGTTGCCACCGCCCACGCCGACCACGACCCTGGCTGCAGCGGGCGTGCTCAGCCAGTTGACGAACTGGGCCGCCTGGTCCTGGTGCGTGGACTTGGCCGAGATCGAAAATGCCAGGTCGTTGCTCTCCATGCCCACGTACGGCCCACCGGGGGTGAGCGGCGGGAAGGGCATCATCCCGTAGCTGAAGGACTTGGGGAAGTTGCCGCCGAACTCGATCCACGAGCCGCTCACCATGAAGAGGCCGTCACCGGCGCCGAACTCCTGGTAGGACTGGGTCTGCTGGATGGCGTTGGCATCAGAGTTGAAGTAGCCACTGGACATCCAGCTGGCGAGCTTGTTGGCAGCCGCCACGGCGTCGGGGTTGTCCAGGTTCGAACCCGGCACGTTGTCGATGACGTCGTCGATGCCCTGCGCGCCCATGTAGTCGCCCAGCAGCATGTCGAAGAGGTGGCCCGTCAGGCCGTCCTCGTTGGAGGCGATGATGGGCGTGACCCCGTGAGCCTTGGCCGTTGCCAGTTCAGCTGCGAACTGGGAGACGGTCTTGGGCACGTGGAGCTGCAGCTTGGCCATCAGGGCACGGTTGTAGAAGATGCCGGTGACCACGCCCGCCTGGCCTCCCGCCTCGTACAGCGGCCCACGCCCTATCACGCCCTTGGAGCTCACCCGACCGGGGGCCAGTGCCTGGGCCGAGAACTTCTTGGCCCAGCCGTACCGGGAGGCGTACTTGTCCAGGTTGAGCACCTCGCCGTCGGTCACCTCCTGGACCAGGGCGGAGGGGGCGAAGACGTCGGGCCCGGCGCTGGTCCGCAGGTCGCGCGGTAGGGCCGTGTTGTAATCGGCATCGGGCACGGTCATGAGGACGACCTTGACGGCGTGCTGGGACTTGTTGAAGCCGTCGGCCAGCGCCTGGTTGAGGCTGACCGTGCCCGAGCCCGAGAAGAGCTTGATCACGACCGGCCCGGAGGCCTGGGCAGCGGTACTGGTCGAGGCGATCCCGGCGAGGGCCACCGAGGCGGAGAGCAGGGTGGCCGCCGTTGTGGAGAGCACCCTGGAACGGCGGGCGGTCGACGTCCGGGGTAGCCGGGCGCCGTGGTCATGAAGCATGGTCATCCCCTTCGAACTTCACAAGGTTGGACCCGTGAGCGGGTCATGGGCTGAAAGCGTTTCCATCGTCTCACGTCGGCCCGTGCCTGTCAAGGCAGGCCGCTCGGCCATCTTCCTCGCAACGGCGCCGAGCAAAGCTGCACCAAAGACCACAAGTCCACGCGCCCGAGCGACCGCACGGACCGGGCCGTCCCGCTCCCCTGGCCGCCGGGGCCCTCAGCACGGTCCATGTGAGCTGGTGGACGAGCTCTTGATGGAAGCGTTTCCGAAGATGTTAGGATCGGCCCCGGTGACCGTCGCCCGCCAAGTGAGCATGGCTGACGTGGCACGCCGGGCCGGCGTGTCCATGGCGACCGCGTCGCGGGCGCTCAACAATGCTGCGGGAGTGGCCGAGGCCACGCGCACCAGGGTGTTCCGGGCTGCCGAGGAGCTCTCGTACGTGGTCTCCCCCGAGGCATCGAGCCTCGCCCGGGGTGCGACCCAGAGGGTCGCGGTGGTGGTGCCGCACATCTCGCGTTGGTTCTTCGCCGGGCTGCTGGAGGGGCTGGAGGCGGTCCTCCGGGACGCGGGCCTGGACCTGCTCCTCTACCACGTCGGGGACATGGAGGACCGGCGCGAGTTCTTCGACCGCTTACCCGCCCGGCGCAAGGTCGACGCGGTCGTCGTGCTCGCCTTCCCCGTTGACGAAGAGGAGCAACGGCGCTTCCAGCTCATGGGGGTGGACATCGTCGCCGCCGGGGGCCAGCATGCCACCTACCCTTATGTGTGCATCGACGACGAGATGGCCGGGCGGCAGGCCATGGGCCATCTCGTGCACCTCGGCCACGAGCGCATCGCCATGATCGCCGCCGTGGACCCCGACCAGCCCGTGTCCCTCCAGCAGGGCCGTTCCAGTGCCTACTACTCCTCCCTGCACGATGCCGGGCTGGCCGTGGACGATGACCTGGTGGTCACCGTGAACTGGGGTGGCCCGGAGGGGGCACTGGCCATGGACCGCCTACTGGGCCTGCGCCGGCCACCGACCGCGGTCTACGCCCACTCCGACGAGGTGGCGCTCGGGGCGATGCGAAGCCTGCGCCGGGCCGGGCTGTCCGTCCCGGGCGACGTGTCGGTGGTCGGTATCGACGACCATCCCGTCGCCGAACTGGTGGACCTGACCACGGTACGCCAGCCCGTCGAGCAGCAGGGTGAGATCGCCGGTGAGATGGTGGTGGGCCTGCTCCGGGGCGAGGTGGTGCAAAGGTCTGTCACCGTCCCCACCCAGCTCGTCGTGCGCAGCACGACCGCCCCACCCCGCCGGGCCGGCCCCCGGGCCTAGCCGGGGGAGGGTGGCTCAGGCGCCTTCGCCGCGGTGCCCCTGACGCCGTCGGGCGCCCGGGGGCCGATGAGGCGGCGGTAGAGCCATTGCGGTCCCACGACCGTGGCCCCGGTCGCAGCCACCCTGCGTCCCAGTGCCCGGTCAGCGGAGACCAGGACCACCGGGGTCGGCGCCGCCGAACTGGCCAGCTGCGCCATCATGTCGTCGCCGTTGCCGGGTGCATGCAGGACGGTCACCCCTGCGGCTTCGGTCTCGGCGACGCCGAGGCGGGCCAGGCCTTCGACGACGACGACGACCGGAGCCGGGAGCCTTCCGGCGAGCGTGCCCGAGCGCAACTGGGCGACGAGGCGCCTGGCCGCGCCGGGCCGGTCCCGCCACCAGCCGTCGGGCCGGCTGCCGATCACGTTCGCCGCGTCCACCAGGAGCACACGGTGAGGTTATGTCGCCTGTTGGTGCCGACCACCCCGCCCGGTTGAGCCGGCCGGGGTGGCTCGGCCTACAGGCCGCGCACGGCCAGGACCTCACCCGTCTTGGGGCCCTTGGCCGGCAGCACTCCGCCGTTGGCCACGTAGACCGTGCCATGGGCGACAGCCAGGCCGGTGGGGGCAAAGAGGGGGACGCCCAGGGCCACCACCTTGGGGGCTCGGGAACCGGCCGGCACTTCCACCAGAGCGCCGGGAGCCTTGCCCACGGCCATGAGGCCACCGGTGCTGAGCTCGGTGGCCAGGAGGTCGTGGCCGAGGAACGCCAGGGACGTGACGGCCGAGAGGCCCTTGGCGTAGACCGTCGGGGCGTGGCCGGGGAGGAGGCGGTAGACCATGGCGGTGCCGGGCGCCGAGGGTACGCCCCTCAACAAGCCGACGTAAAGAGCTCCGTCAGGGCCCACTGTCACTGAGGTGGGAACGGCCTGGGCGTCGACGGTCAGCGCCTTGGGCCCGAGCACGCCGGCCGGGACCTGTTCGGCCACGGTGGGCAGGTGGGCGAGGCGCACCGTGGCGCCCTTGGCGCTGACCCACTCGACCGAGTTGGCCGCAGCGTCGGCCGGGTAGGACCACCGGGGGCGGGCGGCAGGGCGCTCCTGCTAGCTGTGCCTCCCGTCCCGGTGCCGCTCATGTACCCCGAGGGGCGGGAGGTCACGCACCACCTCGGACAACTGAGACCGCGTCCGGGCTTGTGCGGCTACCTGCGCCCGTACCTCGAACTCCTCCAGGGTCAAGCGGCCCTCGCCCGTGTGCTGTTGCAGCTGTCCGATGACCTGGCCCCGCTCGGCGTCGGAAGCCCTGATCTCACCCTGGACCGCGGCCGGGCCGTTGGGGGCACCTCCGGTCACGGGCGCGCCGGGCAGGTACGGGTGCCCGGGCTGGCCGTCGCCCGCGGCGCGTACGGAGGCCCGCAGCAGCCAACCGGCACCTCCGGTCACGAGCAGGGCACCCAGCACGATGACCGGCCACCAAGCAGAAGGCCCGCCGTCCCACATCATCGCCCCACCGTCCCTTCGGCCCACCCCGGCCTTCGCAGACCGGCTCCGGCCAGTAGACCGCTCCTCCTCAGGCGGGGCTAAGGCCGTTCGGGGGAGCCGGACCGGGACCTTTGGCCCGGCCCCGCCAGGGTTGTGGCTCTTGCGGCCCTCCTCAGGCCGGTGACATGCCGAAGCGCGCCATGAGGGCCCGCTCCTCCTCGGTGCTCGGGGGAGCGGGCCGGGCCCACAGCTCGTGCAGGGCGGCGAAGTAGCCGTCCATTGCTGGGGCGTGCAGGACCAGCAGCCTGGCCTGGGCGGGCCCGGGGTTGGAGAAGGTGTGGGCGGTCCCCCGGGGCACGAGCAGGAACTGCTCCCGGTCGAGCGCCATGTCGTGCCCGTCGAGAGTGACCAGGACCTGGCCGTCGAGGACGAAGAACGCTTCAGAGCAGTTGGTGTGCCGGTGCGGCGGGGGCCTGCGGCCTCCTGGGGGGAGGGTGCGCTCCATGAGCGAGAAGTCACCGTCGTCCTGGGCCGCCAGCGCCTTGAACAGCATGGTGCTGCCCCGGGCCTGGTACGTGCGCGCAGCCTGGCCTGCTCCGACCACTCCCGGGCGGGGGAGCTCCCCTGACGTCGGCTCGCTCATTGCCCGGGAGGGCCTTGGCCGAGCAGGGCGAGCACCGCGGACAGGGCGGCCGAGCCGGCGGGCGTAGCGGGCCTGATGACCGACATGTGGTCGGCACCGGGCACCTCGACCAGCTCGACCGGGTCGCCGGCGCTTTGGCCGGCCCGTACGTAGGAGGTGCTCAGGGTGATGGGCACCACGTCGTCGGCCGCGCCGTGGACCAGTACGGTCGGGACCCCGGTTGGGACCAGCGCCAGGGGGGACGCGACGGTGTACCGGTCGGCGAAGGCCTCCGGCGGCCCGCCCAGCAGGTCCTGGACGGCACCGGCGCCGACCCCGCTCCGGGCCGCCGCCACCAGGTCGGCCACTCCCGCCAGCGAGACGGCACCGCAGGGGCGCACGACGGGCCGCCCGCCCGGTGCACCAGGCGGCAGGCGGTGCCGGGCCGCTGCCCAGAGGGCCAGCTGTCCACCTGCCGAGTGCCCGCACACGACGACCCGGTGCACGTCCAGGCCTTCAGCCTGGCTGACCAGGTCAACGGCGGTCGCCACGTCCTCCAGGGTGTACGGCCACCCGCCGTCCCGGCCGCAACGGCGGTACTCGGCGTTGACGACGGCGGCACCGCGCGCCGACAGGGCTCGGGCCAGGGGGTTCATGAGGCCCTTGGCGTAGCGTGCCCTCCAGAAGCCGCCGTGCAGGAGCACCACGGTGGGTAGCAGCCCCTCGCCCAGCGGGAGCCACAGCTCGACCAGCTGGGAGGGGTGTGCCCCGTAGCGGACCAGCGACCGGCTCACGGGCCGGGCCTGGACCGCGGCGCCTCCGGGGGCGGAGGTGCTGGTGCTGGCAGGGGGGTCGGGGCCGATGCGCCAAGCGTAGTGGCCCGCCGCCCACACCCGTCCGGTGGGGGCCGGCCTATGGTTGGCCCGGTGGCCGGAGCACAGGGGGGGCGTTGACCGGCCCGGGTGAGTGGCCGCTGGAGGCAGTCTGCCTGGGTGAGACCATGGCCATGCTGGCCCCGGCGCTCGCCGAACCGTTGCAGACGGCCTCGTCCCTGGTGGTGCGGGCCGCGGGGGCGGAGTCGAACGTGGCCATGTACCTGGCCTCTCTCGGCCACCGGGTGGCGTGGGCGAGCAGGCTGGGGGACGACCCGCTGGGCCGACGGGTGCTCCAGGAGGTCGCCCGCACCGGGGTGGACGTCTCGCTGGTCGAGATGGCCCCTGACGCACCGACCGGCGTCATGTTCAAGGACCCGGGGGCGGGTGAGCGCCGCGTCTACTACTACCGTCGGGGCTCGGCCGCCTCGGCGATGGGCGCTGACCTGGCCGGTGCCGTGCTCGCCGCTCCACCCCGGCTCGCCCACCTCTCGGGTGTCACCCCCGCCTTGTCCGAACAGTGCTCGACGCTGGTCGGCGCCCTACTGGACGGTTTGAACGCGGTCGGGACGACCACGAGCTTCGACGTCAACTACCGGCCCGCCCTGTGGCCGTCCGAGGAGGCGGGGCCGGCGCTCCTGGCCCTGGCCCGTAAGGCTGACATAGTGTTCACCGGCTTGGACGAGGCCCAGCAGTTGTGGGGGGTGGCCGGCGCTGCCGAGCTACGCCGGCTCTTGGGCCGACCGGGCACCGTGGTGGTGAAGAACGGGGCCGAGGGGGCGACGTCGTTCGTCGGCGAGAACCAGGTGCATGTCCCGGTGCCCAGGGCAGAGGTCCGCGACGCCGTCGGCGCCGGCGACGCCTTCGCTGCCGGTTGGCTCTCGGGCTGGCTGCGGTCGCTGCCGGAGAGCAAGAGGCTGCGCCTCGGGCACCTGGTGGCAGGGTGTGCCCTGTCGGGCACGGCCGACTACGTTCCCCTGCCCGGGCGTCCCTGGTTCGCCTCCTGGTTGGAGACGAGCGAGGAGCAGTGGTCGGACCGGCAATGGGACGGGCCGGGCGCGGTGCCACCTACGTGGTATCTCGGTACGCAGGGCCCGTGAGCCCCCCCTTCTGCCCGCCCGCCGCCCCGGTGAGCATGGGGGCATGGGCAACGAACTCTCATCCGTGCCGGCACCTGCCGGGCAACTGCGTACCGGGGCGCGTGGGCAATGGAGCCGTAGCGCCAGGACGGTCGGGGTGCTGCGGGCCGCGCTCGCTGCGACCTGGCTGCTCGACGGAGGCCTGCAACTGCAGCCGTTCATGTTCACCAAGGGTTTCGTCAACGACGTCCTGGTGCCCAGCGCCCAGGGCAACCCGGGGTTCGTGGCCCGTCCCACGCTCGCCGTCGTGCACCTCATCGAGCCGCACATCGCCGCTTGGAACGCCCTGTTCGCTGCCGTACAGGTCGCCATCGGGGCGGTGCTCCTCCTCGCCACCGTGGCCCGGCGAGGGGGCCTGCTGCGCCTGGTGCTGGCGGGCTCGGTCCTGTGGTCCGCCTCGGTGTGGTGGTTGTCCGAGGGCCTGGGAGGCGTGCTGACCGGCTCCTCGCCCCTCTCGGGGGCGCCCGGGGCGGTGGTCCTCTACATCGTGGCCGGAGTGCTCCTCTGGCCCGGGCGCGCCACCGTGGAGGACCCGGTGCCGGCCCCCCTGCTCGGGACCGGGGTGGCCCGGGGCGCCTGGCTCGGCCTGTGGGCGCTGTGCGCGTTCCTCATGTTGGAACCCGCCAACCAGGCACCCGGAGCGGTCACCTCGGTGCTGTCCAGTGCGGCGGCGGGAGAGCCCGCCGGTCTCCAGGGCCTGTTGTCGGGTGCGGGTCGCGACCTCGCCGGCAGCGGTCCCTGGTTGGACTCCGTGCTCGCCGTGGTCATGCTCGCGGTCGGCGTCGCCGTGGCGATGCGGGTACGGCCCCGGGCCGCCTTGTCGGCTGCCATTGCCCTGAGCGTTGCCATCTGGGTGTTCGGTGAGGCATTCGGTGGGATCCTGACCGGCCAGGGCACAGACCCCAACAGCGGGCCGCTGTGGGTGCTGCTCGCGGCCTGCATGTGGGCCGGCCTTGCCCGGTCGCCCGAGCCGGCTCGTCGGCGGCGGGTGGGCTTCGAGGCCCTGGGGGCAGGCCGTGGTGCCCAGGCCGCCCAGGCCTGAGCGCCCCGAAGCCAGACAGAGCCCCGGGCGACTCCGGGGCGCACGCCAACAGGCAGCCGGAGCCCGCGAGGCAGCCCGGCTGCCTGTTTTGCGTTGTCCGGTTGGGGACCTTGGTCCCGAACCGGTCGCGGGGTGTCAACTGGGCTTGTCGACAGCCGAGGAGACAGCTGCAACCGGGCGGCCGGTTGCCGGGCGGGCGCTCGTGGAGGTCTAGGAGGTAACGGTGGGACTTTCGCGCCTCAACAACTTGCGGGTGCGGACCCGGTTGCTCGCAGCAGCGGGCCTGGTCTGTCTATTGTTCGGCGTCTCCACTGCGGTGGTAGCGGTGTCGTTCTCGGGGTCGTCGTCGCTGGCCAAGCGGGCCGAGCACGCCATGGCGGTCTCCAGGATGGTGCGCAAGTCCTACATGGAGTGGTTGACCGCCGACGACAACACCAACATGTACGCAGCCCTGCTGGCATTGAAGGACCCGGCTCTCAACTCCCTCGCCAAGGCGAGCAACCAGCAGGCTCAGGCGGCCTACCAGGCTGCCGTCAACGACCTCACCAAGGCCCAGGCCCTCGCCACCCGGCCCCAGGAGACGGCCGCGCTGACCCAGCTCAGCCAGGACCTCCCTACCTACAACGGGTTCAGCCAGACGATGCGCCAGGACGTGGCCCGGGGCCAGATGGTGGCCGGCATCCGGCAGATAACGGTCGCCAACAGCGCCGTGTCGACCGACCTGACCAACGAGTTCAACAAGCTTGACAGCCTCGAGACGGCGTTCGTGAACACCGAGCAGTCCGGCGTGGTCTCCAGTGCCAACTCGGGCCTCCTGCTCTCGCTGATCATCGCCGGGGTGGCCATCGTCGCCATACTCGCCGCGCTGGGCTGGGTCATCCGCTCAATAGTCAGGCCCCTGGCCGAAGCCGTCCGGGCCCTGCGTGCGTCTTCGGAGGGGGACCTGCGGGCCCGGGCCGCCATCGACACCAGCGACGAGCTGGGTGAGATGGCCAAGGCCCTCAACGTCCAGCTGGACGGCACCCAGGCACTGCTGAAGCGGATGTCCGAGGTCTCCAGCAGCCTGGCTGCGGCGTCGAGCGAGCTGACCTCGGTGTCGACCCAGCTGGCCAGCGGGTCCGAGGAGACGGCTGCGCAGGCGCAGACGGTGTCCGCAGCGGCCGAACAGGTCTCGGCCAACGTGGGCTCGGTGGCAGCAGCCGCCGAGGAGCTCTCCGCCTCCATCGCCGAGATCTCCCGTTCTGCAACGGGGGCCTCCGACGTGGCCAGCCGTGGGGTGAGGGTGGCCCAGTCGACCTCCAACACGGTGAGCCAGCTGAGCGAGTCGAGCGCCCGGGTGGGTGAGGTGGTGCGCCTCATCACCTCCATCGCCGAGCAGACGAACCTCCTGGCCCTCAACGCCACCATTGAGGCAGCCCGCGCCGGCGAGGCGGGCCGTGGGTTCGCCATCGTGGCCAACGAGGTCAAGGAGCTGGCCAAGCAGACGGCGGGGGCGACCGAGGACATCGCCCGGACCATCGAGGAGATACAGGGCGGCTCGCAGGCGGCGGTGGAGGCCATCGGCCAGATGGACGAGATCATGTCCCAGGTCAACTCAGCACAGACCACCATCGCCTCCGCGGTGGAACAGCAGACAGCCACCACCTCGGAGATCGGCCGCACCGTCCAGGAGGCGGCTGTCGGCTCGGGCGAGATCGCAGCGAACATCGCCGGCGTCGCCACCGCCGCCCAGCAGACCACCCAGGGGGCCGCCAGCACCCTGCAGGCTGCAGGCGAGCTGTCCAAGATGGCGGAGGAACTGACGGCCGTCATAGCCGGTTACAAGTTCTGATCTCCCCGGGCACCCATGACGGGTGCCCGGGCGACAGGCCCAGGGCGGCACCGGGCGGGAGCCGGCCCTGGGCCTGTCGTGCTCAACGGGCCGGAAGGGCTCAGGCGGCCAGGGGTACGAAGTCCCAGTGTGCCCCGTAGGCCAGGTCGCGGCCCGAGCGGGCGCGCAGCAGCCGGCCCAGGCGGTCGGCGGCCTCCTCGCTCGGGGCCCTCACGACCAGCACCACGGCACCGGTTTGGAGCGCCTCGTCCAGTAGCTCCAGGTAGCCCAGGTCGTTGCTGAGGGCTCGTTGGGCGAGCCGCACGGCCATTGTCGCCAGGCCCGGCGTGCGGAGCAGGCCCAGTTGCCTACGTCCGTCCTCTCCGTGCAGCACCCAGACGTCGTCGCCGGCCAGGCCCTCGGCCCCGAGAGCTTCCAGGGCGCCTCGGGCCTGGTCAGACTGGTCGAACACGACGAACAGCCGGTGGCGGGGAGGGAGCACGAAGCCCTCGCGGGCCCCGGCTCGCTTGGAGTGCATGGGCTGTGGCATCGCCCGCACCTCCCTCAGAGGTGGCCTTCCGCCAACCCGGCGGTGGCCTTGGTCCCAGGCTAGGCCCACGGCAGCCATTGCCGTCAGGGCCCCAAGTCCCGGGCCTCCCGCCCCGCGTCGGGGGTGCGGACCGAGGGCGTCGGGCCTAGTGTTCTGACCGTGAGCAACGACGGCTCCAAGCATGAGCAGCCGGCTCGGGTCAAGCTCGAGCTGGAGGACGGTTACCGCTTCCGGGTCGACTTCGGTGACGGGTTGCCCCCCCTGATGATGGACGAACCGGTGCCGTTGGGGGAGGGAAGTGGGCCCAACGCGTCTCGGGCCCTGGGGGCTGCTGTGGCCAACTGCCTGAGCGCCAGCCTGCTCTACTGCCTGCGCCGGGCCCACGTCGAACTGGAGGGCCTCAGCGCCGAGGTGGAGGTGGTGCCGGCCCGCAACGAGTCCGGGCGCCTGCGGATCGGTGCGGTACGGGTGGTCATCCGGCCGGAGGTGGCCCCGGAGAGCACGGGGCCCAGGTTCGACCGCTGCCTGGGGCTGTTCGAGGACTTCTGCGTGGTGACCGAGAGCGTACGCAACGGGATCGACGTGGACGTCTCAGTGGTGCGACCCCAGCCCGCCCCCTAGCCCCAGGTGACCCAGCCCGCCCCCGGGTGACCCCAACCTTGCCGCGGGGTGACAGCCGGGTTACTTCTGTTCCAACAACGGGTGTGCCGGCCTCCCGTCGGCCGGGCCGGGTGGTGCGGGCTGGTAACCTCCGCCCGTGCTCCCCGCCCCTCAGTACCTGTTGACACCTGGGCCTCTCACGACCTCGGCCTCTGTCAAGGCAGCCATGCAGAGGGACTGGGGGTCGCGCGATGGGGAGTTCGTGGAGATGAACAGCACCGTGCGGGCACGCCTGGTGGCGCTGGCGGGTGCGGACGGTTCGCACGTCTGCGTGCCCCTGCAGGGCTCGGGCACCTTCAGCGTCGAGGCGATGCTCGGCACGGTCGTCCCTCGTGCGGGCAAGCTCCTGGTGCTCGTGAACGGTGCCTACGGCCGGCGCATGGTCGAGATGGCGCTCACCATGGGCCGGTCGGTCGACGCGCTCGAGTGGGCTGAGGACGAGCCCGTCGACCCCGACGTGCTGGGCCGGCGCCTGAGCGCGGACACGTCGGTGACCCACGTGGCCGTCGTGCACTGCGAGACGACCTCGGGGATCCTCAACCCGCTGGTGGAGGTGGCCGAGGTGGCTGCTGCCCATGGACGGCCCCTGCTGGTGGACGCCATGAGCTCCTTCGGGGCGCTGCCCGTCGACGTGCGTACGGCGCCGTTCGCGGCCCTGGCCGCCTCGTCCAACAAGTGCCTCGAAGGTGTGCCCGGGATGGGCTTCGTCCTGGTCGAGCGAGAGCTGCTGGCAGGGTGCCAGGGCAACGCGCACTCCCTCAGCCTCGACCTGCACGCCCAGTGGCGAGGCTTCGAGGGCAACGGCCAATGGCGCTTCACTCCTCCCACCCACGTGGTGGCGGCCCTGTCGCAGGCCCTGGACGAGCACGCCGCCGAGGGAGGGGTGCGCGGACGGGGGGCCCGCTACGCGCGCAACCACCGGGTGCTGGTGGAGGGCATGGAGGCGCTCGGGTTCACCTGCCTGCTGCCCAGGCAGGTGCAGGCGCCGGTCATCACCACGTTCCTGACCCCGGCCGACCCCCGGTTCGGCTTCGACAGGTTCTACGAGGGCCTGAGCGCCCGGGGTTTTGTGATCTACCCGGGCAAACTGACCGTGGCGAGCTCGTTCCGGATCGGTTGCATAGGGCGGGTGGGCGAGGTGGAGATGAGGGCGGCGGTCGAGGCGGTCCGGGCGGTGCTGGCGGAGATGGGCGTGACCGACTGCTCCCCGGCCCGGCGGGGCGCCTGACGCCGGGCAAGGCCGTACGAACCGACAGAGCGAGGAGCTCCCATGCCATCAGTACGAGCGCACAGGTACGACGGGCCCCTGCGGGCCGTGGTGCTGGACTGGGCGGGCACGACCGTGGACTTCGGGTGCGTGGCGCCGGCCGCAGCCTTTGTGCGGGCCTTTGCGGAGGCCGGTGTCCCCATCAGCGTGGCGGAGGCACGCGGCCCGATGGGCCTCCCCAAGTGGGAGCACATCAAGGCGATCGTGTCCGACGCAGCGGTGGCGGCGCGGTGGCGGGACGCCCGTGGCAAGGCCCCCGACGACGACGACGTGCAGGCGCTCTACGAGAGCTTCGTACCGCTCCAGGTGGAGAGCGTGGCCGAGCACTCCGAGCTCGTCCCCGGGACGTTGGAGGTGGTGGGGGCCATGAGAGAGCGGGGGATGGGGGTGGCCACCACCACCGGTTACCCGCGCCAGGTCATGGACGTGGTGCTGAGGGAGGCCGGGCGCCAGGGTTTCGAGCCCGACGTGACCGTGTGCGCGGGCGAGACCCCGAGCGGGCGCCCAGGGCCGTTCATGGCGCTACAGGCTCTGGTGGACCTTTCCATAAGCCCGGTCGAGGCGGTGGTCAAGGTGGGCGACACGGTGGTGGACATCGGGGAGGGCCTGAGCGGGGGGATGTGGACCGTCGGCGTCACTGCCACCGGCAACGAGGTGGGCCTCAGCCGGGCCGAGTACGAGGCGCTGGAGGAGCAGGACAGACGGGCGCGCTGTGCGGTCGCAGGTGCTGTGCTGAGCGAGGCCGGCGCCCACTACGTCATCGACAGCATCGCTGACCTCGTGCCCGTCCTGGACGAGATCGAAGGGCGGTTGCGCTCAGGCGAGAAGCCCTGAAGCCACCCTCGGTCCGGGCCGCCTGGGCCCTGTGCCCGGCCCGCCGTCGGCCGGCCAGGCGCCGTCCCGCCTCCGCTAACATGGCGCAGCCTCCGGGCCGCAGGGGCCCGGTCGCCTGCTCCGGGAGGTAAGAGGCGAGCGATGCGCGCCACCATGATCTACGGTCCCCGTGACATCCGGGTCGAGGACGCCGACGAGCCCACCCTGGCCCTGCCCACCGACGCCGTGGTGCGGGTGGTGGCCGCCTGCGTCTGTGGCTCGGACCTGTGGCCGTACCGGGGGGTGCAGCCCACGCCTGCACCCCACCCCATCGGCCACGAGTTCGTCGGGCTGGTGGAGGCGGTGGGCGAGGAGGTCGGCACCGTCAAGGTGGGGGACTTCGTCATCGCCCCGTTCGCCATCAGCGACGGCACCTGCCCGCACTGCCGGAACGGCATAACCACGTCCTGCACCGAGCTGCGTTGGTGGGGCTCGCAGGACTCGGCCGGCCTGGTCACCCAGGGTGGGCAGGGGGACATGGTCCGGGTGCCCCTGGCCGACGGCACGCTGGTGGCCCTGCCCGGTCAGCCTGCCGCGGACCTGGTGCCGAGCCTGCTCACCCTCTCCGACGTGATGTGCACCGGGCACCATGCCGCCTCGAGCGCCCGCGTCGGCCCTGGTAGCACGGTTGCCGTGGTGGGGGACGGGGCGGTGGGCCTGTGCGCCGTGCTGGCAGCCAGGCGGCTGGGCGCCGAGCGGGTGGTCGCCATGTCCCGTCACCAGGCCCGCCAGGACCTGGCGCTGGAGTTCGGGGCCACTGACATCGTCACCGAGCGGGGGGAAGCGGGGGCGGCCAGGGTGCGGCAGATCTTCGGCGGGGTCGGGGCGGACGCCGTGCTGGAGTGCGTGGGCACCAAGGAGTCGATGCAGCAGTCCCTGGACTGCACGCGCCCCGGTGGGTTCGTTGGCTACGTCGGCGTGCCTGCCGGTGGTCCCGAGCTGCCCATCGGCCAGATGTTCAGCAACAACCTCAATGTCGCCGGCGGGGTGGCCCCTGCACGGGCCTACATCCCCGAACTGCTGGGCGACGTACTGGAGCGTCGGATCGCCCCGGGACGGGTCTTCGACCTGGAACTGCCGCTCGAGGAGGCGCCCGAGGCCTATGCGGCGATGGACGCCCGGCGGGCCATCAAGGTGCTCCTACGGCCCTGAGCATCGCGGCACCGGCCGCCCCGACCGCGCGTGCGGCTGGTGGGGGCGGCCGGGGCAGCCGGGTGGGTCATGCCCGCTGGGGCAGGTCGAGCCCGGTCACCACCGGCCTGTGGTCCGAAGCCCGCGCCACGGCCGGGGTGTCGACGATGGAGCTGTAGCTGACCGCCCCCGCCAGGTCCGAGCTCACGAAGATGTAGTCCACGCGGGCCCCGGGGCGCTGGAGCAGTGTGCCTGCCGGTGTACCGGCAGAGGGGTTGGCCAAGCGGTAGCTGTCCAGGTAGCCCGAGGCCACGATGGCACCCACCACCCCCCCTGCTACTGCGTCCCGGTGGTCGGCGGGGCGCTCGGGCCCGGCCGCCAGGCCGCCGTCCTCGCCCGGGGGCAGGGCGTTGAAGTCGCCCATGGCGACGACGCGTTCCTCGGCGTTCGACAGCGCAGCGAGGAAGGCGCCCAGTTCCCGGTACTTGAGGTAGGGCTCGTCGGCGCTCGCTACGGCACGGAAGTGCACGGTGAACACGTTGAGGGTGCCCGCGCCCGGGATGTCCAGGCGGACCTCCAGGACAGGGCGGAACATGGCCCGCCGGTCCCCCCGGTGCACCCTCACCAGCCTGGGCTCCCACCGGGTGAACAGGACCAGGTGCTCGTACAGGGGAGCGCCGTCCCGGGTGTCCTCGGCACCGTTGGCCGGCCCCCAGACCGGGAGCATGCCCAGCTCGCGGCTGAGCTGCATCATCCCCCCGTAGGTGTTGACCTCCTGGGCTGCGAGGAGGTCGGGGGCTTCGGCCCCGACCACCTCGGCGAGGGAGCCGAGCCGGTCACCGGGGGCGTGGAGCATGTTGTAGGTCATCAGTTTGACCGGAGGCACGTCTTGTCCTGCCTTTCTCATCCGACGTCGGTGTCGAAGGCGATGCCCTTCAGGAAGTGCTTGCTGGCGACGAAGAAGACGATGATGAGCGGCAGGGTGAAGACGACTGCGGCAGCCATCATGAAGTTCCACTGGGCCGAGTACTTGGTGAGGAAGGCCGTCAGGCCCAGCGAGAGCGTCCACTGCGAGGGTTGGTCGAGGTAGATGAGCGGGCCGAGGTAGTCGGTCCAGGCCTGCACGAACGCCAGCACGGCCACGGCCGAGATCACCGGCCGGCTCACCGGTAGCACCACCCTGGCGTAGATCCACAGTTCCGAGGCGCCGTCTATGCGGGCCGCTTCGCTGATCGGCTCCGGGATCCGGAGGAAGAACTGCCGGAACAGGAAGATGTAGTAGGGCGACCCGAGGAAGGTGGGGACGATGAGCGGCAGGTAGGTGTTGACCCAGCCCAGGTCGCGGAAGACCACGTAGGTGGGCACCAGGGTTATGACGCCGGGCAGGAGCATGGTGGCCAGCAGCAGCCCGAACATGAGGCGTCGCCCCGGCCAGTCGACCTTGGCCAGCCCGTAGGCGACGAAGCTTCCCGACAGGACGGTGCCGACCACGGTCAGCACCGAGAGCATCACGGTGTTGGCCAGTTGTGACCAGAAGGGTATGAGCGAGAGCGCGTTGGAGTAGTTGCTCAGGTGCAGCGGCCACACGAACCACTGGACGGGGACGGTGAACAGCTGCTGGTTGGTCTTGAGCGACGACACCAGCATCCAGGCGAACGGCAGCAGCACCAGGACGGACAACCCGGTGAGGACCAGGAGTGCAGCCGTCCTGCCTGTGGCCCGGCGGACGCCCCGGCGCCGGAGGAGGGGGACGTGGGCAGCGGGCCGCCCCGGGCCGGGACCACCGGGGCCCGGGAGCGCCAATGGCCCCTCGGGGAGCGAGATCTCACGCTCATCGGTGCTCGTGCTCATCGCGCCCGCCAAGCCTCGTAGTAGACGCGTCGGACGGAGAACTTCAGGATGAGCCCGATGACGACCAGCATCATCAGGAAGAGCACCCAGCCCATGGCGGACGCGTAGCCCACGCGCAGGTCGGCGAAGGCCACCTCGTAGAGGTACACGACGGCGAACTGCAGCGAGTTGCCTACGCCGATGGAGGTGCCACCTGTGTCGCCACCTCCCATCACAAAGGCCTGGGTGAAGTACTGCATGGCCGAGAGGACGCCCATGATGGCGTTGAACAGGATGAGCGGCGACAGCGCGGGGATGGTGACATGGCGGAAGCGGGACCACGCGCCGGCACCGTCGACCCTGGCTGCGTCGAGCAGTGCGGGCGAGATGCCCTGCAGGCCGGCCAGGAAGATGATGGCCGCCCCTCCCACTCCCCACAGGTTCATCAGCACGATGGCCGGCTTGGACCAGGTGATACTGCTCAGCCAGAGCGGCCCCAGGACGTGGGCCCATCCGAGGATGGTGTTCACCAGGCCGTACTGGGGGTTGAGGGCCCACAGCCAGAGGATGGCGCTGGCCACGGTGGGCACCATCTGGGGCAGGTACAGCACGGTGCGGAAGACCCGCTGGCCCCGGACGTTGACGTTGAGCAGCAGGGCGTACACCAATGACGCGGCCAGGCTGAGGGGCACCATCACGACCACCAGGTAGAGGGTGTTGCCCAGGGCCTGGCGGAACTCCGGGTCGTTCCAGAGCAGTTGGTAGTTGGAGGTGCCGACCCACTGCGTCGAACCGACGATGTCGTAGTTGGTGAAGCTGTAGTACAGAGACAGGGCCATGGGGTACAGGGTCAGGCCGACGAGGCCGATGAGCCATGGGCTTACGAAGAACAGGCCCCAGAGCCAGCGCCGCCGACGGCGGGTCAGCCAGCCTGAACGGGCCGGCCGGCCCGCCGCTACCGGCGGTGCGGCTACAGGGACGGCCTCGAGGGCGCGTGCCATGGCGGGGCTACTTGGCGGACTTGATCTCGCCGGCGATCAGCGGTGCGTACTGGTCCTGCACCTGCTTCAAAGCCTTGCTGACGGTGGCGCTGCCGAGCTCGGCGTCCTGCACCGCGGCGCTGATGGCGTTGAGGTACGAGGTGGCGTCGGGCACCGGGGGGAAGGGGTGGATGTTCGCACCACCGCTGTACCTCCAGAAGAAGGCCATCTGGGGGTTGGGGGCGAGCTTGGCGTCGTCCACCAACGACTTGAGCGCCGGTACGGAGTAGACGTCGTTCAGCAGCTTGGGGTTCTTGGTGGCGATCTCCTGGCCGGTGGTGACCAGCCACTGGATGAAGGCCCAGGTTGCCTGGGGGTCCTTGGCACCCTTGAGGACGACCATGGGGTTGCCGCCCACCGAGCCGGTGCCTGCGTACTGGGGCTCGCCGGCCGGGTAGGGGATGGGTGCGACGCCGAGGTCCATGTGCGGGGACTGCTGGAAGATCGTGGGCATGAACCATTCTCCGGACACGTCCATGGCGACCTTGCCCGTGGCGAAGGGGTCGAGGGAACTGGCGGCGCCGCTGGCTCCGGAGAGGAACCTCTGCACCTTGCTCGGCCCGAGCATCTTCTCCACGTCCACCAGCCACTGCACGCCTTCCTCGGCCTTGGGGCTCGTCGCCGTGACCTGGCCCGAGGGCGTGGCCCAGCTCCCCCCGTAGAGGTAGCCCTCGAGCTCCTTGGGCAGGGTCGGCTCGAAGCCCAACTGGGTGTACTGGCCGTTGCTACCGGTGATGCTGAGCTTCCTGGCGTCGACGGCCAGCTCCTGCAGGGTCGCCGGCGGCTTGGCGATGCCGGCCTTGGCGAAGAGCGCCTTGTTGTAGTAGAGGGCGTAGGTGTCCTCGAAGAAGGGCATGGCGTACTGGGCCCCGAGGTAGGTGTTGCTATAGAGGGAGGCCTGCGTGAACTGGCTCATGTCCAGCTTGCTGGCTCTGATGTAAGGGGCCAGGGGCACGATGGCACCCGTCGTGGCCATGCTCGCCACCAGGTTCGTGGTGTTGAGCATGGCAGCGCTGGGGGCGTCGCCGGCAGCCTCTTCGGCCAGGAGCTTCTGCTCGGTGACGTTCTCCACGAGGTCCCAGTGGGTTGCGGGGTGCTGCTTGTTGTAGATCGCCAGCAGGGGCGGCATGGTGGCTGCCTGGCTGCCGGTCCATGCGATCGCCAGCGTGAGCTGCTCGGGTGCGGCAGCTGCGGCCGGGGACGCAACGGCTGCGGTGCCGGCGGCGAGAGCGGCGCTGGCCAGCAGGACCGGTGTACGGGTGCCCAGGGTGAGCACGCCCTTCTTGGGGCGCGGGGCCTTGCGGCTCATGGTGTTCCCTTTCTCGTCCGGTCACCGGTTGCACCCCGACCAGGCCGGCGCGGAGGCCAGCTGACGGCGCCCAGCATGACCTGTGGTCGGCGGCGTACCGGTGCTGAAAGAACTCGTTGTGCTTGCTTGGTTGTTCACTCGCTGTGAGCACCACAAGTTCTATGCGGCATGCCTGAACGACAGGCGCCCCGTATGTGGCGGCCCGGCAACCCATCGGTGAACTCTGGCTTACCGGGGGCCGGAGGCGGCGTGAGAGGGCAGCGGGCAGGCCGGGCGCGACAGGCTGGCAGGCGCCGGCCGGGGGACGAGGGCTAGCCGGCCGGCAGGGCGGGCGTCACCAGGAGCCGGCCTGGTGGGCGTTCGCAGCCCTCAGGGCGTCCACGTAACCGGCCCGTTCGCGGGCCCGGGCGTCCCCGTCGGCCGGTGCTGCCAGCAGGCCGCGGAACTGGCTCACGCTGTCGTAGCCCTTGCCCTCCATCCATGCCTGCAGGCCGTCCAGGAGGACGGCTGCGTACTGCGGCCCGTGGCGCAGCAGGGCCGAGGTGCTCATGACGACGTCCGCACCGGCCAGGAGGCCCTTCACGAGGTCCTCGGGGCTGTGGGTACCGGTGGAGAGGGCGAGGGGCACCCGGGCCCCTGGTCGCAGCAGTGCCACCCACGTACGGGGCAGCCGGCCTTCGGTCGGGGCCGACAGCCCCACCCCCGGCACCAGGGCCAGGGTCTCGGGGTCGATGTCGGGCTGGACGAAGCGGCTGAAGAGCACGAGGGCGTCGGCCCCCGCCTCTATGAAGCGGGTGGCCATCTCGGCCACCGAGCTGTAGCACGGCGACATCTTGACGGCGACCGGCACGTCGACCGCGGCCTTGACCAGCCCCAGGACGTCCAGGTGGGCATCCTCGAGCCAGCGCCCGGGAGTAGCCGGCCCGACAGGTGACGAGTAGAGGTTGAGCTCGACGCCGGCTGCTCCTGCCTCCTGGATCTGGCGGGCGTAGCGGGCCCAGCTCCCGGGGCTGGCGCCGTTGAGGCTGGCTATGACCGGTACCTGCACCGCGGCCACGGAGCGCTCGACCAGCTTCAGGTAGCGCCGGGGCTCGACGTCGGCACCTGCCGTCTCGGGGAAGTACGACAGCGACTCGGCGAAGCTCTCGCTGCCCGCTTCGGCCAGGGCGGAGTGCCGCTCGGCCTGCTCGAGGAGGTCCTCTTCGAACAGGGAGTGCAGCACGATGGCGGCCACGCCTCCATCGGCGAGCCGTTGCACGCCGTCCAGGGTGTAGGAGGCGGGTGAAGCGGAGGCGACGAGGGGGCTGCGCAGCGACAGGCCCATGTAGTCGGTGGCCAGGTCCACTTCGCTCAGCTCTCCTTCCGGGCGTCGGCCGGGAACCGGGCAGCGGGCCGGGTCGCCATCTCCTCGTAGGTGCGCCAGCGCAGGTCGACGGCCTCCTGGGCCAGAGCCGCCAGGCGCTCGGCCTCGTCCGGCTCGGTGCGGGCCAATGACGCGTAGCGCAGTTCACGGGTGGTGTACTCGGCCAGGGCCAGGCGCGGCCGGGGCGAATCGAGCAGGAACGGGTTGTCGCCTGCGGCCCGCAGGACGGGGTCGTAGCGCAGGAGGGGCCAGTAGCCGCTCGCCACGGCCCGGTACTGCTGGTCCAGGCCCGAGCGCATGTCGATACCGTGGGCGATGCAGTGGCTGTAGGCGATGATGAGCGAAGGGCCGTCGTAGACCTCGGCCTCCCGGAAGGCGCGCAGGGTCTGCTCGGGGTCTGCGCCGAGGGCCACCCGGGCGACGTAGACGCTCCCGTAGGCGATGGCCTGTAGGGCCAGGTCCTTTTTTTCGACCGTCTTGCCAGCAGCGGCGAACTTGGCTACCGCCCCGAGCGGCGTCGCCTTGGACATCTGGCCCCCGGTGTTCGAGTAGACCTCCGTGTCCATCACGAGCACGTTCACGTCACGGCCGCTGGCCAGCACGTGGTCGAGGCCGCCGGCGCCGATGTCGTAGGCCCAACCGTCCCCGCCCACGATCCAGACGCTGCGCCGCAGGAGGTGGTCGAGCACGCTGTTCAGGTCCCTGGCCACCGGGGCGTCCAGGTCGGCCAGCCGCCGGCGCAGCTCGCCCAGGCGGGCGCGCTGAGCAGCGAGCTCGGACTCCGAGCGTTGAGGAGCGCCGAGCGCGGCGTCCACGAGCTCGGCTCCGAGCTCGTCGCGCAGTTCCCGCAACCGCTGCCGGGCGAGGCCGAGGTGGTGGTCGGCAGCCAGCCGCATTCCCAGCCCGAACTCGGCGTTGTCCTCGAACAGGGAGTTGGACCAGGCGGGGCCGCGCCCTTCGGCGTTCTTGGCCCAGGGAGTGGTCGGAAGGTTGCCACCGTATATCGAAGAGCACCCGGTGGCGTTGGCTATGACCGCCCTGTCCCCGAACAACTGGGAGAGCAACTTCAGGTAGGGCGTCTCACCGCAACCCGAGCAGGCCCCCGAGAACTCGAACAGGGGTTCCAGGAACTGGGTGCCCCTCACGGTGCCGAAGTCGACCCGGGGGCGTTCCGGTGCGGGCAGGGACTCGAAGAACGCGATGTTGGCCCGTCCCGGCCCGACCACCGTCGCTGCCTCGGCCAGGTTTATGGCCTTGCGGCCCGGCACCTTGGGGTCGCTCACCGGGCAGGCCTCCACGCACAGCCCGCAGCCCGTGCAGTCCTCGGCGTAGACCTGGAGGCTGTAGGCGGTGCCGGGCAGGCCACGAGAGCGCAGCGGGGCCGAGGCGAAGGTTGCGGGCGCCTGCGCCAGGGCGGAGCTCGGGTAGTACTTGGAGCGGATCACGGCGTGCGGGCACACGAAGCTGCAGTTGCCGCACTGGATGCACAGCTCCGGGCTCCAGTCGGCCACCAGGTCCGAGACGTTGCGCTTCTCGTAGGCCGTGGTGCCGCTGGGCCATGTCCCGTCGTCGGGCAGGGCGCTCACCGGTAGCCGGTCGCCCACACCCAGCATCATCGCCGCCGTCACCGTGCGCACGAACTCGGGGGCGTCGGCGGGGACCGGCGGTCTCGGCAAGCGCTCCGAGCTGGCCTCTGCGGGCACCTGCACCCGGGCCAGCCCCTCCAGGGCGCGGTCCACGGCGGCCAGGTTGGCCTCCACGACGCGGGGACCACGACGGGCGTAGGTCTTGGTGATCGCTTCCTTCATGTGCCGGACGGCCTGCTCGCGCTCCAGTACGGCGGAGATGGCGAAGAAGCACGCCTGCAGCACGGTGTTCACCCGTTGGCCGAGGCCCACGTCGCGTGCTACGCGGTTGGCGTCGACGACGTAGAGCTCGATCTTCTTGCGGACGATCTCCTCCTGGACCGGGCGGGACAGTGTGGCCCAGACCTCGTCGGGGCCGTACGGGCAGTTGAGGAGCAGGGTGGCGCCGTGAGCCGCCCGCTCCAGGACCTCGGGCCGGTCCAGCAGGCCGAACTGGTGGCAACCGACGAAACCGGCCTGGCTGACCAGGTAGGGGGCCGTGATGGGCTCGCGGCCGAAGCGCAGGTGGGACACGGTCTGGGAGCCGGACTTCTTGGAGTCGTAGACGAAGTAGCCCTGGGCGTACAGGCCCTCCGCTCCCAGGATCTTGATGGTGTTCTTGTTGGCCCCGACCGTGCCGTCGGCACCAAGGCCGAAGAAGACAGCCCGCTTGGTGCCCGGCGGCTCGATGTCGAGCTCGGGGTCGTAGTCGATGCTCGTGCCCGACACGTCGTCGTCGATGCCGAGGGTGAAGCGTCGCTTGGGCTTGTCCCGGGCCAGTTCGGCCAGGGCACCGGCGGCCATGCCCGGGGTCAGCTCCTTGGACGAGAGGCCGTAGCGGCCTCCCGTGACCTCGGGCATCTCGGGGCGTTCCCCGGCCCCGTGGGCCTGGCTGAGCGCGGCCAGCACGTCGAGGAACAGAGGCTCGCCGAACGAACCGGGCTCCTTGGTCCGGTCCAGGACGGCCACGGAGCGCACCGTCGCCGGGATGGCCTCCACCAGGGCCTGGGCCGGGAAGGGGCGGTAGAGCCTCACCGTGACCACGCCCACCCGCTCGCCCTGCGCCACCAGGTGGGCCACAGTGGCCCTCAACGTCTCGGCCCCCGAGCCCATGGCCACCACGACGCGCTCTGCCCCGGGGTGGCCGGCATAGTCGACCACGTGGTAGCGGCGGCCCGTACGCTGGTCGAGGAGCGCCATGGCTTCCTCCACCAGGGAGGGGACGCGGGCGTAGTAGGGGTTCACGGTCTCCCGGGCCTGGAAGTAGACGTCGGGGTTCTGGGCCGTGCCCCGGACGAAGGGGTGCTCGGGTGACAGGGCCCGGGCCCGGTGGGCACGGACCAGCTCCGCGGGGACGAGGGCGCGCAGGTCGTCGTCGGAGAGCAGCTCGATCGTGTTCAGCTCGTGCGAGGTCCGGAAACCGTCGAAGAAGTGGACGAAGGGGACCCTCGAGGCCAGCGTCGCGGCCTGGGCCACGGCTGCCATGTCGTGGGCCTCCTGCACGCTGGAGGAACCGAGCAGGGCGAAGCCGGTCTGGCGCACGGCCATCACGTCCTGGTGGTCCCCGAAGATCGAGAGCCCCTGGGCGGCCAGTGACCGGGCTGCCACGTGCATGACGGCGGGGGTCAGCTCCCCGGCGATCTTGTACATGTTGGGGACCATTAGCAGCAGGCCCTGGGACGCGGTGAACGTGGTGGCCAGCGCCCCACCCTGCAACGCCCCGTGCAGAGCACCCGCAGCGCCGCCTTCGCTCTGCATCTCGATCACGGCCGGGACGGCCCCGAAGACGTTCGGGCGGCCCTTGGCCGACCACTCGTCGGCGAGCTCGGCCATGGGCGAGGAGGGCGTTATGGGGTAGATGCAGCAGACCTCGTTGAGCCGGTAGGCCACGGAGGCCGCAGCCTCGTTGCCGTCGATGGTGGCGCGGGTTGGCTCCCGTCCCATCAGCGCACCCCCTCCGAGCTCGCAGGCTCGGGCACCCAGTCGATGGCGTGGACCGGGCACTGCTCGTAACAGGACCCGCAGGCCGTACAGCGGGCGTAGTCGAAGCGGTACCGCTTGCCGGGGCCGAGCTTGACCACGGCGTCCTCGGGGCAGGCGCCCAGGCAGCCGTCGCACTCGAAGCAGTTGCCGCACGACAGGCAGCGCCCCGCCTCGTAGGCGGCGTCGGGAGCGGAGAGGCCCCCCACCACCTCGGTGAAGTCGGCCACCCTGTCTGCCGGGGGGCGCTCGGGTTGCGGACGGCGGGAGAAATCGCCGAAGTACCACAGGTGCAGACCGTCGAAGCCGGCCTCGGCGTGCTTGACGGGCACGACCGGTGCCTCGCCCCGCAGCCAGGCGTCGATGTTGCGGGCTGCCTTCTTGCCGTGGCCCACGCCGACGGTCACCGTGCGCTCGGCCGGGACCATGTCGCCGCCGGCGAACAGCCCGGGCGAACCCGTCATCATGGTGGGCGACACCTTGACCGTGCCGTCCCGCTCCATCTCCACGCCCGGCACGGTGGTCAGGAAGTCCGTATCGGTGTCCTGGCCCAGGGCGAGGATGACGCTGTCGGCGGCCAGCTTCTCGTAGCGCCCGGTCGGACGGGGGAAGCCGGCCTCGTCCAGTTCCATGGCCTCGACGGTGAGCTCCGGCCCGTCGAAGGCTGTTATGGTCCGCAACCAGTTGATGCGCACGCCCTCCCGCTCGGCGTCGGCGGCCTCTTCCTCGTGGGCCGGCATCTGCGCCCTGGTGCGCCGGTAGACGATGATCGTCTCGGTGGCACCCAGCCGCCTGGCGGTGCGGGCGGCGTCCATGGCCGTGTTGCCCCCACCGTAGACGGCCACCCGTCGGCCTATGGCCGGGCGCTCCCCGGAAGCCACGCTCTGCAGGAAGGGCAGGGCGTCCACCACCCGCCTGGTGTCGGCGGCCGGGATGTCGACCCGCTTGGAGAGGTGGGCACCGACGGCGACGAAGACAGCATCGAAGCGTCCCTCGCGCCTCTCCGCCCCCAGGTCCTCGACCCGGTACCCGCTCGTCACCTTCACCCCGAGCGCCATCACCCGCTCGATCTCGCCGGCCAGGATGTCGCGGGGCAGGCGGTAGGCGGGTATCCCATAGCGCATCATGCCCCCGGGCTGAGGTCCGGCGTCGCGTACCTCGACCTGGTGGCCGAGGCGGGCCAGGTGGTAGGCGGCCGACAGCCCGCTGGGGCCGGCTCCCACCACGAGCACCCGCTTGCCGCTACGGGCCGCGGGCTCGGGGAAGCTCCAGCCCTGTTGCAGGGCCAGGTCCCCGAGGAACCGCTCGACGGCGTGCACCGACACGGCCTCGTCCAGCTCACCCCGGTTGCAGGCGGTCTCGCAAGGGTGGTAGCACACCCGGCCGTGCACGGCCGGCAGCGGGTTGTTGGCCACCAGGGCGCGCCAGGCGTCCTCGAAGCGCCCGGCCTCTGCGTGTGCGAGCCAGCCCTGGATGTCCTCGCCGGCAGGGCAGGCTGCGTTGCAGGGTGGGAGCAGGTCCAGGTAGACGGGCCGTCGGGCCCGGACCGGACCGGTCCGGGACTTGCCGTGGGCAAGGTCGGGCTGGGGTGTTATGTCGTGCTTCGCCGTCACTTCAGCCTATGTTTGTAGCGCGGGGCACCTTCGGAGTAGGGCCTGTGGTCCCTAATCCCCGGGGCGGCCGGTGCGCTGTCCCACCCGTGGGGCTGCGTCCCGCATTACCGTGGGGCTTGTGAGCACTACTGGCCCGCTCCTGCAGCTGGTGGGCGACGACCTGGTCGTGCCCTGCGCCGATGGTGAGCAGAGGCGTTACCTGTCCTGTGACGCCGCCGCGTCCACGGGTGCCCTGCCCTCCGTGCTGGCCGCCGTCGAGCAGTTCGTCCCCTGGTACTCGAGCGTCCACCGCGGAGCCGGCTACAAGTCACAGGTCGCGACCGAGGCCTTCGAGAAGGCCCGGGGCTCGGTGCTGGCCTTCGCCGGGCGTCAGGGCACGGATGACGTCGCCATCTTCTGCCGCAACACCACTGAAGCCATCAACCACCTGGCTTACCGCCTGCGCCTGGCCCCAGACGACGTGGTCGTGACCACTGTCGTCGAGCACCATGCCAACATGCTCCCCTGGGCGCGCGCGGCCCGCTGTCGCTTCGTGGAGTGCGGTAGGGACGGGACCTTCGACGTGGAGGCCGTGGAGGAGGCGCTGGACGCAGTGCCGAGGCCCCGTCTGCTGGCGGTGACGGGCGCGTCCAACATCACTGGCTGGATGCCCGATGTGGCCGGGCTGGTGGCCGCCGCTCACGCCCGGGGCGTGCCGGTACTGGTGGACGGCGCCCAGTTGGCCCCCCACCGTCAACTGCCGACAGGCGCCGATTTTGTGGTCTGGAGCGGGCACAAGATGTACGCCCCTTTTGGGGCAGGGGTGCTGATCGGGCCCCGGGAGGTTTTTGCCGAGGGCGATCCGTTCCTGGCCGGTGGGGGGGCGGTGGACCTCGTCACCCTGGACGAGGTGGTCTGGACCGGGCCGCCCGACCGCGAGGAGGCCGGTTCTCCCAACGTGGTGGGTGCCGTGGCACTGGACGCGGCGGTCGCCGAGCTCGCCCGGGTCGGCTGGCCGGCGCTCACCGCTCACGACCGCCGGCTGGCGACGGCCCTGAGGGAGGGCCTGGCGGCTGTGCCCGGGGTGCACCTGCTGGGCCCGGGCCTGGGCACCGAGACCCTGCCGGTGGCGACCTTCACGGTCGAAGGGCTTCCCTACGCACTTGTGGCGGCCCGGCTATCGGTCGAGGAAGCGATAGGGGTACGCCACGGTTGCTTCTGCGCTCACCCCTACCTGACGCGCCTGCTCGGCCTGGGGCCGGCGGACATGGAGAGGCACCGTGCGGCGGCCAGGGCCGGCCAGCGGAGCGAACTACCCGGCGCGGTGCGGGCCAGCCTCGGCGCCAACGCGTCGACGGAGGACGTGGAGCGGCTGTGCGCCGCTCTCGACCGCATTGTCTCGGGTGGGCCACCGCCCGTCCGCTACGTGCGCGAGCCCGGTAGCGGCGACTTCGTGCCCGAAGACGGTTCGGCCCCCTGGCTGGCCGGGCTCCGGGCGCACACGTCCTCCTGCGCTCCCGGCTGAGGGGCGAGCGCCGTGCACCGGTGCCTGCCGTGCCGGTGCCTGCCGTGCCGGTGCTCAGACGGGCGCTTTGGTCTCTGCCCTCGCTCCCATCAGGTACTCGGATATGTCGCGCACGGCGATCGAGCCCTTGGCGGCCTTGCGCAGGTTGACCAGGCAGATGGGGCACATCGTCACGCACTCGGTGCCGGCAGCTCTCAGTTGCTCGACCCGCTCCGAGGCCACAGCTGCCGCCTTGGCGGGGTAGAGCGACTCCGCCGGTCCGCCGCAGCACCAGGTCTGCCTTCCGGCACGCTCGGGTTCGCGCACAGCCAGGCCGGCCTGGGTGAGCAACTGCCGTGGGGCTTCGACGACCCCCTCGTAGCGGGCGTACACGCACGAATCGTGGACGACCACCTCGCCCGAGGAGCCGGCCTCCGTGCCGGGACGGTGCCCGGCCGGGAGGCCACGTTCGGCCAGGACCTCGAGGTAGCTACGGACATCGAAGTCGTAGGGCTGGACGAACCTCGGGAAGACGCTGCGCAGCATGGTCGTGGTGTGCGGGTCGATGGTTATCACATGGCGCACGTGGTTGCTGCGCAGTACGGCTGCCACCCTCTGGGCATGGGCGGCGACAACGGCGTCCGAGCCCATGTCGTAGGTGAGCGCCCCCGAGTAGAGGTCGTCCTCGTAGAGGTAGCCGAAGACCACGCCGGCCTGCACGAGCAGGCGGGCCACGTTGGCCGGGACGGCCTCGAACTCCGACCTCTCAGCCGGCCGGGGCCTGGCCACCGCCCTCATCCCGAAGCCCCGAACGGCCCGGTTGGCCACCCGGGCCAGGCCCAGGTAGGGCCCGAGGGGTGACCCGCCCAGTCGGGCCTGCAGGCGGCCCAGGCGTTCCAGGTAGGGGACGATCTGGTACATCATCCCCGTGTAGAGCACCGTGTCGCCCCCCTTGGGCAGGCCCATCTCGCGGGCCCAGTGGGTGGCCCGTCGCACGGGCACGGGCAGCACCGAGCCGCGCATGCGGAGGTTGTCCGAGAGCAGGCCGACAACTTCACGGGTGGGCAGCGCCATCAGTTGAGCCTCCTGGGGTGCTCGAGAAGCCAGCGCCGGAGGAGCCGGACGTTCTCGGTGATGTGGACCCCCGCCGGGCAGTTCTCCTCGCAGGAACGGCACAGCAGGCAGGAGAACACCGCCTCCTCCTCTTGACGTACGCGCTCGGCCATCCCTAGCGCGGCGTAGCGCATCAGCCGCCGGGGGAGCACGTCGGTGCTCAGAGGGCAGATGGCCGTGCATATCCCACAGTTCATGCAGGCCTGGGCGTCGAAATCGCCCAGGGCCGCCAGCTCGGGCCCGATCAGAGAGGGGGTGAGGGTGGTCATGAGCGGGTCACCGCTGCGTAGCGGAAGTAGCCGTCGTCGGTCGGCTCCTTCTCCTCGGCAACCCTGCCGTAGCGGCGCATCCCCATGAGCCAGCGCATCACTTCCTCCGGCGGCAGCCCGGAAGCCGCCGCCAGTTCGGGCACGGTCATGGGCCCTTCGGCCAGAAGGGAGATCAAGCGGTCGCGGAAGTACGGCTCCTCGCGTACCACCTCGCGGGCGTCCCTCATCGTGCCACCTCCATGGCCAGAGCGTCGATCATCCCCCGGACCTGGTGGTCGGTGTAGCCCGCCAGGTCGATGGCGTCGACCGGACAGGCCGGCACACAGGCCCCGCAGCCCTTGCACCCGGCGGCGTCCACCCGGGCCACCGCCTTGGCCCCGTTCCCGCTCCCGAACAGGCTTATGGCGCCGAACGGGCAGGCGGAGGTGCAGTCGCCGCAGCCGGTGCACTGTTCGGCCAGGACGGTGGCCACCTGGGGGTCGAGGTCGGCCGTCCCGCGTTTGAGCACCGCCGCCACCTGGGTGACGGCTGCCAGGCCCGAGGCGATGCTCTCGGCCGAGGTCTTGGGGCCCTGGCAGGCGCCGCAGATGTTCACGCCGTCCACCACCGTCTCCACAGGCCTGAGCTTGGGGTGGATCTCGTTGAAGAAGCCGTCCTGGCCCACCGGGAGCTTCAGCACGCCTACCAGGTCGTCCTGTTGGCGGGGCACCATGCCGGTGACCAGGACCACGAGGTCGACCGGGAGGGCGAGCTCCTCCCCGGCGCTCAGCAGGTCGTGCAACCTCACCGTCAGGCTGTCCGTCCCGGTCTCGACAACGGGCGGGTCGTCGTCGGCGAACTTCATGTACAGCGAGCCCCGTCGCCTCGACTCGGTGAACATCTCCTCGTTGCGACCGTAGGTGCGCATGTCCCGGTACAGGTGGTACTGACGAGCCGTGGGGGCCACGTCGGCTACCCGCAGGGAGGCGTGCACGGCGGCGCTGCAGCAGTAGCGGGAGCAGTAGGCGTGCTCGGGCCCCCGGCTGCCCACGCAGTAGATGTACGCGAGGCTCTCGACCGATCGGCCCTGGTAGGCCAGCCGGCCTTCGGTGCGGTCGAGCAGTTCCTGGAACTGCACAAGGGTCAGCACCCCGGGTGCGCCATAGCCGTGCTCGCCCGGGCCGGGCTCGTACGCCGAGAAGCCTGTGGCGACCACGACCTGGCCCACCTCGAAGTCATGGTGAGCCCCGTCGGCGTCCACGCCCACCTGGTAGTTGCCGTAGGTGCCCGCCCTGGAGGTGACCCTGCCCCTGGTCAGCACGGTGATGGACGGACGGCGCCCGATGTCCTCTCGCAGGCGGGCCACCAGGTCCTTGCCCACCGTCCCGTGGGGGAACATGGGGCCGAACGTGCCCACCCAGCCACCGAGCTCGTCCTGGCTCTCCACCAGTACGACCTCCAGGCCCGTGTCCGCCAGGCCGATGGCCGCCCGCATCCCGGTGACGCCCCCGCCGACCACCAGGGCGCGCTGGGTGGTGGTCACCTGCGTCGGCTGGAGCGGTGCGCTGCCCTTGGTGTTCGCTATGCCGGCCCGGACGAGGCTGATGGCTTTGCGGGTGGCACCCTCGTGGTCGTCGGTGTGCGTCCACGAGCACTGCTCGCGGATGTTGACCTGGGTGTACTCGTAGGGGTTCAGCCCGGCCCGCTTGGCCATCTCCCGGAACGTGAAGGTGTGCAGCTTGGGGGAGCACGACGCGACGACGAGGCCGTCCAGGCCGTGCTCGCCTATGTCGGAGATGATCTCGCTCTGGGTCAGGTCCGAGCAGGTGAACATGGCGTCCCGGGCAACCACCACGTCGGGGTCCTCCCTGGCGGCCGCGACCACGGCGTCGACGTCGACGTAGTCCGAGATGTTGCCACCACAGTGGCAGACGTAGACACCGATACGACGCCCGCTCATACTGGCACCTTCTTGTTCTGTTCCAGGTAGGCCGCGGCCTGCGCGGCTGCCGCCCCGGCATGCAGGATGGACTCGGGTATGTCCCTCGGCCCGGACGCGGTGGCCGCCACGAACACGCCGGGGATGCTGGTGGCCCCCGGGCTGAAGTCCTCGTCCACTTCCGCCACGTAGCCGTAGGGGTCGAAGGCCAGCTCGCCCGGTTGGAACAACCCAGCCGGGCCGGTGTTGGGGGTGACCCCGACGGCGAGGACGACGAGGTCGTACTCGGCCTCCGCCGGCCGCCCACCGTTGTCTATGTCCTCATATCTGAGCACGAGGTCCCCGTTGGCCTTCTCGCTGATGCCCGAGACACGTCCCTTCACGAAGTTCGTGCCCATGGCCTTGGCCTGTTCGAAGAACTCGTCGTAGCCCTTGCCTGCGGCCCGGATGTCGATGTAGTGCACGGTCACGTCGGCCAGCGGCAGGGCACCCATGACCAGCTGGTTCTGCTTGAGGGAGTACATGCAGCAGAACTTGGAGCACAATGGGTTGCCCACCGTCTGGTCACGTGAGCCGGTGCACATCACGTACGCGATCCGCTCGGGCACCTTGCCGTCCCCGGGCCGTAGGACGGTGTTGAAGGGCCGTGTCGGGGCGAGCAGCCTCTCCATCTGAGTGCCCGTGACCACGTTCCGGTAGCGGCCGTAGCCGTAATTGGGCTTGAGCTCGGCGGGGAAGAGCTCGTAGCCGGTTGCCACCACCACGCTGCCCACCTCGACCTCGGTGTCGGTGGCCCTCATGTCGAAGTCGATGGCATCGGCAGGGCATGCCGCGACGCACTCGTGGCACTCCGAGCACACCCCGCAGTCCAGGCAGTCCACTGCTCCTGCCCGGGCCTCCTCCTCGCTCAAGGGGCCCTCCAGCTCCTCGAAGCCGTCGGGCACGGCGGCGAAGCGCAGAGCGGCATCGTGGGCCCGGTGCCGGGTGAAGTTGTGCTGGCGGGCCAGTACGTCGGCACGGTCGACCTCGGGCAGGGGGCCCACGAAGCCCGTGAGCGGTCGACCGGTCAGCCAGCGGTCCACCATGTGGGCCACCTTGCGGCCCTGTCCGACCGCCTTTGCTATGGTCGCCGGCCCGGTCACAGCGTCGCCGGCCGCGAAGACCCCGAAGACGGGCGTCTTGTGGGTGGCCGGGTCGACGACGAACCGGCGTGCCCCGTCGGGGGCCAGGTCCGGGAAGGCGGCCGTGTCGGCGCCCATGCCTATGGCCACCAGCACCGTGGTGCACGGGAGCTCCTGCCGGGTGCCCTCATCGAAGCGGGGTGCGAAACGGCCCTGTTCGTCGAGGACGGAGGTGCAGCGCTGGAGCTGCAGGCCCTCGACCCGGTCCTGGCCCGAGAACCCGGCGATGCCCCAGGTGTCGTGCAGCTCCACCCCTTCGGCGAGCGCCTCGGCCACCTCCCACTCGTGGGCGGGCATCTCGGGCCTGGCTTCCAGGCAGACCATGTGGACCTTGCCCGCGCCCAGGCGAAGAGCGCTACGGGCGGTGTCGATGGCCACGTTCCCCCCGCCGACCACGGCCACCACCTGGCCGCTCAGGTCCGGTGCGGCACCGAGCTTGATGTCCCGCAGGAAGCCGAGGGCGCTGTGCACGCCCTCGAGGGTGGCCTCGCCGGGTACCCCCAGACGGGCCGGCACCGGGGTGCCGGTGGCGACCACGACGGCATCGTAGCCCTCCTCGCGCAGAGCGCCCAGGTCGCCGACGGGGTGGTTGGTCTCGATCTCGACGCCGGCGGCCGTCAGGTTGGCGATGTCGGCCTCGACCACTTCGACCGGTAGCCGGTAGGAGGGGATGCCCAGCCGCAGGGCGCCGCCGGCCTCCGGTGCGGCCTCCAGGACGTGCACCCGGTGGCCCTTGCGGGCCAGCAACCAGGCTGCCGTCAGCCCGGTGGGCCCGGAGCCCACCACGGCCACCCGCTTGGCCCCGGCTGCGCCGGGGCGGCCGTCCGTGGCGTCGGTGCCCACCCGTGCCGCACCGTGCCGGTCGGCGATGAAGCGCTTCAGCCGCCGGATGGGCACGGGGCCCTCGAGGCTGGAACGGGTGCAGGACTCCTCGCACGGTGCATAGCAGGCGCGGCCGAGCGTGCCCACCAGGGGTGTGGTCTCGAGCACCAGGTCGTAGGCCTTGTCGTACTCCCCGCTGCGCACCAGGGACACATAGCCGTGGGCCTTGATACCGGCCGGGCAGTTGAAGGTGCAGGGCGACGTGCCGGCCCGCTCGATGAGCGCCTTCTGGGGCACGGCCTGCGGGAAGGGGATGTAGGCCGCGTGCCGGGCCACCAGCTCCCCGTTGAACTGGTCGGGCACCGACACCGTACAGGCCATCTCGCACAGGTGGCAGCCGGTACAGCGGGCCGGGTCGACGAAGCGGGGCGCGCTGTGCACCCGGGCACGGAACCCGCCGTCAGGACGGCGCTGCACGTGCTCGACCTGGGAGTAGGTGAGCACCGTGACGTTGGGGTGGTGGGCGGTGGCACCCATCTTGGGGGTCGATATGCAGCTGGCACAGTCCAGGGTGGGGAAGACCTTGGAGAGCAGGATCATCTTGCCCCCGATGCTGGCCTCCTTCTCGACGACCAGCACCTTGTAGCCCATGTCGCCCAGCTTGAGGGCGGACTCCATCCCGCCGATACCGCTGCCTATGACCAGCGCGTCGTACTCCGTGTCGTAGCCCATTCAGCCCTCTATCTCTGCCAGTGCCCGGGTGAAGTCCCGGACCTGCCTCACAAAAGGTTCGGCGCACACCGAGCAGATGGCAGCGATGCGCACCCGCCGGCGGTCGATCCCGTTCTCGGCCATGAGGGCCTGCGCCCGCTCCACGATGCGAGCCGACCGCCGGGAACAGTCGGAGAGGTAGCCGCACTCGTCCCCGTCCGAAGCGATGAACACCCCGTCGAAACCCTGTTGCAGGGCGTGGAGGATCCACGCCGGCTTGATGCCGCTCGTGCACGGCAGGCTGATCACGACGGCATCGGGGGAGTAGTGCATGTGGGAGCTGCCGGCCAGGTCTATCCCGGGGTCCGAGATGGCGTTGGTCGACCAGACCAGGACCCGGGGCCCCGGGGGCCTCCCGCCCGCCTCCGGGCCGGGGCGGTGCGCCGCCGGGGGGGCCTGCGTGCTCATTTTGCCCGACGGATGAAGACCCGGTCGTAGCCTTGCCCCTCGGCCACTCCCAGGAAGCCGTGCCCGACCTTCTTGGCCCAGATCTCCACGTCCTTCTTGGTCTGGGGGTCGCTCGACCACAGTTCGAGGACCTGGCCGACGGTGACGGTGCCCATGGCCTTCTTGGCGTCCAGTAGCGGCCCCGGGCAAGCGGCACCCCGGGCGTCCACGACCTTGGCCGTGCCCAGTGCCTCAGCTTCGGCTTCGTTCAGGGTCATGCTCATGATCTCCCCTCCTCGGGTCGTCAATTGGCCTGCGCTCAGTAGACGAGGCAGTTCGTTGCGGAAGTGATCTCGGCCACGAAGCGGCCGGCGGCTACTACCTCGGTGCCCTCGATGAGCTGGTCCGCTGGGAGCTGGTGGGCGACCAGGCAGGGGGAGCAGACAAGGAACTGCGCCCCCATCTCCCTGAGCAGCTGCACGAGGTCACGCAGTGGCGTGAAGCCGGGCGCGGCCACGTTGTCGGCCCCCCCTTTGGTCATGAGCAGGCAGCCGTCGGACTGGAAGCCCATGACGACCTCGACGTCGGAGGCGACGGCGGCGCCCGCCAAGGCGAACGGGAGGGTCGCCAGCTCGGGCTCGGAGGGCCCGTGGGTCACCATGATCACGAGTTTTTCGGTCTCGGGCATCGACGCACCTATCCCTTCCGAAGGTAGAAAGTGAGCTCGCCCGCCGCCTCGGAGGTGGCCAGGAGCTCGTTGCCCGTCGTCGCCGCCCACGCCGGCACGTCGGCCAGGGAGCCGCGGTCTGTTGTGAGAAGTTTCACAATCGTGCCCGGCGAAAGGCCTTTCATGAGCTTCGCCGTCTTCACGATCGGCATGGGGCACAGCAGCCCACGGGCGTCGAGGACCGTGTCCTCTTGGACTTGCACAGTTGCCATGGCTACCTCCTAGGTGAAAAGCGTGACGTGGGCGGCCCGGGCGCTGGCCAGGAAGGCGGCTGCGCCGGCGAACTCGACACCCTCGATGAAGTCCTCAGGCGAATAGCCGAACACGTCCATGGTCATCTGGCACGCGATGAGGCGGACGTCCAGGTCGCGGGCCGACTCGATCAGTTCTGCGATGGTGGCCACGTGCTTGGCATGGAACTTGGACTTCATGAGCCTCGTCGCCAGCGGCCCCATGCCCGGGAGGCCCAGCAGGAGGTTGGGCAGGGGCACGGGCATCGGCATGGCAGGGTTACCGAGGGGCGAGACCTTGAGGAGCCGCCGGAAGTCCTTGTGGATTATGTTCAGGCCGTAGAACGTGAAGAACACGGACGCCGCCATGCCTGAGGCGGCGGCGGTCGTTGCCAGTATCAACGGGGGGTACGCTCCGTCGAGCGTGCCCTGCGAGGCGATGATCGCCGCGGCGTTCGCCCCGGGGTACGAGAGCGGGTCCCGGCTCAGTTCCGAGCGGACCACCCGCCGGACGTCCGCTTCGGTGAGGACTGCTGCGGAGGGCCCGTTGGGGTACTGCACTGTGCCCTGCTCACCTGTGTCTTGCACGGTGCCAGCCTGGGCTGCAGGGCCGTCACCGGGTCAGGGGACGTGGTCGCTGGCTGTAGGGCAGATGTGCCCTACCCCGCTGGGTACCTGGGAGCGGAGACGGGCGGGGTGGTGCGCAGGCGCGCCGAACGTGCGAACATCGTGAGGTGGAGCTCATGACTGTCGACGTGGACAACCCCGATGGCCTGAACCTGGTGCTCGGCCACAGCCATTTCATAAAGACGGTGGAGGACCTGCACGAGGTACTGGTGGGCTCATCGCCTCACACCCGGTTCGGGCTGGCTTTTTGCGAGGCGTCCGGGCCCCGGCTCGTGCGCCGCTCGGGCAACGACCCCGGCCTGGTCGAGCTCGCCACGGCCAATGCCCTGAAGATCGGTGCCGGGCACAGCTTCATCGTGTTCCTGCGGGAGGCCTTCCCCTTGAACGTGCTGAACGCCATCAAGCAGGTGCCCGAGGTGTGCCGGATCTTCTGCGCCACGGCGAACCCGCTCAGTGTCGTCGTCGCCCAGACCGACGCCGGCCGCGGCATCCTCGGCGTGATCGACGGTGGAGCGCCTCTGGGCACCGAGACCGAGAAGGACGTGGAGGAACGCAAGGGGCTCATGCGGGCCATCGGCTACAAGCTCTGAGGCCGGCGACGCGCCGGGCCGAGGTGGCCCGGGGCGTCGCGTGGGACCGGTGGTGCCTAGCCGGGGCCCCGGCCGGTGGCGGCGTCGGCCCTTCGGCCGCCCGTTGCCACCAGCTGCTCGGTGCTGGCGCTGAGCCTGCCCAGCGCCCGCTCCAGTTCGGTGAGGAGCCGGCTCATTTCGGCCGCAGGCCGGGCGAGCGAAGGGTAGGTGCCCCGCGAGCGCCGGGCGAAGTCGTCGAGGTGGGAGGCCAGGTTGGCGCAGGCCACCCTTTCGCCGTCCAGCTCCAGCACGGCCCCGCACAGCCCGTCGGTAGCGTAGTCGAGCCGTATGCGGGCTGTCGCGACCTCCGGGGTGGGCTCTGGTACGTCCCCGCCGTCCCGGCGACCAGCTCCCTCAGCACCGTCCCGTCGAGCCACCCGTCCAGCATGCCTCGCCCGGAGCGTCCGGGGGAGCCCGACCGGTCCCAGCGTGTGCTCGGTGCGCCCAGGGTGTGCAGCTGTGCACCAAGGGTGGCCGGGCCCGAGATGGCCGGGGCTGGTCGGGCTCAGCCCGCGGGGCGCAGCTCGGCGCCGGGGCCCGTTGCCGGCTCGTCCCACAGGCGGGGCCCGGGGCGGCCGCCCGGGCCGGCCGTCGCCCAGAGGCGGGCGGAGGCCATCTCGAGCGAGCTCTCGCGCAGTGGCGCGGCTTCCGTGGCCAGCATGACCATGAGGCCCCGGCGTGCCAGCAGGGCCCCGTTCAGCAGGTACGCGAAGCCGAAGCCGGCCGGGGGCTGAGTGGGCGCCCACTGGGGGCGGTCGGCGGCCAGGAGGGCACGCTGGCCCTGGGCCAACAGGCTCGGGTGGAGCACCACTGCACTGCCACGCGTCAGCTCTGCCGCCGGGTAGCCGACCTCGACCACCAAGCGGTGGTCGCGGTAGGAGACCACGGCGCAGGCGTCGGCGCCGCTCATCATCCAGGCCGAGCGGGCGACGGCGCGTAGCAAGCGGTTGCGCGAGCCCAGCTGGCCCCAGGCTCCGGCCGTACGTGGAGGCCGGGCAAGGTAGCCGCCACCTGCCGGCACCGTGCCTGCCTGTCCCGCTGCCCATTGGGGGCCGGGACGGTCTGTTCCAGGCTCTGACATGCTGCACCCCCCTATTTGTTGCCCTGGGACGACTGCAGCCGTGGGGCGTGCAACGCTGGTCGACAGCGCGTGCAGTTGGTGTGGAGATGGAGCCGTCGCGCCCGTACGGGGGCGAACTTGGCCCGGGGCTGAGGCAGTGTCGTCCTCGTGAAGTACGACGACGCGGCCGGCGCCCCGGTCGATGGAGCGGGGCCCGGTGCTGCGTCGGGGCGGGAGGTGGGAGCGGGCCCGCCTGCGCTCGGGGCGCCGGCCGGGCTGAGCACGGCCGAGGTGTCGGCCCGCCAGGCGGGGGGCCTGGCCAATCGGGCACCGGAGAAGTCCAGCCGGTCGATGGCCCAGATCCTGGCGGGCAACCTGTTCACGCCCTTCACTGCCGTGCTCGGCTCGCTGGTCGTCGTCGTGGCCATCGTCGGCCCCCCTCAGGACGGCCTGTTCGGCCTGGTCCTGGCGGTCAACATAGCCATCGGGACCGTGCAGGAGGCAAGGGCCAAGCGGGCGCTGGACCGCCTGGCCCTGCTGAACGCCCCGGTGGCCACCGTGGCCCGGGACGGGCAGTTGGTGGAGGTGCGGACCGAGGACGTGGTCTTGGACGACATGATGCTCCTGCGAGCCGGCGACCAGGTCGTGGCGGACTGTGAGGTGGTCGGCTCGGCCGGCATGGAGGTGGACGAGTCCCTGCTCTCGGGCGAGAGCGAGGCGGTGACGAAGGGCCCGGGGTCAGCTCTGTTCTCGGGCAGTGCCGTGGTGGCCGGGGCGGGGTACGCCCGGGTGAGCGCCGTGGGGGCGGCCTCGTACGCCCACCGGCTGCAGGAGGAGGCACGGCGGGCCACCACGCCCTACTCGGAACTGCAGCGGGGGGCGAACGCCGTACTGCGCCTGGTGGGGGTGGCGATGGTGCCGGTGGCCACGCTCCTGGTGACAAGCCAGGTGTTCAGGTCCCACCTGAGCCTGCCCGAGGCGTTGCGCGGCGCAGTGGCCGGTGTGGCGGCAATGGTCCCCGAAGGGCTCGTCCTGCTCATGACGATCGCCTTCGCCCTGGGGGCCCTGCGCCTGGCCGGGAGGCGAGTGCTGGTGCAGGCCCTGCCCGCCATCGAGAGCCTGGCCCGGGTGGACGTGCTCTGCATCGACAAGACGGGGACGCTCACCCAGCCCGGCATGGAGGTGACCTCCGTGCGCCCCTTGGGCGGGGCCGCAGCCGCCACCGGTGGGGAGGACGGGGGCGCCCCGGGGACCGTCGAGGTGGCCCGGGTGCTGGGGGCGTTGGCAGCTTCGGCCCCGGCCCCCAATGCCACAACGCGTGCTCTCGTGGCTGCCTTCCCGGCGCCCGAGGGCTGGGAACTGGAAGCCCTGGTCAGCTTCTCCTCTGCCCGCAAGTGGAGCGGCGCGCAGTTCCGCGGGCGGGGCAGCTACGTCCTGGGCGGCCCCGACGTCGTCTTCCCCACCGGCCACCGGGCCCTGTCTGCTGAGCCTGCCCTGGCAGTGACCGGGCAGCGCACGCTCGTGCTGGCCCGGGCCGAGGCCGCACTGGTGGGCGACGACCTGCCCGGGGACCTGTGCCCGCTGGCGCTGGTCGCGCTGGCCGAGCAGGTGCGCCCGGAAGCCGCAGCCACCCTTGCCTACCTGGCCGCCCAGGGTGTCGCGGTGAAGGTGATCTCGGGGGACGAGCCGGGCACCGTGGCTGCCGTGGCGGCCAGGGCGGGGGTGGCGCTCTCCGCTCCGCCCTGCGATGCCAGGCACCTGCCGACCGACCCCGAGGAGCTCGCGGCGCTGGCGCGGTCGACCAACGTCTTCGGCCGGGTGACGCCCGCCCAGAAGCGCTCGATCGTGGCCGCCCTGCAGGGTAGCGGGCACGTCGTGGCGATGACGGGGGACGGCGTCAACGACGTGCCGGCGCTCAAGCAGGCCGATATCGGCCTGGCGATGGGCTCGGGCAGCCAGGCCTGTCGTGCCGTGGGCAACATCGTGCTGCTGGACAGCGACTTCGCCGTCGTGCCCCAGGTGCTCGGCGAGGGCCGGCGTGTGATCGCCAACATCGAGCGCGTGGCCAACCTGTTCATCACCAAGACGGTCTATGCCTCCGTGCTGGCCTTCGTGGTCGGTGTCGCCGGGATGCCGTACCCCTTCTACCCCCGCCAGCTCACCGTCGTCAGCTCTCTGACCATCGGCATCCCCGGGTTCTTCCTGGCCCTGGCACCGGGCGCGCCCAGGGCACAGCCCCACTTCCTGGCCCGGGTGGCGTCGTTCAGCGGCCCGGCCGGTGCCATAGCGGCAGGTTCTGCCCTGCTCGTTTACGGTACGGCCCGCTGGGCCCTGCGGGCGCCCATGGTGGACGTCAGGATGGCCAGCATCACGGTCCTTTTCGTCGTGGCGCTCCTGGTCCTGACTGCTCTGTCCCGGCCCTTCAGCTGGCCCCGCGCTGCGCTCGTGGCGGGGATGGCCCTGGCCGGCGTGCTGGCCATGGTGGTACCGGTGGCCAGGACGTTGTTCGCTCTCTCTCTGCCCCGGCCGGACCTCGTTGCCGTCGTGGCGGGCACGGCGGGAGCTGCTGCGCTAGGCATCCGGGCCACACTGCGGGCCCGGCAACAACGGCAGGTGGGCCTGCAGCCGGTCGGCCGGGCCGGGCTCCCGGCACACCTCCCCGGGCGGGCCAGGCACCGGCCCTGAAGGCCCCGGCCCTGGCCCGGGACGGGTGCTCCGTTGCCGGGCTGCGCCGGCAGCTCAGGCCCCGTCGGTGCGCCTGTTCGCCTGCTTGAAGGCCACCAGCTCCGCCTCGAGCGAGGTGATCACGTCGTCGGGTACGGGGCTTGCCCGGTGGCGGCGGCGTTCGAGCAGCTCGAAGTAGATGGGGTCACAGCGGTCGAACACGAACTGCAGGCTGCCCCGGTAGAGCTCGTGGTCGGCCTGCAGTTCGTTCACGATGGCCTCCACCCGTCCCAGTTGGGAAGCCAGGGCACGGGCGTCCGCTTCCCTGCGGTGCCTGGAGACCAGGCCCCTGGCTGCTTCGCCGGCGTAGGCGAGGCTGGGGAGCGCCGGTGCTCTGCGACGTGCACCGGGCATGGCCTACCTGCCCCTCGGGGCGCCGTGGTGCCCACTGCTGTGATGGTCACGGTGGGCGCCCTGACGGTAGAGGTCGCCCCCCCGGCCGGCCCGGTGCCGGTCTGCCCGGTGCCGGTCTGCCCGGTGTGCCGGCTGGGCGCCCCTCGCCAGATGGACGCGTGCCGCCTCCTCCAGCCACATCGGCCTCCGACCGGCCAGGGCGGCTACATAGAGCTCAAACGGAGTTTGCATTTGTGGACCTTCTTTCGCCGCTGTCCCCATTGACTTGGCGCCCACCGGTGGTCCCCACCGGTGGGGGGTTCTTGGCCCATGGCCCATTCTGGCGCGCCAACCACCGCGACCGGCAGCCCCGGTGACGCCTGGGTGGAGCATGGGACCTTGGGCACCTCGTGTGTGACCAAAGGCTCCTACGGTAGGGCCTCTGGATGACCGAAGATATTTACAGCCGGTGGGGCTCGGGCGGGAAGCCCTCCTCCGGCAGTTCGACAGGTCCCGGCTTACCCCCCCTTAGCCGGGACCTCGTCGCGTCCCTGCCCTGGCCCACCGCAGGCCCGGGCGGCCGGGACCGGTCGGGCGGACCACCGGTGGGAGCCACGGGCCAGCACCTTCTCCACGTGCCGTGCACACCTGGTGCACAGCGGTTGCACCCGGTGCCGCTGGCATAGGCACCGTGCCGGGCAGCTGTCCCTCGTCTTGACAGGGGCTGCTCGAGTGGTGTCCCGGCCTGGGGAGAAAGGACAGGGCGATGGTGACAGCGGGCGTAAGGTCCCGTTGGAGGTTGTCGGCTGCCGCGCTGACCGGGGTCGCGGTGCTGGCCACGGGATGCGCTCTGGTCCTCAACGGTGCGTCGGGTGACGCCGTGCGCGGTCCCACCCTGGCTGCTGCCCTCGTGCCGTCCGCGCCCCCGGCCGGTAGCCCGGCGCCGGTCGGCACCGGGGCCGCCAAGGTGGCGGCCAGTGCCCAGACGGCGCCGGCCAGTGACCCCGCCCTGGCCCTGCAGGCCGACTTCGTGAAGGTGGTCAAGGCGGTCCGGCCCTCGGTGGTGGAGATCACGACGAGCTCGGGGCTCGGGTCCGGCGTCGTCTTCGACACCCGTGGCGACATCGTGACCAATGCCCACGTCGTCGGTTCGGACACCACGTTCACCGTGACCTTCGCCGACGGGCGCCGGGCGAGCGCGGCGCTGGTGGGCACCTATCCCCCCGACGACCTGGCGGTCATCAGGGCCCAGGGGGCAGGCAAGATCCGCCCGGCGCAGTTCGGGGACTCTTCGACCGCCCAGGCGGGGACGATCGTGATGGCCATCGGGAACCCGCTCGGCCTGTCCAGTTCGGTCACCGAGGGGATCGTCAGCTTCAACGGCCGCGCCGTGGACGAGGGCAACGGTACGGTGCTCGCCGACATGGTGCAGACGAGCGCGGCCATCAACCCCGGCAACAGCGGTGGCGCACTGGCCAACCTGTCGGGCAAGGTGATCGGCGTTCCCACCCTGGCCGCGTCGGCGGGTGCAGCCGCTGCGCCCGGGCTGGGGTTCGCCATCCCGTCCAACACGGTGAAGCTGATCGTGCCCCAGTTGGTCGCCCAAGGCAAGGTCACCAAGGCCGGGAGGGCGGCCCTGGGAGTGAGCGTCACCGATGGGTACGACTTTTCGGGGGCTGCCATCGGGGCGTTGCTCACGGCCGTCCGCCCGGGTGGCCCGGCGGCCCAGGCCGGCCTGGTGGCCGGTGACCTGGTGGTCTCGCTCGCCGGTCAGCCCACGCCGACGGCCAGCGCCCTGCAGTCCGTGCTGGCCACGTTGAAGCCAGGGGCCAAGGTGACCGTCAAGGCGGTCAAGGTGGACGGCAGCCAGTTGTCCGCCGTTGTGGTGCTGGGGGACCTGGCCCAGATCTGACCGGCTCGTGCCAGGTCCCGCCCGGGACCGGCGCTCAGAGCTGCCCGGCCAGCAGGGCCTGCACCTCAGCCGCGCTGGCCTGGGCAGCGGTGGCACCCAGGCCCCGCGTCGACAGCGCCCCGGCTGCGCAAGCAAAGCGCAGGCGTTCTTCGAGGGGCCACCCGGCGAGGTGGCCGTAGAGGAACCCGGCGTCGAAGGCGTCACCGGCGCCGGTGGCGTCCACCGTCTGCACCGGGAACGGCGGGCAGGAGGCCCTCCCTTCGGGCCCGGCCGCTGATGCCCCGTTGCCCCCGTCCTTGACCGCGACGACGCACCGGCGGCCTGTGGCCAGGGCGGCTGCAGCGCCGTCGGCCCCGGTCGCGCCGCTCAGAGCCGCGGCCTCGGCCCGGTTGGGGAGGAAGACGTCGACCTGGTCCAGCAGCCGTGCCAGCCCCATGTCCCACTCACCGGAAGGGTCCCAGTTGGGGTCGACCGAAACCGTGGTGCCACGGTCGTTCAGGGCACGGAAGACCATCGGCAGGAGGGCGGCCAGGCGCGGCTGGAGGAAGTAGGAGGCGACATGTACGTGGCGGGCAGAGGCCAGGACATCCGTGCCCAGGTGGGCCGCGTCCAGCCGGTCTATGGTGCCGGGGTAGGTGAGGATGGCCCGGTCGGCTCCCTCGCTCAGGACCACGCTGAAGCCCGTCCGCTCGCCGTCGAGCACCGGGGCGAGACTGGTGTCCACGCCCTGCTCGTTCAGGCGGTCGCGCATGAACCGGCCCAGGGCGTCGTCGCCCGTGGCTCCCACGACGGCCGTCCGCAGGCCCAGGCGGGCGCAGGCGCAGGCCGTTATGGAGGCGGAGCCCCCTACGACGAGAGCGCCGTCGGCCACGAGCTTCTCGTGCTGGTCGAACTCGGGGCGGACGTCCGGTCCCGCCAGCACGATGTCGGGGTTGAAGTCGCCGACGACCATTACGTCAAAACGGTGCGGTGCCACGGGCAAGGGGGCCTCCTGAGCTACCGGCCCGGCGGGGCCGCCCTGGTCGCTACTTGACGCTGCCCGCTGTGATGCCGGTCACGATCCAGCGGTTCAGGAAGAAGACTATGACCGCCGGTATGGCCACTGCCACCACGGCTGCAGCGTTGATGATGGGGTAGGGGACGTTGCGGCTGTCTATGGCTGCGAGCAGGACGGTGAGGGGCTGGGTGGCGCTGCTGGACGACAGGACGAGCGGGAAGATGAACTGGCCCCAGCCGAACAGGAAGGTCACGATGGCCGTGGCTGCGATGCCGGGCCGGGCGGTGGGCAGGACGATGCGGGCGAAGGTCTGCAGGGCGCCCGCCCCGTCGATACGCGCTGCCTCCTCGATGCCAAGGGGGAGGGCCAGGAAGACGTTGTACATGATCCACATGGCCAGGGGAAGGAACCCGGAGGTGTACACGAAGATGATCCCGATGTACGAGTTGACCAGGTGCAGGTCGCTCATTATGCGGTACAGGGGTATCAGGGTCGCGTAGACGGGCAGCGTAAGGGTGCCGATCACCGTGTAGAAGACGAGGTTCTTGAGCCGGAACCGCAGGCGGGCGAAGGCGTAGGCGGCGAGGACGGCGATGGCCAGCGTGAGGACCGTGGCCCCTACCGTCTCTACGACGATGTTGACGAGGGCCTGTCCAATGCCGCCGGCGGCGTCGGCCGCCTCGGGCCCGGCACCGAACAGCGCCTGGTAGCTGGTGATGCTCGGATGGGAAGGGAGCATCTGGACCGGTGCCTGCTGGGCGGCGGCATTGGTCGACAGACTGGTCTTGAGCGCCCAGTAGACGGGGAAGAGGGACCAAAGGACCAGCAGGACGAGGCTGACGAGGCGCCCGAGCGAGGACCAGCGGCGCCGGGTCAATACTCGACCTTCCGGTAGAGGACCTTGATGATGACGATGGAGAGCAGCACGGTCACGACGGTGGCGGTGAGCGACAGGGCGTAGCCCTGGCCGAAGTTGAGGTCCTGAAAGGTTATGAAGTAGGTCGTGGTCATGATCGACGAGGCCGTGGTGGCGTTGGCGTTGAGGACATAGACCTGGTCGAAGATGTTCAGTGACATCACCAGCGCTTCGACCGTGGCTATGGCGAGGGCGGGGCGCACCAGCGGCAGGGTGATACTGCGGACCACGCGCAGCCCTGAGGCCCCGTCCACGCTGGCGCTCTCGTACAGTTCGTCCGGGACGGACTGCAACGCAGCCAGCACGACGAGGGCCGCCAGGGGGGTGATCTGCCACACCTGCACCAGGGCGATGAGGAAGATGCTCTCGATCCGGTGCGCGCCGACGAAGAGCTGGTACTGGCCGATCAGGTGGAGGCTCTTCAGGACGGAGTTGAGCACCCCCGCGGTGGGGTTGTAGATCCACGACCAGATGACCCCCTCCACCACGCCTGGGAGCGCCCAGGGGAGCACGACGACCGCAAGTACCACGCCGCGGCCGAAGAAAGGCCGCTGGAGCAGCAGTGCGATGGCCGTGCCCAGCCCCACTGTCAGCACCACCCCGAACAGGGCGTACCAACCCGTGTTCTCCATGGCGGTGACGACCTGTGGGTTGCTGAACGCGTCCGTGAAGTTGCCGAAGCCGACGAAGTGGTCCGGTGGGGTCAGCGGGTCCAGGTGGAAGAACGCCTCGACGACCGTCAGGACGGTCGGGTAGATGGCGAGCGCCCCGATGAACACCACCAAGGGCGCGATCATGAAGTAGGCGAGAGGCCCGTCCCCGCTCCGGCGCCGGAACCGGCGGTCCCTCCAGCGCACGGGCGTACCGGAGGGCCGGGAGGGGTGCCTGCCGGCCCGCCCGGCCAGGGTGCCACCGCTGATGGCTGTGGCCTGGCCGGGTGCGCCGGCGTCGGGGCGGCTGCTCATCCTCCGAGGGAGGCCACCTGCGAGACGATGGCACTGATGGCAGAGGCGACCGTCTCCTGGCCTGCGGCCGCGGAGTGCAGGTTGGTGTACACGGCGTTGCTGAACGCGGGGTACCAGGGAGGGGCACCGGCCGGGAAGATGGCCCGGGAATGGTGCTCGACCAGGTCCGCCAGCTCGGCTGCCCCCGGCACCTTGCCCGACTTGACCAGGATGCCCAGGCCACCGACGTTGGCGGGGAGCGGGAACCCGTTGATCACCTTGGACGGGCCATCAGCACCGGCGAAGGCCGCCTGGTTGGCCGCCGAGTCGTACCACTTGATGAAGGTCACGGCTGCGGCGACGTTCTTGGCACTGGTCGGGATCCCGATGCCGTCGGGGTTGCCCAGGTTGGGGGCTGTGCCCCGGGCGCCCGGGGTCGGTATGTAGACGACGTCGCCCACCACCGTCGAGCTCGACGGCACGTTGTAGATGGTGCCAATGTCGCCCGAGTAGTCGGAGAACACGCTTGCTGTGAGGTTGTGGGCCTGGTCCTGGCCGAAGCCCTGGTAGTCCTCGAGCGCCAGGTTGCCCTTGGGCACCAGGCCGCTCTTGTAGGCGTTCACCATCCACTCCATGGCCCGGTAGCCGGGAGAGCTGGGGGAGCTGAAGAGGGGCTTGTAGCTCGAGCTGAGGACGCCGCCACCGAAGGCGGCAGTCATCTCGTACCAGTAGGTGGACAGGCCTTCGGCGGCCGCCAGGGGGATGTCGAGGGGGTGGGCGACGACGCCCTTCTTCTGTACGGCCGACAGGTCGGCTGCGTACTGGGCAAAGGTGGTGGGCATCTTGGTGATGCCTGCTTTGGCGAAGTCCTTCTTGTTGACCGTGGTCACCAGCAGCGATGCGTCGCTCGGCATCCCGAGCAGCTGGCCGTTGCGGACGAAGCTCTCCAGCTGCGGGTACTGGGACTTGAGGGCAGAGACGTTGAAGTACTTGTTGAGCGGCATGAACCACTTGGACGTGTAGTACTCGCCCACCTTGGACCAGTCGACATCGGCGACATCGGCGAAGTAGGTGTGGGCTTCGGCGGCGGCGGCGATCTTGGTCTGCAGGTTGTCCCACTGTATGTAGGAGTAGTTGACCTTGATACCCGTTCGGGCTGTGAAGGCCGCCAACATCTTTGCCGGCGGCGGGGGGTAGGCGATGTCGACGTTTATGGTCACGGTCGTCCTGGCCTGCCGTGCGTGAGCTGCCATTGCCGGCCCGGCACCGAGGCCGGTGGCGGCCATCGCTGCGGCCAGGACGGCAGCCGTCCGTCGGCCGGTCCTCAAGGTGTGCTTGTCTGCCATTTGAGCCCTGTGTTCCTTTCCTTGGTTGGTCCGTTCACTGCTTGGTCGGGCTGGCCGCGCTCCGGGGTGGTTCAGGCCAGGCCGCTCGGGTTGCCGTGGGCCTCGACCAGGTCGTCGACGAGGGCGACGGTCTGGTCTGTCGACAGCTGTGCCGATAGCAAGGGGTCGAGCAGGGCAGCCTGGCGCACGGCGTCCCGGCTGTGCTCGAGGATCCCGGCCACCGTCAGGAGCTGCACGTTGACCGCCGTGCGGTTGAGGGCGGCGCACTGCTCGGGCAGCGCCCCGACGACGCCGGGCACCACCGAGCCGGCATCGGCGAAACAGGGGACCTCGACGCAGCAACCGGTGGGAAGGTTGCTGACCAGGCCGGCCTGGTTGCCGACGTTGCCCATGAAGCGGTAGGTCTGCCCGCTCTCGAGCGCGGCGACGACCCTGGGCGCGTACTCGTCGCTCTGCGGGCCGAGGGGGCCTGCGTCCCCGGCCCAGCCGGCCTCCTCTGCGCTGAAGCCCGCTTCGAGGTCGTCGAGGCGGTAGAGGTACTCCCGCACCCGGACCCCGGGTGGGACAGCTGTGCCCGGGCGCAGGAACCACGGGAAGTACTCGGCGTTGTGCACACTGGACTCGCTCACGAAGTAGCCGAAGCGCCGGAGGATCTCCAGGCGCACCGCCTCCTCGTGCGTGCTGAGGTCCGCCTGCTCGGCGTAGGCGCGCAGGCGCGGGTACAGGTCGGTGCCGCCCGAGCTCAGCTCCAGGACCCAGGTCATGTGGTTTATCCCGGCTGCCGTCCAGGCCAGGTCCGAGCGAGCGACGCCCATGTAGGGGGCTATGGTCGAGATGGTGTGCTCCGTGCCGTGGCAGAGCCCCACGTGGCGCCCCAACCCGGCCCGCTGCAGGGCCATCACCACCATCGCCATGGGGTTGGTGTAGTTGAGCAGCAGGGCGTCAGGCGCGTTGTCGGCGACGGCTCGGGCGATGTCGAGCACCTGGGGCACGGTGCGCAGGGCCCGCGATATCCCTCCGATCCCGTGCGTGTCGGCGATCGTCTGGCGCACGCCGTACTTCTCCGGGATCTCGAAGTCGACCAGGGTCGCTTCCTTGCCGCCCACCTGGATGCTGTTGATCACGTAGTTGCACCCCCGCACGCCCTCACCGCAGTCCTGGTACGCGGCAACCGGGACGCGGCGGCCGGCCCGCTCGGCGATGCGCTCCACGGCCCGCTGGGCCCGGGCCAGGCGCCCGGCATCGATGTCGACCAGGTGCACCTCGACGTCTGACGTGGATGGTTGTTGGAGCAGGTCGGAGACAACAGTGCGGGTGAAGACGAGACTGCCCGCCCCCACGATGGCCACCTTGGGCATGTTCCCCTCCTTCGCCTGTCGCCCGTTACGGGCGACCCTGCCGACGGAGGAAACCGTAGCACACTAGAGCGCGATTTAGAACCGTTACGAGCAAGTTCGAGCAGTTGGAGAGGGACGGGAGAAGCCCCTGGGCTGGGCCTTCGCGGCCGCCCCCAGGTTCAGGTTCGCTTTGGCCACGGCCCCGCTTGACGGCCCGGGACGGTGGGCGGGCCCGGGGCACGCGGGACCGGACGCTGAGCGTTTGTGATCATAACGCGCATGACGCCCGGGACTGCCTGTCGCCGGTCCGGCTCGGAAGGCGGCGGCCGAGACCCGGGCCCCGGCTGAGGCCGGGGGAGGCTAGCCTGGGCCGGGGCGCAGAGGAGGCAAGATCAGAGCCTGGGAGGTTGCCAAGCCGGGCCCGCTCGGTGACGGGCCCCTGGAGCTCGCGGAGAGGCCGGTGCCCAGGCCCGGCGCCGGCCAGGTACTGGCCCGGGTGTCGACGTGCGGCGTGTGCCGTACGGACCTGCATGTGGTCGAGGGCGACCTGCCGGTCAGGCGCCCGCGGGTCGTGCCGGGCCACGAGGTGGTGGCCTATGTGGAGGAAGTGGGACCGGGCTGCAGCCGCCTGCAGGCCGGCCAGCGCATCGGCGTGCCCTGGCTCGGCGGCACCTGTGGACGGTGCCGGTTCTGCCGGTCGGGCAGGGAGAACCTCTGCACCTCGCCGGTCTTCACCGGCTGGGACATGGACGGCGGTTATGCCGAGCGGGTGGTCGTCGACGAGGCCTTCGCCTACGTGCTCCCCGACCGTTTCGACGACGAGGCGGCAGCCCCCCTGCTGTGCGCGGGCATCATCGGCTACCGGGCACTGCGCCTGGCAGCGTTGCCACCGGGCGGGCGGCTGGGCATCTACGGCTTCGGCGGCTCGGCCCATCTCACGGCGCAGGTGGCGGTGGCGCAGGGTGCCACAGTGCACGTCATGACCCGTTCGGAGCAGGACCGGGAGCTGGCCCTGTCGTTGGGGGCGGCATCGGCCGGCCCGGTGGCCGGCCCACCGCCTGAGCCCCTCGACTCGGCGATCGTCTTCGCTCCGGTGGGGACGTTGGTGCCTGTGGCCCTGGAGGCGCTGGACAGAGGTGGCACCCTGGCTCTGGCAGGCATCCACCTGAGCGACGTCCCGGTGCTCGACTACCAGCGGCACCTGTTCCAGGAGCGCTGCCTGCGCAGTGTGACGGCCAACACCAGGGCCGACGGCGAGGCCTTCCTGGCCATCGCGGCCCGCATCGGGCTGGCGCCCACCACGGTGGCTTATCCCCTCGACGCCGCCGACCGCGCCCTGTCCGACCTCTCCGAGGGCCGCTTTCGTGGAGCGGCCGTGCTGCACGTGCTTTGAGCCGCCCCAGGTTGCACCGCCGGAGGCCGCCGAGTCCCAGGGCGCTGCTGTCCCTGGCGGCGCTGCTGGCTGTTTTGGGCCCGGCCGGCCTGGTGGGGTGGGGCCCGGCCCCGGCACGGGCGGCGGGTGGCGGCCCGGCCTGGCGTCAGGGGCCCTTGTCGCCCACGGTCGAGGCTCTGGGAGCCCCCTCCCTGGGGTCGCCACCGGCATCGGGGGCCTATGTGGCCGGGGTGGCGGCCGCACCTTCCGGCCGTGGCTACTACGTGCTGAGAGCCGATGGCGAGGTGGACGCCTACGGGGTGCCCTCCTACGGCTCGGTGCCGGTCCGCCTGCCCGTGGGCGTCACGGCCACCGGGATCGCGGTCGACCCGGCCACCGGCGGATACTGGGTGCTCGGCTCGATGGGCCAGGTATGGGCCTTCCACGCCCCCTACCTGGGGAGGGTGCGGGTCCCCGGGGGCGGCTGGGGCCAGTACCCCGCCACGGTCGCCATAGCCGCGGCCCCGGCCGGCCGTGGGTACTACGTGCTGCGTGCCAACGGGGCCGTGGCCCACTTTGGCGCCCCCTTCTACGGCGACGTGTCGCACCGCCTGCACTACGGGGCGACTGCGCCTGTCGTGGCCACCTCGCTCGCTGTCGACCCGGCCACCGGTGGCTACTGGGTGCTCACTTCCGACGGAGGCCTGTACAGTTTCCACGCTCCGTTCCGAGGGGCCCCCGGCCCGGGCCGTGCGCAGCCCACGGCCCTGGTGGGGCTGCCGGGAGGTGGGTACCTGGTGGCCAGGGCCGATGGGAGCGTCGAGACCTTCACCACCGGGGCCCGCCCGGTCGGCGTGGCGCCGGCACTGCCTCTCGGCGCCGCCCTGACCGGCGCGGCCCGCGACCCGGCTACCGGCGGGGTCTGGCTGGCCCTGGACCACACCTTCGTGGGTGGCTACCTCAACCCGTTGCGCTCGGTGGTGTCACTGGTGCCCCAGGAAGTGGACCAGGGCGTCGACTACTGCGGCTCGGGGCCCGTGTACGCCATCGGGCCGGGCGTGGTGCTGAACACGCTCAACCCACAGTGGCCCGGCGGTGCTTTCATAAGCTACCGGCTCCTCGCCGGCCCGGCGGCCGGTGAGGTGGTGTACGTGGCCGAGGACGTGGCACCGGCCGTGAGGGTAGGGGAGGGCGTCGGGCCTTCGAGCGTCCTCGGCTACGTCCGGGACGCGGGCACCTGCATGGAGACCGGTTGGGCCAACGCGGCTGACCCGGGTGAGCAGGCGGCGGGCCACTTCGAGTACGACGGGCGCAACTCGACGGCCTACGGGTTGAACTTCGACCAGCTGCTGGAGGCCCTCGGTGCCCGTCCCGGCCTTGTGCAGCCCGACGGGCCGCCGGGACCTCTGCCCCGTTGGTGGCCCCGGTGGTGAGCTGCCGGGCGGCGGGCCCAAAGCCAGGCCCCGACTAGGGCCGTTGGCCACCTCTGGGGCCCCAACTGTGCCGTCCGGCTGACGTGGCCGCCGGTGGGCCGCCATGATGGGCGGCATGGTGAAGCTTGCGAGCACTGGCACCGGGGCCCTGCGGTGAGCCGTACCGTCCTCGTCGCCCCGACCGGGCACGGGGTGGGCCTTACCTCCACCTGCCTCGGCCTGGTGCGCGCCCTGCAGCAGCGGGGCGTCGACGTGGCCTTCTACAAGCCCCTGGCCCAGCCGGGCAGTGAGGCCGGCCAGCCCGACCGTTCGACCGCGCTGGTGCGGCTCACGGCAGGCCTGTCGGCGCCGGAACCGATCCCGGCCGACGAGGTCGAGGCCCGCCTCAGCCAGAGCGGGCTGGACGAGCTCATGCAGGAGGTCGTGGCCACATCTGAGCCCGTCTGCTCGGCCCACGACGTCGTGGTGGCGGAGGGGCTGGTGCCGGCCGAGGGCCTCGTGTACTCGGGGCGGGTCAACATGGCCCTGGCGAAGGCTCTCGATGCCGATGTCGTCCTGGTGGGGGCCCCGGGCCCGGGAACCTCGCCCGGCCACCTGGCCGAGACCATGGCGATCGCGGCCCAGAGCTACCGGAGCAACGAGCAGGACCGGGTGGTGGGCGCCATCGTCAACCGGGCGTCGTCCACCATGCCGGCCGACGTGGGCACCATGGCGGCCGCCCTGCGGGAGCGTGGCCTGCCCCTGGCCGGTGTGGTGCCCTTCAGCCGGGAGCTCACCTGGCCCCGGGTACAGGACATCGTGCGCGCCCTGCAGGCCCGGGGCCTGCGGGTGGAGCCCATGAACGAGGGGGAGCCGGACCGACGGGTCAAAGAGGTCATCGTTGCCGCCCAGGGCCTTCCCGGGCTGCTCCCCGTACTGCGCGAAGGGGTCCTGGTGATAGTGCCAGGGGACCGTCACGAGGTCATCCTCTCGTCGTGCCTGGCGGCCATGAACGGGGCCCGCCTGGCGGGGCTGCTGCTGAGCGTCGGGATCGAGCCCGACCCCCGGGTGTGGGAGCTGTGCCGGCCTGCAGCGCGCAGCGGGCTGCCCATCTTCCTCAGCCCCGAGCTGAGCTACGAGACGGCGACCGTGGTGCACGACATCGACCCCCAGGTGCCCACCGACGACCTGGAGCGGGCGGGGAAGGTGACCGCCACGGTGGCAGCGTCCCTGGACGACGGCTGGTTGGCCACTCTTTCGGGGACCACCCACGCCAGGCGGCTCAGCCCACCCGCGTTCCGTCACCGTCTCACCAGTGCAGCCCGGGCAGCGGCCAAGCGGATCGTGCTGCCCGAGGGCACCGAGCCCCGCACCTTGCAGGCCGCCGTGCTGTGCCAGGAGCTCGGGATCGCCCGGCCGGTCCTGCTCGGCCAGCGGGACGAGGTGACGGCCCAGGCGGCCGGCCTGGGCCTGGCGCTCCCCGGGGGCACCGAGGTCATCGACCCCGTGGAGGTGGCGGAACGCTATGTGGGCCCCCTGGTGGAGGCCCGTCGGCACAAGGGCATGACCGAGGACATGGCCCGCGACCAGCTGGCTGACCCCATCACCGTGGGCACGATGATGCTGCGCCTGGACGAGGTGGACGGCCTGGTGGCCGGGGCGCGGCACACGACGGCGGCCACCCTGCGCCCGGCACTGCAACTGCTGGGCACGGCTCCCGGCGCGGGGCTCGTCTCCTCGGTGTTCTTCATGTGCCTGCCCGACGAGGTCGTCGTCTACGGGGACTGTGCCGTGAACCCGAGCCCCTCCGCCGCCCAGTTGGCCGACATCGCCCGCCAGAGCGCTGCCACGGCGCGGGCCTTCGGGATCGAGCCCAGGGTGGCCATGATCAGCTTCTCGACCGGCACCTCGGGCGCCGGGGCCGATGTGGACAAGGTGGCCGAGGCCACCAGGCTGGTGCGCCAACTGGAACCGGAGCTGGTCGTGGACGGGCCCCTCCAGTACGACGCTGCGTCGGTGGCATCGGTGGCCCGCACCAAGGCCCCGGGCAGCGTGGTCGCCGGCCGGGCCACGGTGTTCATCTTCCCCGACCTGAACACCGGGAACACGACCTACAAGGCGGTGCAGCGCAGCGCCGACGTGGTGAGCATCGGGCCGGTGCTGCAGGGCCTGGCCAAACCTGTCAACGACCTCTCCCGTGGCGCCCTGGTGGAGGACATCGTGTACACGATCAGCGTGACCGCCATCCAGGCGGCACAACGGGCCGGGGAAGCCCCGGTGGCGGCCACGGGTGCCGCAGGGGACAGGGGCCCTGGCGCTCCCGTCCTGGCCCGCTGAGCTAGGGCGCCACCCAGCTCGCCCTCAGGCTGGCCGGGTGGTCGAGGAGCGCCCAGGTGAGCGTGTTGCCCTTGCGCGAGGTGGCGTTGGCCTGCACGACCCGGCCCGGCAGTACGAGGGTGATGTCGTAGGAGAAGCCCGTTGCCTTGAGCTGGGCCACGGAGAGGGACTGGACCTGGCCGGCCGCCTTGGAGAGGTCCGTTGCCGACTTGTCGAAGGTCCCCACTACGGACCACTGCTTGCCATTGTGGGTCATGACGAAGCTCTTGAAGAGGGGGGCGGCGCCCTGGCTGGAGGAGGTCTCGAGCTTTTGCAGCTCGGCCAGTGAGGTCTCGTGCAGGGTCACCTTCACCCCCTGCCACCCGCTGGCGTCGGTGTAGCGGCTCACCGAGACCTGCCCGGGCAGCTGGTGCTGCTTGAACTGGGAGAGGGGGGACGTGGTGCCGGTGCCCCCGAGGTCGCGGAGCAGTTGCGGGCTGTAGGTGATCGTCGCTGTCACCTCACTGGTGCCGTTGGGGCTGACGTCCACCGTCTCCTGGACGTGCATGCACCCGGCCAGAGCAGCGGCGCCGAGGACGAGGGCGGGGACGGCCAGGGCACGGCGGGTGATCGGCACGGCGAGGACCTCCTGGGGGGTGAGAGCCAGCTTTTCCCGCACGGTAGCAGAGGGCGCAGCCCGGGCGACGGTGCCACTGCCCGGGGCCGGCTCAGCGCCGCTGCAGCCGTACGTCGAGGCTGTCGCGCAGGGCGTCGCCGATGAAGTTGAAGGCGACCACGGTGAGCACGATGGCCACGCCGGCCGGGTAGAGCTGCCACCAGTAGCCGTCGTAGATGACCGTCACCCCGTTGGAGAGCATGCCGCCCCAGGTGGGCACGGTGTCGGGGAGGCCCAGGCCGAGGAAGCTGAGCGAGGCCAGCGCCAGGATGGCGTCGGCAATGAGGAACGAGGTGTTGACCATTATCGTGCCTATGGCGTTGGGCACGATGTGGCGCAGCACGATCCGGACCTGGGTGCCTCCGGCCACCCGCACGGCCTGGACGTACTCACGGGTGCGCAGCGTGAGCGCCTCCCCCCTCACCAGGCGCGCCGGGCCCAGCCAGGCGATGAAGCTGAGCACCACGATCATGAGCGGCAGGTTGGGCGAGAAGATGGCGGAGAGCAGGATGAGCAGGAAGAGCGTGGGCAGGGAGTAGAGGGCGTCCACGATGCGCATCATCACGGCGTCCACCAGGCCGCCCGCAACAGCTGAGACCGCCCCGTAGAGGGTCCCGAACACCGCGGCGCAGAGGCCGGCCGCCACGCCGATCTCGATCGAGCTCTGGCCCGCCACCATGAGGCGGCCCAGGACGTCGAAGCCCTCACCGTCGGTCCCGAGGAGGTGCCCGGCGCTCGGGCCGTAGTTGGAGAAGGCCGGGTTGAGGGTCTTCTGGTCGGTGACGTACAGGTGAGGCCCGACGAAGCTGAACAGGACGAGGAAGACGAGCATCCCCAGGCCGGCGATGGCCAGCTTGTTCTCCAGGAAGGTGGCCAGGGTGAGGCGGAAGAGACTGGTGCGCTTCGCGTCCTCGGCCGTCCCGCCCGCCTCGAACGCCACCTCGGGCAAGGGGCCGGGCCCGATGTCGGAAGGTCCGGGCTTGTCGGGGAGGCCGGTGTCCTCGGTCCAGGCCAGCGGCTCGCCGGCCTGCCGGCCCGGGTCGGGTGCGGGGCCCATCAGTAGCGGATCCTGGGGTCGAGGACGGCGTAGCCGATGTCGGCCACCAGGTTGCCCACGATGACGCCCACCGCGGCCACCAGGGTCAGGCCGAGGAGCACCGAGAAGTCCTCAGAGGTGGCCGACTGGATGAAGAGCAGGCCCACTCCGGGGTAGTTGAAGACGTCCTCGGTGATGACGGCCCCGCCGAGGACCCCGGGGACCGAGAGCCCGATCAGGGTGGCCATCGGTATGAGGGAGTTGCGCAGAGCGTGGCGCAACAGCACCAGCCGTTCGCTCAGGCCCTTGGCCCGGGCCGTTCGGATGTAGTCCTGGGCCAGGCTGTCGATCATGGCCGAGCGCATGTAGCGGCTGTAGGAGGCGATGCTCACCAGGGCCAGGGTGGCCACCGGCAGTACCAGGCCCTGCCAGTCGGAGAGGATGGCACCCAGGCTCGTGCCCGAGGGGGCGGACGGGGGGAGCACGTGGAGGCTGATGGCGAAGATCTCTATGAGGATGATGCCCAACCAGAAGGTGGGGAAGGAGTAGAGCACGAACGAGGTGCCCGTGAGCACGTAGTCGTCGATCTTGTTGCGCCTGACCGCCTGGAGGACCCCGAGGGGGACCGCGACCGTGATCGCCACCAGGGTGGCCAGGCTGAGCAGCAGGACGGACTTGGGGAACCTCTGCAGGAACAGCTGGGCCACCGAGGCGTTCTGCAGGTAGGAGAAGCCGAGGTTGCCGTGGGCCAGGTGGTCGAGGTAGATCCAGAACTGGTACCACACGGGCCGGTCAAAGCCGTTGAGCTTGTCGAAGGCGGCGACCGCGGCCGGCTGGGCCTTCACGCCCAGCTCTGCACGTGCCGGGTTGCCGGGGAGCATGTGGAACATCAAGAACATGACCATGGTGACGAGCAGCAGCACCACCACCGACTGCCCGATGCGCCTGATTATGTAACCCGTCAACTGGAGCGCTCCGAAAGTTGGGCTGCCGACCAGTGGGCCGGCCCTGCAGGGGGCCGGCCCACTGGCCCCCTGCCTGACCGCCCGCTGGTCGGGCTACCTGATCTCGTGACCTACTTGAAGAACCAGTACTGGGGTTCGATGTAGCCGAAGCCTCCGTCGAACTCACTGGTCAGGCCGTAACCGGTGAGGTTCTTGGCCGTGGCCCACAGGTTCTGGGGCACCGGCTGCCAGATCCAGGGCACGTCGTGGACGATGATGTTCTCGTACTGCTTGTAGGGGGCCAGGCTCGTCGCCGTCGAGGTCTCGTTGATCAGCTTGTCGACCAGCGGGTTGGAGTAGCCACCGGCGTTGAACGCGCCACCGGTGTTGAACAGGCCCTCGCCCGAGGGGTAGGTCGACAGGCTGATGCCGCCGTACTCACCGAGCTGCCACGTGCAGGTGGGGTTGTTGCGGTCCTTGGGCAGGACGCAGGGCTGCACCTGGGAGATGACGGTGTTGAAGGAGGCGGCGCGGGGGTTGATCTGGACCCCGGCCTGGGCCGCATCGGACTGGAACAGGTCGGTCTGCTCCTGGAGCAGCAGGGTGCCGCTCGAGTAGATGAGGTTGAGCGAGAGCTTCTCGCCCTTGGTGACCCCGGCACCGCAACCGGTCGGTCCGGGCTTGAGGCACACGTCGACGCCACCCGGGTTGACCTGCCAGCCGTGCAGGCGCAGCTGGCCCTCGGCGTCACCCACCGAATAGGGGTAGGGGTTGTGCAGTTCCCCCGTGCTGACGAAGGGGTTGCCCTTGGGGTAGATGGGCGTCGGGCCGTAGGTCGGCACGCCGTAGCCGAACTGGAAGCGCTTGATCATGGTCTGCTGGTCGGTCAGGTGCTCGAGGACCTGGCGCATGTAGGGCTGGCTGAGGATGGGGCCGACCGCGGGGTTCTTGGTGTTGGGGATGATGTAGTTGAAGCCCCAGACCGGCGTCGGGGTGACGTTGAAGCCCTCGGCCTTCACTGCCGGGATGGCGGGCACGTCGGGGTGGGGCACGGCGGCGTAGTCCAGGGCCGAGGTGCCCCCCCTCAGGGCGGTGAACTCCGCCGTGTCACTGGTGAAGGGGAGCTCCTCGAACTCGGCCACCTTGGGTCGCGTGCCCGAGAAGTGGGGGTTGGGCACGAAGATGTCGGGCGAGCTGGCACCCCCGAAGGACTTGAGCAGCCAGGCCCCGTCAACCACCTGCCAGAGCGGGTTGGTGCTGTAGGTGGTGGTGTTGGCCGCCTGGGCCTGGAGGAACTTGAGCACCGCCTTGGCCCCGCTGGGGGTGCTGTCGTAGTTGCCGACCGCCCCGTTGACAGAGGTCTTGTCCCACGCGTGCTGCGGCATGGGCGTTATGTAGTCCAGGCCGTTGTCGTCGAAGAAGGTGGGGTTGATGGGGCTCTTGAGCACGAACTGGACGGTGCTGGCGTTGAGGGCCTTGTAGCTCTTCAGGTCGTATGGGAACTGCGTCGGCCCGGCGTAGTTGCCCCAGGACGTGCCCATGGCCTCGGCCAGGTTAATGTAGAAGATGATGTCCTTGGAGGTGACCGGTACGCCGTCGGACCACACGTAGTTGCGCAACTTGACCGTCACCACCGTGTCGTGGTTGGACCACACGGGGGGCAGGGCCATGGAGCGGTTGTAGTCCAGTACCGGCTGGTTGGGGTCGGGCAGGTACAGCAACGGGTACATCAGGTTGATGAACTGGCTGTTGTTGTACAACGACTGGTTGGCCGAACTGGTTTCGGGGAAGATGTAGTTGGGCGGTGACCCGGGGGTCTCGCCGAACTTGATGATGCCGCCCGTGGCGGCTTGGGGCCGCAGTGCCGGGTGGCTGGTGGTTGCGCTGGCCCCGCCCGCGAACGCGCTGACCGTGCCGGCGGTCAGTGCCACCGCAGCGGTCAGCATGGCGGCCGCGCGGCCTCTCAGCTGTCGTCCCATTTGTTCTCCTCACTGTCCGAGCTGCCTGATGGCTGCCCCTCGGGACCGAATCGCCCTAACGATACCAAGCGGGCGTTCCGCCCTCGGTGCAGGCCCGGGCGGCCCGGCAGGCAGGAGAGGGCCGGGATGCCGCCCGGGCGGGGTGCCGTAGGGCAGGATTGGGGGGTGCCCGAGCGACCGGCTGGTGGCCCTGACGGGGCTGGTGACGAGGAGGCCCTGGCGGCATGGGGGGTGGCTTCCAGCGCCGAGCCCAGGTGGCCCGCCATGCTGGCCGTCCTGGCGGCGATCGGCTTCCAGCTGGTGCTCCCGGACACCCTCGTGGGTGGCCTGGGGCCCCGGTGGCTGGTGCCCGGGCTGGAGGGCGTCATCGGAGTCGCACTGCTGGTGGCCAACCCTCACCACAGGGTGGAGTCGGTCACTCTGCGCTGGGCCTCCCTGTCCCTGATCGCCCTGGTCAACGTGGCCAACCTGGTCTCGTTGGGCGAGCTGGTGGCCAAGCTCGTGACGGGGACCAGCCACGCCACCGGGCGACCGCTGATCTATGCCTCGGTGCCGATCTGGCTCACCAATGTCCTGGTCTTCGGGCTCTGGTACTGGGAGCTGGACCGGGGCGGCCCGGCCGCCCGCCTGAGCAGCGCCCATCGTGCCCCCGACTTCCTCTTCCCCCAGATGGCTGCCCCTTATGCCAGCCCCAGGTGGGCGCCGGGCTTCGTCGACTACCTGTACACCTCGTTCACCAATGCCACCGCTTTCAGCCCAACCGACACCATGCCCCTCACGGCCTGGGCCAAGATGCTCATGATGGTCCAGTCGGTGGCCTCCCTGCTCACCGTGGCCCTGGTGTTCTCCCGCGCCGTCAACATCTTGAACTGAGCGGCACCCCATGGGCAGCGGGGAGCTCAGGCCATGCTCACCAGGTCGAGCAGGTCGTCGCTCCACGCGTCCTCCGTGCCCTCCGGCATGATGAGCGCGCGGTCGGGTGCCAGCTGGGACACGAAGCCGGCATCGTGGCTCACCACGACCATGGTCCCCGGCCACTCCGAGAGCGCCTGGCCGATGGCCTGGCGGGACGGAGGGTCCAGGTTGTTGGTGGGCTCGTCCAGTAACAGGCAGTTGTGCCTGCCGGCCACCAGTTGTGCCAGGGCCAGCTTGGTCTTCTCGCCCCCCGAGAGGGTCGCGGCGTCCTGGAAGGCCTTGTCCCCGCTGAGGCCGAACATCCCGATCAGGCTGCGCAGCTCGCTGTCGGCCGCCTCGGAGGCCTCCCGCATGTGCTCCAGGACCGAACGGCCTGCCACGATGCCCTCGTGCTCCTGGGCGTAGTAGCCGACGGACACGCCGACTCCCGGCCTCCACGAGCCCTCGGTGGGCTCGGCCAGCCCGGCCAGGAGGCGCAGGAGGCTGGTCTTGCCGGCGCCGTTGAGCCCCATGACGAGCAGGCGTTGGCCCCGCTCCACCCCGAAGCTCACCTGTTGGAAGACCTGGAGGGTGCTGTAGCTCTTGGACAGGCCTTCTGCCTCCAGCACCACCCGGCCGCAATGGGGGGGTTTGGGGAAGCTCACGTGGTACTGCCGTTCGTGACGGCGCGGACCGGCTACGGCGTCCTCGCGCATGCGGGACACCCGGCGGTCCAGGGTCTTTGCCACCCGGGCCCGCTTGGCTGTCTGGTGGCGCATGGACTCGGCCAGGTCGGACAGGCGCCTGATCTCGGCGCTCTGGCGGGCGGCCAGCCGGGCCTGGCGCTCCTCGTCGGCAGCCCGGGCCTGGCGGTACTGGGAGTAGGTGCCCTTGTACTCCACGAGGTCGCCCTCGTCGAGGTGCATGACCCGGGTGATCGACTCGTCCAGGAGGTCGAGGTCATGGCTCACCACGAGCAGCGCGCCCCGGTAGGAGCGCAGGAAGGCCATGAGCCAGGCCTTGGCATCGCTGTCGAGGTGGTTGGTGGGCTCGTCCAACATGAGGACGTCGCTGCCTGCGAAGAGGATGCGGGCCAGCTCCAGCCGGCGGCGTTCCCCCCCGGAGAGGACGCTCACCGCCAGGTCGAGACGGTCGGAGGCCAGCCCCAGGCCGGCCACCAGGCGGCGCACCTCGGCCTCGGCCGCGTAGCCGCCTGCCGAGGCGAAGCGCTCCTCGGCGCGCGAGTAGCGCTCCACCGCCCTGGTCGAGGGGTCCTCCTCCAGGGCCAGGCGCAGCTTCTCGAGCCTTTCGGCCGCTTCGTCGAGGCCCCGTCCGGACAGGACGTGGGCCATGCCTGTGCCCGTCACCTGGCGGGCCAGTTGCCGTGGGTCCTGTGTGAGGAAGCCGAGCGCCCCGCCCACCCGGCAGGCGCCACCAGCCGGCGGTGCCTCCCCGGCCAGGACTCTCAGCAGGCTGGTCTTGCCCGCTCCGTTGCGGCCGACCAGACCGACCTTGTCCCCGGGGCGCACCGAGAAGGTCGCCTCGGAAAGGGTGAGGCGGCCGCCCACCTCGACGCTTAGGTTGCGAGCTTCCAGCACCCGTCCATGATGGCCGACGGCGGGCCTGGACCGGGTGGGAGGCTCCTCAGGCCGGCCCGGGCCGGCCCCTGCCCTCCCGTGGGGCCGTGCCCCGCCGTCCGTAGCCCTGCGCACCGGCGAAGACGACCGCCACGACGCCGGCGCTGGCCAACCAGAGCTCCCAGTACCAACCGAAGCCGACGAAGGTGAGCTCGATGTTGTGCCTGCCGGGGCCCACAGCCACGCCGACCAGGGCCGGGGCGAGCATGGCGGGGGCCTGCCGGTGGCCGTCCACCAGCACGCGCCAGCCGGGCTCGTACGCCACCGAGAGCAGGAACGTGCCCGGCCGGGCCATGTCGACGGTGGCCGAGAAGCGGCCGGCCGCGAGGTCGGGCGCCGTCCGGAGGACCTGCCCCGGCCCGGGCGCCCCGCCGGGGCCGGCCGGTGGCCGCAGCTGCGCGGGCAGAGGCGCCGGCCCGCCGGGGTAGGCCACCGACCAGTCCTCGCCGGGGGCCAGATCCTGGAGCAGGCCCTGGACCTGGCTGGCCATGTCCGCCCGGTCCTCGGGGATGGTGCCCACGGTACGGACCACTTCGGCGTAGCCGCTGCCCGGGACCACCCAGAGCGAGTAGGGCCCGCTGGTGCGCAGGTGGGTGGCCGCTACCGGAGGGGCCATGCCCGAGGGCAGGAGGAGGTAGCTGATGCCGAAGAGGCGGTAGTCGGACGGGTTGTACTGGTCGAACTCCGCTTCGGGCCCGAGCATCAGGGACAGGGTCGGGACCATGTAGGTCATCTCGTCCACGTCCTGGGTGAGCAGGTACTTGTAGACGGGGACGTACCCCACCATGAAGTGGCTGCCCCAGTTGTCCGACAGGCCGGCATAGGTACGGCCCGTTGCGTGGGCCCGCACGTAGTCCACCAGGGGGGCCAGCTGGGCACCTGCGGTGCCGTCCGCAGCCTGTTGGGCCCTGATGACCGCGGCGTCGGCACCGTCGTAGCTGGCGATCTCCGACCAGGCGGGGACGCACCAGCCCACCAGCGCGAAGCAGAAGGCTGTAGCGGCCGCTCTCCTGAGACCGAGCCGGGCGCCGGTGCGTGCCAGCACCCTCGCGCCGGCCAGCCAGGCCCAGCGGACAGCGGTCCCGGCCAGGTAGGCCCAGGCCAGCTGGGTGCCCATGGTGAAGCGGCGGAAGTACAGGTCTGCGTGGGCCGGGACCAGGTCGGTCAGCGCTCCCCAGGTCGTGGTGCCGAAGCTGAGGGCCAGGCAGGCTGCGCCGAGGCAGAGCAGGGTGCGCTCGAGGGGGGCCGAGGACCATCGGGCCACAGTGGCCACCGCACCGGCCAGCACGAGGACGCTCACAACCGGCACAGCCCTGCGAGCGTCGAAGAGCTGTCCCGTGAAGAGCCAGGTGAGCTCCTGGCGGGCGCCGTAGCCCCGCACGTACGGGGTACCGGCCAGGGCCTGGTTTATGGACGACCAACCGCTGGCGAGCACCAGGGGGACGACCACCCACATGGCGGAGCCGATGGAGCCGGCAAGCAGGACGGCGCCCCGGGCCAGCCTGGTGGCCCAGGCCCCGCTCCCGCTCAGCGTCATCACCATGACCCCCAGCAGTGCCAGGTAGCCGCTCATGAAGTGCAGGTCGATGGTGAGCCCGCCCAGGGCGCAGGCGGCCCACAGCCAGCGTCGGTCCTGGAACGAGCGCCAGGCGAACGCCCAGGCGAACGCCAGCGCCCAGGACCCGAAGAGCTGTGTCCAGACCTCGGCGCCACCTGTCCAGGAGTACGCCCCCCGTTCGAAGCCGATCCCGGTGTGGCTGACCACGAAGGGTGCCAGGCCGGCTGCCAGCATGGCTGCCCCGCGGGGGAGCCCGAAGATGCGGCCGGCACCGTACACGGCCAGCGGCCACAGTGCGACGAGGAGGTAGGTGGACCAGCGGAACGCGGCACCCGCGCCGACGACCGTTCCCACGGCCCCGGTGAGCACCGACGCCAGGCTCTGGTAGTGCAGGTACTGGGCGGAGCCCATCCCCATGTACGGGAACCAGGTGCTGAAGGGCACGTGGCCGCCCGACAGGGCCTGGGCGGCGAAGCGTGCCATCGCTTCGTGGACGACGGCGTCGTAGAGATAGGAGACAGGCCTCAACCAGGCACGCAGGCTCCACAGGTTCCAGATGGTGGTACCGGCGACCACTGCGAGGGGGAGCGACCGGGCCCAACCAGGGGGCCTCAGTTGGGAGCCGGCCCTGGCCGTCGGTGCCACGGCAGGCGACTCTATGGCCTGGGCACTGCTCACAGCCCACCGCCGGCCCCGGTCCAGGGAGCCGGCGGTGCGGGCCGTGCGGTGCGGGTCCTACGGGCCGGGAGCTGCCCGCGCCCTCCGGTGGAGGGCGACAACCCGCTGGGGCCATGGCCCAGTGGCTTAACTACGTTCCCGAACATACCCCGGGCCGGCTGCGACGGCAACCGGTCGGGGCAAGGCACGGAAAAGTACGAGGACCGGGAGGGGTGGGCCGTTGTGGCCACCGGGGCCCCGCGGGAGGCCGGGCCGTACCCGCGGGGCCCCGGTGCACCCTCGAGCGGGTGGGAACGGGGGCAGCACCAGGCAGGGCCTAGGCCTGCCCGTAGCCCGGCCTCACCCGGGTGCCCATACGTACCGAGCGGCCGGAGGGGCTCCACAGGGGGGAGCCGACCTTCAGCACGGGGTGGTCGCTCATGCTGTTCACCACTCCGGCGGCCGAGGCGTACCAGGCACAGGCGGCGGTGAGGACGCCGATGTAACCCGACCAGTGCACCAGGTCGGTGCCCAGGCGGGCGTGAGCCGCACCGAGGAGGAACTGGCCCACGAAGAAGACGATCAGCGTGGCTTCCAAGGTGGCGAACACCGCGAACACCGCCTTGTTGACCAACGAGCTCCACATGAGCATGTAGGTGTTGAATATGGCGAATGCGGCGATGAACCAACCCAACGCGTCGTTGACATTGAGGGTCTTCGGCACCACGCCGGCGAGGTCCATGAGGATGAAGGCGGCGAGCGACATCCAGAAGGCGCCGTAACTTGTGAAAGCAGTGGCTCCGAACGTGTTCCGGTTACGGAACTCGTGCTGGCCGGCCATGAACTGGGCCAAGCCGCCGTAGAAGAGGGCCAGTCCCACCCAGATGAGGTCCGGTGCCCAGTTCGCATTGTGCACGGAGAGCACGAAGGTCGTGAGGGCGAAGCCACCGAGGCCCAGGGGTGCCGGGTCGGCGATGGCCGGGGGTGAGGACTGTACAGCAGTGGGCTGCTCGGGCACGCGTGTGCTCCTTTGCTACGGGCACGCAACGAGCGTGCCCAGCATGGTATTTACGGTTGTTGGCCGGCACCGGTGGCGCCGGCCGCCCAGGCCCTAGTCGGTGTGGCCGAAAGACCGGATCTCCTCGAGCTCTTTCGGGGTCAGCTCTCTTGGCGCCTCACCCCGTTCGGTCTTCTGCTGGTACACCTGGCGCCTGATGCTTTCCACCACATCGGGGTTGGCCAGTGTGGTGATGTCGCCCACATCGGTGAAATTGGAGATACTGGCGATGACACGGCGCATGATCTTGCCCGAGCGCGTCTTGGGCATATCGGGAACGATCCACACGTTCTTCGGTCTCGCCACCTTGCCGATCTCGGTCTCGATGGCCAGCTTTACCTTGTCTTCCACCTCCTTGCTCGCCTGGCGGCCCGGGTGCAGGGCCACGTACATCTCCACGACCCGTCCCCGGACCTCGTCCACCACCGGCACCGCTGCCGCCTCGGCCACCTCGGGCACGGTCAGGACGGCTGATTCCAGTTCCTTGGTCCCCAGGCGGTGGCCGGCGACGTTGATCACGTCGTCGATACGGCCCAGGATCCGGTAGTAGCCGTCGGCTGCCTGCACTGCGCCGTCACCGCACAGGAACGGCCAGTCCCGCCAGTCCTTGCTCGAGGTGTCGTGGCAGTAGCGGGCGTAATAGGTCTGCACGAACCGCTCGGGCTGCCCCCAGACCGTCTGCATGATGCCGGGCCAGGGGTTGCGGATGCAGATGTTGCCGGCCCGGCCGCTACCGGGCTCCACGGTCTTACCGTCCTCGTCGTAGATGACGGGGTAGACCCCGAGGGTCGCAGGCCCGCAGCTGCCCGGTTTCATGGGCTTCACTGCCGGGAGCGTGCTGCCCATGAACCCGCCGGTCTCGGTCATCCACCAGGTGTCGACGATGACCGCCTCGCCCTTGCCCACGACCTCGTGGTACCACCGCCAGACCTCGGGCTCGATCGGCTCGCCGACCGTGCACATCAGCTTGAAGTGGTAGTCGTGCTTGGCGGGCTCGTCCGGTCCGAGCTTGCGCAACATCCTGATGGTGGTGGGCGCTGTGTGGAAGATGTCCACTCCCAGGCGCTCCGCGATACGCCAGGGCCGGCCCGGGTCGGGGTAGGCGGGGGCGCCCTCGTACAGCACGCTCGTGGTGCCCAGCGCCAGCGGGCCGTAGACGATGTAGGAGTGCCCGGTGATCCAGCCGATGTCTGCGAAGCACCAGTAGGTGTCCTCCGGGTGGATGTCCAGGAAGTACTTCGACGTGCCGGCCACGTAGGACAGGTAGCCCCCCGTGGAGTGCTGTGCCCCCTTGGGCCGCCCGGTCGTGCCACTGGTGTACATGAGGAACAGGGGGGCCTCAGCCGGCATGGGCACCGGGGCAACCTCCTGACGGCGGTAGTCCTTCATCACCTCGTCGACGAAGAAGTCCCGTCCCTCCTGCATGGGCACGGCCGAGAGGTACTCGCCCGGCCGGCGGCGCCACACGAGGACCTTCTCGATGTCGACGCCGTGGTCATGCGCGACGGCGACGGCCTCGTCCGCCTTGACCTTGTGGTCGAGCAGCTTGCCGTCGCGGTAGTAGGAGTCGATCGTGATCAGGGCCCGGCTCCCGGAGTCCGCTATCCGGCCGCCGCACGCCGTCCCCGAGAAGCCGGCGAAGACCTCGGAGTGGACCACGCCCAGCCGAGCGCACGCCAGCATGCAGATGGGCAGTTCGGGCACCATGGGCATGTGGAGCGTCACCCGGTCGCCGGGCTTCAGGCCACAGAAGTCCCGCAGGAGGGCGGCCATCTCGTTGACCCGGCGGTAGAGCTCCTGATAGGTGATGACCTCGGTCTTGTCCTCTTCGGGCTCGGGGGCCCAGATGAAGGCCGCTTTGTTGGACTTGGTCGCCAGATGGCGGTCGATGCAGTTGTAGCTGGCATTGAGCTTGCCGCCCACGAACCACTTCCAGAAGGGGGGGTTGCTGGTGTCGAGCGTCGTGTGCCAGTACTGGTCCCAGTCGAGCAGGTCGGCGTACTCGCGGAAGCACTCCGGGAAGTTGGCCTCACCGAAGCGGTCGTAGACGGCCGGGTCCGAGGCGTTGGCCTGGCCCACGAAGCGGGCCCCCGGGCTGATGTACTCCTCCTCGCGCCAGTGGACCGCTATCTGCGCCTCGCTCAGCGAAGCCGCTCTTTCCTCTATGTTTGTCACTGGACCACCTCCCCTTTGTCCTGGTGACGAGCTCTCAGGCTGATACTACACATCGGTCCCAGCTATGGCACGCAACTACCGCACCCGGCCCTTTCCCACTGCCACACGCTCCGCCGGAGAGGCCTACAGGGTCACCGTCGAGACCACGGCGATGGCCATCGGAGGGGCAGCAGTGGCGCGTGGCGCCGACGGCCGGGTCGTCTTCGTCGAGGGCGCCCTGCCGGGGGAGACGGTCACCGTCGCCGTGGACGAGGAGCGACCGAGGTTCGTGCGGGGAGCGGTGGTGGAGGTGCTCGGCGCGAGCAGCGCCAGGGTGGTGCCGCCCTGCCCCCATGTCGCCGAGGGCTGCGGGGGCTGCGGGTGGCAGCACGTGGCCCCCGACGAACAGGTGCGCCTCAAGGTGGCCATGGTCGGCGAGGCCCTGGTCCGCCTGGGCCGCCAGGACGCCCCGGTGGTCCGGGCCGGTGAGGGCACCGGGCCGTTCGGCTACCGCACCACGGTCCGGGTCGGTGTGCTGCCCGGTCCGGGCGGGGGGCGGGCGGGGTTCCGGGCTTCCCGTTCCCACCGGTTGGTGGACGCCGGTGGGTGCCTGACCGCCCACCCCCGCCTCGCCCGCGCCCTGGGTAGTTCCGACCTCGGCCGCGCCGAGCGTGCTGTACTGCGCGTGGGTGCCCGCACGGGTGAGGGCGTGGCCCTGCTCGGCCCCTCGGCACGCGGTGCCCTCGTCACCGAGGGCCTGGTGACGGTGGGCGAGGACGAGCTCGGCAAGGGCCCGGGGCCGGCCTACCACGAGGTGGTCGCGGGCCGGCGGCTCCGGATCTCGGCCCGTTCCTTCTTCCAGGCCAGCCCGCAGGGCGCGGAAGCCCTGGTGCGGGCGGTGGGCAGGGCGCTGACCGGGGCCGGCCAGGGTGCTCTGGTGGACGCCTACGCCGGCGTTGGCCTCTTCGCTTCGGCCCTCGGCTGGGAGGGCGAGGTGGTGGCCGTGGAGTCGTCGCCCTCGTCGGCTGCCGATGCCCGGGCCAACCTGGCCGGGGCCGAGGTCGTGGACTGCCGGGTGGAGCACTGGGCACCCCGGCCTGCGGTGGCCGTCGTGGCCGACCCGCCACGCTCCGGGCTGGGGAGGGCGGGCGTGGAGGTCCTTGCCGCCACCGGTGCCCCCTGCCTGGTCCTGGTGTCCTGTGACGCGGCCTCGTTGGGCAGGGACGCCGCGCTCGCCCAGGCAGCCGGGTTCAGGCTGGAAGAGTCCGTGGTCATGGACATGTTCCCCGGGACGCCGCACGTCGAGGTGGTCAGCCGCTTCACCCGGTGAGGCACTGCAGCGTGGCGGTAGCCTTGGCCAGGGACGACTCTAGGAGCCAGCGGTGCTGATATCGACCATGAACGACGTGCCCGGCCACGAGGTGACCGAGGTCCTGGGTGAGGTGTTCGGCCTCACGGTCCGCAGCCGGAACATCGGCTCACAGGTGGGCGCGGGCCTCAAGTCACTGGTGGGGGGTGAGCTCAAGGGGATGACCAAGAACCTGGTCGACAGCCGTAGGGAGGTCATCGAGAGGATGGTGGAGGAGGCCCGGGCCAAGGGGGCGAACGCCGTGCTTGCCATGCGCTTCGACACCTCGGAGATGGGCGGCAACTGGACCGAGATCTGTGCCTACGGCACGGCTGTACGCGTTGCCGGGCTGCCCGAGGGAGCCACCTGGCAGCCCTGAGGCGCTCCGACCGGGCAGGCCCGCTCCCCCCGGTGCCCGAGGAGAGCGGGCCTCGAGGTCAGTACCGGTAGGTCTCCGGCTTGTAGGGGCCTTCCAGGGCTACGCCTATGTAGCCCGCCTGGGCTTCGGTCAGGTCGCTCAGCCGTGCGCCGAGCTTGGCCAGGTGCAGCCGGGCCACCTTCTCGTCCAGGTGCCTGGGCAGGACGTGCACGCCAACCGGGTACGCCGCGTTGTTGGTGTACAGCTCGACCTGGGCCAGGACCTGGTTGGTGAAGCTGGCCGACATGACGAAGCTGGGGTGGCCCGTGGCGCAACCCAGGTTGACCAGCCGACCCTCGGCAAGCACGATCACCGAGTGGCGGTCGGGGAAGTCCCAGGCGTCCACCTGGGGTTTGACCTGGTGCCGGCTGACGCCCGGGTACCGGGCCAGGCCGGCCATGTCGATCTCGTTGTTGAAGTGCCCGATATTGCAGACGATGGCGTTGTGCTTCATCTGGGCCATGTGCTCGGCCATGACGATGTCGCGGTTGCCGGTCGCAGTGACGAAGATGTCGGCGGTACCGACGACGTCCTCCAGGCGGACCACCTGGTAACCCTCCATTGCCGCTTGGAGGGCGCATATCGGGTCCACCTCGGTGACGACCACCCTCGCCCCCTGCCCGCGCAGTGACTGGGCACAGCCTTTGCCGACGTCACCGAAACCGCATACGACGGCCAGTTTGCCTGCCACCATCACGTCGGTGGCCCGGAATATCCCGTCCACCAAGGAATGGCGGACGCCGTAGAGGTTGTCGAACTTGCTCTTGGTGACCGAGTCGTTGACGTTCATGGCCGGGAAGAGCAGGCTGCCGGCGGCCGCTCTCTGGCGCAGGCGGTTGACACCGGTGGTCGTCTCCTCGCTCACGCCCTTGATGCCTGCCGCCATACGGCTCCACAGACCGGGTGAGCTGCGCAGAGCCTTCTGCAGGGTGGCCGCGATTATGCCGTGCTCCTCGCTGTCGTCCGGGCCCAGGTCCGGCACCCTGCCGTCTTTTTCGGCCTGAACGCCGAGGTGGACGAGCAGGGTGGCGTCCCCGCCATCGTCAACGATCATGTTGGGCCCGTCGTACCCCGGCCAGGTGAGGGCCTGCTCGGTTGCCCACCAGTACTCCTCCAGGGTCTCGCCCTTCCAGGCGAACACGGGCACCCCTGTGGCGGCGATGGCGGCCGCCGCGTGGTCCTGGGTGGAGAATATGTTGCAGCTGGCCCACCGCACGTCAGCGCCCAGCGCCACCAGGGTCTCGATGAGCACGGCGGTCTGGACGGTCATGTGCAGGGAGCCGGTGACCCTGGCTCCTGCCAAGGGCTTGCTCGGGCCCAGCTCCTCCCGCAGGGCCATCAGGCCGGGCATCTCGACCTCTGCCAGGTCGATCTCGCGCCGGCCGAAATCAGCCAGTGACATGTCGGCGACCCGGTAGGCGGGGTTGGGCGGCCCCGCCGGGGCCCTTGTTTGCTCGGCCACAGTGGCACTCCTTGTCGCGTGGGCACGTGTCTCCACGTACCGTCGGTCTGTTTGGGAGGCCGGGGCCATCGAGCCCTTCCCCAGCGGGTCAGCCCACCGGGATCCTATAGGGGGGAGGGCAGTGCCCGGCCGGGCAGCTCTCGGGCCACGGGCCGTCCGCGCCCAGGGCCGGACGGGGTGCCGTTGGCTCGAGCCGTTCGCGGACGAGCCCTACCACCATCTCGGTGAAGCTGTCGCTGGCGCTGACCCCCTCGGCGCGCTGGAAGACCATGCCCCGACGGGCAGCCGCGGCCGCCGCCTCCACGTCGAGGTCGTGGGTCACCTCCAGGTTCTCGCACACAAAGCCGACCGGCACGACGGTTACCGCCGGTGCGGGCGACGACTCCACGACCTCGCAGATGTCCGGCCCCAGCCAGGGTGTGCCCGGGCTGCCCGAACGGCTCTGCCACGCCAGTTGCCAGCGTTCGAACCCCGCCTGTCCTGCGACCAGGCGGGCGGTCTCGGTGACGTGGGCCACGTAGGGGCTCGTGCGGGCTGCCGCCTCCGGGATGCTGTGGGCCGTGAAGACCACCTCCACCTCGCTCTCCCCGCCACCCGGGCCCTCCTCGCCGTCCGGCCCGGGTGGGCGCCGGGACAGGGCGGACAGGGCGGCACGGTGCGCCCGGGCGGCGCTCGTGGCCCAGGGGCCGACCCAGCCCGGGTGGTTGTAGAACAGGCGGAGCTTGTCGACCGCCGGCGCCCCCGGGCCCACTTTGGCCTGGGCGGCGGTTATGTCGTCCAGGTACTGCCGGCAACTGCTGTAGCCGCCGTAAGCCGAGGTGACAAAGGCCAGCGCGCGCTGGACGCCGTCCGAACGCATGGTGGCCAGGGTGTCCTCGAGGAGAGGGTGCCAATTGCGGTTGCCCCAGTAGCAGGGGAGGCCGAGCGCAGCCAGCGGCGCCTCGAGCCGCCCGAGAAGGTGACGGCAGCTGTCGTTGATGGGGCTCCGCCCACCAACTGCCTGGTAGTGCCCGGCCACCTCGGCCAGTCGCTCCTCGGGGACGTTGCGCCCCCTGGTGACCCGGCGCAGGAAGGGCCAGACGTCCTCCGGCCCCTCAGGCCCGCCGAAGGACACGAGCAGGAAGGCGTCGTAGTTCTGCACCTGTGGGACCCTACCAACGCGCAGCGGGAGGGAACGGGAAGGTGGTCAGCCGCCCACGCGGTAGACGGCCCTGTACTGCACCCCCCAGTTGATGCAGTCGGAATAGGTCGGTTCCCAGATGTCGAGGTGGTGCCCGATGATCGCCCCTCCGGTGTCGTCGGCGGTACGGAGCCCGACACCGTCGATGTATAGCTCGGTGCCCAGCGGCACGACGCCCGGGTCGACCGCCACGCTCTCCGGCCCCACATAGGAGCCGGAAGCCGTGATCCCGCTGAGGTCGTAGCAGGTGACCATGAACGTGCCGAGGTACGTGGCCGCCGGGGCAGCAGCGGCAGCCACCACGGAGCGGGCGTGCCCGGGGGCCCCTGCGACGGGCCGTGCCTGGGCGCCGGGTGAAGCGGTGGCAACCACGTAGCCCATGCCGTCACGGGTTGCGGCCAGTGTGCGGGCATCGGCACGGCCCGACACCACGGGCGACCCCAGCATCGCCGCCGCACCGAACGCGTGCATGGTGCCGTGGGCGGTGAGCAGCCAGTAGCCCTGGGCGCGCGGAGATGCCGCGATGGACGTGACCTTGACTTCTTGGTCGCCCAGGGAGCCGAAGAAGCGGGCGTCACCGAAGCTGTAGACATCACCCCGGGACGTCGCCAGCCAGTAGCCCCGTCCGTCGGGTGTGGGTGCCAGGCCGACCACGTGCCCCGGCACGCGCCTGTCGCCGAGCGACCCGAAGTAGTGGGCGTCACCGAAGGTGTAGGTGCCCCCGGACGCCGTGGCGAGCCAGTAGCCGCCGCCGTCGGGCGTGGAGGCGATGGAGACCACGGGTGAGCGGACGCCGGCACGGCCCAGGGAACCGAAGAAGTGGGCGTCACCGAAGGAGAACACGCCGCCTGCCCGGGTCGCCACCCAGTAGCCGCGACCGGCGGGGGTGGCGGAGATGGAAGTGACCGGTGCCCCTCGCCTGCGCCCGGGGGACCCGTAGTCGTGCGCGGCACCATAGGTGAGGACGGAGCCTCCCGCCGTTGCCGCCCAGTAGCCACCTCCGGAGCTCATCGAGATGCCGACCAGGTCGCGGCCCACCGGCCCGGGTGCACCTGCGAACCGGGCATCGCCGAACGTGGCCACGGCGCCCGGAGCGCTGACCGGGGCGTCGACGGGGTGAACGAGCCGGGCCGTGGGCCGGGCCGCGGCTTGGGGCCCGGCGGCCGGGCGGAGGGGCCGGACCAGGCCGGCAAGCCGTGGCGGCCCGCCGATGGGCAGCGGGGCCGGTTGGAAGAGCCCCGGGGGTACCGTTCCGCCGACCGGTCGGGGCCGGGGGCCGGTGACCGGCTCGGCGAGCCCCCTGTGGCCGGCGGGGGCCGCTGCGGGCGGCTGCCCGCTGAGCCTGGCCCCCAGAGGCGCGGACCAGGCGGTCGGCATGCCCGTGACGGTGACTGCGGCGACGGGGAAGGCCAGGGCGGCCACACGCCCGAGCTTGGCCGAGGCGCGCCGGGCCGGGGGGCGCACCGGGACCAGGCCGGCTGGGGCCAGGCCGGCCGGGGGGAGCGCGGGCAGGGGCGTGCAGGGGCCGGGTGCACGCACGGGCCCAGCGGTGGCCGGAGTACCGGGCGGGCGGAAGTGGAGGCCCTGGTAGGGGCGGCCGAACTGCCGGCCCCTGGCGCGCCAGAGCGTTCCGGAAGGCGACGCAGGCGTCGCCCGGACAGCAGCGCACGAATGCGCGCTTGGTTTACTACCTACCAACCGGGTATCTCCTTAGGTCGCGCGCTAACCGCTGGCTGTGCGCCGCATTGCGGCACGTGCGGTCACCAGCTAGTTTGCGCGTGGCCCCGCGGGCCCAACACTCGTGGGACGGGACTGTACTGCCCACACGCAGGGCCACAACTCGGGGTTACCACCCGGCCTGACCAGGGCCTCGACCTCGCGACGAGACTGCTCCCTGCAACTGGTTGCCTTACCGGGGAATTAGATTAGGCGACCGAAAGGGCCTCGTCAAGCACGGGAGACAATTCACGTGCTGACCAGCATAAATGTGGTGCGCAAAGCGGCCAAATCGGCTGCTCGGCACGCTCGGGAGGTGGATTAGGGCGCGCAATGTGGTCCTGGGGCACGAGCGGGCCAGCGCGTGGTTGGAAGGCCTGGTCAGCAGCTCGGCGGACCAGGTCGGAGGCCCGTGGCTCCGCAGGTGGCCACGAGGTGGCTCGGCAGCACCTGGGGACAGGTGCCTGGTGGGCGGTACCCGCTCCCGTCTGGGCCGCTCTGGGACGGTCAGTGGGCAAGTGGCGACGCTGGGTGGCCCGAGCGGGCGGGGAGTGCGTGGGGCGGGGCTACGTCCCGGCCCTGGCCTATGATCGTTACATGACTGAAGCCAGTGGTGAGGTGGAGGACATGGTGGTCGGTGAGGCGCCCGCCGTCGAAGGTCCAGGCGCGGCCGACGGCTCACCGAGCGCGGTGGAGGTCGCCGAGACCTGGTTGGCTCAGTTGTCGGACAGGATCGCCGTGCCTGCCTCCGACGTACAGGACCATCTGCTGGACCTGTGGGGGGCGTTGGACGAGGGCCCGGCCCGGGCGGAGGTCGAGCGGTGGCTGACCGAGACCCTGAGGCGCAACCTCTACTCGGTCTCGGACATCAACGAGAGGCTGGAGAGCCTGCTCCCCGGGTAGTCCCCGCCGTCAGCTTGCGGCGCGGCTCCACCAGCGGCCCTTGTCCTGGTGGACCTCGAGCGGCACGCCGAAGCAGTCGCTCAGCACGGCACTGGTGAGGGTTGTCCCGAGGGGCCCGGCGGCCAGGACGCGGCCCGAGCGCATGACCATGGCGTGGGTGAACCCGGGCGGTACCTCCTCGGTGTGGTGGGTCACCATGACCACCGCCGGGGCCGTCGGCCCGGTGGGGAGGCGGCCCAGGCTCTGCAGCAGTCGTTCCCTGCCCCCCATGTCCAGGCCGGCGCAGGGCTCGTCGAGGAGGATGAGCTCGGGCTCGGCCATGAGCGCCCGGGCCAGCAGGACCTGCTGGCGTTCTCCCTCCGACAGAAGGGCGAACTCCCGGTCGGCGACGTGGCTGAAGCCCGCGTCGGCCAGGAGGCGCTGGGCCTTGTCCTGCTCCTCGGCGCTGTAGGAGTCCCACCAGGGCTCGAGCGCGCCCCGGGCGGCCGCCACCACCAGCTCACGGGCGGTGAGCCTGGGCACCACCATGCGGGTGATGCTCGCCGAGACGACAGCGATGTGCCGGCGAAGGGCGCGGACGTCGGTACGCCCGAGGCGCCTGCCCAGCACCACGACCCGGCCGGAGGTGGGGTGCAGGTAACCCGATGCCAGGCGGACCAGGGTGGTCTTGCCGCAACCGTTGGGGCCGAGGACGACCCACCGCTCCCCGGGGCCCACCGTCCAGTCGACGCCCGAGAGGACGTGGACCTCGTCACGCCACAGGTGCACGTCCTGCATCTCGAGAGCGTTGCTCGTGTCACTGTGCTCTGGCACAGTCCGCTCACGTTAGCGGCAAGCCGCTACGAGCTGCACCGGGCGGGCTGGGGCCCAGGGGGCGGACCGGCTGGCCTCGTCCGGCCCGAGGCGCCACCATGGTTGGATGCCCGGCCTGGTCCCTCTCGTAGAAGCCGCCTTCGCCCCCCTGTTCGACCAGCTCCGCCCTGGGGCCCCGGCGCTGGTGAGGGTGTCCCAGCGGGCGGACTACCAGGTGGACGGAGCGCTTCCCCTCGCCAAGGCGCTGGGCCGGCCGCCCAGGGAGGTTGCCGAGGAGGTGCTGGCCAAGGCGTGGGAAGGCGACCTGGCAGCTCTGTGCGAGAAGGCGGAGGTGGCCGGGCCGGGTTTCATCAACCTGACGGTCTCGGCGGAGGCGATGGCTGCACAGCTGGCCGTCCTGCGCCCGGGCGCCTCAGGTCTTGGCGCACCGCGGCCTGACCGGACGCTGCGGGTGGTCGTGGACTACGGCGGGCCCAACGCGGCCAAGCAGATGCACGTCGGCCACCTGCGTTCGTCCATCATCGGTGACGCCATCGTCCGCATGCTCGAAGCGGTCGGCCACGAGGTGGTGCGGGAGAACCACATAGGTGACTGGGGGGCCAACTTCGGGATGCTGGTGGAGCACCTCGTGGACCTGGGTGAGGACCGGGCCGCGCACGAGCTGGCGATGGGGGACCTGGAGGGCTTCTACCAGGCGGCGAGGGCTGCCTACGAGGCCGACCCGGGCTTCGCCGAGCGTGCTCGGGCGAGGGTCGTGATGCTGCAGTCGGGGGAGCCCGGGACCATGGCCCTGTGGCGCTCGTTGGTCGATGCCAGCGTCAACCACTTCGACCAGGACTTCCACCGCCTCGGCGTGAAGCTGTCCCGGGACGACGTGGTGGGCGAGAGCTACTACAACCCCATGCTGGACCGGGTGGTGAGCGAGCTGTCCGAGGCGGGCCTGCTGGTGGAGAGCGACGGTGCCCTGTGTGTTTTCCCCCCAGGGTTCGCCAACCGGGACGGCGCTCCGCTGCCCTTGATCGTGCGCAATTCGGCCGGGGGTTACACCTACGCGGCCACGGACCTGGCGGCGGTAAGGGACCGCACGGAGCGCCTGCGGGCGGACCTCGTGGTCTATGTGGTGGGCCTGCCCCAGTCCCAGCACCTGGCAATGGTGTTCGAGGTGGCCCGGATGGCCGGGTGGCTCACACGGGGTGAGCAACTGGTCCACGTGGGCTTCGGCAACGTCCTGGGCCCCGACGGCAAGATGTTCCGCACCCGTCAGGGAGGGACCGTGAAGCTGTCCGAGCTCCTGGCGGAGGCGGAGGAGAGGGCCCGTTCGGTTGTAGTGGGGAGAACAGGCGGGACGGCCCAGGACCTCGCCGGGGATGTGGACGAAGTCGTGCGCGCCGTCGGGACCGGGGCCATAAAGTACGCCGACCTGTCCACGGACCGGGTGCGTGACTACCGTTTCGACTGGGACCGCATGCTGTCCCTGGACGGCAACACTGCGCCGTACATCCAGTACGCGCACGCCCGCGTGCTGAGCATATTCCGCCGTGCCGGGGAAGCGACGCGGTTGGCGGAGCGGTCCGGCGACTTCCTGCCCCCGGCCGACCCGGAGGAGCGCGAGCTGGCAAAGGCGCTCCTCAGCTTTGGGGAGGCCTTTGCCGACGCAGTCGACGGCTTCGCCCCCCACAAGCTGTGCGGTTACCTCTTCGACCTCGCCTCGCAGTTCACCCGGTTCTACGAGAAGTGCCCGGTCCTCAACGCGCCTGCGGCGGACCTCGTCCGGTCCCGTTTGGCCTTGTGCGCGGCGACTGGTGCGGTACTGGCAACGGGCCTCGACCTGCTCGGTATTCAGGCCCCGGAACGTATGTGAGGCAACTCGGAGCGCGTGCTATTTTCGCGCTCCGAGGGCGCGGCAACCTGCGTGCGCGCGGTTACGAGCCGGTGCAGGCCGCAAACCCCTAGGGCAATATGCCACCAGGCCCGGGGTGGCCGGGACAGGAGGGACGCACATGGCAAGAGGGACGGTCAAGTGGTTCAGCTCCGAAAAGGGTTACGGGTTTATCTCCCAGGAGAGCGGGCCTGACGTCTTCGTGCACTGGAAGGCGGTCCAGGGTGAGGGCTTCCGGGCCCTGGAGGAGAACGAGCTCGTCGAGTTCGAGGTGCAGGAGGGCGCCAAGGGCCTGCAGGCGCTCAACGTCGTCCGCCTGGGGCCAAGGGCGGACTGAGACCGACCGCCCGCGGAGGGCGGTAGCCGAGCGCCCCGCACCCCGGCAGCGTCTTTTCGCGCTCTTCCCCTGGGCTCAAGGGAACGCCCGGTCAGCCCGATCTTCCTTGAGAACGGCTCGGGAGCGCCGTGAAAGATGCGGGAGGGGCCTACGGCGTCACGTCAGCGCGAACGCAGGGCCCGTCGTCCGGTCCTGGCTGCGGCTTTGGCCGTGCTATGCCTGAGCGGGACGGCGGGGGCTGCATCGGCGAGCCCTGAACAGGCCTCGTGGCCTGTTGCAGCGGTGACCGTCACCGGCCACCATGCGCGCGACCCCCGCGCCGCTGCGCCCGGAGCAGGGCTGCCCTGCGCCCCCATCGGCCCAGCCCACCAGCCGGGCCGCTCCGTGCGCCCGACCGGGGCCGCCGGGCCCGGGCTGCCGGGGACCGGGGTGGCCGCTGCGGTGCCGGCCAGGCCTTTGGCCACGGCCAATGGCACCGGTGGGCACCGGGGCGTGGGGGCCGTGGGCTGTAGCGGTGCCGGCGCTACGGGCTCGGGGGAGGCTGTGCCGGGGCCAACGGTCGCCGCGGGCACCACCTGGGCCCTCACCGGGGCTTCGGTGGGGCCGGGCCGGCGGGCCAGCGGTGCTGACGGTACGGCGGTCGTAGGGCACCCCGGGGGCACGACGGGGTCCCTTGCGGGTGAGCGGCTGGTCGCCGGGCCCGCTGTTGCGCCCACGGCCGGGGTGACCGGGGGGCCGCTGCAGACCAGCACACTGCTGAGCGCCCCCCTGGCGCTGGGAGGCCTCATCGTGTTGTACATGGTGGTCCAGCGCCTGCTCGGCCGGCGTGACCCGAAGATCGTGGATGCCCCGGTGAGCAGGGATGATGACTCGGTCGGCTTCGAGTAGCGGCCAGCGGGCGTTGGCCGAGCCCGGGCCCGGCCCGGGCGGGCTCGCCGCGCCCGAGCACACGAGCCTGGACCAGCGTCTCGGTGCACTGCAGTTGGTGCGGGCCGCCGTCGTGGTCCTGGTGCTGGCCGCGTCGGCGGTTGCCCCCGCCCAACTTGGCCTCACTCTCGGACAGGTACTGCCGCTGAGCCTGGCCTACCTGGCTGCGTGCGCGGTCGGCCAGGTGGTCGACGTCGTGCGCCTGGGCGCCGGGCAGGAGGAAGGGCCCCGTCGGCGGGCTTCCTCGTTCCGCCAGATGCTCCTCCCGGTGGACTCGTTCTACCTGGGTGCGCTGACCGTGCCCTCAGGAGGCGCGCAGAGCGACTTCATCTGGCTGTTCGCCGTGCAACTGATCGCGGTGACGCTCCTCGCCAGCCCACGCACCGGCGTGCGCCTGGCCATGTGCGACACGGCCCTGTTGCTGGCCATCACGGCGCTGCGTCTCGGGGCACCTCTGGGCAGGCTGTTGGGCGCGTCGCAGGTCTACATCCCGTCCGTGGGCGAGATAGTGGTCCGGACTGCGGGCTTCTGGGCCGTTGTCGGTTGCACCGCCTACTTCTCGGCCCTCTCGGAGCGTGAACTGCGCCGCTCGAACGGCCAGTTGGACGCCCTCAGTGCCATGGCGTCCGAGATGGAGGTGGCCATGGAGGCCGGGTGCGGGGCCGACGGGGTGGAGGCGGTCCTGCTGCGCCGCGTCCTGGCCCCCTTCGGGTTCAGGCGGGCCGTGGTCCTGTGGGGAGGTAGGTCACGAGTGGTCGTCGCCCGGGCGGCGCTGGGCGACGTGCCCACGGCCCCGGCCGGCGCTGACCCTGGCGCCGACCGGCGTTCGCCGGCTGCCCAGCCCGAGGCTGACGGCCCGGGGCCCAGGGCCGAGGTCCTCCGGGCGGAGGCCCAGGTACTGGAGTGCCCCCTGGCCCGGCGCGCCCTGGGGGCGAACCAACCCCTCCTGCTCAAGGGCTTGTCCGGGCCGGGCGACGCCGCTCTGGGGACGCTGCTCCCCGGGGCCACCAACGTCGTGGTGGTCCCTCTGCGAGCCGGCCACGAGCGCCAGGGCCTGTTGCTGGCCGAGTCGGGGCCACCGCTGCGCCGCCGGGTCAGCCGTCGGTCGTTGGAGATGCTCACCCGGTTCGCTGCCCACACGGCGCTGGCCCTCAGCAATGCGGACCTGCGCAAGGAGGTTGACAAGCTCGCGGCGTCCGACAGCCTGACCGGGCTCGCCAACCGCCGGGCGCTGATGACGGCCCTGTCGCGCGAGGTGGCGCGCAGCGCCCGGACCGGTGAGCCGGTCTCCCTGGCCGTCATGGACATCGACTTCTTCAAGCGGGTCAACGACACGCTGGGCCACCTGGCGGGGGACGAGGTCCTGAAGGAGGTCGCGGCCGCCATGTCGGCCAGCGTGCGCGAGTTCGACGTGGTGGCCCGTTACGGCGGCGAGGAGTTCGCCGTGGTCCTGCCCAACTGCCCGGCCGAGAACGCCCTGGCCGTGGTGGAGAGGGTGCGGGCCGCCGCGTCGTCAGGCCAGAGCGCCACCCGGGTCACCTTGAGCGCGGGCATCGCCACGGCCGCCGGGCCCGGTACCGACGGCGAGCGCCTCCTGGCCGCGGCCGACGCCGCTCTCTACGCCTCCAAGGAGGCCGGGCGCGACCGGGCCACCCTGGCGCCGGCCGTGGTGGTGCGCCCGAGGCCCGTGGTCACCGCGTGAGCTCGCTCTCCCCGCTCGCCAGGGCGCCGCGCAGGGCCCGGGCGACGGCCGACGCAGCGGCGTCGTCGGCGTAGCTGTGGCGGGGCCACAGGAAGCCGCGTAGCCCGTCGCCCTGGCGGCGCGGCACCACGTGGAGGTGGACGTGGGGGACGCTCTGGCTCACCACCTCGTTCAGGGCGAAGAAGTTGCCCTGGGCGCCCAGGGCCTCTCTTTGTGCGGCGGCGACCCTGCGGCCGGCGGCCATGAGGGGGGCCAGGAGGTCCGGCGGGGTCTCTGCCAGAGTGCCGTAGTGCAGACGAGGCACGACCAGGGTGTGGCCGTCGAAGACGGGGTAGACATCGAGGAAGGCAACCACCTCGGGCTCCTCGAGGACGAGGTGCGCCGGTACGGCTCCCTCGATGATGTCGTCGAACACGCACCTTGTCGTAGGGCCGAGGTTACGCTGTCGGGGTCATGTCACAAGTGCACCTGGGCGGCGCACCGCCCGAGACGGTGCTGCCGGGCGCCGGCGCCGAGCAGAGCGCGGCCCTGGCGGCGGCCAGTGGGGACCGGCGTGCCGTGTCCGAGGTGGCGTCACGCTGGCCGCGTTACCTGGACGCCTGGGCCGAGCTGGCCGAGCTGGCAGAGCAGCGGGAGGTTGTGACCGCCTACGCCTGTGCCAGGACGGGCTACCACCGGGGCCTCGACGCCCTGCGGGCGGCCGGCTGGCGGGGCAGTGGCTACGTCCGTTGGGCACACGAGGAGAACCGGGGCTTCCTGCGCTGCCTCGACGCCCTGCGCCGCCTGGCTGGTGCCATCGGCGAGACCGACGAGGAGGAGCGCTGCGGGGTCTTCCTGCGCCAGCTCGACCCGGACTGGGACCGGCGCCAGGTCCCCGGGCCGGTGCAGGACGCCTGATGGCCGAGCCGATCGGGCCCTTCCCCGCCGGTGCCGACCCGGAGCAGTACGACAGGCTCAGGCGCCGGGCTCTGTGGCGGATGCCCTCAGGCCTCTACCTGCTGGGCACCGCCGCCGGTGGGCGGCGCAACCTCATGACCCACAGCTGGGCGATGCAGGTCGCAATGGAGCCCAAGTTGCTGGCGGTGTCCGTGCGGGTGGACGCCGTGAGCCACGCCCTGCTGGAGGCGGGCAGAGTGTTCAGCCTGAGCCTCGTCAGGCGTGAGGACCGGGCTCTGGTGAGGTCCTTCACCAAGCCGGTGGCCGAGGGGCCCGGCCCTGACGAGCTGGGGGGCCAGCGGGTGCGTTACGGGGCAACCGGCGCTCCCGTACCGGAGTCGGCGCCGGTCTGGTTCGAGTGCGAGGTCCGCTCGAGCCTGCCCACCGGTGACCACACCGTGTTCGTCGGCGAGGTCGTCGACTGCGCCGTGCCGGACGAGGAGGTGCCGCTACTGCGGATGGAGGACACCAGGCTCAATTACGGGGGTTGACCAGGTGGGCAAGGGTGTGCGGTCCTCCGCCCGTCAACTCCCGGCGGGTTCCCCGGCGCTCGCCGGTAAGCTCGGTGTGTGGCACCTGCGGCGCTTCGCATGTCCGGGGCCCTGGCTGCGACCGACAGGCGCCAGGCCGCCCGCCAGGCCCTCTCGTGTTACCGGGAGACCGGTGACCAGGCTGCCCTCGAGGCGGTGGTGGAGGCTCACCAGGGCTTGGCCCTCTCGCTGGCCGGGCGTTTCGCCCAGAGAGGTGAGGAGCTCGATGACCTCAACCAGGTCGCCCTGCTCGGGCTGCTCAAAGCGGTTGAGCGCTTCGACCCCGCCCGCGGCACGGAGCTCACCACCTTCGCCACGGCCACCATCCTGGGCGAGCTCAAGCGCCACCTGCGTGACCGGGCGTGGTCGGTACGCCCGCCCCGTCGCGTCCATGACCTGTACATAGCGGCCCAGCAGGCCATCGATGAGCTGAGCCAGTTGCTCGGGCGGTCGCCCACGGTCCACGAGGTGGCGTGCCACCTCGATGCGGAGGCGGGCGCCGTGCTCGAGGCGCTCGAGGCAGGTGGCCTGCGCAACAGCGCCCCGTTGGACGCCATGGTCTCGGGGGGTGACGAAGCCCATCTGGGCCCTTCCTCGGCCAGGGGCGACGACCCCCTGGCACAGGTCGAGGGCCGGCTGGTGCTCAAGCCGTTGTTGGCCCGCCTGTCCGAGCGGGACCGTACCGTGCTCCAACTGCGCTTCGGCGTCGGCTTGTCCCAGACCCAGATCGCCGAGCTTATCGGGGCCACCCAGATGCAGGTCTCGCGTGCCCTCGCCCGGTGCCTGGCCCAGCTGCGGGCGTGGTCGCAGCCCGAGAGCCGCTAGTGGGGCCCGGGCCGGCGGCAAGCTGGGCAGAGCCACCCCAGCCTGTGCTGGTGGAGGACGAGGAGGGCCTGCGGCGCCTGGTCGAGGAGCTCCTGGCGGTGGACCGCTATGCCCTCGACACCGAGTTCCACCGGGAGCGCACGTATTGGCCGCGTCTGGCGCTCGTCCAGGTCGCCTGGCAGCCACCCGGGGCCCAGCGGCCCCGGGTGGCGCTGGTGGACCCGCTGGCCGTGAGCCCCGAGCCCCTGGCCAAGGTGCTGACCGGAGGGGGGCTCATGGTGGCCCACGCCGCCAGCCAGGACCTCCAGGTCCTCCAACGCGCCTGTCGGGCCCTGCCTGTGCACCTGCTCGACACGCAGGTGGCAGCGGGCTTCCTGGGCTACGGGTCGGCGTCACTGGCCTCCCTGGTCGACCGCTTCCTCCAGGTGCGCCTGGCCAAGGGCGACCGTCTCACAGACTGGAGCCGCCGGCCGCTCAGCCCTTCCCAGGTCAGCTACGCCGCCTCGGACGTCGCCCACCTGTTGGCGCTGGCTGACGAGATCTCGGCGGGACTGGCAGGCCGGGGACGCCTCGCCTGGGCGGAGGAGGAGTGCGCGGTGATGCTGCGCCGGCCCATCGGGCCAGCCGACCCGGCCCAGGCCTGGTGGAAGCTGCGCGACAACCGCCACTTCCAGGGTGTGTCGCGGGGTATCGCTCAGGAGGTGGCTGCGTGGCGGGAGCTGCGGGCCCGGGAGCTCGACCTGCCCCCACGCATGGTGCTGCCCGACCTGGCCCTGCTCTCGATCGCCCACTCGCCGCCGTCGAGCATCACCGAGCTGTACGAGGTCCGGGGGATGGAGCCCCGGCACCTGCGGGGCGGCGTGGGCGCCGAGGTCATGGAGGCCGTGGCCAGGGGGCGTTCCCTGCCACCCGGCCGCCTCGAAGTGGCGCAGGGCGAGCAGGTCACCAAGGAGCTGCGCCCGGCCGTGGCCTTGGCCTCGGCGTGGGTCGCCCAGCTGGGCAGGGACGAGGAGCTCGACGCATCACTGCTGGCCACCAGGAGCGACATCGTCGACTTCCTGAGCGGCCGGGCCGGCGCCCGCCTGGCGGAGGGCTGGAGAGCCGAGCTCGTCGGGGCGCCGCTGCGACGCCTGACCGATGGGCAGGCCTCGCTGGCTTTCGACGGCCGGGGGCGACTGGTCCTGGAGGACCGCCCGGCCCGCGCCCCCGGTCACTGACGAGGCCCACCGCCCCGTAGCAGCCCCCCGGGACGCTCGAAGGGCCCGCTCTCAGGCCGGTGGTGCCGGCTTGTCGGGCTGAGGGCGAAGGTCGACCTTCAGGGTCAGGACGCCGTCGTCGAGGCTGGCAGAGGCATCACCGATCATGGCGTAGTCCATGTAGTCGATGCGGGCCTGGTCCATGAAACGCTTGCGCTCGGCGCCCTCCACGGGGGGCAGACCCCGTTGGCGGACCGCCCGGGCGCGTTCCCGGAAGCGCTGCAGCATCGCCTGTACGTCCAGCTCCTGGGCCATGCGCCTATGTTACCCAGGGGCCGGAGCAGCTCTTGCTACCTGTGGCGGGCGCAGCGGCGGTAAGCTTACGGAGTCCTTCACGTCTCGGTTCGGGAGTCATGGTGAAAAAGGGACGGCATCGGCGCTTCGAAGAGGCGCGTGACCTGAAGCGTGCTGTTAGCACACCGGAGACCGAGGCTGAGCCTTGCCCCGAGTGCGGTGCCGAGCCTGGCAAGGAGCACGCGTCGTGGTGCCTGGCCATGGAGGACGAGTACGACGACGAGGACGAGCTCGACCGTAACGGCTCTCTCTGAGCCGTCCGCCTGAGGCGGCGCCGTACCGCACTCCCCGGGGCGGGCCCTTACCCGACGTCCCCGGGAAACCCCGTGGGGCGGGCGCCCGCGGAGCCTTCCCCTAGCATGGTCGGGTGCCCAGTTCGTCTGCTGACCGTCCCGAGGACCGACGCCACGAGGCTCCCTACCCCCACGTAGAGGACCGTCCCGACTTCCCCTCGCTGGAGCGGGAGGTGCTCGCCTACTGGGCGAACGACCGTACCTTCGAGGCCTCGGTGAAGGCCAGGGAGGGCGGCCCCGAGTTCGTCTTCTACGACGGCCCGCCGTTTGCGAACGGGCTTCCCCACTACGGCCATCTCCTGACCGGTTACGTCAAGGACGCCGTGCCCCGCTACAAGACGATGCGGGGCTGGAGGGTGGAGCGGAGGTTCGGCTGGGACTGTCACGGGCTGCCGGCCGAGATGGAGGCGGTGCGCGAGCTGGAGCTGCCGGGCCGGGTCGACATCGAGCGCTACGGCGTCGGCCGCTTCAACGACTACTGCCGCACGTCGGTGCTGCGCTACCGCAACGAGTGGGAGCGCTACGTCAACCGCCAGGCCCGCTGGGTCGACTTCAGCAACGACTACAAGACGATGGACATGTCCTACATGGAGAGCGTCATGTGGGCCTTCCGCCGCCTGTGGGACAGGGGCCTGCTCTACGAGGGCCAGCGGGTGCTCCCGTACTGCTGGGAGTGCGAGACGCCCCTTTCGAACTTCGAGACGCGCATGGACAACGCCTACCGTGAGCGCCAGGACCCCGCCGTGACGGTGTGGTTCGAGCTCACCGGGCTGCCCGGGGACCACGCACTCGCCCGTCTGGCGGGCGGCCGGCCCGTACGGCTGCTCGTGTGGACCACCACCCCCTGGACCCTCCCCTCCAACCTGGCACTTGCCGTGGGGAGCGAGGTCACCTACAGCGTACTGGCGGGGGAGGGGGCCGTGTACCTGCTGGCCCGGGACCGCAGCGAGGCCCTGGCACCTGTGCTGGAGGACGCCCTGCCCGGTCTGGCCGAGGTGGGCACGGTCGCCGGCCGGGAACTGGCGGGGTTGCGGTACCGCCCCATCTTCGACTTCTTCTCCGGGCAGCCCAATGCCTTCGTGGTCCTGACTGCGGACTTTGTGTCCACCGAGGAGGGCACCGGGGTCGTCCACCTGGCGCCGGGCTTCGGGGAGGACGACCAGCGTGCCTGTGAGCAGGCCGGCATCGGCGTCGTCTGCCCGGTCGACTCGCGCGCCCGCTTCACTGCCGAGGTGCCCACCTACGAGGGCCTGCAGGTCTTCGAGGCCAACCGGCCTGTCATCAACCACCTGCGTGAGCAGGGCCACCTGGTGCGCCACGACAGCTACGAGCACTCCTACCCCCATTGCTGGCGGACCGACACGCCGCTCATCTACCGGGCGGTCAGCTCGTGGTTCGTGAAGGTGACCGCCGTCAAGGAGGAGATGCTGGCCCTCAACCGCCAGGTCGAATGGACGCCGGCGAACGTACGGGACGGGGCGTTCGGCAAGTGGTTGGAAGGGGCGCGCGACTGGTCGATCACGAGGAACCGCTTCTGGGGCGCTCCTGTGCCGGTCTGGAAGAGCGACGACCCCCGCTACCCCAGGATGGACGTCTACGGCAGCCTGGAGCAGATCGAGGCGGACTTCGGGGTGCGACCTGCCGACCTGCACCGGCCGGCGGTCGACGAGCTGGTCCGTCCCAACCCGGACGACCCGACCGGGCAGTCCATGATGCGACGTGTCGAAGACGTCCTGGACTGCTGGTTCGAGTCGGGCTCCATGCCCTTCGCCCAGGTCCACTACCCGTTCGAGAACGCGGCCTGGTTCGACGAGCACTTCCCGGCGGACTTCATCGTCGAGTACGTCGGCCAGACCAGGGGCTGGTTCTACACCCTGCACGTGCTGGGCACGGCTCTGTTCGGCAAGCCGGCGTTCAGCAATTGTGTCGCCCATGGGGTGGTGCTCGGGAACGACAAGCAGAAGCTCTCGAAGCGGCTGCGCAACTACCCTGACCCCGACGAGATGTTCGACGTATATGGCGCCGACGCCATGCGCTGGTTCCTTCTCTCGTCACCGGTCATGCGCGGCGGGGACCTGGTGGTGGACCGCAAGGGCCCCGCCGATGCCGTGCGGTCCGTGCTCAGCCCTCTGTGGAACGCGTGGAAGTTCTTCGCACTGTACGCGAACGCCGACGGCTACCGCGCCCGCTGGTGGGCCGACGCCCCCCGGGCCGAGGGGGCGGCGGGGGTCATGGACCTGTACGTCCTGGCCAAGACGAGGTCCCTGGTAGAGGAGGTCACCGCGGCCTTCGAGCGCTACGACCTGTACTCGGCCTGCGGGGCCGTGACCTCGTACCTGGAGGCGCTGAACAACTGGTACATCAGGCGCAGCCGGGACAGGTTCTGGAGCCGTTCGGGCACCAGCGCGGGCTCGGACGCCAGCAAGCAGGCGGCCTACGACACCCTCTACAGCGCCCTGCGTACCCTGTGCCTGGTAGTGGCCCCGCTGGCCCCGATGGTGAGCGAGACCGTCTACCGGGGGCTCACCGGTGAGCGCAGTGCCCACCTGGCGGACTGGCCACGGCCCGAGAGCCTGCCTTCGGCACCCGGGCTCGTGGGTGAGATGGACAGGGTACGCGAGGTCTGCTCCGCCGGTCACTCGGTGCGCAAGGCGACGGACCGACGGGCCCGCCTCCCTCTGCAGAGCGTGACCGTCGCCGGCCCCGGTGCCCCGGCCCTCCGCCCCTACGCCGACCTGGTCGCCGACGAGCTCAACGTGAAGCACGTCCACCTGGTCCCCGACACCGCGGGCGTGGCCGACATGGTGCTTGCGGTCAACCCGGCGGTGCTGGGCCCTCGGCTCGGGCCGGCGACCCAGGCAGTGATAGGAGCCGTCCGGCGCGGTGAGTGGCAGCGGCTGGAGGGAGGCGCCATCCGGGCTGCGGGCGAGGAGCTGGGAGAGGGCGAGTACCGCCTGTCCCTGGTGCCCCGTGACGCCGTCTCGGCCAGGGCCCTACCGGGCAACGAGCTGGTGGTGAGCCTGGACATCGAGCTCAGCCCGGAGCTCGAGCGCGAGGGCCTGGCCCGCGACCTCGTACGCCAGGTGCAGGAGGCTCGTAAGCGGGCGGCGCTGGACGTGTCGGACCGCATCCGCCTGGTGCTGGAGCTCTCCCACGTACCCGAGCTGCGGCAGGCCCTGGACGAGCACCGGGCCATGGTGGCGGGCGAGACCCTGGCGGAAGAGGTGGTGGTGGCGGAGGCACCGCTGCGGGACGCCGAACGGGCGACACTGGCCGACGGGCGGGCGTTCCACCTGCGCGTGGCACGCTCGGCGTAGAGCCAGGGGCCGGGGGCCGGGGTGGCCGGTCCTTGCCGGCGCAGCGGGCGGTGGGTCAGCCCTGTCCGGGGGGCTTGCTCATGCCCGGGCGGGAGGCCAGAAGCACCACCGTGCCCGCGATCGAGATGACCATGCCCCCGAAGAGCAGGACGCCGGAGAAGCCCCCGGGCACCTTCTCCCCGTAGAGGGCGAAGCCGGCTGCGATCAGGCCCAGTGAGGCCACAGAGGCGTTGGCCGCCGACACGCTGGCTGCGTTGGCCAACCGGAAAGCCTGCTGGATGAGGCTCTGCGCCCAGACCGTGAGGGCCAGCATGAGCCAGGGGCTGCCGCTGGCGACCACGGCGGTGAAGCCCGACGGGCCGTGCACAGCGAAGGTGTCGCCGATCTCCTTGGTGTACACGCCTGTGGCAGCGAAGAGCAGCCCGACCGCGGTGCCGGTGACCACGCCGGCGACGTTGGCCCGCCTCGAGCGCCCGTCCGAGGCCGGCGCGTGGCCCCTCCTCCAGGGCCTGCCGTGCACCGCGACCCGTGACGACAGACGCGACACGATGAGCGCCGCCAGCGCGCACAGAGCCGCCACCCACAGCTCGGTCAGGTTGGAGAGGGGCTTGCGGACGACGTCGCTGTTGGCCGAGCCGAGCGCGGTTATGGCACCGCCCACCCCGGCCAGGACGACGCCTCCAACCTCGAGGGGCGTGAAGCTCTCGTCGAGCCAACGGGCGCCACCCACCACGAGCATGCCCCGCCCGGCATTGCGCAGGGTGGCCACCACGGGCACCGGCGCCGTGGCGAGGGCGGCCGCCTCGCTCAGCCAGGCGAAGCCGCTCAGGACGATGGCCAGGGCCCACAGCGGCCTCCGGGCCAGCGCGCCCAGCAGGCGCAGGCCCCGGTGGCCGGTGGCGGTGCGCATGCCCTCCCGCTTCTCGAGCGCCGCCGCTGCCGCATTGAGCATGCCCGAGAGCAGTGCGAGTAGGCTACCCAGGACCAACATGAGCTAGGCGCTGGCAGCCGTCAGTGGCGTGGACAAGGAGTGCATGGGCGCGGATGACGGGTGTAGACGATAACGTGCCCCAGCGTGTCCTGATCATCTCCGCCGAGATGGGCGAGGGCCACAATGCAGCTGCGACGGCGTTGACCGAGGCCATCGAGGAGGTCTGGCCCCAGTGCAAGGTCGAGCGCCTGGACACGATCGAACTGCGCGGGGTGCGCTTCGCCCGTGCCGCCCGCTGGGCCTACGGCTTCCAGCTGTCCGCTCTGCCGTGGACCTATTCGATCTTCTACGCCTGGCTCTCCCGCTCGGAACGCTTCGCCCGAGCGTCACGACGATGGGTGGGCGAGTTCTTCGGTCCCCGCCTGGCCAAGGTGCTCGATGGCCGCAGCCCCGACCTGGTCATCTCCACGTACCCCTTCGGGTCGGCAGCCCTCGACTGGATGAGGCGCACGCGTGGCTACACGACGCCTACAGTCACCTACATACCGGCCTTCCATGTGCACCCGCTGTGGGCGTACGAGGGCATCGACCTGCACTTCGTGATGTACGACACGGCGGCCGAGCATGCGTTGCTACCGGGTTTCGAGCGCTCTGTGAGGGTGGGCGCCCCGCCCGTGCGCAAGGGCTTCGGCGACTACGCCAGGCGCCCTGCCCGCGAGGCACTGGGCGTGCCCCAGGACGAGTTCGTAGTGCTCATGACGGGAGGGGCTTGGGGCCTGGGTGACATCCGCCCCGGAGTGGAGGCCCTGGTCAAGCTGGAGCCGCCGGTGCACGTGGTGGCGGTCTGCGGCAAGAACGCCGGCCTGGAGGCGGAGATGCGTGCCCTGGCCGCGGCCCGCCCCGGTCGGCTGACCGTCTTCGGCTATGCGAACACCATGCCCGAGCTGATGGCCGCCTCGAACGTCGTGGTCACCAATGGTGCCGGGGTGACCGTGCTGGAGGCCCTGCGCACTCCTCGGCCGGTGGTCGCCTTTGCACCGCTGGCGGGGCACGGGACGGCATCGACCGCCGAGATGGTCCGGCGCAAGCTGGCCGTCGAGGCCCGTGACGTGCCCGGCCTGGTGGAGCAGATCCGCCGGCTGCGTACCGACCAGGAGCTCATGGCGACCATGGAACAGGCGGGCGAGAAGTGGGTCGAGGGCCGTGACCTGCGCCGCAGCATCGGCGAGATCGAGGAGTTCTACCGGGCACGCAGGTCCAGTACCAGCGACGGGGGGACGGGGGGGCGCTGAGCCTGCAGGCCCGAGGCCTGCACGAACCCGTCCCCTTCCACGAAGCTCTGGGTATTGTCGCAGCCGCCTTGGGCGCGCTCCTGGTAGGTGGGCCGTGCGGCCAGGACGGGGTGCTCGGTGCCGTCCTGGGTCACGACGACTGCGCCCGACCAGCGGGCCCGCACCGGCGGGTCGTCGCAGTCGGCGAACACCTCCGACCACACGACCGGGCCTACCAGGCCGGTAGCGGCCACGTACAGGTCCCGGACGGTCGAGGGCAGGCCCGTCACCAGGTCGGTCACCTCCGAGCGCCAGGTCCCCGGAGCGGGGGAGAAGACGCGCAAGCGGTAGGGCCGTGCCGGTGCCCAGGCGTAGTGCCGGGTGTTGGGGCCATCCGCTTCGGGTAGCCCTGTCGTCGACCCGTCCAGCAGCTCGCCCCCGGGGCCGTAGCCACCCCAGTTGACGGCACCGGCCGGTGCCGCCGGGTGCCATTGGAGCCCGGTATGGGCGGCACCCAGGTCGCGTCCCAGGTCGGAGAAGCCCACCTGCAGCGCCCAGAAGTAGAGACGGGGCACAGCGGGCGCTGTCTGGACCTCCAGCACGACCGATACCTCGCGGTAGGGCCCCGCAGTAGGTGGCGACCACCACAGGTGGAACGAGGAGGCCCCGTTGGGCGAGGGCGGTGGACCTGCGAGCCTGGGCCGGGCGTGCCGGCCGTGCAGCCAGGGCATGCCTGTTGTCTAGTCGAGGCGGCGGGCGACGTCGCGCACGGGGATAGCGGCTCGGCTCACCGGGTGCCCGGGGCAGCGCCCGCCCCGGTCAGCCGCCACCCACCACCTCGGCGGCACCCCGGGCCGCTCGGGGAGCGGGCCGGGGTGCCGCACGAACGTGGCCCCCCCTGGGGTTGCCCACGCCGTCAGCCGTGGCTCGGCTGAGCGTAGCGCGGCCGGTCCCGCCTGGGGTCGCGGCCGGCCCCAGGTGGCCCGAGCGCCGGCCGGGCGCTGCCGTTTCAGTGCTCCGCCCGGGCCCCGGCGTCCCGGCGGGCCCGCCGCCCGGGTGCCTGGCGCTCGAGGCGCTTCCAGGCCAGCGGCCAGCGACGCCCCAGGTCCACCTGCTCCCTGCGCACGGCTGCCAGGAGCAGCCCGGCGACCACGGGGGCCGGTGTCGGGGGGCCGTCAGGGACAGCCTCCTCCGCCTGGCCGGGCGCACCGTCGCCGGGCGGCGGGCCGGGAGCCTCGGCCGGAGCGGCCCCGGCGGGGCAGCGTGCCGCCGCCCTGGCCAGCCACCCGGACATGACCTGTGAGTCGTGCAGCTCGCCCAGGAGGTCCTGCAGGTCCGTGGCCAGTAGCGCCGTCTCCTGGGCGTGGCGCCTGTCCTTGCGCCGGTCCAGGGTTGTCCCCGCCAGCTCGGCCAGGTAGCGCAACTGCTTGGTCTTTATGCGTGCCCGGTGCAGCTGCTGGTCCGTCGTGCCCTGCGCCGCAGCGCGCAGGGCACGACGGACCGAGCGCCATTGCGAGGCGACGAGCACGGCAGCCACCGTCCGGGCGGGCTGGGCCCCCAGTGGACCGGCCAGGCCCCCCGCCTCGGGGCTCTCGGCCACGGCGGCCAGGGCCTGGACGGCCCCCAGGTAGCGCTCCGAGTGAAGGGCCAGGACCAGGTCGGCCCGGGCCGCCTGGTGGTCGGCACGGGCCAGGGCGACCAGTTCCTCCGCCCCCTCGGAGTCCTCCGGGCGCAGCGAGGCCCGTAGCCGTTCGAGCGAGCCCAGGCGTACCTCGGCGTCGCGTGCCCGGCCCAGGACCTGTCCGAGCCACTGCAGCTCCTCAACCAGTTGCCCCTCGGCCCCGGCCCCGTGGGCTGCCCCGGAGCTCGTGGCCGTGGCCTGCCCCCTCGCCGCCCCGGCCCTGGCCAGGGCCCGCAGGACGGCCCTGGTGCGCCTGGTGGCCACCCGGGCCTTGTGCACGTGCTCGGGGCCCGGGTCGCCCAACTTGATGTACGGCTCGGTCTGCGCCAGCACGGACAGGCAGTCGCCGGCCTGCCGTCGGACGAGCTCCCGGGCCCGGCCGCCCGGTGCGCCGTCCGGGGCCTGGCCGGGGGAAAGGCCCGGCCCGGCGCGCCCACTGCTGTCCGTGCGCTCCAGGACGGTCCCCACCTTGCTGTGCCGGTCGCTCCGCCTGGCCCCGGCGGCCATCAGGCGCTCCACTATGGCCGTCGCCGTTTCGAGCGCCGCTCCGGGGGCGAGCTCCACCTCGACCTCGCAGAAGGTGACCGTGGCGGCCGGATGCCCTCGGGCGGCGAGCAAGAGGTTCGTCCCGGTCACCGAGTCGTGGTCGACCTCCGCCAGCAGCCGGCCGTCCGAGGTGGTGACCCGGCGGCGTTCGCGTACCGTGCTCAGGTGCGCCACAGGGTGCAGGTGGTGCCCCAGGGTTGCCGCGGTCACCAGACCCGAGATGTCGGCCGGCACCCCGGGCGGGACCTCCTCCGGCGTGCTGAGCGGTCCCTCGGGCACCTCCCGGTTCACCTCGGTGCGGGCCTCGACCTCCCCTGAGGCAGGAGCAGGGAGCTTGAGCGTCCACTGCCGCACGGGCTCGCCCCCGCCAACGCGCTCGCTGCGCAACCTGAGCGTCATGCGGTGCCTGCCCAGGGCAGCGTCGTCCGTGTCGTAGTACACGGCATCGAGCTGCAGCACCTCCGGTCGGCCGACCGAGCTACCGGGGAGCACCCCTTCCAGGTCCGGCACGTGCCAACCGGGGCCCGTGTCCAACTTGACCTCTTGCTCGAGTGCGTGCACGTCCCTCCTGACCGAGCAGCGCCGGCAGCTACCGACCTAGTTCACGATATTGCGGTGCGGCTGGTCCCCGGGGCTGCCGGCCGGGCCGGGCACGGAGCCGCCCGGGCCGGGCACGGAGCCGGCCGGGCCGGGCACGGAGCCGGCCGGCCGGTAGGATGCGCCCTCACGTCGCCCTCATCCTTCCCCCGCCCCACCGCCGACGAGCAGCCTTTGCACGGCACCCCACTGGCGGCCTGGACGACGCTCGGCGTGGGGGGCGAGGCGGCCGAGCTCCTCGTGGCCCGGGAGCGGGACCAGTTGTGCGAGGCGGTGGCCAGGGCGGACGCCCAGGGTCGTCCCGTGCTGCTACTTGGCGGTGGGAGCAACGTGGTGGTGGGCGACGGAGGCTTCGACGGCCTGGTGGTCCGGGTGGGGGTGGAGGGGGAGCGGGAGCAGGAGGACGGCGACGGTTCGGTGCTGGTGCGGGTGGGTGCCGGTGTGAGCTGGGACGACTTCGTCAGGCGCTGCCTGGCTGAGGGACTGGCCGGTGTCGAGTGCCTGGTGGGGGTGCCCGGCCTGGTGGGCGCCACCCCGGTGCAGAACGTCGGCGCCTACGGGCAGGAAGTGGCCGAGGTGGTCGAAGCTGTGCAGGCCTGGGACCGGGCACGCGGCCAGTTGGTGGTGCTCCAGGCTCGGGAGTGCGCGTTCGGGTACCGCGACAGCCTGTTCAAGCGGAGCGACCGGTACGTCGTGACCGAGGTGGTCTTCCGCCTGACCAGGTCCGGGACGGCGAAGCCCCTGCGCTACCCCGAGCTGGCCCAGGCCCTGGGCGCGGTGGTGGGCGACCGGCCGCCCTGTTCCGAGGTGGCCGCTGCGGTCCTTGCACTGCGCCGTTCCAAGGGCATGGTCATCGGCCCCGGGGAGCAGGCCTCCCGCAGCGTGGGTTCGTTCTTCGTCAACCCGGTCCTGGGAGAAGCAGAGGTGAGGCTTCTCGACCGCCGCTTCCCCGGGGCGCCCCGGTTCCCGGCGCCCGGAGGGACCAAGGTGCCGGCGGCCTGGCTGGTCGAGGCCTGCGGCTTCCACAAGGGCTACCGCCGGGGGAGGGCGGCTGTCTCCTCCCGGCACGCCCTGGCCCTGGTGGCGTTGGACGGTGCCCGGGCGGCCGACGTGGTCGACCTGGCCCGTGAGGTACGGGACGGGGTCGCGGGACGCACCGGCGTGGTCTTGCAGCCCGAGCCGCGGCTCGTGGGCTGCCAGCTGTAAGCCGGCAGTACAGGTCCGGCACCGCGCCGGTCCCCGGAAGGCCGAGGCAGAGGGCCGGGGCCGCCCGCCCGGGGGCAGGGCTATCTTGTCCAACGATGTGAGAAGTGACTATTAGCTATCACTCTGATGTCGTGGCAGGTGTAATATGACTGTGTCCTCCCGGTGGCCTTGCCTCCGGAGCAGGGCCCGAGCTCGGGGCGGTTCCCCCCCTTCCACCCCTTGAGCCGTTGTACAGAAGGACCGGCGTCCCCCCGCCGGTCCTTCTGGCTTAACCGGTTCACCCTGGTCCCACAGCCTACGACCGGCCCCCGGGCGTGGTCGCGCCCCGAAGGCCTGCCGTAGGGGCGGGCCGGCCGGTGGTGGCTCCCGCCGCCGGGGGCCTCTCAGCCGGCGGTGTGGGCCGGCGCCGAGCGGGCCTCGAGCAGCAGCCCGAGCGAGCGCAGCTGGTCTGCCGGACGGTGGTAGCCCCGCTCCAGGTGGCGTACGCCATGGATGACAGTGGGCCCGGAAGCGGCCGCAGCAGCGATCACGCTGGAGAAGCCGGCCCGCACGTCAGGGACGTCCACCTCGGTGCCCTGGAGCTTGGACGGCCCTCGCACCACGGCGGAGTGCAGGTAGCTCGTGTCGTGGAACCGGCACGCCGGCCCGCCCAGGCAGGTGGCAAAGAGGCCTATCTCGCCCCCCATCGCCTTGAGCGCCGGCACGTAGACGAAGCGGTCCTCGTACACCGTCTCGTGCAGCACGGACATCCCCTCGGCCTGTGTGAACAGCACCATCAGGGGGGTCTGCCAATCGGTCATGAAACCGGGGTGGACGTCGGTCGAGACGGCGGCTGCGTGGAGGCCGTCGGGTGCGAAGGCGCTGATGCCGTGCTCGTCGATGGTGACCTGGGCGCCCATCCTCAGCAGGGTGGTGATGGCGGTCACCAGGCGGTCCTGGGCACAGCCGATGACCCTGACCGCCCCTTTGGTGATGAGCCCGGCCACCAGGTACGAGAACGCCTCGTTGCGGTCGCCCTGGAGGTGGGTGTGGGCACCCCGCAGGGAGGGCACGCCCTCGATGACCACCCGCCGGTCCGGCGAGAGCTCTATGCGGGCGCCCATACGCTGCAGGAACAGGGCCAGCTCCAGCACCTCGGGCTCGGTGGCCGCGTTCCGGACCACGGTCCGGCCCTCGGCCACGGCTCCCGAGAGCAGGGCCGATTCGGTGGCGCCCACGCTCGGGTAGGGGAGCTCGATGATCGCCCCTCTGAGCCGCCGGCACTTGGCGCGGATCCCCTCGGAGGTCACCTCGACCTCGGCGCCGAGCGACCGCAGGGCCTGCACGTGGAAGTTCACCGGCCGGCCTCCGATCCGGTCCCCGCCCACCATCGGCACGAAGGCCTCACCGGTCAGGTGCAGCAGCGGGCCGAGCAGGAGGACCGGGATCCGGTTGAGGCCGCTGAACGACAGCGGCACCTCGGGCTTGACCTCCTCGGGAGGGGTCACCTCGAGCACTCCGTCCTTGTGCTCCACGCCGGCCCCGATGGCGCGCAGGATGTCAGCCGTGATCTGGACGTCGCCGACCTCGGGCACGTTGGAGATGGTGCTGGGGCCCTCGCCGAGGATGGCGGCGACCATGTGCTTGGTGACTGCGTTCTTGGACCCTCGGACCTCTACGTCGCCTACGAGGGGGCCGTTGGGCTGTATGAACCATTCGTCTGACACGGGAGCGATCTTCGCAGATGCCCGTGGCGGTGGCGCAGACTCCCTGATGGGGACCGTTCCCCAACCAGCGGGACCTGCCATGCCCCCGTGAGCACGGACGCCCCGAGGCACCGCGATCGCAAACAGCGATACGACACTTTCGGCACAGCTATGCCGGTGATGCCAGCTCCCGGGTAGCATGGTGTTCGTCCGGAGGGCGCCCCCCGCCCGAAGGCGCACAGCTCGGGCCAGGTACCCCCCTTCCCGGCCCTTGAGCGAAGCATCGAAGGACCGGCGTCCCCCCGCCGGTCCTTCACATTTAAACCGGTTCAGGAGGGGCGCCCGTGGTGTTCAGGCCTGGGAGGTCGTGCCCGGGCGATCGCCCTGCGCGAACCAGCGGGCGAGGAGCCCCCGCAGTTCTCCCGGGCTTGTGATGCTGGCGTGGCCGAGGGCCCGGCCCGGCTCCTCCCAGGGGGGTGGGGCACCGGGTGCCCAGGCGGCGAGGACGAACGTGCCGGCCTGGCCCACTCCGTAGGCGAACCAGGTCGACGACGACATGTGAAGGCGTACGCCGGCAGGGACCAGAGCCTCCGCCGCGGCCCGGTCCTCAAGGGCGGGGCTCGGCGTCACCACGACGAGCCGGGCCCCGTACCCGGCGACCAGGTCGTCGTGGGCGAGGGCCTGCCAGAAGGGGCCGCAGACCGAGCAGCTCGTGGTGAGGAACGCCAGCAGCACCGGTCCCGGCGGTCCTCCTGGTACGGTCACTGGGAGTGACCGTAGTTCGCATGGTGACATGCGCGCGTGGGAGGCTCCAGCCGTGAAGATCGGGGTACTAGGAGGAACAGGCCCGGCTGGTACGGCGGTGGCCGTCCGGCTGGCGTCCGTGGGCAACGAGGTCGTGATCGGGTCCCGGTCCGCCTCACGGGCGTCCGGTGTCGTCGACGAGCTGCTCGGGCGATGGGCCGGGCGCGACCTGGCCATCGTTGCCGGGGACAACCGGGAGGCGGCCCGGGCCGACCTCGTGGTGCTGGCCACGCCCTGGGAGGGTGCTGTGAGCACGGCCCGGGAGCTGAGCGACGAGCTGGACGGCAAGATCCTGGTGAGCATGGTCAACGCCATGGCCCGCTGGGGCGACCGGTTCGTACCCCTCCTGCCGCCCACGGGCTCGGTGGCCATGGCGGTGGCGGGGGCCGTGCCACGCAGCCGCGTGGTGGGCGCCTTCCATCATCTGCCGGCCGGGCCCCTGGGCGACCTGGACAGGCTGCTGGAGGCGGACGTGATGGTCTTCTCCGACGACCGTGAGGCGGGGGACCTGGTGATAGGTCTGGTGGACAAGGTCCCCGGGCTGCGCGGGGTGGCGGTCGGGGGGCTGTGGTCGGCCATGGCCGTCGAGGCGCTCACGGCTGCGCTGGTCGAGGTCAACCGCCGGTACAAGGCACACGCCGCCCTGCGGGTCACGGGCATCGCGTAGAGGCAGCGCCGTGCAGCTCTACGACACATCACGCCAGGCCGTGGTGCCCTTCGAGCCGGCCGGTGGGCCGGGTTCCACGGTGACCATGTACACGTGCGGGATCACGCCCTACGACGCCGCCCACCTGGGCCATGCCGCGACCTACATGGCCTATGACGTCCTCCAACGGCGCCTGGCCGACCTGGGGTACCGCCCGCGCTTGGTGCGCAACGTGACCGACGTCGACGACGACATCCTGCGCAAGGCCAGGGAGCTCGGGGTGCACTACCTGGACCTGGCCGCCGAGGAGATGGCCCGCTTCGGGGCCGACATGGGCGCCCTGGGCCTGCTGCCCGCGGCCAGCGAGCCTCGGGCCACCTCGGCAATCGCAGACATCCTGGCCCGCGTGGGCACCCTGCTGGAGCGGGGCCACGCCTACCGCAGCGGGGGCGCTGTCTACTTCGACGTCTCCTCGTGGCCGGGTTTCGGCGAGGTGAGCCACTACGACCGGGCCCTCATGCTCGAGCTGGCGCGCGAGCGCGGTGGCAACCCGGACGACCCCGACAAGCGCGACCCGCTCGACTTCGTGCTCTGGCAACCCTCGGCACCCGACGAACCGTCGTGGGCCTCGTTGTGGGGCCCGGGCCGCCCGGGCTGGCACATCGAGTGCTCGGCCCTGGTCACCCGCGAGCTGGGCACGACCATCGACCTGCACGGCGGTGGCTCCGACCTGGTCTTCCCCCACCACGAGTGCGAGTCGGCACTTTCGGTGGCCGCCACCGGCCAGCCGTTCGTGCGCCATTGGGCCCATACCGGGATGGTGCTCTACGAGGGCACCAAGATGTCCAAGTCGCTCGGCAACCTGGTCTTCGTCCGGGACCTGCTGAAGGAGCACGAGCCGGCGGTGGTACGCCTGGTCCTGCTGGCCAACCACTACCGCTCCGACTGGTCCTTCGACGCCACCCTGCTCGACCTGGCCGAGGAGCGCCTGGCGCGTTGGCGGTCGGCGGCGGGGCAGGGGGGTGGCGAGGTGGTGGACCAGGTACGAGCTGCACTGGACGACGACCTGGACGCCCCGGGCGCCTTGAAGGCCATCGATGCTGCGGTGGACGGCGGTGGGGGTGCGGTGGCCGAGGCCGCTGCGCTGCTGGGGGTCGTCCTGTAGCACCGGCGCCGGGCAGGGGTGCCCGGCGCGGCCCGCTCGCCCTAGCATGCGGCCATGCCGTTGGAAGGTGAGTACGAGCCGAGCCCGGCCCAGTGGGTGCGCGAACAGGTCGAGGAGTACGAGCGTTCCGGTGGGCAGCGGGCCAACACGCTGCGCGACACCGGTCTGCCCGTGGTCATCGTCACCACGCGGGGCCACCGCACGGGGAAGATCCGCAAGTTCGCCCTGATGAGGGTGGAGCACGGGGGACAGTACGCTCTCGTGGCCTCCAAGGGCGGTGCCCCCGAGCACCCGGAGTGGTACCACAACCTCAAGGCTGGCCCAACGGCGGTCATGGTGCAGGACGGCCCGCAGGCGCACGACTTCGTGGTGCGGGAGGTGACGGGGGAGGAACGCGACCTGTGGTGGGAGCGGGCCGTGGCCGCGTACCCGCCCTATGCCGAGTACCAGCAGAGGACGAGCCGGGTGATCCCGGTCCTGGTGGCAACCCGCACCGGGGCAGCCGCCCCGGGTGGCGCCCGGATCTCGGTGACGCTGCCCGACGGGTCCGTCCGGGAGCTGCCGGCCGGCGCCACCGGTGCCGACCTGGCCGCCTCGGTGGGGCCACGTCTGGCCAAGGCGGCACTGGCCGTGTCGGTGGACGGGGCGGAGCGGGACCTGGGCGCCCCCCTGCCGGACGGGGCCCGGGTCAGCGTGCTCACCGCGGCGAGCGAGGAGGGCCGGGCCGTACTGCGCCATTCGACGGCGCACGTGATGGCCCAGGCGGTGACCCGGCTCTGGCCCGGTGCCCGCTACGCCATCGGGCCGGCCATCGAGGACGGGTTCTACTACGACTTCGACCTCCCCGGGGGTGCCCACTTCGGTGACGACGACCTGGCCCGGATCGAGGCCACGATGCGGGAGATAATCGCCGAGGACCAGCCCTTCGTCCGTGAGGAGCACAGCCTGGACGAGGGCCTCGGGCTGTTCGCCGACCAGCCCTACAAGCTCGAGATCATCGAGGGCGTGGGGGCGGCGGAGCGTGAGGCTGCGCAGGAAGGTGCGGGTAGCGGCGGGGTGAGCACATATCGCAACCCCAACGCGCAGGGAGCACCGGTCGCGGCCGGGGCCGACGGCGGCTTCGTGGACCTGTGCCGGGGCCCGCACGTGCCGTCGACGGGCCGCCTCGGCTACTTCAAGCTGACCAAGTTGGCGGCCGCGTACTGGAGGGGCGACGAGCACCGTCCTCAGCTGCAGCGTGTGTACGGTACGGCCTGGGAGTCCCAGCAGGCGCTGGACGAGCACCTGGCCCGGGTGGCCGAAGCGGAGCGGCGGGACCACCGTCGCCTCGGGGCGGAGCTCGACCTCTTCCACTTCCCGCCCGAGATAGGCAGTGGCTTGGCTGTTTTCCACCCCAAGGGCGGCCTGGTGCGCCGTCTGATGGAGGACTATTCGCGTGCGGAGCACGAAGCCGGGGGCTACGAGTTCGTCTACACGCCCCACATAACCAAGTCCACGCTGTTCGAGACCTCGGGGCACCTGGGCTGGTACGCCGACGGGATGTACCCGCCCATGGAGATGGAGGGTGCCAGCTACTACCCCAAGCCCATGAACTGCCCCATGCACATCCTGATCTACAACAGCCGTCAGCGTTCCTACCGGGAGCTGCCGCTGCGGATGTTCGAGTTCGGCACGGTGTACCGCTTCGAGCGTTCAGGGGTGCTCAACGGCCTGCTCCGGGCACGTGGGTTCACCCAGGACGACAGCCACATCTTCTGCGCCCGCGACCAGTTGGAGGGCGAACTGGCCAGCTTGTTGGCCTTCGTGCTCAGGCTCCTGCGCCGCTTCGGGCTCACGGACTTCGAGGCCGAGCTCTCCACCAGGCCGGAGAAGTACATCGGGACCCTGGAGGAGTGGGAGCGGGCCACCGAGGCGCTCCGTCTGGCCCTGGAGACGGCGGGCATCGCCTATACCGTCTCCGAGGGTGGCGGTGCCTTCTACGCCCCCAAGATCGACGTCCACGTCCGGGACGCCATCGGCCGCAAGTGGCAGGTGTCCACCATCCAGGTGGACTTCCAGATGCCCCAGCGCTTCGACATGTCCTACGTCGGGGCCGACAACGGCCGCCACCGGCCGTACATGGTCCACCGGGCGTTGTTCGGCTCGCTGGAGCGGTTCTTCGCCATCCTGGTCGAGCACTACGCCGGGGCCTTCCCTCTCTGGCTGGCCCCCGTGCAGGTGCAGGTACTACCCGTGCGCGACGACCACCATGGCTATGCCACCTCGGTGGCGGCCAGCCTGGCAGGAGCGGGCCTGCGGGCCACGACCGTGGCAGCCGAGGAACCCCTCGGGGCGAGGGTGCGGCGGGCGAAGCTGGAGAAGGTCCCCTACGTCCTCGTGGTGGGCGACGACGATGTGGCGGCCGGCACGGTCGGCGTCAACACCAGAGGCTCGGAACGCCCCGAGCGGGGCGTCCTGCTGGCCGAGCTCATCGAGCGCCTGCGGGCCGAGGTGCGCCAGGACGAGCCCGGGCCGGGTGGCGCCGGCAAGGTGGCCTGAGTGGGCCACCTGGACCACCTCTGGGCGGGCTGGCGGTCTGAGTTCGTCACCGGGGCCGCGGCGGCCGGCCGTCCCCCGGGCGACCGGCCGCCGGTCGGCGGGTGCGTGTTCTGCGACATCCTGGCGAGCGGCCTGGGGGACCAGGAGACCAACATTGTCTGGCGTCACCCGGAGGGACGCGTGGTCGTCCTGCTCAACGCCTACCCGTACACCAGTGGCCACCTGATGGTGGTGCCGGTGCGCCATGTGGCGGAACTGGAGGACCTGACCGGTGCGGAGTCGGCGGAACTGTGGGCCGCCGTCACCGACGGTGTACGTGCCATCAAGTCCGCCTACCGGCCCGGGGGAGTGAACGTCGGGGCCAACCTGGGACAGGCCGCCGGGGCCGGGGTGCCCGGGCACTTCCACATGCACGCCCTCCCGCGTTGGGCGGGGGACACCAACTTCATGACCTCGGTGGCTGACGCCCGGGTCCTGCCCGAGCCGCTCGCCGAGAGCGCGGCCAAGCTGCGCGCCTGCTGGCCCAGCTGCTAGGGCGCACCCGGCCCGGGTGCCCGCTCGGCCCGGGTGCGCGCTCGGCCCGGTGCCGGCCCGGCCAGGCGACAGTGGGGCGCACCGCGATAGCTTGGCGTTGAGAGGTTGGACGGAGGTACCTGTTGCGCGCCAGCACCCAAGTTGTCGGCCAGCCCGTGGGGGGCGAGGGCACTGGCCGGTCCGAGCGCTACAAGTGGGTCGTGCTCGCCAACACGACGTTCGGTGTGGTGATGGCCACCATCGACTCCTCGATCATGCTGATCGCCCTGCCCGACATCTTCCAGGGTGTCCGCTTGGACCCGCTCACGCCGGCCAACAGCTTCTACCTGTTGTGGATGATCCTGTCCTTCCTCGTCGTGAGCAGCGTTCTCGTGGTGTCACTGGGCCGGCTGGGCGACATGTACGGGCGGGTCAAGATGTACAACCTGGGCTTTGCCGTCTACACGCTCAGCTCCCTGGTGCTCACGGTGGACTGGATGCAGGGCCAGGCCGGTGCCATGTACCTGGTCATCGGCCGCATATTCCAAGGGGTCGGGGCAGCGTTCCTGGTGGCCAACTCGAGCGCCATCCTGACCGATGCCTTCCCCGAGCACCAGAGGGGCCTGGCTCTGGGGATAAACAACGTGGCAGGGATCAGCGGGTCGTTCCTGGGGCTCGTGCTGGGCGGCGTACTGGGCCCCATCGACTGGCGGCTCGTCTTCTTGGTGTCGGTACCGTTCGGCCTGGCAGGCACGCTGTGGGCCTACTTCAAGCTGCAGGAGACGGCATCACGCCGCCCGGCCGCGGTGGACTGGCCGGGCAACCTCACCTTCGCTGCCGGGCTGGTGGCGCTCATGGTGGGCATCACCTACGGCATCCAGCCCTATGGCGGCCACAGCATGGGCTGGACCAACCCCACGGTGCTGGGTGAACTGGCCGTCGGGCTGGTCCTGGTGGTGGGGTTCGTGGCCTGGGAGCGCCGCAGCGCCGAGCCCATGTTCCGGCTGCGGTTGTTCCGGATAAGGGCCTTCACCGCAGGCGTGCTCTCGAGCTTCCTCGCCGCCGTGGCCCGGGGAGGCCTGATGTTCATGATGATCATCTGGCTGCAGGGCATCTGGCTGCCCGAGCACGGCTACAGCTTCACGAGCACCCCGTTGTGGGCCGGCATCTACATGCTCCCCCTGACGGCGGGCTTCCTCCTGGCCGGGCCCGTGTCGGGCATCCTCTCCGACCGGTTCGGTGCCCGTCCCTTCGCCACCGGCGGGATGCTTGGGGCCACGGCCAGTTTCGTGCTCCTGGAGGCGCTGCCCATCGACTTCCCCTACTGGGCCTTCGCCCTGCTGATCCTGCTGAACGGGCTGGCCATGGGGGCTTTTGCCAGTCCCAACCGGGCCGGGATAATGAACAGCCTCCCTCCCGAGCACCGGGGTGCAGGCTCAGGCATGAACGCAACGTTCCAGAACTCCGCCCAGGTGCTGTCCATCGGTGTGTTCTTCACCCTCGTGATAATCGGGTTGTCCTCTGCGCTGCCGGCCTCGATGGCCCACGGCCTCCTCTCGGAGGGCGTGGGAGCCCGGGAGGCCTCGAGGGTGGCACACCTGCCGCCGGTGTCGACCCTTTTCGCCGCTTTCCTCGGCTACAACCCGATGGCGCACCTCCTGCCCGCCCACGTGCTGCACCACCTCTCACAGCGCCAGGTGGCGGTACTGCTCGGGCGCTCGTTCTTCCCCCGCCTCATCGCCCGGCCCTTCGGCCTCGGCCTGCGCACTGCGTTCGACTTCGCCGCCGCCGGGTGCCTGGTGGCGGCCGTTGCCTCCTGGGCCCGGGGCGGGCGCCCCGCTCTGGCGGGGAGCGCCCCCGGCCGTTAGGCGCCGGCCGGTGCCGGTCCCCGGGCCCGTGGCTGTGCCACCCCGGGCCCGGGGACCGTTCGGGCTGGCCACGCCCCGTGTAATATGGACCAGCAGGTTGATGCCGGGTGGGCCAGCGTCGTCCCGATTCGGACCGGTAGGCAAGAGTTACTGGGAGGATGGTCGAGACGATGGCTCACGTAGTGGGTGGCTCACACCTGGGCACGCCCTGGCCCGATGGGCGCCGGGGCTTGTACCGGCCCGAGCTGGAGCACGATGCCTGCGGCGTGGCGTTCGTCGCCGACATGCACGGCCGTGCCAGTCATTCCATGGTGCAGATGGGCCTCATCAGCCTCTGTCACCTGGAGCACAGGGGGGCCAAAGGAGCTGACCCCGGCACCGGCGACGGGGCGGGCGTCCTGGTACAGGTGCCGGACCGCTTCCTGCGGTCGGCCCTCGGTGACGCCCTGCCGCCCCGGGGCACCTACGTGACGGGCATGGCCTTCCTGCCGCGCGCCGCGGGAGAGGCCGACAAGGCCTGTGGCCGGGTGGACGCCCTGGCGGCTGAGGAGGGCTTCAGGGTGGTCGCCTGGCGCGACGTGCCTGTTGCCGACCGCCTACCGGGTGAGGGGGCCCGCAGTGTCATGCCCACCTTCCGTCAGGTGGTGCTGGCGGGGGCGGGGGGGCAGAGCGGCCTCGCCCTGGAGCGGATGGCCTTCATCCTGCGCAAGAGGGTGGAGCACGAGGTGGAAGGGGTGTACTTCGCCTCGCTGTCCGGGCGGACCATGGTCTACAAGGGGATGCTCACGGCGCCCCAGCTGCCCGAGTTCTTCCACGACCTGTCGGACCCGTTGTTCGAGTCGGGCCTGGTGCTGGCCCACGCCCGGTTCTCCACCAACACCTTCCCGAGCTGGCCGTTGGCCCATCCCTACCGTTATGTGGCCCACAACGGCGAGTTCAACACCGTGCAGGGCAACCGCAACTGGATGCGGGCGCGCGAGGCCATGTTGGCCAGTGAGCTGTTCCCGGGGGACCTCTCGCGGGCCTTCCCCGTGGTGACGCCGGGCGGCAGCGACTCGATGAGCTTCGACGAGGTCCTCGAGCTGCTGCACCTCGGAGGTCGCTCCCTGCCTCACGCCGTGCTGATGATGGTGCCGGAGGCCTGGGAGAACAAAGCGGACCTGCCCCCTGGCCTGCGAGCCTTCTACGAGTACCACTCGTGCCTGATGGAGCCCTGGGACGGCCCGGCCGCCGTCGTGTTCACCGATGGGACGCTGATCGGTGCGCAGCTCGACCGCAACGGTTTCCGCCCCCTGCGCTACTGGGTCACCGACGACGACCTGGTCGTCATGGCCTCGGAGGTGGGGGTGCTGGACATCCCCCCGTCAAAGGTGGTGCTGAAGGGGCGGCTGCAGCCGGGGCGCATGTTCCTGGTCGACACCGCCGCCGGTCGGCTCGTGGACGACGAGGAGGTCAAGGGTGCACTGGCCGGCGAGCACCCCTACGGCCGCTGGCTCGAGGAGCACCGCGTCACCCTGGAGGACCTGCCCCTGCGACGTGCCCTCACCCCGCAGTACTCACGCCTGGTCAGCTTCCAGCGCCAGTTCGGCTACAGCGAGGAGGAGGTCCGTCTGGTGCTGGGCCCGATGGCCGCTACGGGCGCCGAGCCCGTGGGGTCGATGGGCGACGACACCCCCTTGGCGGTGCTCTCCAGGCGGCCCCGGCTGCTCTACGACTACTTCCGTCAGATGTTCGCCCAGGTGACCAACCCTCCTCTGGACGCCATCCGCGAGGAGCTGGTCACCTCCCTGGGGGCGTCTGTCGGCCCCGAGGCCAACCTGCTCGAACCGAGCCCGGAGTCGTGCCACCAGATCCGGCTGCCCAAGCCCGTGCTCACCAACGACGAACTGGCGACGCTGCTCTACGTGGACGAGGACGGCCTGGTGCCCGGTTGGCGCACCTTCGCCATCGACGGCTTGTTCGAGGCCCGGGGCGAGCTGAGCCCGGGGGAGCGCCTGAGGCTGGCGCTGGAGCGCACATGTGCCGAGGTCGAGCAGGCCGTGACCGATGGCGCCAGCGTGGTCGTCCTCTCCGACCGCCACGCCAATGCCAGCTCCGTGCCCATACCTTCGCTCCTGCTCGTCTCCGCGGTGCACCACTTCCTGGTGGACAAGAAGCTGCGCACCAAGGTGGGCCTGGTCGTGGAGACCGGTGAGGCCAGGACCGTCCACCACATGGCCTGCCTGGTCGGCTACGGAGCTGCTGCCGTCAACCCCTACCTGGCCTTCGACACCATCTCCGACCAGGTGCGCCGCGGTGCCATCCAGGGTGTCTCGGCCCGCCGTGCCCTGCAGAACTACGTGAGAGCAGTGGCCAAGGGCGTGCTGAAGACCATGTCCAAGATGGGGATCTCGACGGCGGCGTCGTACACCGGGGCCCAGGTCTTCGAAGCGGTCGGGCTTTCGAGCGAGGTGGTCGACAGCTACTTCACAGGTACTGTCACCCAGCTCGAGGGGATCGGGCTGGAGACCATCGCAACCGAGGCGTTGGCCAGGCACGCCACCGGCTGGCCGGCCCGGCCGACCGAGCTCGCCCACCGGGACCTGGAGCCGGGCGGTGACTGGCAGTGGCGGCGGGAAGGGGAGTACCACCTCTTCAACCCGGACACCGTCTTCAAGCTCCAGCACTCGACCCGCGCCAAGAGCTACAAGATCTTCAAGGAGTACACCCGGGCGGTGGACGACCAGTCCGGGCACCTGGCCACCATCCGGGGGATGCTGCGCCCGCGCCCGGCCGCCGAGACGGGGCGGCTGGCGGTGCCGCTGGACGAGGTGGAGCCGGTCTCCTCGATAGTCAAGCGCTTCCACACCGGCGCCATGTCCTATGGCGCCATCTCCCAGGAAGCCCATGAGACCCTCGCCATAGCCATGAACCGGCTCGGGGCGCGCAGCAACAGTGGCGAGGGAGGTGAGGACCCCGAGCGCAACCAGCCCGACGACAAGGGTGACAACCGGCGCAGTGCCATCAGGCAGGTGGCGGCGGGCCGTTTCGGGGTCACCAGCGATTACCTGGTCAACGCCACGGACCTGCAGATAAAGATGGCCCAGGGGGCCAAGCCGGGCGAAGGCGGCCAGCTCCCGGGCAAAAAGGTCTACCCCTGGATAGCCCGGACGCGCCATTCGACCCCGGGGGTCGGCCTGATCTCACCTCCCCCCCATCACGACATCTATTCCATCGAGGACCTGGCCCAGCTCATCTACGACCTGAAGAACGCCAACCCCGAGGCCCGGGTCAACGTGAAGTTGGTGGCTGAGAGCGGGGTGGGCACGGTCGCGGCAGGCGTGGCCAAGGCCCACGCCGACGTGATCCTGGTCTCCGGCCACGACGGCGGGACGGGGGCCTCGCCCATGAGCTCGACCAAGCACGCCGGCGGGCCATGGGAGCTCGGCCTGGCCGAGACCCAGCAGACGCTGCTGCGCAACGGCCTGCGCGACCGGGTCGTGCTGCAGGTGGACGGGTCGATGAAGACCGGTCGCGACGTGGTCGTGGCGGCGCTGCTGGGGGCGGAGGAGTACGGTTTCTCCACGGCACCATTGGTGGTGGAGGGTTGCATCATGATGCGGGTCTGCCACCTGGACACCTGTCCGGTGGGCGTCGCCACCCAGGACCCTGAGCTCCGCAAGCGCTTCACGGGCACGCCGGACATGGTGGTGAGCTTCTTCGAGTTCATAGCCGAGGAGGTCCGCGAGCACCTGGCCGAGCTGGGCTTCCGCACCGTCGAGGAGGCCGTCGGGAGAGCCGACGTCCTGGAGGCGGTCGCGCCCGCCGGCCATGAGAAGGCGGCCAGCCTGGACCTTTCACCGTTGCTGCTGCCTCCGCCCGAGGGAGCGAGCCTCACCTGCAAGGTGGACCAGGACCACGAACTGGAGCGGGCACTGGACGCCCAGCTTGTGGGAGCGTGCCGCGACGCCCTGGAGAACGGCCGGCCCGTGCGGTCGTCGTGGGCGGTGGTCAACAGCAACCGGGCCGTCGGCACCATGCTGGGGTCCCTGGTCACCCGGCGGTACGGCTCCGGCGGCCTGCCCGAGGGGACCATCGAGCTCGAGCTCACCGGTAGCGCCGGTCAGAGCTTCGGGGCCTTCCTGCCCCGTGGTGTCACACTGCGGCTTTTCGGGGACTGCAACGACTACCTGGCCAAGGGACTGTCGGGTGGGCGGGTCGTGGTGAGGCCGGCACTTGACTGCCCGCCGGGTTATGCCGCAGAGGAGAACATCATCGCCGGCAACACGATCGCCTACGGGGCCACCAGTGGTGAGCTGTTCGTGAGGGGAGTCGTAGGAGAGCGGTTCTGTGTGAGGAACTCGGGCGCTCTGGCGGTGGTCGAGGGCACCGGCGACCACGGGTGCGAGTACATGACAGGAGGGCGGGTGGTGGTCCTGGGCCCTACAGGGCGCAACTTTGCCGCCGGCATGTCAGGCGGGACGGCGTTCGTCTACGACCCGCACAACAGCTTCGCTGGTCGCGTCAACCCGGAGATGGTCGAGCTCGAGGCACCGGACGATGATGACGCGGCCTGGCTGCGCTCGGTGCTCGCCGCCCACCACAGCGAGACGGGCTCGACGGTGGCCGAGCGGCTCCTCTCGGACCTGGGCCAGCACCTCGGCCACTTCGTCAAGGTGGTGCCCACCGAGTACCGCCGTGCCCTGGAGGCGGAGCGGGCGGCTGGCGCGCCGGTCACCGGCTCGGCGAGCGTGATGGCAGGTGCACGTGGCTGACCCCCAGGGTTTCATGAAGCACAGCCGCCGGGAGGCCCAGCACCGGCCGGTGCACCTGCGGGTGCGCGACTGGGCCGAGATGTACGAACCGGTGGACCTCGACGCCCTCCGGGTGCAGGCCTCGCGCTGCATGGACTGCGGGGTACCTTTTTGCAACAGCCTCCACGGCTGCCCGTTGGGGAACCTCATCCCCGATTGGAACGACCTCGTCTACCGGGACCGCTGGCGTGACGCCATCGACCGTCTGCACGCCACGAACAACTTCCCCGAGCTGACGGGCAGGATGTGCCCTGCTCCCTGCGAGAGCGCCTGCGTGCTCGGGATCAACGATGAGGCCGTCACCATCAAGCAGGTGGAGAAGGAGATCATCGACTACGCCTGGGAGCACGGCTGGGTGACACCGGTACGAGCTGCCGTGCACACGGGCAGGAGGGTGGCAGTCGTCGGGTCCGGGCCGGCCGGTATGGCGGCTGCCCAGCAACTGACCCGGGCAGGCCACCAGGTGGTGGTCTACGAACGCGACGACCGTCCGGGTGGGCTGGTGCGCTACGGCATCCCGGACTTCAAGATGGACAAGTCCCTGCTCGACCGCCGTCTGGCCCAGATGGAGGAGGAGGGCACGGTGTTCGAGTGCGAAGTCGAGGTGGGCGTCGACCTCTCGGTCGAGGAGCTGCGCTCGGCTCACGACGCCGTCGTGCTGGCCACCGGCGCCCTCTGGCAGCGGGACCTGGAGATCCCTGGTCGGCACCTGGCAGGGGTGCACCTGGCCATGGACTACCTGGTGCCCTCCAACCGGGTGCAGGCGGGGTTGTTGGCGGCGCCTCCGGTCGATGCGGCAGGCAAACGGGTGGTGATCATCGGCGGGGGCGACACGGGAGCGGACTGCCTGGGCACCGCGCACCGCCAGGGTGCTGCGTCGGTGCACCAGTTCGACATCCACGAGAGGCCACCTCAGGCCAGGGACAGCTCCAACCCGTGGCCGCTCTGGCCGTTGGTGCTGCGGGACTCGCTGGCCCACGAGGAAGGTGGCCAGCGCGAGTTCGCGGTCCAGACGGACGCCTTCGTGGACGACGGCGCCGGGCGTGTGCGCGCCCTGCAGGCACACCGCGTGCGCGAGGTGTCGCGGCGGGTCTACGAGGACGTCCCCGGGAGCGGCTTCGAGCTCGGCGTGGACCTGGTGCTCCTGGCCATCGGCTTCCGGGGCCCGGAGAGGCCCCTGCTGGAGGCCTTGGGGGTCGAGGTAGACGGGCGGGGTGCCATCGCCCACGGTGGGGACTGGGCCACGAACGTACCGGGGGTGTTCGCGTGCGGCGACGCCACCCGGGGGGCGAGCCTGATCGTCTGGGCGATCTCGGAGGGCCGTGCCGCCGCTGCCGCGGTCGACCGGTACCTGGTGGGCGAGACACTGCTGCCGACCGCCCTGTGACCGGGAGGCGGCACCTGGCCCGGTCCGCCCGGAGCCGTCGGTAACCTCACCTGATGCAAGTCGTCCACTACCCGGCGGACCTGGGGCCGGGCGGCGCCTGGCCGTCCGGCCTGCAGCTGGCGCGGGGCACCGTCGTCACCATCGGCGCCTTCGACGGGGTCCACCTGGGCCATCGGCGCCTCATCGAGCGCGCCCGGACGGTCGCCGGGGAGATGGACGCCTTGACGGCCGTCGTCACCTTCGACCGTCACCCGGCCAGCGTGGTGCGCCCCGAGTCGGCGCCACGCCTGCTCACCGACGTGGCCTACCGCCTCACGCTGCTGGAGGAGGCGGGGGCGGACCTGGTGCTGGTCATCAGCTTCGACGAGGGCCGTGCGCACGAGCCGGCGGCTGAGTTCGTGGAGGAGGTCCTGGTCAAGACGCTGAGAGCCCGGGCCGTCGTGGTCGGTCACGACTTCCACTTTGGTCGGGGCAGGGAGGGTGACGTGGCCCTGCTGCAGCGTATGGGAGCTCAACTGGGCTTCGACGTCACCGGTATGAGGCTGTGGCCGGTGCTGGCGGGCAGCGACGGGGGGGCAGGCCAGCTACCTGTTTCCTCGACCCGGGTACGCCAGCTGCTGGCCGAGGGTGATGTGGCCGGGGCAGCCGCCCTCCTGGGACGCTGGCACCGGCTCTCGGGCGTGGTGTGCCACGGCGACAAGCGGGGGCGGGAGCTGGGCTTCCCGACGGCCAACCTCGCCGTGCCGGGCGAGATGCAGCTGTGCGCCGACGGGGTCTACGCGGGTTGGTACCTGAGGCCCGACGGGACCAGGCACCAGACTGCGCTCTCGGTGGGACGACAGCCCACCTTCTACAGCGACCGGCAGTCCTCACTGGTGGAGGCCTACCTGCTCGACTTCCAAGGGGACCTCTACGACGAGGTGGGCACGGTCGAGCTCGTGGCCCGGCTGCGGGGCCAGGTCAAGTTCGGTTCCGTTGAGTCCCTGGTGGACCAGATGAGCAGTGACGTTGCCCGCACCCGGGAGGCACTGGCCGAGGCCGGCCAGCGAGCCGATGGCCCGGGCAGGCGGCGTGGTTGAGGCCCCGAGCAGCAGGTTGGCGCGTCTGGGGGCCCGTGGCTGCTAACATGTCGACGGCGTTGTGCCGATGCAGGCTGCTCGGGACCGCAGGGCCTGGGCCTACCTGCCCTGGCGTACCGAGCTCACGCAAGGCTTACGCCCTCTGTTCTATTGCACGCCAGCCCAGACCAAGGACCGATTAGAGCAATGGCCGACAAAGTAGCCACGATCGAGGCTTACCGCCTTCACGAGACCGATACGGGCTCGCCGGAGGTCCAGGTGGCGCTGTTGAGCGAGCGTATCGCCCACCTGACGGAGCACCTGAAGCTCAACAAGCACGACCACCACTCGAGGCGTGGGCTCATGGTCCTGATCGGCCGTCGCCGTCGCTTGCTGGACTATGTCCGGCGCAACAACGTCGAGCGCTACCGCGAGCTGATCGGTCGGCTCGGGCTGCGCCGCTGAGCTGTGCCCGCGGGGCAGGCCGTGGTCAGCTGCCAGTGGAGGGCTCCCCTGGCCGCCCGTGGGGCGGCACCCGAGGCCCCCGAGGGCCGCGGGGACAGGGAGGTCGTCTACTGACAACTGGCCAGGCTCCGCTCCCGGGCCCCGATGGGCCCCCCGGAGGGTGGGCCCTCCCTATGTGGCCGCCGGTACGCACCGGTGACCACTGCCGAAAGGAGATAACCACCTAAATGGGGGAGCCTTTTTCTGTTTCCGCCCCGGTTTCTGGCACGTCCAAGACCATAACCTTCGAGACCGGCCTGCTGGCCCAGCAGTCCCAGGGTGCCGTAGTGGGCCGGGTGGGCGACACCGTCGTCCTGGCCACGGCCAATGCAGCAGCCAATGCACCCGAGGGCATCGACTTCTTCCCTCTGACCGTCGACGTCGAGGAGCGCATGTACGCCGCGGGCAAGATCCCCGGCTCGTTCTTCAGGCGTGAGGGCCGCCCGACCGAGAGCGCCATCCTCACCGCCCGGCTCATCGACCGGCCGCTGCGGCCGTCCTTCGCCGAGGGCTACCGCAACGAGACCCAGGTGGTGTGCACGATCCTGGGAGCCGACCAGGTCAACCCCCACGACGTGATCGCCATGAACGCAGCGAGCGCCGCCCTGGTGGTCTCGGGCCTGCCCTTTGAGGGCCCCATCGGCGCCGTGCGGGTCGCCTACTCCCAGCAGGGCGCCTGGATCCCGTACCCCACCTACGAGGAGGGTGACGAGTCGACCTTCGAGCTCGTCGTGGCCGGGCGGGTGCTGCCCGACGGTGACGTGGCGATAATGATGGTCGAGGCCGGTGGCTCCGAGCGGGCCTGGTCCTACTACCAGGCCGGCGCGCCCAAGGTCACCGAGGAGGTCATCGCCCAGGGCCTGGAGGCGGCCAAGGTGTGGGTCAAGGAGTCGGTTGAGCTGCAGTTGCGGCTCCGCCAGGAGGCCGGTTCACGCCCGCCTCTCGTCTACCAGCCCCGTCGGGACTACGGTCCGGACGTTTTCGAGCGGGTCGAGGCGGTGGGGGCGGAGCGCATCTCGCACATCACCACCATCTCCCTGAAGGCGGAGCGCGAGGCGGCGCTGTCGGAGGTCACGGCCTCGGTCCTCGCCGCTCTGGGCGAGGAGTTCCCCGGCCGGGAGAAGGAGATCTCCAATGCCGTGCGTTCCCTCACCAAGGCCCTCGTACGCAAGCGCATCGTGGAGCAGGGCGTCCGCATCGACGGGCGCGGCACCCGCGACATCCGCCCCCTGTCGGCCCGTGTCGGCCTGATCCCCACCGCTCACGGCTCCGGCCTGTTCCAGCGGGGCGAGACCCAGGTGCTGAACGTCACCACCCTGGGCATGCCCCGGATGGACCAGCTCCTGGACACCATCGGCACGGACGACAAGAAGCGGTACATGCACCACTACAACATGCCCCCCTACGCCAACGGCGAGGTCGGGCGGGTGGGAAGCCCCAAGCGCCGGGAGATCGGCCACGGCCTGTTGGCCGAGCGTGCGCTGCTGCCGGTGGTGCCCTCCTTCGAGGAGTTCCCCTACGCCCTGCGCCTGGTGTCGGAGGTCCTCTCCTCCAACGGTTCGACCTCGATGGCCTCGGTCTGTTCCTCGACCCTGTCGCTCATGGACGCCGGGGTGCCCATCAAGGCGCCCGTGGCCGGTATAGCCATGGGCCTGGTCAAGCACGGTGACAGCTACGTCACCTTGACCGACATCCTGGGGGCCGAGGACGCGTTCGGAGACATGGACTTCAAGGTGGCGGGCCCAGCGGACTTCGTCACTGCCCTCCAGCTGGACACCAAGATCGACGGGTTGCCGGCCACAGTGCTGGCCGACGCCCTGCGCCAGGCCAGGGAGGCACGCCTCACCATCCTCGAGGTCATGGACAAGGCGATCAGCGCTCCCCGGGCCGAGGTCCGGGACACGGCCCCCAAGATCGTGACCATCGAGATCCCGATGGACAAGATCGGGGAGGTCATCGGGCCCAAGGGCAAGATGATCAACTCCATCCAGCAGGAGACGGGTGCCGATATCAGCGTCGACGACAACGGTGTCGTGGGCACGGTGACCATCGGGGCCAGGGAGGGCGGCGCGGTCAAGGAGGCCCTCCGGCGTATCGAGCTGATACTCGACCCGCCCAAGGCCGAGCTCGGCGCCACCTACCGGGGCAAGGTCGTCAACATCACCAAGTTCGGCGCCTTCGTGAACATCCTCCCCGGCCGGGACGGCCTCGTGCACATCTCCAAGCTCTCCAAGCTCGCCCAGGGCAAGCGGGTGGAGCGGGTCGAGGACGTGCTGAGCCTGGGCGACGAGTTCGACGTCCATGTGGACGAGATCGACCCGGTGGGCAAGATCTCGCTCTCGCTGGAGGCAGGGGAGCCCGCAGGCGAGGCTGCACCGGTCGCGGAGAGCAGCAGCGCCCCCAAGGCCGACTACGAGACGGTCTCCTTCGAGGACACCTGGGAGGAGGAGGCCCGCTCCACCTTCGGTGACCTCGGCCCGGCCGGAGCGGCCGAAGCCCCGGCCGCCGGCCAGCGCGCCCCGCGCGACCGCGGTGGCGAAGGCCCCGGTGGGCAGGGGCCTCGCCGCAACCCCCGCCGTCGCCGCTGAGCGACCGTATGCCTGAGCCTGCCAACGACGCTGGGGCAGCCCAGCGCAGGGGCGACAACGTGCAGACCACCGTCGTCGACGGTGGTCTCACCGTTGTCACCGAGGAGATGCCCGAGGTCCTGTCCGTGAGCCTGGGCTTCTGGGTGGGCACGGGCTCGGTCGACGAGCCGGAGGAGCTGGCCGGGGCCTCGCACTTCCTCGAGCACCTCCTGTTCAAGGGGACCCGGAGCCGCAGTGCCCGTGAGATAGCCGAGCAGGTGGACGAGGTGGGCGGCGACCTCAACGCCTTCACCACCAAGGAGCACACGGCCTTCTACGTCCGGCTCCTGGCGGGCTCCGCCGACCTGGGCTTGGACATCCTCTCGGAGATCATCTGGGGCCCCGCCCTGCGCCCGGACGAGGTGGAGGCCGAGCGCCAGGTGATCCTGGAGGAGATCCTGATGCACGGCGACGAACCGGCTGACGCCGTGCACGATTCGTACGACGCGGCCATGTACCCCGCCCACCCGCTGGGCCGGGACGTGCTGGGCCTGGAGGCCACGGTCAAGGCCGCCACCCGGGACGACATTGCCCGCTTCCACCGTCACCACTACAAGACGGCCAACGTGGTGGTGACCGCAGCCGGTCGGCTCAACCACGAGCAGGTTGTCGAAGGTGTCCTGTCCCGCCTGGGCACGGCGGTGGAGGAACTGGGCCGGGAGGCGCTCCTGGGCGGTGGCCCGCCCCCGCGCCGGGTGCCGGCTGCGGCCCGCATGCGGCGCCTGGTGGTGAGCCGGCCGACCGAGCAGGCCCACATCATGGTGGGCATGCCCGGGTTCGAGCGCGACCACCCCGACCGCCAGGTGCTCAACGTCCTCGACCACATCCTGGGCGGCGGCATGTCGAGCCGGCTCTTCCAACAGGTGCGGGAGGAACGGGGCCTGGCCTACAACGTCTACTCCTACCGATCGGGCTACCAGGGCGCCGGCGACCTTGCGGTCTATGCAGGCACGGCACCCTCTCGTGCCGGTGAGGTCGTGCGGGTCGTGACCGCAGAGCTGGACAAGTTGGCTGAGCACGGGCCGACCACGGCGGAGCTCGAGGCGGCCAAGACGCACATAAGAGGGGCAACGGCGCTGGGGCTGGAGGACTCGGGGGCACGCATGAGCCGTCTGGGCAGAGCACAGTTGGCCCACGGCCGGGTGCCGAGCCTGGCCGAGCTCGAGGCCCAGGTGGCTGCCGTGACAGTGGACGACCTGGCCCGGGTGGCGTCACAGGTCCTCGGGGCGCCCCGGACGCTCGTGGTCATGGGCCCTTTCGATGAGGACGCCTTCGCCGAATGGGAGCAGGGCTGAGCGTGCCCGCCGGAGCACTAAGGGTGGCCGTACTGGGGGCGCTGGGCCGGATGGGCCGCCAGGTGTGCCAGGCAGTGGCGGCCGACGCCACCCTGGAGCTCGTGGCCGCGGTCGACCCGCTGGCCCCGGTGGGCCCGCTGCCCCCGGTGGGCCTGTCCGGCCCGCCGGTACAGCCCGAGCGGGAGGCGGCGGCCGAGGCGGGAGCCGAGGTCGTGGTGGACTTCACCGTGCCCTCGGCCGCCTTGGGCAACGCGCTGTGGTGTGCTGCCCGGGGGCTGCACTGCGTGGTGGGCACCACCGGTCTGGACAGCCAGGACCTGGGCCGGCTGCGCGACGCCTTTGCCGCCGGGCCGGCGAACTGCCTGGTGGCACCGAACTTTGCCATCGGCGCCGTGCTCATGATGCGCTTCGCCGAGCTGGCTGCTCCCTGGTTCGAGGGCGTCGAGGTGGTCGAACTGCACCACGCAGGCAAGCTCGATGCCCCCTCGGGCACGGCCAGGCTCACCGCCGAGCGGGTTGCTGCGGCCCGGGAGGACGCCGGGCAGGTGGCGGGCCCGGAGCGTGCAGCCCGTACCCCGGCCGAGGGAGCGTTCCCGGTGGCCAGGGGCGAGGAGGTGGCCCCCGGGGTGCGGGTGCACTCGGTCAGGCTGCCCGGTCTGGTCGCGCACCAGGAGGTCATTTTTGGTACGGCAGGTGAGGTGCTCACCCTGCGCCACGATTCGCTCGACCGCGCCAGCTTCATGCCCGGGGCCCTGCTCGCTGTCAAGCGTGTGGGGGAGCTGAGAGGCCTGACAGTGGGCCTGGACAGCCTGCTCGGCCTCTGAGCTCTCGCCACGCAGGCGGGCCCCGGTCCTGGCGTCGCCTAGGCTGGCTGCCATGGCTTCGAGCGTGTGGCTTGGCCCGGGAGCGCAGTGATGGCTGCGCCCGGTCGTTTTGGTGCGGTGCTCTGTGCCATGGCGACACCCTTCGACCGTGAGGGCCGCCTCGACCTGGACGGCGCCGCACGCCTGGCCCGGTGGCTGGTCGACAACGGTAACGACGGCCTGGTGGTGACGGGCACGACGGGAGAGGGGTCGGCGCTCAGCGACGAGGAGAAGCTCGCGCTGTGGCGTGCCGTCCGGTCGGCGGTGAGCGTACCGGTCATAGCTGGCACCGGGGCGGCGAGCACCGAGCACACTGTGGCCCTGAGCAGGACCGCGGCGGGCGCGGGGGTCGACGCGGTGCTGGTGGTCACGCCCTATTACGTGCGGCCTTCCCAGAGCGGCCTGGCCGCCCACTTCCGGGCCGTGGCCGCGGCGAGCAGCGTGCCTGTCCTGGCCTACGACATCCCCAAGCGCACCGGGCGGGAGCTGGCTGCCACGACTATGCTCGAGCTCGCCCGGGAGGGCGTGCTGGTGGGTGTCAAGGACGCCGCCGGGTCGCCTGCCGCCACCGCTGCCCTGATCTCGCGGGCACCGGCGGGCTTCGAGGTCTACAGCGGTGACGACTCGTGCACCTTGCCCCTGCTGGCCGTGGGCGCGGTCGGCGTGATCAGCGTGGCTTCGCACTGGGCGGGGGCCCCGATGAGCGAGATGACGGCGGCGTTCGCCAAGGGCGACGTCGAGGCGGCGGCTGCGCTGAACGCCCGCCTGGTGCCGTCCTGGGAGTACGAGACGAGCGAGGAGGCTCCTAACCCTGTGCCGACCAAAGCCATGTTGAGGGTGCTCGGGCTGCCGGCGGGAGAGTGCCGGCCGCCCATGGGGCCGACGCCCCCCGGGTTGGAGGACAGGGCCGCCCAGGTCTGGTCGCAGCTGCACGGGCGCCCGGTCGCCCCCGTAGCGTGATGGCCGGTGCCCCGCCGGGCCCGGCACTGCGCATCGCCTTCCTGGGAGGGCTGGGGGAGATAGGCCGCAACTGCGCCTGGTTCGAGATGGACGGCGACGCCGTGCTCGTGGACTGCGGGCTCATGTTCCCCGAGCCCGAGATGCCCGGGGTCGACCTGGTACTGCCTGACTTCAGCCACATCCGGGCCAACCGGGAGCGGCTGGTCGGCTGCCTGCTCACCCATGGCCACGAGGACCACACGGGTGCCCTGTCCTACCTGCTGGCCGACCCCAGCTTCGAACAGGCCCCGCTGCCCATCTACGGTTCCGGGCTGACGCTCGGCCTGGCCCGTAACCGGGTCGAGGAGGCAGGCCTGCTGGACCGGGCGGAGTGGGTCGTCGTCCGGGACGGCGAGCGGCGCCGGATCGGGCAGTTCGACGTGGAGTTCATACCGGTCACCCACTCGGTGCCCGACGGGTTCGCCCTGGCCTTCCACACCCGCCACGGGGTCGTGCTGCACACGGGCGACTTCAAGCTCGACCTCAACCCGGTGGACGGGCGGCGGACCGACCTGGCGCGCATCGGCGCCCTGGGCGAGGGCGAGGGCGTGCGTCTGCTGCTGTCGGACAGCACCAATGCGGAAGAGGAGGGGCACACTCCCTCCGAGACCGCAGTGGGGCGCGCCCTGAGGTCGCTCTTCGACGCCCACCCGGACAAGAGGGTGGTCGTGGCCTGTTTCGCCAGCCACATGCACCGCGTGCAGCAGGTGGCCGACGCTGCCATCGCCTCCGGGCGCACGATCGCCACGCTGGGGCGTTCAATGGGCCGCAACGTGGCCTTCGCCCGCCAGACCGGGGCGCTCAGCCTGCCCGAGGACCGCTTGGTGGACATTGAGAAGATCGGTTCCCTGCCGCCGGAGAAGGTCTGCATCATCTGCACCGGCTCGCAGGGCGAGCCCATGTCCGCCCTGGCCCTCATGGCCGCCGGGGAGAACAAGTGGGTGAAGGTGGGCGAGGGCGACCTCGTGGTCCTGTCGTCCCATGCCATCCCGGGCAACGAGACCAATGTGGGCAAGGTCATAGACGGGCTCTGCCGGACCGGGGCCGAGGTGGTCCACTCCGGCCTGGCGCCCGTGCACGCCTCGGGCCATGCCATGCGCGAGGAGCTCAAACTGATGCTCTCGGTAGCCGGGCCCCGGGGCTTCATCCCCATCCACGGGGAGTTCCGTCATCTCCTGCACCACAGCCGCCTGGCCGTGGAGATGGGCGTGCCCGAGGGCTCGGTGCTCCTGGCGGAGGACGGCGACGTGGTGGAGCTGTCGGGTGACAGCCTGGACTTCGTGGGTGAGGTCCCTGCTGGCTACCTGTACGTGGACGGGATCGTGGGTGACGTGGGCCGCGGGGTGCTGCGGGACCGCCAGATCCTGGCCGAGGAGGGCGTGGTCGTGGTGATCGTGACGGTCGACTCCCGCACCGGCACCGTCCTCACCGGCCCGGAGATCATCACCAGGGGCTGGGTGTACGCCCCGGAGGCGGAGAAGCTCCTCGACGAGGCGCGCGAGGTCGTGCTGGCCGCCATCGAGGAAGGGTCGGGGACCGACTCGGCGGTGCCCGACTTCGAGACCCTCAAGCGCCGGGCCCGCCAGGCCCTGGGCCGTTTCGTCAACGAGCGCACCCGGCGGCGGCCGATGATCGTGCCTGTGGTGATGGAGGTCTGAGGGGGCCGGGTGGCCCGCCACCGGCCCGGGCCGCCCGGGGCCCCCAGGGTCACGGGTTGTCCATGGGCCTGGTGTTAGCTTTGTGGTCGTTGTGGCCATGAAGACCTTGGGTAAGCCGGGCCCCGGTCGGGGCCGGGCCAGGTCGGCGCCACCGGTGCGCGCCCCACGCAAGGGGGTGGCCGCTCCGAGCCGGGAGCCCGGCCGTTGGCGGGCGGGGTTGGCGACGATCGTCGAGGACCAGGCAGACGACCTGTGGGGCCTGGCCTTCCTGGTCCTGGCCGTGCTCTGCGCGCTCGCCGTGTACGCCGACGTGATCGGCCCTGTCGGGCGGGGCGTGCGGGCCGGGGCCGCGGACCTGTTCGGGCTGGCCCGCTACGCGCTCCCGGCGGGCCTGGCGACGATGGGCGCTTACCTCCTCCTGCGCCACGAGCGCTCGCAGCCCGGTCGGGTGGCGGTCGGCCTCGGCCTGGGCTTCGTCGGGCTGTCCGGCCTCTTGGACGTGGTGGCCGGTCGGGGGACGCTCGGGGTGCCCCTCACCGAGCTGGCCCGCGCCGGTGGGGTGCTGGGCGCGGTGGTGGGCGTGCCTTTGCAGGCCGGCCTCGCTGTCTGGGGCGCCGTTCTGGTCCTCCTTGCCGTCCTGTTGGTGGCCTTCCTGATCGTTACCGCCACCCCGGTGAGGGTGGTGGCTTCGGGGGCGCGAGCGGCACTGGTCGTGCTGGGCCGCTCGTGCCGTTGGCTGTGGTACGGCGCCCGCGACCTGGTCCGGGGTGGGGCCAGGCTGGAGTCGGCCACCCGTCACCCGAGCGTGAGGGGCCCGGCCCTGGCGGCGCGCCCCGGGAGGCGCCGGCGGGCGCCGGTGGGCGCTCCGTCTGGTGCCGCCGGCGGTGCCGACGGCGCGCCGGGTACGCAGGCCGGCCCGACCGGCAGCCCGGCCGGGGGAGGGCCGTTCGCCTGGGCCGGTCTGGCGACGGAGACCGAGGAGGGCGGGGCCTCTGCCGTGCCGCCGCTCGGGGCAGGGGGCGGAGCACCGGGGCCCGGCGACCCCGCGCAGGTGCCGGCACCGGGCCCCGACGGCACCCCCGAGCGGGAGCCCCTGGTCCTGGACGGCCTGGCCCGTGCCCCCAAAGGCGAACAACTGGCGATGGAGCTCCCCGTACCGGCGCCGAGCGCGCCCAGTTGGCGGCTGCCCCCCATGGCGCTGCTCAGGCGGAGCAAACAGGCCGAGGTGGACCGTAGGCAGGTCGAGCTGGAGGGACAGACCCTGGAGGGGGCCCTGGCCGGCCACGGCGTGGAGACGAGGCTGGTGGGGGCGACCGTCGGCCCGAGCGTCACCCGCTACGAGCTCGAGCTCGGCCCCGGGGTCAAGGTCCAGCGGGTGACCGCCCTGCAGAAGGACATCGCCTACGCCATGGCGGCGGCGGAGGTCCGCATCCTGGCCCCCATCCCGGGACGCTCGGCCATCGGCGTCGAGGTGCCCAACCGCCAGCGTCAGGTCGTGACCCTGGGCGACATCCTGTCCTCACCCGAGGCCGGCGCAGCCCGCCACCCGCTGGAGGTGGCGGCGGGGCGCGATATCTACGGTCGGCCCATCATGGTCAACCTGGCGGACATGCCCCACCTGCTGATCGCAGGGGCGACCGGGTCGGGCAAGTCGTCCTGCATCAACTCCATGCTCACCTCGGTCCTCATGCGGGCCACCCCGGACCAGGTCCGGCTCATCATGGTCGACCCCAAGCGGGTCGAGCTCGGGGCCTACTCCGGGCTGCCTCACCTGCTCACCTCCGTGGTGACCAACCCCAAGAAGGCGGCCAACGCCCTCCACTGGGCTGTCCAGGAGATGGAGCGGCGCTACGACCTGCTGGCCGAGGTGGGCATGCGGGACATAACGGGCTACAACGCCGCCTACGACAGGGGCGAGCTGAGGGACCTGGACGACGGCCCCGGCGGCTCGGCGGGCCTGGGGCCCACAGTTGAGCTCGACGGGCTGGAGGGGGCAGACGGGCTCGACGGGGCAGACGGGCTCAAGGGGCTGGACGGCCTGGCGGTCGGCGGGCCCGACCAGGCCGTGGAGCCGCCGGGTGACGCCGCCGGCCCGGTGGGCACGGCACCAGCGGCCGGGGCAGGGCTGGCGGCACAGCCCGAGCGGTTCAGCCGGTTGCCGTTCATCCTGGTCGTGGTGGACGAGCTCAACGACCTCATGATGGTGGCCGCGCGCGATGTCGAGGAGTCGATCTGCCGCATTGCGCAGATGGCGCGCGCCGTGGGCATCCACCTGGTGCTCGCCACCCAACGGCCCTCGGTCGACGTCATAACCGGTCTCATCAAGGCGAACATCCCTTCCCGGATGGCGTTCGCCGTGTCGTCGCTCGCCGACAGCAGGGTCGTGCTCGACCAGCCCGGTGCCGAACGTCTGATCGGCAAGGGCGACATGCTCATGGTGACGGCGTCCTCCAGCTTGGCGCGCCGGCTGCAGGGGCCGTGGGTGGACGAGGAGGACGTGCGCAAGGTCGTCGGCTACTGGCGGCGCCAGGCCTCGCCCAGCTACGTCGAGGGCGTGGAGGGCGTGGAGGCGGGCCGTGAGGGAACGCCCGGCGAGGACACGGGAGACGACGACGAGCTGGTCGAGGAGGCCATGGAGCTGGTGGTGCGCAGCCAGTTGGGCAGCACGTCGATGCTGCAGCGCAAGCTGAGGGTGGGCTTCGCAAGGGCCGGGCGGCTGATGGACCTGCTCGAGCAACGGGGAGTGGTCGGCCCGTCCGAGGGCTCCAAGGCACGGGCGGTGCTCATGACGGTGGACGAGCTGGAGGGGCGGAGCAGCTAACCTGGGCCCGCTATGCGTCGCACCGCCAGGGCCCCCGCATCCTCTGCCAACCTGGGGCCCGGTTTCGACGCCCTCGCCGTCGCCCTGGGCCTCTACGTGGAGGTCTCTGTGGCCCCCAGGCGCGAGGGCCTGCTGGTCACGGCAGAGGGTGACGGCGCCGAGCTGGCCCGGGGCCCGGAGCACCTGGCGGCGCGGGTGGCCACCTCCGTCCTGGGCCACGACCGCGTCCATGTGCACGTGCGCTCCGAGGTGCCTGTGGCCCGGGGCCTGGGGTCGTCCGCAGCCCTGGCCGTGGCTGCGGCCGCTGCGGCCGGGTCGAGCGGGCCCCTGGTGGCCGGAGCGGCGGTGGACGGCCACCCGGAGAACGCAGCCGCCTCCGCCTTGGGCGGCCTGGTGGCGGCGGCAGTGGTGGAGGGTGTGCCTGTTGCCCGCCACCTGGCCCTCGACCCGTCCCTCCGCTTCGTGGTCATGGTCCCCGACCGCCACCTCTCGACAGCGGCCGCCCGTCAGGCCCTGCCTCTCCAGGTGCCCCACGCCGACGCCGCCTTCAACCTGGGCCGTATGGGCCTGCTGGTGGCGGGCCTGGCCGACGCCCGGCTCCTGGTGGGCGCGGCCGGCGAGGACCGCCTGCACCAGGACCAGCGCAGCGCCCTGTTCCCCGAGGCGCCCCGGCTGCTGGCTGCCCTGCGCGACGCCGGCGCCCTGGTCTCGTGCTGGTCGGGGGCCGGGCCGAGCCTGGTCGGGATCTGTACGGCAGGGGTGGCCGACCGGGTCGCTCTCGCCGCCCAGGCGGCCATGGACCGGGCCGGCGTAGCCGGGCGTGCCCTGGTCCTGGAGGCGGACCGTCACGGGGTAAGGGTGACCGAGGAAGCCTGAGCACGCTGGCGGGCCCGGCCCGGGGCTGGCCTGTACGCTTGCCTGGATGGCAGGTCGCTACTGGCTCGAGACGCTCGGGTGCCCCAAGAACCAGGTGGACTCGGACAAGCTCGAGGGCCTGCTGGTCTCGGAGGGTTACGAGCCTGCCCCGGGGCCCGGGGCGGCCGACCTGGTGGTGGTGAACACCTGCGCCTTCATAGAGGCGGCCCGTGAGGAGTCGATCGGTACGGTGCTGGACATGGCGCAGCGCAAGCGGGAAGGCGCCCGCCTGGTCGTGACCGGTTGCCTGGCCGAACGTTACGGGCCCGAACTGGCGGACGCGCTGCCCGAGGTCGACCGGGTCGCAGGCTTCGGGGTGGCCCTGACGGCTGGCCCTGCGCCCGCCGGCGGGGCACGCGGCCCGGTGCCGGTCGAGCTGCGCCGCCGTCCCCGCTCGGTGGAGGGGGCGAGAGGCCCGGGGCGACAGCGCCCTGCTGAAGCCCCGGTACGTGCCGGCCTCACCGGTCTTGCCGGGCTGCCCTCGTTCGACCTGCTGAACCTCCCCCGGCCGGCGGGCCGGCGCCCGTGGGCCTACGTGAAGGTGGCCGAGGGGTGCGACCGCAACTGCGGCTTCTGTGCCATCCCGTCCTTCCGGGGGGTGCAGCGGTCCCGGGACGCGGCCTCGGTGCTGGCCGAGGTGGAGGCGGTCGGCGCACGGGAGGTGGTACTGGTGGCCCAGGACCTGGTGTCGTGGGGCCGCGACGCCTCCACCCGGGCGGAGCGGCGCAACGCGGCGGCCGACGGACCGAACCTGGCCTGGCTGGTGAGAGAGGTCCGCCGGCGCGTGGACCGCGTGCGCCTCCTGTACATCTACCCCTCGGGGCTCACCGACGAACTGGTCGAGGTCATCGGTGAGAGCGGTTGCCCCTACTACGACCTCTCGTTGCAGCACGTCTCGGAGCCGCTCCTGCGGCGCATGCGCCGGCCGGGCAGTGCCGAGCGCTTCGCCGAGAAGGTGGCGTCGGTCCGGCGGCGTTACCCAGATGCCGTCCTACGCTCGTCGTTCATAGTGGGCTACCCGGGCGAGACCGAGGAAGACCATGACCAGTTGTTGGCTTTCCTGCGCGCCGCTGAGCTGGACTGGGTCGGCTTCTTCCCCTACTCGCGTGAAGAGGGGACCCATGCCGCCGGCCTCCCGGGGCAGGTGCCGGCCCCACTGGTGGCCGAACGGCTGAGGGAGTGCTCGGAGCTGCAGGACGGGATCACGGCAGCCCGGCGCTCGGCTCTGGTCGGAGGCCGGTGCACGGTGCTGGTGGACGCCCCGGGCCAGGGCCGCAGCCACAGGGAGGCGCCGGAGGTCGACGGTGTGGTCCAGCTGCCCGCTGACGTGCCCAGCGGCGGGTGGGTGCAGGTGGAGGTGGTGGACAGCGTCGGCCCCGACCTGGTCGGCCTGCCCCTCGGCCCCGTGAGGCAACCGTGAGCGAGGAGGCCACGGCGGCAACGGCGCTCGGCAGGGTGGCGGGCAAGGACCTGGTGCCCTCGCCCTGGCGCCTGCGCACGGCTGCCAACGGGGTCACGGCCCTGCGCATGGCTGCCACCCCGTTGTTGGTGCTCGTGGTCCTGGCTGCCACGCCGTCCTGGGGCGCCCTGGCCCTCTGGGCGGCCCTGGCGCTGAGCGACGGCGCCGACGGCTGGCTGGCCCGGCGGCGGGGCACGAGCGCATCAGGCGCCTTCCTCGACCCTCTTGCCGACAAGGTACTGGTCCTCGGCGCGTTGTGCGCCCTGGCTGCGCTGGGCCGCTTCTCCTGGGTGCCCGTGGCCCTCCTGGGGACCAGGGAGCTGCTCATGACCGCCTACAGGGTGGTCGTGGCCCGCCAGGGGATCAGCGTCCCGGCTCGCTACCTGGCAAAGTTCAAGACGGTCGTCGAGCTGGGGGCAGTGGCCTGGGTGCTGGCCCCCGGTGTGCCCGCCCGTTCGGGCGTGTCCCAGGTGGTCCTGTGGCTGGCCGTGGTGCTGGCCTGGGCCAGTGGGGCTCAGTACGTAGCCGGTGCCCGCTCGGCGGGCCGTGCCACCGCGGGAGCGTGACTTGGCGTTCAACTGTGAAGTCCTCGCCATCGGTAGCGAGCTGCTGCTCGGGCAGGTGGTCGACACGAACTCGTCCTGGATAGGGGCGCGCCTGGCCGAGGCCGGGATCGACTGCTACTACCAGGCCAAGGTCGGAGACAACCAGGCCCGTATCGTGGCCGCAGTCCGCCAGGGCCTGGACCGGGCCGACGCCGTCATCTGCTGCGGAGGCCTCGGGCCGACCCAGGACGACATCACCCGTGAGGCTCTGGCCGAGGTGATGGGAGTGCCGCTCCGGCGGGACGCTGCGCTGGAGGCTGGGCTGCGGGAGCGCTTCAAGGGCCGCGAGGTGCCCGAGACCAACTACCGCCAGGCCGACGTGCCCGAGGGTGCCCGGCCCATAACCGCCCTGACCGGCACCGCCCCGGGCCTCGTGTGCCCGGTGGGGGCCAAGGTCGTGTACGCCGTGCCCGGCGTCCCGGCGGAGATGCGTGAGATGGTGGGCGGTCCCGTCGTGGACGACCTGGTCGGCCGGTCGGGTGAGAAGGCCACCGTGCGCAGCCGCTTCCTGCGGGTGTGGGGCATGCCCGAGTCCAAGGTGGCCGAGGTGGTCGCCCCCCGGGTGACAGCCCTGGAGGGAACGGCCACCACGATCGCCTTCCTGGCCAACATCAGCGAAGGCGTGAGGGTGCGCATCACGACCCGCGCTACCGGGCCGGAGGCCGGGGCCTTGGCGCTGGCCGCACTGGACGCCGAGGAGGCCGAGCTGCGGGCGCTCCTGGGAGGCTTCGTCGGCGGCGTGGACGATGAGGGCCTCGAAGTGGTCGTGGGCCGTCTCCTCCAACGTTCCGGGTTGCGCCTGGGCCTCGCTGAGTCCCTCACGGGAGGGATGGTGGCCGCCCGGTTGACCTCGGTCCCCGGCGCCAGCCGCTGGTTCACGGGCGCCGTCGTCTCCTACAGCGATGCTGTGAAGCGTGACCGGCTGGGTGTCGGGCCGGGGCCGGTGGTGAGCGAGGACGCTGCCCGCCGGATGGCCGCGGGGGCGCTCGAGGCTCTGGGCGCCGACATAGCCCTCTCGCTCACGGGCGTCGCCGGTCCCGAGCTGCAGGACGGCCAGCCGGTAGGCACCGTGTACTTCGGTTTGGCCACCAAGGACGGGCCCGAGCCCGAGGTGCACCACGCACTGCTCAGCGGTGGTAACCGCCAGCTGGTGCGGGAGAGGGCGGCCACCCAGGGCCTCGACCTGGTGCGCCGCCTCCTCACCGAGAGGCTGTCCTGACCTCCGGGAGTGCCCTGTCCTGACCGGCCGAGGGCCTGGGTGGGCAACGGCCCGGGCTCAGCCGAACCAGTGCAGTGCCAGGATCTCGGCCACCTGCTCCCGCAGCCCGGCCCGTCGACTGGCGAGCTCCGCCCTCTCCTGGCGGAGGGCATCCCCGATCTCAGCCGCTTGCCAGCTCATCGGCATGTCGAGCACGGCCTGGGCCTGGCACCGGCTGTAGCCGAAGGGCTCCTGCTGCAGGGCCAGTAGCGCTGAACGCGGGTCAGTGCAGAACCTGATCACCTCGTTGACCTCTTCGAGGCGGCCGTGGGCGTCGATCAGGCCTGTGAGCACCTGGATGCGCTCGTCGATCTCGGCCAGCTCGCTGGAGAGCTGAGGACTGGTCAGGTCCAGCACTGCACCGACCTCCCCCCCAAGACCAAAAGTCGCCATCGGGGACCTCCTCTCGAGGACTGGCTGGGTGACCCGCAGAGGCGTGGTGCAAGCAACCGATGTAAACGTTCCTTTACAAGTATTGCGCAAACGGCTCGCTCAGCTCTACCCCCCGGCCCACTTTTTGTTGTACCCGTGCGCTTCTGGCGAAGAACGTGGGCCCGGTCGGGCTGTGGGCCCCGGGTCGCCGACGACCTCGTCGCGGTGCGCCAGCGGAGGCTGGCACAGGGCGTAGGAGAAGAGGACCGGTGCCGGCCCGGCGCGGAGAACGGCACGCACCGCTGGGCCTGTGCCGCTCGCGGGCGCGTGCCGTCCTGTGGTCGCGGGCTGTTCAGTCCTCCAGTAGGACCGGCTCCTCACCCTCCTCCGTGGTGTCGCCAGAGGCTGTCCCGACACCCACCTTTTGGCGCACCTTCTCCGAGATCTCGATCATCAGCTCGAGGTTCTCGGCAAGGAAGGCCTTGGCGTTCTCCCTGCCCTGGCCGATCTGCTCGCCCTCGTAGGTGTACCAGGCACCGGCCTTGCGCACGATCCCGAGCTCAGTGGCGACATCGAGAAGAGTGCCCTCACGGCTGATGCCCTTGGAGTACATGATGTCGAACTCGCACTGCTTAAACGGCGCAGCGCACTTGTTCTTCACGACCTTCACCCTGGTGCGGTTGCCGACCACCTCTGCGCCGTCCTTGATCGACTCCACGCGGCGGATGTCGAGGCGGACCGATGAGTAGAACTTGAGAGCGCGGCCCCCAGGGGTCACCTCGGGTGAGCCGAACATGACTCCTACCCGCTCCCGCAACTGGTTGATGAAGATGGCGATGGTGTTGGACTTGTTCAAGGTGCCCGTGAGCTTGCGGAGGGCCTGTGACATGAGCCGGGCCTGGAGGCCGACGTGGGCGTCACCCATCTCGCCCTCGAGCTCGGCCCTGGGGGTGAGGGCGGCGACGGAGTCGATGACGACAACGTCGAGGGCCCCCGAGCGGATCAGCATGTCGGCGATCTCGAGCGCCTGCTCGCCGGTGTCCGGCTGAGAGATCAGCAGGTCGTCGACGTTCACGCCGATGGCCTTGGCATAGTTGGGGTCCATGGCGTGCTCTGCGTCTATGTAGGCGCAGATGCCCCCGTTGCGCTGGGCTTCGGCCACGACGTGCATGGCGAGGGTGCTCTTGCCTGAGGACTCGGGCCCGAACAGCTCCACCACCCGCCCCCGGGGCAGGCCACCTATGCCCAGGGCCAGGTCGAGGGAAAGGGCGCCTGTCGAGATGGCCTCGATCTGCATGTGCGCGTTCTCGCCCATGCGCATGATGGCACCCTTGCCGAACTGCTTCTCGATCTGGCCGAGGGCCATCTCCAATGCCTTGTCACGTTCCACCGGGGGACCGTCCTCTCGCTGTGTCGTCGCTGCTGGCAGACCAGCAACCTATGAAGGGAGTGTGACCGTTACGACCTCGTAGGCCGGGCAGGGCCGCCGGGTCGTCGGGCACCAGCGCCACTCCAGGTGTTGCCAGGTGCCTGTTGTGCCGTCGGTCCCTGATGGTGCACGCGCTAATGCCAGTACTGTAACTACACCCGAGCGTAATTGCAAACATGTGTTCGGTGGTGGACGCCGACGGCCACCGTGGGGCGGGTGGGCCGTCGGGCGGGCGGACCGGGAGGCGGCTGGGCCGTCGGGCGGGCGGACCGGGAGGCGTGCCGTCGGCCCGGCTCCGCCTCCTCAGGGTGCCAGGCCCACCTGGACGAGGGTGGTGTAGGTGGCACCGGCCGGGGCGAGCCTGCTGCGGACGAGGGCGATGGAGGTCACCGCCCATGTGGCGTCGAGGGGCGACAGCAGGTGGTGCTGGCGGCGGAGGTCGTAGCCCCGGCGGGCGCGGGCCAGGGTTATGTGCCCGAGGAAGGGGCGGGTGGGCGGCTCGCCCGTGCCCCGGGTTGCCTCGGCCACGGCAGCGGCCAGTTCGGCCAGGCCTTCGACCGGCCAGATGAGCAGGCCCTCCCCGAGGAAGCGGGTGGCAGGGCCGCCCCGGGCCACCACGCCCCCGGGCCAGGGGCGCGCTGCCAGCCTGGCTGCCAGTGCGGCCACGTCGCCCACCGGGACGTCGCCCAGGAAGCGCAGCGTGACGTGCCACTGCTCCGGCTCCGACCAGCGCGCCCGGGCCAGAGGTGGCCTCGGGGCACGGGCCAGCGCGTCGCAGATCTCGGGTGGGGGCCAGGTGGCGACGAAACAACGCCATGTCCGGGCCCCGTCTGCACCCGGTGGGGCGCTGGGTGGGGCCAGGCCCGGGCGCTGGACCTCGGTCACGGCCTCACCTCCCTGGGCATGCCGGTAGCGGCCGTCGGCCCTCGGGGTGGCGCGACCGGGCCGCGCGAGCGAGGCTACCCCGGCCCGGGAGGCTGCTCCAGGACCTCGCAGCGCCGGCCGGACCGGGCGGGGTTTACCGGCCACCTCGGGAGCAGGCTGGCGGGGACCCGCTCAACCGAGGCGACCGGAGCGTAATGCTAGCCCGTGCCATGAGGGCTTACTTGTGCGCTGTGCCAAGGTCTGCGGTCGGTGCGCCCGGCCCGGCCCGCCACCCCGGGCACCGGCGGGCCCGTGGTGGCCCTTAAGCTCTAGGGGTGACCTCGACCGACCAATCAGGGACGCCTCCGGCGAGCGACGGTGCTGCACCGGGGCTTGCGGCCCCAGTGCCAGTTCGTGACCCCGCCGGCGAGGCCATCGGGCCCAGGCGTTACTTCGTCCGGACGTTCGGGTGCCAGATGAACGAGCACGATTCGGAGCGGCTGGCCGGCCTGTTCGAAGCCGAGGGGATGGTGGCGGCCCAGGCGGTCGAGGAAGCCGACGTCGTGGTCTTCAACACCTGCTGTGTGCGCGAGAACGCCGACAACCGGCTGTACGGGAACCTCGGCCACCTGCGGGCGCTGAAGCAGTCCAGACCGGGGATGCAGATCGCCGTCGGCGGGTGCCTGGCGCAGAAGGACCGGGAGAAGGTGCTGGAGCGGGCACCTTGGGTCGACGCCGTCTTCGGCACCCACAACGTAGGCAGGGCGGCCGAGCTGCTCGACGAGGCCCTGGTGAGCGGGCCGCAGGTGGAGGTACTGGAGGCGGCGGCGACGGAGGCCGGGGAGTTCCCCTCCGCCTTGCCGGTGCGCCGGGAACTGCCCTTCTCGGCCTGGGTGACGGTCCAGGTCGGCTGTGACAACAAGTGCGCCTTCTGCATCGTGCCCTCGGTCAGGGGCCGGGAGATCAGCCGCCCCTTCGGCGAGGTGGTGAGCGAAGTCGCCGCCCTGGCCGCCCAGGGGACCACGGAGGTTACGCTCCTGGGCCAGAACGTCAACTCCTACGGCCGTGACCTGGCCCTGCGGGCACGTGGCTCGGCGGACTGGCGGGCATGGCCCGAGCTCACAGGCCGGGCGTGGTCGGAGGGCGCTGCCCCTGCTGCCAGGCCGCTTTTTGCCGACCTCCTCCGGGCGGTCGCCCGTACCGAGGGGATCAGGCGGGTACGTTTCACCAGCCCCCATCCCAAGGACCTCCGCCCCGAGACGATTGAGGCGATGGCGCAGGAGCCGGCGGTCTGCCCCCACCTCCACCTGCCTCTGCAATCCGGCAGTGACCGCGTCCTGGCATTGATGCGGCGTGGGTACACGGCCGGGCGCTACCTGGAGCGGTTGGCTGCGGCGCGAGCGGCCGTGGACGACCTGGCGGTCACCACCGACATCATCGTCGGCTTCCCGGGGGAGACGGAGGAGGACTTCGTGCAGACCCTGGAGGTGGCGGCCCAAGCTGAGTACGACAGTGCCTACACCTTCATCTTCTCGCCCCGTCCGGGCACTGAGGCCGCAGGTTGGCAGGACCGCTACGTCCCGGCCGAGGTGGCGGCAGAGCGGTTCGAGCGCCTGAGGGCCGTGGTGGAGCGCAGCGCGTTGCGCAAGCACCAGGCCCGTGTGGGCCGGGTCGAGGAGGTCCTGGTCGAAGGCCCGGCCAAAAAGGGAGGGCCGGGCGTGTTCTCGGGGCGCACCCGGCAGGACAAACTGGTCCACGTGCAGGCGCCCGCGCTCCGCCCTGGCACCGTGGTGGAGGTGAGGGTTGACGAGGCTGCACCCCACTTCCTCAAGGGTTCACTGCTGCGGACCGTGGCCCTCCCGCGGCACCGTCAGCGCATCCCGGTGATGGCCAGCTGAGCGGGCCGGCGGGGCCGCGGCGCTTGGCCCTGGTCGGGCCAACCGCTTGTGGCAAGTCCGAGCTGGCCGTGAAGGTGGCAGTGGCACTGGGCGACATCGAGGTCGTGAGCGCCGATTCCATGCAGGTCTACCGGGGCATGGACATCGGTACGGCCAAGCCCTCCCTGGAGGAGAGAGCAGGCGTCCCCCACCACCTGGTGGACGTGGCTTCGCCCGGCGAGGACTGGGACGTCGCCCGCTTCTTGCGGGAGGCCTCGGCCGCGGTGGAGGGGATCGAGGCCAGGGGCCACCGGCCCCTGTTGGTGGGAGGCACGGGCCTTTACGTCCACGCCCTCGTCGACCGCCTGGAGATCCCGGGTCGCTGGCCGGAGATCGTGCAGTCGTTGGCCGGCTGGGACGAGGGGCAACTGTACGCCCGCCTGGCGGAACTGGACCCGGTGGCTGCTGCCCGGACCGAGGTCGGGAACCGTCGCCGGCTGGTCCGGGCGCTCGAGGTCACCCTGGGGAGCGGTCGGCCGTTCTCGAGCGCAGGTCCCGGTGTCGGTGCTTTCCCCACCACGTCGTGGGCACTGGCCGGTGTCTGGCTCCCCCGGGCGGTGGTCAGGCACCGTATAGCCGGGCGCTTCGCCGCCATGCTCGAACGCGGGCTGGTCGATGAGGTGCGGGGCCTGCTCGGTGCAGGCGGGTTGTCACGTACGGCCCGCCAGGCCCTCGGTTACCGGGAGGTCCTGGCCCACCTGGAGGAGGGCGTGCCGCTGGACGAGGCGGCCCGCACGGCAGTTGCTCGCACCTGTCAGTTCTCCCGTCGTCAGCGCATGTGGTGGCGCCGGGACCCCCGTGTGCGCTGGTTCGGCTCTCCCACCGACCCGCTGGAACTACTGCCCGTCCTGCTGGGAAACTGGGGCCATGGGCCCAACTGATCCCGCCGGGGTGCCCGGCTCGTTGTCCTTGCTCAAGTACGAGGGGTTGGGCAACGACTTCCTGGTCATGGTCGACCTCGAGGGGGAGAGGGAGCTGACCGCCGAGCTGGCCCGGGCTGTTTGCGACCGCCACCGGGGCTGGGGGGCGGACGGCCTCTTGCGGGCCGGACCGGCACCGGCCAGTGGCGAGGCCTTCGCCTTCTCTCTACGCAACGCCGATGGGAGCGAAGCCGAGATGAGCGGTAACGGCCTGCGTTGCCTCGCCCACGCTGTACTGGACGAGGGCGGTGCCGTGGCCGGCCCGGGGGAGGGCTTCGACGTGCTGACCCCGGCCGGCCGGCGCAGGGTGACGGTGCGACGGCGGGGCGCTGGCGAGGCCTGGATGAGCACCGAGATGGGCCGGCCCAGGGTCTCGGGTGACGACGGGCGTTGCAACGTCGGCCATGGCCAGCTCCTGGTGGACGTGGGCAACCCGCACCTTGTCGTCCTGGGCCCGGACCCGAGCACGGTGGACGTGGCGGGCCTGGGCCCGGTCCTGAGCGCGCAGGCCGGCGCGCTGACCGGAGGCGTCAACGTGGAGTTCGTGGCCCTGGGGCCCGGTCGCGACGAACTGACCATGCGGGTCTGGGAGCGCGGAGTGGGGGAGACCGAGGCCTGTGGCACCGGTTCGGTTGCCGCGGCAGCTGCGCTCGCCCACTGGGGGCGGGTCGGGCCCAAGGTCACCGTTCACCAGCCCGGGGGGGCGGCAGAGGTGGAGCTGCGGCCCGATGGTGGAGCCGTGCTCACCGGGCCGAGCAGGCGGATAGGTAGCTGCACCACCGTCCTGGGGAAGCCCGGGGAACGGCGCTGACCGGGCGGGCCCTGCCATGACCCTCATCGAGAGGAGCTTCCGCGAAAAGATCGTCCTCGTCGGTGTGACGCTGCCCTCCGTGGGCCCGGTGGGGGCCGTGCACGGCGAGGAGGAGACGGAGCGCCACCTGGACGAGCTGGCGGCACTGGTGTCGACGGCCGGTGCCGACGTGGTGGCCCGGGTGCTGCAGAGACGGGACCACCCGGACCCGGCGACCTATGTGGGCCGGGGCAAGGCGGAGGAACTGCGTGACGTGTCCGAGACCTGGGATGCCGACACCGTCGTCTTCGACGACGAGCTCTCGCCGGCGCAGTCGCGCAACCTGGAGAAGATCCTGGGCCGCACGGCGATCGACCGCACGGCGGTCATCCTGGACATCTTCGCCCAGAACGCCCGTACCGAGGAGGGCAAGGCCCAGGTCGAGCTGGCGCAGCTGCGCTACCGCCTCCCACGCCTGCGGGGCCGGGGCATCGCCCTCTCCCAGCAGGCGGGGCGCATCGGCACCCGCGGTCCCGGTGAGACCCAGCTCGAGGTCGACCGTCGCCGTCTGGTCCGCCGCGTGCACAAGCTCGAGGCAGAGCTGTCCGAACTGCAGAAGCGCCGGCGTCTGCAGCGCCAGTCGCGCCGGCGCAGCCGGCTGTCGTCGGTCTCGGTGGTCGGCTACACCAATGCCGGCAAGTCGACGCTGCTCAATGCCCTGACGGGGGCGGGTGTCGCCGTCGACGACCGGCTGTTCGTGACCCTCGACCCCCGTACCCGGCGCCTGGTGCTGCCCGGAGGGGAGCCGGTCCTGCTCTCGGACACGGTCGGCTTCGTGCGCAAGCTGCCCCACCAGTTGGTCGAGGCCTTCCACAGCACCCTCGAGGTGGTCAACGAGGCGGACCTCCTGCTGCATGTCGTGGACGCTTCTGCGGCGGAGCCCGAGGCACAGCTCGAAGCGGTCCGCTCCGTGCTGGAGGAGATAGGGGCGGCGGGCATCCCCGAGCTCCTGGTGTTCAACAAGACAGACCGCGCACCGCAGGCCGCAGCGGAGCTTGCGGCCCGCTGGCCGGGCTCCGTGGCCATCTCAGCGGCCACGGGTGCGGGCACCGATGAGCTGCTGGAGGTGCTCTCGGACCGGCTGCGCCTGCGCAACCAGGTAGTCGCCCTCCGTGTCCCCTTCAGCCGGGGGGACGTCATCGCCGCCCTGCACCGCGAAGGGGAGGTGCTGGCTTCGGAGGGCGCCGATGCGTGGACGCTGGTCACCGTGCGCCTGCCCACGGCCGCCCTGGGCCGCTTCGAGCCCTTCATGGCCGGACCGCCGGGCACCGGCCGTGCTAGCAATGCAGGCGGCATCGAGACTGTCGAGGGGGCTGCCGGTGCGCCGGCACCGGATGGGGAGGTGGGCACTTGAGCGAGCGTGCAGGCTTCGTACCGCCGCCGTACCCGTACGAGCGCTTGGACGCCGTGCGGCTGCTGGCCGGTGCACATGCCGGCGGGGCAGTGGACCTGTCGGTGGGCAGCCCGTGCGACCCGCCCAGTCAGGTGGTGCTGGACGCCCTGGCCAACCCCGACGAGGGCAACGCAACCCGGGGCTACCCATCCTCCGCCGGCTCACCGACGGCGAGGCGGGCTGTGGCCGATTGGATGGCATCGAGGCTCGACGCTCCGGTGGGGCCGGACGACCTGGCGCTGTGCATCGGCACCAAGGAGCTCGTGGCGGGCTTGCCCGCCTGGCTGCACCTGAAGGACCCGTCGCGGGACACCGTGCTCTACCCCGAGCTGGCCTACCCCACCTACGAGATGGGCGCGGTCCTGGCCGGCCTGCGGGCCGTGCCCGTGCCCGTCGACGAGGACTTCCGCCTGCGCCTGGACGAAGATGCCATAAAGCCGGAGGACGCACAGCGCGCCCTCGTGCTCTGGGTGAACAGCCCGGGCAACCCGGCCGGGCAGCTGGACGACCTGCGTGCCGCGGCCGCCTGGGGTGACCGTCACGGGGTGCTGGTGGCCAGCGACGAGTGCTATGCCGAGCACACCTGGAACGAGCCCCCGCGCACGGTGCTGGGTCACGGCGGGGGTGCAGACGGGCTGGGCGGAGTGCTGGCTGTGCACTCGCTCTCCAAGCGCAGCAACCTGGCCGGCCTGCGCTTCGGGTGGTACGCGGGCGACAGGGAGGTCGTGGGGTTCCTCCGCCAGGTCCGCCAGCATGCCGGCTTCATGGTGCCCGGTCCTGCTCAGAGGGCCGGCACGGCCGCCCTGGGGGACCAAGCCCACGCGGATCTGCAGCGGTCGCGGTACTTCGAGCGCCTCGTGTTCCTGCGCAAGGTGATGGCTGCCGCCGGTGCCGACGCCCCGATGCCCGAGGGGGGCATCTACCTCTGGGTACCGGCACCGGGCGGCGATGCCTGGGCGCTCACCGAGGAGCTGGCCCGGCTGGCAGGCGTGGTCGTGTCCCCCGGTGAGTTCTACGGACCGGCCGGCTCGGGCCACGTGCGGGTGGCCGCCGTCGCCCCCATGGACCGTCTCGAGCTTGTGGCCGAGCGCCTGGGTATGTAACTAGCCTCTTCGCACTGTGGACCTCAAGAACGAGATCGAGTCGATCTGGGAGCGTCGCGACGAACTGGGCCCCCAGAGCACGGAGGAAGCAGCGCTCGTCCGCCAGGCTGTAGGCCTACTGGACTCGGGCGAGGCGCGGGTGGCCGAGGTGGGCCCGGACGGTGACGTGGTGGTGCACGCCTGGCTCAAGCAGGCCGTCCTACTGCTCTTCAAGTTGTCGGCTATAGAGGTCACAGAGCTCGGGCCGTTCGAGTACGCGGACCGCATCCCATTGAAGCGGGGTTACCGGGAGGCCGGTGTGCGCGCCGTGCCCGGCGCCTCGGCCCGCTGGGGCAGCTACATCGGGCGGGGTGCCGTGCTCATGCCGAGCTACGTGAACATCGGGGCGCGGGTGGGAGAGGGCACGATGGTCGACACCTGGGCCACGGTGGGCAGCTGTGCCCAGGTCGGCCGGGGCGTCCACCTGTCGGGTGGGGTGGGCATCGGAGGTGTCCTGGAGCCGCCTCAGGCGGCGCCTGTCGTAATCGGCGACCAGGCTCTCATCGGGAGCCGTTGCATGATCACCCAGGGCGCCCGGGTAGGCGAGGGGGCGGTCCTGGGCGAGGGTTGCGTGCTCAACCCCGGCATCCCCGTGATCGATGCCGGGACAGGTGAGGAGCTGTCGCGAGGGGTGGTGCCGCCCTGGTCCGTGGGCATCGGGGCCACCCGGTCGAGGACCTACCCGGGGGGCACTTTCGGGCTGCCCTGCATCCTCGTGGTCCGCCGCCTGGAGCCCGGGCAGCGTCATTCGACCGCCCAGCTGGAGCAGTTGCTGCGCGAGCACGGGGCAGGCGGGTGAGCAACGACCTCCTGGAGCTGACCGCGCAGCTGGTGGCCGTGCCGTCCGTCTCGCACCACGAGGTGGCCCTGGCCGACCTCGTCGAGGCGCGGCTGCGCGCGGTGGCCGGCCTGGACGTGACGCGGGTGGGCGACAACGTCGTGGCACGGACGGCCTGGGGGCGACCGACGCGGGTGGTCCTGGCGGGCCACCTCGACACCGTGCCCCCCAACGGGAACGAGGTGGCCCGGCGGGACGGAGACGTGCTGTGGGGCCTCGGGAGCACGGACATGAAGGGCGGCTTGGCCGTCATGCTCGACCTGGCGGAGTCGTTGACCTCGGCTGCCCATGACCTGAGCTACGTCTTCTACGTGGCGGAGGAGGTCGCCCGGGAGCACAGTGGCCTCCTCCAGATGGAGGCCCGGCAACCCCGGCTCCTGGAGGCCGATGCAGCGGTGGTGTGCGAGCCGACCAACTGCGCCGTTGAGGCGGGCTGCCAGGGGGTGCTGAAGGCCCGGGTCGTACTGGTGGGCGAGCGCGCCCATGTCTCGCGCCCCTGGCGGGGGGTCAACGCCGTGCACCGTATGGCCCCGGCACTGGAGGCCCTGCGCTCCTGGCCGGCCCGTGAGGCCAGCGTGGAGGGTTGCACCTACCGTGAGTCCCTCCAGGTCGTGAGCGTCAGCGGGGGTGTGGCCTCCAACGTGGTGCCCGACCGGGCCGAGATGGTCGTCAACTACCGTTACGCCCCCGACCGCAGTGCCGACGCGGCCCTCGGCCACTTGCAGGACCTTCTCAGGCCGCACCTGGGTGCAGGTGACACGGTCGAGGTGGTCGACTCGGCGCCCGCCGCCCCACCTGCGCTCGCGCACCCGGTACTGGCAGGGCTCGTGGAGCGTTCGCAGGCCCCCGTGGTGGCCAAGCTGGGTTGGACCGACGTGGCGTTCTTTGCCGAGAGAGGGGTACCGGCAGCCAATTTCGGCCCGGGCGACCCCGAGCTCGCCCATACGGCCGGAGAGCACGTCAGCAGGGAGGCGCTGGAGCGGGCCCGGGACGTCCTGGCCCAGGTGGTCCGCGGGGCCAACTGAGCCACGTGCGCCGCCGGCACTCCTTGGCGCGCTGCCCGACCGGGGGCAGAGGCCGGGCAGGGGGCTTTCAGGAGGCGTCGAAGGCGGCCAGCTCGGTTGCTGTGGGCGGGTTGGCGCCGGCCCGGGTGCAGGTTATGGCGGCGGCAGTCACGGCCACATGCAGGGCCTCACGGAGGAGGTCGAGGTCGACCGTCGCCAGCGCAGCGGGGGCCAGGCGGCCCCGGCGTCCGAGGAAGTCCAAAAAGGCGGCACTGAAGGTGTCCCCGGCCCCGATCGTGTCCACCACCTCGACCCTCGGCGGTGCGGCCCCGGTGCTGCGCCCGTCGGGCAGGTAGGCGACCGCCCCGTCGGCGCCCCGGGTCACCACTACGACGGACACCCCCTCCCCGAGCCAGCGCGCCGCCACGTCGGAGAGAGCTTCACCGGGGTACAGGACGTCGAAGTCGTCCTCGCTGGCTTTCACCAGGTGTGAACGTCGAACGAAGGCCTCGACCTTGGACCGGTAGCCGTCCAGATCCGCCACCAGCCCGGCGCGCACGTTGGGGTCGAAGGACACCACGACCCGGCCTGTGGCCCGCAACTGGTCCAGCCACGTGGCGATGACGCCGGCACCCGGCTCGAAGGCGGTGGCCAGTGAACCCACCTGGACCGCGTCGTAGCCGACCTCGTCCGAGGTCACCAGGCCCGGCGCCGGCAGCTCCTCGAGCTGCCAGTGCCAGTCGGCTGTCTCGGGGCCGTAGAAGGCGTACGAGGCCTTGCCCTCGTCGTCCAGCGTGACGACGGCCAGGGTCGCCGGCTCTGCGGCAGTGACCGACGTGGACAGGTCGACACCGTTCGAGCTCAGGTTCTCCCTCAGCCACGGCCCGAAGCCGGTCTGCGAGAAGCGGCCCCCGAACGAGCTACGGGCGCCGAGCCGGGCGAGGCCCACGGCGATGTTGGCCGGGCCGCCCCCGGGCAGGGCGACGTAGCCACGGCCGTGCTGGCCGGCGGGAAGGGCGGACGCCGAGGCTGTTGGGGCGAGGTCGACGAGGCACTCACCGATCACGAGTACTGCGGGCGCCCTGACGGGGCTGGGGGGTTGGGTGCTCATGGACTGACAAGCTTGTCATGTCCGGCCGCAGGGCGAGACGACGGTGCCCGAGAGGGCCGGCGAGGGCGTGCCTCACAGCCGGCGCAGGACAGTCACCACCTTGCCGTAGACCACTACCTCCGAGGGCGAGAAGACCATCGGCTCCAGGCGCGGGTTGGCCGGCAGGAGCACCACGGAACCGTCCCGGCGGGAGTAGGTCTTGACCGTGGCCTCCCCTCCGGGGATACCGGCGGCCACGATGTCACCTGTGACCGCGTCGGGTTGCTGGCGCACCACGACGTAGTCGCCGTCGAGGATGCCGGCCTCGATCATCGAGTCGCCTCGGACCCGCAGCATGAACAGGCTGCCGCCGCCGGTGAAGTCCTCGGGGAGCGGCAGCAGCTCCTCGATGTTCTCCGACGCCAGGACGTCCGTCCCGGCGGCGATGTCGCCCACCAGGGGGACGTGGGCCGTGGGCCTGCGCTCGATGGCCGCCCCGGACGTGGCGTCGTAGCGGACCTCCAGGGCCCTCGGCTTGGTGGGGTCGCGCCGCAGGTACCCCTGCTTCTCGAGCGTCTTCAGGTGGGCCTGCACGGTGGAGGTGGACGCCAGGCCGACCGCGGTACCGATCTCCCGCACCGAGGGCGGGTACCCCCGCTCGCGCACCTCGGTCGCGATGAAGTCGAGTATCTCCCGACGCTTGCCCGTCAGCAGGTCGCTCAAGGCTGCTCCTTCCTCGGTACCCGGTTGGCCGTTCCCCGGTTGGCCGTTCCCAGGTGGGGCTGTTCGCGGGTTGGGCCGTTCGCGGGTTGGGCTGTTCTCAGGTGGGCGCCGCCCGGTTCGGTGGCCCCTGTGCAGGCCAGTCTAGGGGAGGCCCGGGCCGTGGTCAAACATACGTTCTATACCGTCGGTGGGCGGGCGTAACGTGGCCCTTGACAGCGAACGTGTGTTTGTGGCAACTTGAGCAGCGAACAGGTGTTCGCTCGACAGCGAGGTGATCCGATGGCCGCAGTCAGGGGGGCACAGAGCCGGGCAAGTGCTCGCGTAAGCGGTAGCGCTCCGGGAGAGGGGCACAAGCCGGGACCGGCGACGGAGGTCCTGGTGGCGGGCCCGTTCCCGGGGGCAGCAGCGACACGGGAGCGTGACTTGGCCCGGCTCTGCTACCGGAGGCGGAGGAGGGTGTTCAGGCGACGGCGCCTCCTGGCGTTGAGCGTCGTCGCCCTTGTCGGGGCGTTCCTCTGGAGCGCCACTGACCGGCTGGTAAGCGCGGCAGCAGGGGTGCCGGTACCGCCTGGGTGTGGGGTGCCCGGGCCCGGTTCCGCAGTGGTGTCGCTGGCGTCAGCTGAGCGCCCCCTGGCGCCGGCAGCCCTGGGCGTGCCGGTGACCGACCGTGGGGCGGCGGGAGGAGCGGTCATGGCGGCCCGTGAGCAGCTCCGGGTGGCCAAGGGCTACTGCCAGCAGGTCTATACGGTCCGCCCCGGCGACACGGTCTGGGGCATCGCGGTGCGGTACTCGGGGACGGGGGACCCCAGGCCACTGGCGGACAGCCTCGAGTCCCAGGTGCACGGGGCGTTCCTGCAGCCCGGCCAGTTGCTCGTCGTCCCCTGATCCGCTCGTCTGGCCCCTGGGCCTGCTCCCGTGTTCAGGGTTGTATGGTCGGCGTTGGTGCGCTGCCCGAGATGTGCCTCTCCTGAAGACCGGGTGATCGACTCGCGCACCGCGGAGGACGGGTCCGCCATTCGGCGGCGCCGGGAGTGCGTCTCGTGCGGTAGGCGTTTCACCACCTACGAGCGCCTGGAGGAGGCACCGTTCGTGGTCGTGAAGCGCTCAGGGCAGCGCGAGCCCTTCGACCGGGCGAAGGTCGTGTCCGGGATGCGTGCCGCAGCCAAGAACCGACCCCTGGCCCAGGACGAGCTCGAGCGGATAGCGGCCGAGGTGGAGGAGGGCCTGCGCATCGAGGGCAACGAGGTGCGCACCGAGCGGGTGGGGCGCGCCGTGCTCGACGCCCTGCGCCTGCGTGACGAGGTCGCTTACCTCCGTTTCGCCAGCGTCTACAAGGACTTCACGGGAGCAGGCGACTTCCAGAGAGAGGCGGGGCTGCTCAACAAGCTGACCAGTCCCAAGGTCTACCCCTCCAACGGGGAGGTCGCTGGCCCGTCAGGCCCCCCTCCCGGTTGAGGCGCCTGGGCGCCGCGAACGGGCCGGCTGCCGGCCCAGCTGCCGTGCCGGGCTCAGCTGCCGGTGAGCAGGGAGCTGAGCGGGCCGAGCAGGCGCGGCGTTGTGGCGAGAACGGTGTCCCCGGCCAGCACCGTGACCACCCCACCGGCCTCCTGGCAGACCAACCGGCCGGCCGCCCAGTCCCACTCGCTCAGGTTGGACTCGAAGTAGGCGTCGAGGCGTCCCGCCGCCACCCAGCACAGGTCCAGGGCTGCCGACCCGAAGCGGCGGATGTCGCGCACCACCGGTAGGAGGCGGGGCAGGACCGCCGCTTGGACCTGCCGACGTTCGCGCTGGTAGCCGAACCCTGTTGCGACCAGGGCGGTGCTCAGCTCGGCCCTGTCCTCGGCCACATGGCACGGCCGGCCGTTCAGGGTCGCGCCCCGGCCCAGGGTGGCGGCCCACGTCTCGTCCCGGCTCGGGTCGATGACGACGCCCACCACCGAGCGGCCGTCGACCTCGGCGGCGAGGGACACAGCCCAGGACGGGACGCCGTACAGGAAGTTGGTCGTGCCGTCGAGCGGGTCGGCCACCCATGTCACACCCGAAGTACCATCCCGCCGCGCACCCTCCTCGCCCAGGAGCGAGTCCTGGGGCCGCAGTTGTTGCAGGGTCGCACTTATGTAGGCCTCGGAAGCCCGGTCCGCCTCCGAGACCATGTCCGTAGGCGATGACTTCGTGCCCACCTCGGCCAAGGGCCCGGCAGCATAGCGCTCGAGGATCTGCGCTGCTCCCGCCGCCACCTCGGAGGCGACCTGCGCCAGTTCGTCCAGCAAATGGGGGGGCACGGGGGTCTCGGGCACGCCCTACCTTCTAGTGGCCGGCGGTGGCGGTCGCCAGTCCCGCTCGTCCGACGCGGCGCGGCCAGGGGAGCTGGGCGTCACCAGGCCCGGGTAACGTTGGCGCGGTGAGCCACATGGCCCCGGGTGGTCCCGGCCCGAGGGACGCCTCGGACGCGCCGGTGCGTGCCCTTGCCGTCTACGCGCACCCCGACGACCCGGACGTGGCTTGTGGAGGGACCATCTCCCGGTGGGTGGCGGCCGGTGCCCGGGTCGAGGTGTGCATCTGCTGCGAGGGGGACAAGGGCTCGCGCGACCCGGCGGTCCGCTCGGCCCAGCTCGTGGCGCTGCGGCGCGAAGAGGCACAGAGGGCGGCCATCGCTCTCGGCGTGGCCCGCCAGCACTGGCTCGGTTACGCCGACGGCGAGATCGAGGACACGGCGGAACTGCGTCACCGGTTGGTGTCATTGGTACGCGAGGTCAGGCCGGACACGGTGCTGGCTCCCGACCCGACGGCAGTCTTCTTCGGCCATCAGTACGTGAACCACAGGGACCACCGGGCTGTGGGGTGGGCGGTACTGGACGCAGTCGCCCCTGCGGCGGCCAGTCCCCGCTACTTCCCCGACGCCGGGCTCGCTCACCAGGTGAGCCAGTTGTACCTCTCCGGCACGTTGGAGCCGGACCGCTGGGTGGACATCGGGCCCTGGTTGGACGCCAAGGTGGCTGCCGTGGGGTGCCACGTGAGCCAGGTGGGGGAGGGCCCTGCCTGGCTGCACGACGCCGTGGCGGACCAGGCCCGTGAAGCCGGCGTCCCGGCCGGCCTGGCCTATGCGGAGGCCTTCCGGTGGGTGCTGCTGGGATGAGCACGGGCGACCTGGCCGCTGCCCGTTGGGTGCTGCACGTCGACATGGACGCCTTCTTCGCCTCGGTCGAGGTCAAGGAGCGCCCTGAGCTGGCCGGTAAACCGGTGGTGGTCGGAGGCAGCGGGAACCGGGGTGTGGTCGCCTCGGCCAGCTACGAGGCGCGGGCTTATGGTGTCCGCTCAGCTATGCCCTCGGCTCACGCCCGGCGCCTGTGCCCCGGTACCGTCTTCCTGGCGCCCAACTTCAAGCTCTACCAGGCCTACAGCGCGCGTCTGCACCGGGTGCTGGAGAGCTTCACCCCGCTCGTCGAGGGCATCGGGCTGGATGAGGCGTTCCTCGACGTGACCGGTTCGCTGGCTCTCTTCGGTGCCCCGCACTTGCTGGCCGCCACGCTGCGCCGGGCCGTGAACGAGGAGCTGGGGCTCGGGTGTGCCGTAGGAGGAGGCCCGAACAAGTTGGTGGCCAAGCTCGCCTCCAAGGCCGCCAAGCCGAGGGTCGGCACGGCAGGCCCGGTTGAGGGGCGGGGTGCCGTCATCGTGGGCCCGGACGAGGTGCTCGGGTTCTTGTGGCCGCTGCCCGTGGAGGCCGTATGGGGTATCGGCCGTGCCAGTGCTGAGCGCCTCCACAAGCTCGGCATCTCGACCGTGGGCCAACTGGCCGAGGTACCCGAGCAGTCGCTGGTAGCGGCCCTCGGCCGCGCCCACGGCCAGCTCCTGCATGCCACGGCGTGGGGACGCGACGACAGGCCGGTCACCCCCGACCGTCCGGTGAAGTCGGTCGGCCACGAAGAGACGTACGACGTGGACGTGACCGACCGGGAAGAGCTTCGCCAGAGGCTGGTGGCCATGTCGGACCAGGTGGCGGCCCGTCTGCGTGAGCACAAGGTGCTGGCGCGGACGGTGACGCTGAAGCTCCGCTACGCCGATTTCACCACGGTCACCAGGAGCCGGACCTTCAGCTCCCCCCAGTGCAGCGGCCCGAGCCTGTGGCGGACCGCCTCGGGGCTCCTCGAGGACCTGTCCCTGCGCAGCGGGGCGAGACTGCTCGGCGTGTCAGCCTCCGGTCTGGTCGACCGCGCCGCCACACCAGGGGAACAGCTGGCGCTCGACCTGGCAGGCGAGCGGGACCGGGCTGTGGGGCCCGAGGCCGGCCCGGCCGGCGCGGGGGGTGCAGGCCCGGCTCAGGATGGGGCCTGGGAGGAGGCGAGCCGGGCCGTCGACGCTGTGCGGGCCCGCTTCGGCGCCGGGGCCGTCAAGCCCGCCGTCACCCTCGGTGGGGCGCCGAGGGCGCCCGGTCGTGGTCGGCCTCTACCGGGGGGTGGCCACGACGCATTGCCCGGGCGGCGCCCGGCGGTGGAATGAGGGTCGGCGGCCCGTGCCCGCGTGTGCGGGAGATGGGGTGGTTGTAGCTTCTGCGGTGGTGAAGGGGACCACTGCAGCCGAGGGTGGGGTGCCGGCTCGTCGGCCGGGGGTGGGTCACGCTGCCCTCCGCCGAGGCCGCTACCGGTCCGCCACCGTGGTCGTGGTGCTCGCTACCGGCCTGCTCGGCGGCACTGCCTCCGGTGCCCCTCTGCAGGTCGGACGGTCCGGGCCCGCCGGGCATGAGGCCGGGCTCCATCCCTCCCTCCGGTCACCGGCCGGGCCCACCACTGCCCCGGTGCCCCGTTCCAGCACCCTGTACACCAGCGGCACGGCCCTCTCGCCCCCTCGCAGCTTCGACCCCCTGAGCCCGACCGCCTACACCGGCGCCCAGGGCCTCCTTTACGAGCCGCTCTTCCTATATGACCCGGTGAAGGAGCAGCTCATGCCCTGGCTGGCGAGCGCCGGCAGATGGGTGACGCCGACCTCGTACGTGCTGCGGCTGCGTCCGGGTGAGCGTTGGGTGAGCAGCGCCAGTGGCCGGGCCGAGGGCGAGGTCAGCGGGGCTGACGTGGCGTACAGCCTGCAGCTGGCCCGTACGGACGTCGCCGACCCCTATCACGGCTTGGTGGGGTCGGTCCGGGCGGTGAGCGCCTCCGGCGGCGTGGTGACGGTGAGCTTTGCCGGCCCGGTCGGGTACGCGCAGTGGCAGGAGTACCTCTGGCACGCCCCGGTGCTGCCCCGGGCGGTGTGGTCCGCCCTGCCTCCCGGGCAGCGTACGAGCAACCCCGACCTGTCGCCCGTGGCGAGCGGGCCCATGCTCCTGGAGAGCGTGAGCAGTACCGGGGCCTGCTACCGCGTCAACCCCCACTGGTGGGGGTCCCGGGACCTCGGCCTCAGGTTCGCGTTCTCGCACTTGTGCGACGAGGTGAGCGGCCCGAGCGGGAGCCAGCTGTCGGCCCTGCTCTCCGGGAGGCTGGACTGGAGCAATGCCCTGCTCCGGGGAGTGACGGACCTGACCGGCACCCGGTCCCGTGGTTACGGCGTGCAGACCTACTACCCGGCGCCTCCCTACATGCTGGCGGCCAACACGGTGTACCTCGAGACGGGCCGGGACATGCCCAAGGTGGACGGGGTGGACTTCCGCATGGCCGTCGCCTCCGCCCTGTCGCCCTCGGTCATCGCCACCGAGGACTACTCGGGGACGGTCCAGGTGGCCGGGCCGACGGGGGTGCTGCCGGAGCTGGCGCGCTTTGTGGACCGGGCGGTGGTGAGGCGCTTCGGTTTCTCCTATTCGCCCAAGTTGGCCCGGCACTACCTCGAGGAGTCGGGCTACCGGGGCCAGCTCCTGCACCTGCTGGTCCCTTCGGGCCTGGCGGACCTGGAGGCGGCGGCATCGACCATGGCGCAGCAGCTGGACAAGGCCGGGGTCAGGGTGGCCGTGCTGGCCGAGCCCGCCCCGCAGCGGAGGGCGCAGGTCGCGAGCGGGCACTTCCAGTTGGCGATCGCCCTGGGGCCAGGGCTGGCCTCCTCGCCGTGGCCGTACTTCGACCAGGTGTACAACCAGGCAGCTGGCTCGGCCGGCGGGGCGGCCCACCCGGTGGCCCGGGCCCTGCTCGCGAAGGCCGCGAGCACGCCAACCTGGGACACCTCGGGCCTGCTCCGGGCCTATGCCGCCCTCGAGGCCCGGTTCCTCCAGAGGCTGCCGGTGGTGCCGCTCTGGTACACGGGCGCCTGGTTCCAGGCCAGCACGGCCCACTGGGCCGGGTACCCCTCCAGCTCGGACCGCCGTGACTGGTACACACCCGTCATGTGGCCCGGCTGGTTGGGTGCGGCAACCACGGTGCTGGCCCTCGCCCACCTGGTGCGGGCCTGAAGGCTGCGTGCCCCCGGGGCGCCCGCCCGTCAGTGCTGGAGGTACAGGAGGGCGACCTCGTAGGGCCCGAGCGCCAGGCTGTCCACGCCGGCGTAGCTGCCCTGGTCGCCCTCGTGGCCGGCGGGGACCAGGAGGGCCTTGCCCCCCGTTGTCACGAGCGACGTCTCCACGGCAGCGGGGGACAGGTTCATGGCCAGGTAGGCGTCCGCCTCGGTGGTGCCCAGCCGGCCCACGCTCACCAGCGGCCCCTCGGCCCGCAACGGCCGGTCCACCCCGGCTGCGCTTGCCAGCGCCGAGTAGAGCTGCCAGGTGGGTTCGGGGTTGGCGAGAGGTCGGCTGGAGGCGAAGTGCTCCAGAGGGTAGGTGCAGAGCACCATCCAGCCTTCGCCGTCGGCGTTGCGCACCAGGGCCGGGCGGCCCGCGCCATCGACTGCCAGCACCTCGGCCGAGACCGGCTCGACGGGCAGGAAGGAGCGGGCGAAGCCGTCACCACCCACCGGGAACTCGAGGCGGGTGCCTGCGGGCAGGTCGCCGAGGTCCTTCACGAAGACCAGCTCGACCGTGCTCTCGGTCACCGTGTCGGCGACGCCGTAGCGCAGCTCGTGGCTGACGCCGAAGACCTGCTCCATCCAGGGGAACCAGGGGCCGATCTGCTCGTGGCCCGAGCCGGTGAAGTAGGAGGCGTAGACGGTGGCCCCGGCCCGTGCCCGGGCCAGCAGCGCCTGGACGCCGCCCGTAGTGGCCATCTTGGCGCAGGGCAGGAGGTAGAGCTTGGGGCCTGGCTCGGCGCTGTCCGCTTCTGAGGGGGCCGGGAAGTCCCGCTCCCAGACCATGCCGACCGGCAGGTCCGCTTCGCGCGCGGCGATGTAGGACTGCATGAGGTGCGGCCTGATGTCGGCCCGCGAGTAGCGGGACCAGGTCGCCTCCTGGCGCTCCAGGTGCTCGGGTACGACGATGGCGACCTCGGGCCTGGGCCGGGCCCACCCGGACCGGGCCAGGTGCTGCACGAGCCGGGAGAAGCGGGCCACCTCGTGGGCCTGGGGCTTGGGCCGCCCGGCGTGGTCGGTGATCCCGAAGTGCATCTCGAAGGGGTGGTGCCGGTAGGGGTCCTGGGCGGCCAGGCTGTCGTAGTCGCAGTTGTTCCAGGCCAGCCAGCCCCGTGAGCCCGCCAGGAGGGAGGAGTGCAGGACCTGGCGGTAGTAGTGGGCCGCCTGCTCGCCCGAGGCCATGTCGGAGGACAGCCCGAACTCTTCCAGTACGACCGGTTTGCCGGCCACCGCGGCCAGTTCGCAGGCGAAGGCGGCTGCCGTCATCTGGCGCAATGGGTCGTCGGAGGAAAGGTACGTGTGGGGGCCGATGAAGTCCACGGTGCCGGCCAGGCGGCGGAGGGAGAAGCCGTTGTCGTTGCCGGTGGTCTCGACCCCCCATGCCCCGTCGCCGGTGCTCACCGGCTGACGTGCACCGGCCGAGCGGAGCGCCTGGACGAGCAGGCGCGCCCACGTAGTGACCGAGGGCTCGTCGCCGTCCCGTCCGTACAGGGGCATCTCGTTGGACAGGAGCCACCCGGCGACGGCAGGGTGGTCAGCCACCTGCCTGGCGACCTCGGCTACGAACCAGGCCTGCTGCCCGACCATCCACACGTCACGGTAGAGGTCCCGTCCCCCGCGCCACGCCGGGTCCCAGTTCTCGCCGGACATGTGGCCGACGATGAAGGTCGGTACGGTCCACATCCCCGCCTGGTGGTGAAGGTCGAGGAAGTCCACGAAACGCTCCATGACCTCGGCGTCGAGGGTCTCGGGAGCGGGCATGAAGTCAGGCCAGTAGCAGAACGAACGTGTGAGGGTGCAGCCCAGGCCCGCCAGCACGGCGAGCTCTTCGCGTACGACGTCACCGTCATAGCGCGCCCACATCCGCGGTCCGCCCGAACGTGACCAGTAGTTGGCCCCCACCCAGACGGGCGGCCGTGACGGCCAGGGCTGTTGGCCCCTCGCAGACGTTCCCATGCACGCTCCCTGTGCCGGCCCGGCCCACCCGGGCGCCGGTGCGACACAATACTCGCTTTGTGTGGCCGTCCAGCTACTGGAGCAGGTCGTGAGCCGGTGCCCGACGGACCGGCCGTCAGGTGCCTGACAGCGTTGTCAGGTGCCGCCCGGTGGGCCCGGTCGCCCCTCCCGGCAGGCTCCCGGAGGACGGCGTCCCCAGGCTCGCCGGGCCTCGTGCCGGGCCGACGGCGACTGAAGTAGCGCCCTTCTCCGGTGTACCTTGTGATCACTGAGGTGGAGCCTGGTAGTGCGGTACAAGGACGTGCAAGCCCAACTGACAGCCGGCACGGAGGTGTGAGAGAGGTGCCGCTTTCAGAGCACGAACAACGGATGCTGCGCCAGATCGAGCGCCAGTTCCAGCAGGAGAGGGGGCTGGCCCGGGCGTTGCGCGTGCCCATCGACGCCCGCGACGCCAGGCGGACGGCCAAGCGGGCGGCTCTTGGCCTGCTGATCGGCCTGGTGGCCCTGCTGGTGTCCTTCGCTTCGTCGTGGCTCGTCGGCGTGGCCGGCTTCCTGGCGATGCTGGTCTCGTTGGTGGCCCTGGTGCAGAGCGCCCGCCGGCTGTTGGAGGACTACTGGCTGAGGGCGGCGGCACGCAACGAGGGCCGACCTGACCGGGCCCCGCCCGATGCCACGCTCTGGCAGGCCTGGCTCGGCTGGAGGGAGCGCCACAGGGGGCCTGGTGAGCCGGGAGACCACCCCTAGGCCCGAGCGGCACCGGGCTACAGGCGGCCGGGCGGGCGCCGCGGCACGGTACGGGCGGGGCCCGGTCACCCGGCCCCACTACGGTTGCCCCGGTGAAGGTGTACGTCCTGCTGGCAGAGCGAGGGGTGCAGCACCCCCAGACCGGCTTGGTGAGCCTGCTCAACGTGGGCTGGGCCGTCACGCAGCTGCGCCGGCCTTTGGCCCCGTCCCCGCTGCCCGGGGGCCCGCTGCCCATGGTCACCGGGCCCCAGACGGTCGTCGTGCTCCTGGAAGCCGAGCTGGCCATGTGCAACCGGCCACTGCTGCTCGAGATAGAGCTGCTGGACGACGACGGCGCGGTCGTGCCCGTGGACGGGCCGGGCGGGCCCCAGGCGGTCCGCCTCGAGCAGCAGGTGGTCGTGCCCAGCCCGTCCGGCGTGCCGACCGGCTTCCCGGGTCGCGCCTCGACCATGATGGACGTACCGGTGGGCCTGCCCCTGGCCCCCGGTGTGTACCGATGGCAGGTGAAGCTCAACGGTCGTACCGAAGCCGACTGGGCGGCGTCACTGTACGTTGCAGCGCCCCCCGAGCCCCCACGCTTCGGGTACCCCGCCGGCTAGCACCGGCGGTGCCCCGGGGAGCCCACAACCCCTGTGGCCCGCATGGCGCCGCGTGCCCGCACGCTCGGGCCGACAGAGGTGGTGGCTGTCGCCGGTGCGTTGACTAGCCTGGCACCGGTGAGCACCGCCAGCGCCCCGACGCCCGGCCCCGGTCGGCCCCGGTCGGCGCTGTTGGCTGCCCTGGTGGCGAGGCCGGACCTCTGGCCCGTTGCCCTGCGCACCTACCGGGCTCTGCTGCCGCGCTCCTGGTGGGCACGATGGCCGTTCCTGCCTGTGCCGGCACGGCCGTACATGGCCTTCCGGTTGGAGACCATGTACGGCAGCCAGGAGGGCCCCCTGGGAGCTGCCGACGCTGTGGGCTACCTCGAATGGTGCCGTAGGACGCGTGCGCTGGCGCGCTAAGTTCGATGGCGTGCCCGCGTTGGTGAGGCCTACCGGCGAAGCCCGGTACTTCCTGGACAACCTCATAGACAGGTAAGCCGGGTGTCGCGAGCGCTCGTCCTCAACGCCACGTACGAGCCGCTCTGCATCGTGCCCGCCAGACGGGCCCTCCTGTTGGTCCTGCAGGCCAAAGCCGAACTGCTCTCGGGTACCGGCAGGGTCTTCCGCTCGGCTCGGTCCGCCTTGGACGAGCCCTCCGTGGTGAGGCTCTCGTACTACGTCAAGGTCCCGCACCAGGCCCATGTGGCGCTCAACCGCCGGGCCATCTTCGCCCGGGACGGCCATCGTTGCCAGTACTGCGGGGCGCAGGCCGAGAACATCGACCACATCATCCCCCGGTCCAAGGGCGGCCCCCACAGCTGGGACAATGTGGTCGCGGCGTGCCGGCGCTGCAATGCCCGCAAGAAGGACCACATGCTCGAGGACAGTGGCATGAAGCTGCACCGGTCGCCCACGGTGCCCCGTGGCCGGCAATGGGCGCTCGCTGCGCTCGGCTCCGTCCAGCCCGACTGGGAGCCTTACCTCCTGTTGCCTGGTGGCACGGCCCAGTTCGTCGGCGTGGAAGCCAGTGGGGAAGCACTGTCGGCTTGACGCCGTGGCCAGTCCGTTACCGGCGGGGCAGCGCGGGCGACCTGCACCAGTGGTCCGCGGCCCAGGTGAGCTCCGGGGCCCCCCTCGGGCGCGCCGTGTGGGTGATGGTGCCCTCTGCGCCATCGCTCGTGCTCGGGAGCACCCAGCGCGATGAAGTGGCCGACCCGGGAGCATGCCTGTGCGCGGGTGTGGCCCTGGTCCGCAGGCGCAGCGGGGGCGGGGCGGTCCTCGTCGGGCCGGGCGAACAGATCTGGGTGGACGTGGTGCTCCCCAGGGGAGACCCCCTGTGGTCCGACGACGTGGGGCGGGCCACTTGGTGGGTGGGAGAGGCCTGGGCCGCCGCACTGAGCGCCCTGGGCGTACCTGCGCCCACGGTGTGGAAGGGCGGCCTGGTGAGGACGGAGTGGTCGGAGCTGGTCTGTTTTGCCGGCCGGGGGCCCGGTGAGGTCCTGTCGGCCACCGGGGCCAAGCTCGTCGGCATCTCCCAACGCCGGTCCCGCACCGGTGCGGTCTTTCAGACCTCCTGCCTGCTGCGCTGGTCCCCTGGGGCCCTCACAGCGCTCCTAGCCCTGCCCGGCCCGGACCGGGAGCGTGCGACGCGCGAGCTCGAGCACCTGGCCGAGGGCGTCGACCTGCCCGGCGGCCGGTTGCTCGATGCGTTCGTCGCCTCGCTGCCCTGAGGCTCCTCCCCGGCCCGGCCCGGGCCATCGGTCGGGGAGGAGCCGGTCCCCTGGGCCGGGCCCTCAGCGGGAGGCGCTGACGGACCCTGCCACAGCTTCGGGCAGGGCGGCGCGGCCCGCCTCCAGGCGGGCCACGGGGACCCGGAAGGGGGAGCAGGACACGTAGTCCAAACCGATCTGGTTGAAGAAGTGGATGCTCTCCGGGTCACCACCGTGCTCGCCGCAGACCCCGAGCTCGATCCCGGGCTTGGCTGTGCGTGCGGTGGCAGCGGCCATCCTGACCAGTGCCCCCACGCCGTCGCGGTCGAGGGTCTCGAAGGGCGACTTGCCGAAGATCCCCATCTCCATGTACTGGGGGAAGAACGACGCCTCGCAGTCGTCACGTGAGAAGCCCCAGGTGGTCTGCGTCAGGTCGTTGGTCCCGAAGGAGAAGAAGTCGGCTGCCGAGGCGATCTGCCCTGCGGTCATGCAGGCCCTGGGCAGTTCGATCATCGTGCCCACCACCTTCTCCAGATGGGTGCCGGTCTCTGCTGCCACCTCGTCGAGCACCCGTTCCGCCGTTTCCCTCACGTGCTCGAGCTCCTGGACGGCGGCCACGACGGGGACCATCACCTCGACCAGAGGATGGTGCCCGGCCTTCATGGCCTCGGCCGCTGCCTCGGCGATGGCGCGCACCTGCAGCTCCACCAGGCCGGGTACGGCCAGGCAGAGCCTGACCCCGCGCAGGCCCAGCATCGGGTTGGCCTCGTGCAGGCGCCGGACGGCGGGCAACAGGCGTTCTGCCTCCTCGTCCCGCTGGCCCGTCGCCTTGGCGACGGCTGCCCTGACGGACAGCTCGGTGAAATCGGGCAGGAACTCGTGCAGAGGGGGGTCGATGAGGCGGATGGTCACCGGCAGCCCGTCCATCTCGGACAGGATGGCGGCGAAGTCGGACCGCTGCAGGGGCAGCAGGGCGTCCAGGGCGGCCTGGCGTTCCTGGTCGTCGTGGGCCAGGATCAGGTTCTCGACCAGGCGCCGGCGCTCCCCGAGGAACATGTGCTCGGTGCGGCACAGCCCTATGCCCTCGGCACCGAAGGCCCGCGCCCGGTGGGCGTCGGCGGGCATGTCGGCGTTGGCCCGGACCGACATCCGCCGGCGGGCGTCGGCGTGGCGCAGCAGGCGCTCGACAGCCGAGACCAGGTCCCTGGTCTCGGTGTCAGCCGACGCAGCGTCGAAGGTGCCGTCGAAGAAGCGGACCAGAGGTGAGTCCACCACGGGGACGCGGCCCTTGTAGACGGCGCCCGTCTTGCCGTCGATGGAGATGAGGTCGCCCTCGGCCACCACCGTGCCGTCAGGGGCCGTGAACCGCTTGTGGGCGGTGTCGACCCGCAGTTCCTGGGCGGCCACGACGCAGGTCTTGCCCATCCCGCGCGCCACCACCGCTGCGTGGCTGGTCTTGCCGCCGCGCCGGGTGAGTATGCCGCGGGCCGCGACCATGCCGGGCAGGTCGTCCGGGTTGGTCTCGGTGCGCACCAGGACCACGTCCTCGCCCCGGGCCGCCCACTCCGCGGCCGAAGGCGAGTCGAACACGGCCTTGCCCACCGCGGCACCGGGGCTTGCCCCCATGCCATGGGCGAGCGCCGGGGGTGCAGCAGTGGTGTCGAAGCGGGGGAACATCAGCTCGGCCAGGCCGGCACCGCTGACCCGCCCGAGGGCTTCGTCGAGCGAGATGACACCCTCGTCCACCAGTTGGGAGGCGATGCGGAAGGCGGCCGCGGCGGTGCGCTTGCCCACCCTGGTCTGGAGCATCCAGAGCTTGCCGTTCTCGATGGTGAACTCGATGTCGCACAGGTCGCGGTAGTGGTGCTCGAGAGTGCTCATGACGTCCAGCAGCTGGCGGTACGCCTGCGGGTTGAGGTGCTCGAGCTCCTGGAGGGGCAGCGTGTTGCGGATGCCGGCCACCACGTCCTCGCCCTGGGCGTCCTGCAGGTAGTCGCCGTAGACGCCCGGGCTGCCCGACGCCGGGTCGCGGGTGAAGGCCACCCCGGTGCCCGAGCTCAGGTTGAGGTTGCCGAAGACCATCGACACCACGGTGACGGCGGTGCCCAGGTCCTCTGGGATGCGCTCCTGGCGGCGGTAGACGCGCGCCCGTTCGCCGTTCCAGGACCGGAAGACCCCGAGGATGGCGGCGTCGAGCTGCTCCCTGGGCTCGGTGGGGAACTCGGCACCGGTCTCGCGCCGCACGATCTGCTTGTAGGTGGTGACGAGCTGCTTCAGGTCGTCCACCGTCAGGTCGAGGTCGGTCCTGGCCCGTCGGTCGTCCTTGAGCGCTGCGAGCGCCTTTTCGAAGTACGCACCCTCCACGCCCAGGACGGTCTTGGCGAACATCTGCACCAGCCTCCGGTAGGAGTCCCAGGCAAAGCGCTCGTCGCCGGCCTGCTTGGCCAGGCCGACAACGGACACGTCGTTCAGGCCGATGTCCAGCACGGTGTCCATCATCCCGGGCATGGAGAACCTCGCCCCGCTGCGCACCGACACCAGCAGGGGGTCGTCGGCGTCGCCGAGCACCTTGCCCATCGTCGATTCCAGGCGGTGCAGGTGGTCGTCGACCTCGGCGCCCAGGCTGCCCGGCACCTGCCCGGTGGCGAGGAACGCTCTGCAGGCACGTGTGGTGATGGTGAAGCCGGCAGGCACAGGCAAACCCAGGTTCGTCATCTCGGCCAGGTTCGCCCCTTTGCCCCCCAACAGGTCGAGCATCTCCCTGTTGCCCTCGGCGAAGTCGTACACGTACTTCTCCATCTGCCCCTCCTTTATCCGTGGGCTGGCCTGCGGCCATGGAGCACCTTTACGCGCGCGAGTCTCCGCCCTGCGCCTGGGAGCGGTTAGGGGAGAAGGGCCCGAGGCGGGGAGCCTCAGTGCCGCACTTGGGTACCGGGCTTGCCCAGTGCTACTTCGGCGGCGGCCAGCACCTCGACTACCTGGAGGCCAAAGTGGGCGTCGCAGGGATGGGACCTGCTCCCTGCGCCCGCCGTGCCCACCAGTTGGGCCACGGCGTTCAGGTAGGCGTCCACGGCTTCGAAGGCCGTCTCTGGCCGGGTAACGGTCCCCCTGTCCCCGCGGAGGACGAACTGGTTGCCCGTGGCGGCGGCGGGCATGGTGAGGCTGAGCGATACGACACTGGTGCTGACCACGTCTGCAGGCGGCCCAGCAGCCTCGCTCCCGCGGCTGGGGCCGTGGTCGAGCAGGAGGTGGACAGTGTCGCTGCCCGTCGGCCCCCGGCGGGCGCTCAGGGCGCTGACCGGGCCGAGCACCGGGAGCAGGGCGGCCAGTGCGTGCGGCCCGACGTCCCAGAGGGCGCCCCGCTCACGCCGCCAGTTGGACGCGCCATAGGGGTTGCCCGCCTGGTAGATGTTGGCGTAGAACTCGAGGTGGCCGCTGTGCCAGGGGCCCTTGGCCGCCACTTCGTTGGTCCAGGCCTCCACGTCCGTCCGGAAGCGGGCCGTGAAGAAGACCACGGACGCCACGCCCGCCTCGTCGACAGCCTCGACGACCTGCCTGGCACCCTCGGCCGTGAAGGACATGGGCTTGTCCATCAACAGGTGGCGGCCGGCGCGGGCGGCCCTGACCGCCAGCTCGGCCTGCACGTCGGGCGGCACGGCCAGCGCGACGGCATCGACCTCGGCCAGCATCCGGTCGAGGTCCTCGTAGGCGCGGGCCCCGAGCTGCCCTGCCACCTCGGCGGCCCGGGCCGGGCTCCGGCCCCACACCCCGACCAGTTCCGAGTGCGGGGAAGCGACCAGACCGCGCCCGTGAGCCTGGAGTGCCCAGTGTCCTGTCCCTATGAGCCCGAAGCGCAACGTCGTCATGCCATATCCTGCCCTGCAGCCGGGGTGGCGTGCACCCCGGGAGGGGGGTGGCGGGGTGGCCGGCATATGCTCGTGTGCTGTGGAGGGCCCGGGTAGGCGTCGGCGGGTGCTCACCGTGCCCAACGCGCTGACCCTGGCGCGTCTGGCTTGCCTGCCCTACTTCATGTCGGTGCTGTCCAGGGGTGCTCCGAGGGACAGGACGCGCGCCGCTCTGCTGCTCAGCGCCCTCGGGGTGAGCGACGGCTTGGACGGCTACATCGCGCGTCGTTTCGACCAGGCGAGCGAGCTGGGCCGCATGGCCGACCCCCTGGTCGACCGGGTGCTCGTGGTGACGGCCGTCGCCGGGGCCATGAAGGCGAGGGCGGTGCCGCGCTGGTTCGTGGCGCTGGCCGGCGCCCGCGAGCTCAGTGCTGCCGCAGGGGCGGTCGTGCTGGCTGCGCGCGGTCGGCGGTCCGTGGAGGTGAGCCGGACGGGCAAGGCGGGGGCCTTTGCCATGATGGTGGCCCTGCCACTGTTCCTGCAGAGCACGGCGGCGGCCCACCGGCCGGCCAGGTGGCTGCGACGGGTGGCGTGGGCCCTGGCCCTGGGAGGCCAGGTGATGGCCTGGGCGGCCCTGGCCGGCTACATCAGGGAGCGGGACGAGGTCGTCGGCCCTGCCGGGGGGGCGCCGTCGCCGGCGGGGGCCGGGCTCGACGGCCCAGGTGCTGCGGCCTCGTGACCGGCGCCGGCCGAGCGCGCAGGGTTGCCGGCCCGGTATGGTCGGCAGCGTGAACGTTCCCGAGGACCTTCGCTACAGCGCCGACCACGAATGGGCGCGCCAGGACGGCAGCCGGGTGCGGCTCGGCATCACCGATTACGCCCAGGACGCGTTGGGCGACATCGTGTTCGTGCAGCTGCCCGAGCTGGGGGCAGAGCTGGAGGCGGGCCAGTCGATGGGCGAGCTAGAATCGACGAAGTCGGTATCCGACATGTACGCCCCTGTGCCGGGCACCGTGGTCGAGGTCAACTCGGAACTGGTCGACGCACCGCAGAGGGTCAATGAGGACCCGTACGGAGAGGGGTGGATCTGCGTAATGGAGCCAAGCTCGCCGGACGCACTGGCGGCCCTTCTCGGCCCGGCGGAGTACCGCCGGCTCATCGAGCCCTGAGGCCGGGCTTGTTCTGCAACCGTTGCGGCCACCGCAACCCCGAAGGTGCGAACTTCTGTTCGAGCTGTGGGTCGGTCCTCGAACGTCCCGTCCAGGCGGCAGAGCCGGCCACGACCTCCGTCCCGGCCATGGTGATGGTCCCTGATCCCACTGGGGAGCCGGTGCAGTTGGACGCCGGCGACCTGCTCCACGGGGTGGGTGCGGACGGAGCGGTGCTCGTGGTGACCCGGGGCCCCAACTCCGGCTCGCGCTTTGTGCTCACCCCTGACGAGGTGGTCAGGATCGGCCGGCACCCCCAGAGCGACGTCTTCCTGGACGACATCACCGTCTCCCGCCGCCATGCCGTGGTGCGCCAGCACGACGGCGCCTACTGGGCAGAGGACCAGGGCTCGCTCAACGGCACCTACGTCAACCGGCGCAGCACCGAGGGTGAGGTCAGGCTTTCGAGCGGTGACGAGCTGCAGGTGGGGAAGTTCCGCCTGCTCTTCCTGGCGTACGGGCAAGGGGCCGGTCCGGTCGCCCCGGCCCGGTCCTGAGCGGGCAGGCCGGGGGGCGCATGGCGAGCAGGTCGCACCTGTCGATAGGGGAGGTCCTCTCGCTCCTGCAAGAGGAGTTCCCCGACGTCACGATCTCCAAGATCCGGTTCCTGGAGAGCCAGGGCCTGGTGGACCCGGAGCGGACACCATCTGGCTACCGCAAGTTCTACGAGGACGACATCGACCGGCTGCGCTGGGTGCTGCGCCAGCAGAGGGACGCTTTCCTGCCTCTCAAGGTCATCAAAGGACGCCTCGAAGGCCAGGCGGACCAGTTGGGCCCCGAGGAGGAGCCCGAGGCGCCGGTGCTGCGTCCGGTTGCAGACGAGGCGGCACCGGCTGGCGACCCCGGGGCGGCCGGCGCACCGGCCAACGGGTCGGCCCCAGCGCCCGTGCCCCCGGGCACGGGCGAGGGGCAGCTGTTCGAGGTGGCACCGGCCCCGAGCGCAGCCGGCGCGCCCGGTGAGGCGCGCCAGGCTGCGGGAGAGCGCCGGTCAAGAGGTGGGCGTGCCGGGGCAGCCGCCGAGGGCGCTGCCCAGGGGCGCCGGGCGAGGGCGGGGGAAGAGCGCGGAGAGGCCGTCGGCGAAGCCCACGAGCTGTCGCTCGAGGAGCTGGTACGGGCTGCCGGGGTGGACGTCGCAATGGTGCAGGAGCTGGAGCGGTTCGGGCTCGTGACCCCCAGGACCAGGGGCGGTATCGCCTACTACGGGGCCGAGGCGGAGGTCATAGCCAGGGTGGCGGCCGGCTTTGCCCGCCACGGGGTGGAAGCCAGGCACCTGCGGGCCTACAAAGGGGCAGCCGAGCGTGAGGCTGGCCTGGTCCAGCAGGTCGTCATGCCGCTGGTGCGCCAGCGCAACCCCGAGGCCCGTCAGGCGGCCCGGGCCGCGGTCGAAGAGCTCTCGCAGCTCGGTGGCGAGCTGAGGGCTGCGCTGCTGAGCGCGGCGCTGGGCGAACTGCGCTAGAGGTGCCGGCGGCTGCCGGCTGCGCTGCCGGCGGTTGTAACGTTCAGACATGGTAGAGATGCACCTCTCCGCCGTGAGGGTCGAGCTCCCCGCCAACGTGCCGATCCTGCTCCTGCAAGAGGCGGCCGGGGACCGTACCCTGCCCATCTACATCGGTCGGCCGGAGGCGGAGGCCATCGCCGGGGCCCTGCAGGGCGTCGTGACCAAGCGGCCCATGACCCACGACCTGATGCGGGACATCCTGACCGAGCTGAGCGTGGTCCTCGAGCACGTCGTCATCACCGAGCTCAAGGACCAGACCTTCTATGCCGAGCTGCGCCTGCGACGGGGCAGCACCAGCTATGCGGTGAGCGCCCGGCCCTCGGACGCCATTGCGCTCGCCATCCGGGCGGGGGCCACCATCTACGCCGAAGAGGCTCTGCTCGACGCCGAAGGCATCGTGATCTCGCAGCGGGAGGAGCCGGAGGAGGGGGCCGAGGGCGACGAGCTGGTGGCCCAGTTCCACGAGTTCCTCGAGGGCGTGCGGCCGGAGGACTTCGACAAGTAGGCCCTCACCCGGGTGAGCGGCCGGTCCGGCACCCGGGTGACAGGGTGCCGGGCGCCCCGGCCCTTGCGCTCTGCCCGGACGCGGGCCACACTGGTGTAACTACCGTTCTGTCGATGGGAGGTCGTGTGGAGCGCCAGGGCAGTGACCGACCGGTCGCAGGGACGGGCAGCGCCGACGAGGGCTTCCGCGGCCCCCAGGTCTGCAACATCGTGGGCATCACCTACCGCCAGCTCGACTACTGGGCGCGGACCGACCTGTTGCGCCCGTCGATCAGCGACGCCAGGGGCAGTGGCACCCAGAGGGTGTACTCCTACACCGACCTGTTGCAGCTCAAGGTGATCAAGCAGCTACTGGACGCCGGGGTCTCCCTGCGCTCCACGCGTCGGGCGATCGAGTGCCTGCGAGCGTCAGGTGCACCCGTAGCAAGTGCCAGCCTGGTGATAGCAGACGACCGGAGCGTCCTCGCCCACTCGGGCGAGGAGCTGTTCGACCTCCTGCGGGGCGGCCAGGGCGTGCTGAGCATCGTCCTGGGCATGGACAGGATCGTCTCCGAGGTCGAGGCCGCCATCACGGGGCTCGCCGACGCGGGCGGCTCGGGCCGGTCGGCGACGGCGTCGCGGCAGGGGCCGCCCAGCGTGGCCCCGTCTCCGATGGAGGCAGCGGGTTCCCTTTGAGCAGCACGCCGCAGCGCCGGGCCCGGGCTGTCCGGGGGTCACCCGGCAGGAGAGCGGTCGGGTGAGTGCGACCGGGGTACTGCTGGACATGGGCGACGGGCGCCAGCTCGAAGTACGGGTGAGCGGGCCGGAAGGTGCCCTGCCCCTGCTCTTCCTCCATGCGACCCCGGGGGCCGCGGCGCCGGTGCGTGCCATCGAGCGGGCTGTGCACGAGCGGGGCATGCGGATGGTCACTTTTGCCCGCGCTGGGTACGGGGCTTCGACCCGCCTGCGGGGGCGCAGGGTGGTCGATGTCGTCCCCGATGCGGCAGCCGTCCTGGAGCACCTGGGGGCCGGCAGCTGCCTGGTGGCGGGCTGGTCGGGAGGGGGCCCTCATGCGCTCGCCTGCGCTGCCCGCCTGGGAGGTGTGCGGGCCGCTCTCGTGATCGCCGGGGTGGCCCCGTTCGACGCGGACGAGCTGGACTGGATGGAGGGTATGGCCCAGGACAACGTCGAGCACTTCGAAGCCGCCCTCGAGGGTGAGGCAGCTCTGCGTCCCTACCTGGAGGCGGCCCGCGACCGTCTCGTGAGCGTGCCAGCCGATGGCGTCCGTGCCTCGCTGGGCCCGTTGCTGGCCGAGGCGGACAAGGCGGTGGTCACCGGCGAGTTCGCCGAGGACATGGCTTCCACCTACCACGAGGGGCTGCGCGGAGGGGCCGACGGTTGGGTGGACGACAACCTGGCCCTGGTGAGCGGGTGGGGGTTCGAGGTGGAGGAGGTCTCTCCGCCCACGGTGCTCTGGCAGGGGGACCGCGACCTGATGGTCCCCTTCTCGCACGGGCAGTGGTTGGCCGCCCGGGCCCCCGGTGCCCGCGTCTACCTCGAGGCGGGGGAAGGCCACCTCTCGTTCGTCGCCGGCACCATCGGCCGGCTGTTGGACGCCCTGGTCGAGGTCGCCGCCTGAGCCAGGCACACCAGGGCGGCGGTCGGGCCAGCCGTGGGCGGGGCCCGTCGGGTGCTGCGACGATGCCGGGGGCGCCCCGGCACCAGGTGCCGGCCCGGGGGGCCGTCAGCCCAAGCTGAACTGGAGGTTCACGGGGACGCCCTGGTTGGCGCCGGGCACCGCCATCTGGGTGCCGTTCACGCTCACCTTCACGTGAGGGGGGTCGCCCAGGCGCATCCACGCCGGGCCGGTCACCGAGGACCGTTGGCCCGCGTCCAGGATGCCCTCGTAGACGACCTGGCCTCTGGGGCTGCCCGCCCTGACCTCGATCCAGCACGGCCCGTTGGCGCTCACGACGATGGAGGCCGATGGTTGGGTCAGCTGGTAGGTGGCCGTGCCGGCACTACTGGAGACAAGGGTGGCGGGCCGAGGCGGGAGCGTCGTCGTGGTGGTGGGCGGGGCGGTCGTGGCCGTGGTCCTGGCTGTGCGCCCGGTCGTAGGGCCAGCCGAGGCGCCAGGGCCGGGGGAGGGCGTGGCCCGAGGGTAGGTTGCCGCACCCCGGGTGGGGGAGGGCCGCAGGGCGAGCACAGCAACGGTGGCTGCCCCTAGGAGCGCCACGGAACCGGCCACTGCGAGGACGGGCTTCATCGGGACCGGGCGACGGCCACCGGGGGCGGACCGGGGGACGGCTGGTGCCGGCCCCGGACCAGGGGGGAGGGTGCCCTCGGTGCGGGGCAGTTGGTCGGTCCCGGGGACTGTCTCGGCATCCTGGCCGGCCCGGGGCCCTGCAACCCGGGCCGTGAGCTCAGGGACAGGCTCAGGAGCCGGGACCTCGACGGCGGCCGGGACCTCGACGGCGGCTGGGGCCTCGACCGCGGCCGGGGCCTCGACGGCGGCCGGGGCCGGCCCGGGGCCCCCTTGGGTGCCTGGCCCCGGCGCGGCCAGGTCGTCGAAGTACATGAGGCGCCGCCGCTCGCCCTTCTTCTGGGCGCGGTGCGCAGGCAGGTTGCCACGCCCTGCGGCGCGGCCGCTCCGGGGCGCGTCGGCACCGGGCGGGGGAGGCACCGCGGGCAGTACACGGGTGGCCTCGGGGTCGTCCGGGCAGGCTCCGGAGGGCCAGGCCTGACGGGCGGTGTTGGCGACGACCGCGTCCAGGGCCGCCGCCGAGGCCGAGCTGCGTGACGGGCGTCGGAAGGGTGACGCGGCCCGGCTGCCGGCGCGACCCAAGGGCCTGGGCGGTGGGAGCCGTTCCGGCACCCGCTCCCCGCCCGGGGCCGCTATCAGCCTGACGTGGGCCTGAGCGCCGTTCCCACTGCCCGCGTCGGCCCCGGCAGAGCGGGCCCCCGAGGGACCTGAGGACTGGGTGATGCCCGCCAGGGTGTCGAGGGCGTGACGGTGCCGCTCGAGGGTACGGCCCCGGCCCCAGGCCCGACGGGCGAGGGGGAGCGATGCGGCCAGGACAGGCACAGCGACCAGAACGACGATCAGGGTCCCCATATGTGCTCCTTAATCACGCCGCATGCCCGTCCGTTTCAACCTTAGGGCAGCGCACCGTGGTAGCAGTCAGTGGGCCTGGCCCGGCGGGGCCCCCAGTGGCTAGCCTCCTCGGGCGTGGCCGGCCCAGTGCGTCCCTACCCTGGCTGGCCTGCCCGGCCAGGTCCGCGCGGGGCCACCGTGCCTGGCTGGCGGGCGGGCGCGGCAGTGCTCCTCGGGTTTGCCGCCGGAGCGGTCCCGGTGTCGAACATCGCGGCCCGCTGGTTGAGGGGGACCGACCTGCGCCAGGTGGGGACGGGGACCGTCTCGGGGACCGGCCTGGCCCGGGTGGCAGGGGCCCGGGCTGTGATGGTGGCGGGCGTCTTCGAGCTGGCCAAGGGGGCGCTGGGGCCGTTCGTGGCCGGCGAGGCCCCCTGGCCCCGGGCACTGGCCGGCGCGGCGGCGGTCGTGGGCCACAACTGGTCACCGTGGCTCGGAGGGGCCGGCGGGCGGGGGGTCGCACCCTCGATGGGGGCGCTGCTGGTGAGCGCCCCCGTCGGGGCGGCCCTGCTGGCCGGCGGCCTGGTGGCCGGGCGTCTCCTCGGTGAGACGGCTCTGGGGTGCCTGGCCTCCTATGTCTGCCTGGTGCCCGTGGCCCGCAGGGTGCACGGCCCGTCCGGTGCCCTCGCCGCAGGCGCACTGCTGGTCCCGGTGCTGTTGAAGCGGTTGACGGGCAACGAACCGGCCCGGAGGCCCTTGGTACGGGCCTATGCCTACCGGCTCCTGTTCGACCGCGACACCCTGAGCCGGGCGCCCGGAGCGCGCAACGGGGCAGGAGGTGGGCCGAGCTGAGCGTAGGGGTGGTCACCGACAGTGCTTGCTCGCTGCCGGCGGAGCTCGCGCAGGCCGCGGGAGCGCGCGTGGTGCCCATGTGGGTCCACCTGGGCAGTGAGGAGCACCCCGACGGAGCCCTTCCCACCGAGGAGGTGCTCCGCCGCAGCCCAGAGGGGGTTACGACCTCGTGCCCCTCCCCGGGCCAGCTGCTCGATGCCTGCGAGCAGGCGGACGATGGGGACGGGGTGCTGGTCCTCACCATCTCGGCCCGTATGAGCGGCGTCTACGAGGCGGCTGTGAACGCGGCCAGGCAACGCGCCGGGCGCACGGAGGTCGTCGACACGGGTACAGCTGCGGGGGCGGAGGGCCTGGTCGTGCTGGCCGCGTGCGCCGCTGCTAGGCAGGGCCGCTCTCTGGACGAGGTCTCGGAGCTCGCCCGGTCGGTGGCCCGCCGGGCACGGCTCGTGGCCACCGTGCCTTCCCTCGACCACCTGGCCCGGAGCGGACGCGTCCCGGCTATCGCCGCCTCGGGAGCACGCCGGCTGGGCCTGGGAGCGCTGTTCGAGTTCCGGCACGGGCGGGCCTTCCCGCTGAGGCCCGCCCTCGGCCGCCAGGCGGCACTGGAGCGGATGCTGGCCATGCTCGCCCGTGACGCCGACCGGTCCGGTGACGGGCCGGGGCGCCTGCACGTCGCCGGCCTGCACGCCCTGGACCGGGCGACGGCGGAGCAGCTGGTGGAGAGGGTGAGGCTGCGCTGGCGGCCCGAGACCAGCTTCGTCGGGGACTTCAGCGCCGTGATGGTGGCCCATACAGGCCCGGGCCTGGTGGGCCTCGCCTGGTACTGGGACCGCGCTTGAGGGGTGGGCCGCCACCGGCCTGCTGTCCGGGGCCGGGCCCGGTCCCGTGGGGCGCTGAGGCTCAGGCGGCGGCCTGAGGGCTCACCACGGGCAGCTCGAGGGTCTGGCCCTCGGCCAGCTCCTGGTTGTGGCGGTGCAGCCCCCGGCGGAACCACAGGAAGGACACGACGACGCCCGCACCGGTGAGGAGGGAGGAGACGCCTGTCTTGGCGGCCAGGTACGTCGCGAGCGGCACGTTGAGGAGCAGTGCGAGGGTCCCGGCGGCATTGGCCAGGCTGACCAGTGCCCACAGCAGGCTGATGCGAACGAACAGCCGGCGGATGCGGGGGCGCTTCACGAACGAGGGGGGCAGGGCCACGAAGTCGTGGGCCAGCTTCTCGGCCAGGGGCCGGCCGAGGGGCACCGAGAGGAGGAAGGCACCACCGATCAGGGCGGTGGCCAGGGACGGCTGCAGGAAGTAGACGAAGAGGCTGTGGGAGCTGAACAAGGCCAACAACGACCTTGCCGTCAGGGCCAGGGTCGAGATCACGAGCAGGCCGGGCATGCGTTCGCGCCGGTAGAGCCGCCGCACCAGGGCGAGGTAGTTCCAGCCGAGAGCCGCCAGGATGGCGCCGGTGGGACCGAGCGCAGCGAGGGCAGCATAGAAGAGGACCAGGGGTACGAGGGTTGCCTCGACCAACTGAGGAGCCGCTCTCCGGGCCAGGTCGCGCAACCGGGGCATCTCGAAGTGATGATGGTCCACGCTATTGGCTCGGCTGCGGCGGGCCGGCCTTGAGAGGGTTGTGCCGGTGGTGGCCTTCGTGAACGTCGTCGTGGCTGCTCCCGGGGCCTGTCGTGGCGGCGGGGGGACAGGTGCTGCGTACGCCGATTTCGGGTTGTGCAGGGTTCGTCTACTCCCTTGGCAGATCGGACGTCAGCGGCACCCGGACGGAGCGGGGCGCGCGTTGTCGACACTGATTCTGCCCGAGGGGGGCGGCCCGCTGACGGCGCGGACCGCAGTTGGGGCGAGCCTTCAGGCAAGTCTCAGGTTGAGGGGCCCGGGCCGGGCCGTTCCCTGCTCCGGGCGGCGGGGCCGTCCGGGCGCTAGCGTGCCCGTCTGTAGTGCGGTCCGACGCGGGTAACCGTGAAGGGCAGGGTGACCCCATGGCCTCTTCTGCCTTCCCAGGACCGGGCGGCCGTCCGGGGCAGGGCCGGGAGCGCCGGTCCGGTGGGGCTGGGCCGCGCCCCGCCGGGGGGCCGGACAGCGAGCCCGCTCGCCGTCGGCGCCGCCACGCCAGCCTGTTCCGGGTGGTCCTCGAGGTGGTCGTCCTCGCCCTGGCGGCGGTCTTCGTGATCCTGAGGGCGGGGGGCAACGCGGGCAAGGTGGGCGCCGCCTTCTACCACCTGCGCTGGCACTGGCTCATGGTGTCCCTGGCCGCCGAGGCCGTCTCCCTCACGGCTCTGTCCTGGTTGCAGCAGAAGCTGCTCCGGGTGGGCCGCCTCGAGGTCGGGGTACGCGAGCTGCTGCCGGTGACCATGGCCAGCAATGCGGTGGCCCAGTCGCTGCCCGCTGGGACCCTCTTTGCCGAGGGGTACGCCTTCCGTCAGTACCAGCGCCTGGGGGCCACCAGGGCGCTCGGCCTGTGGGCAGAACTGTCGGCGGGGGCGATCGCCTCCGCCGCTCTGGCGGCGGTTGCCGTGGCGGGCGCCGTCGTCGTGGGCTCACCACTGCGCTGGTCGCTGTTGCCGTCGCTGTCGTTCGTGCTGGCCGGGGCCCTGGTGGCGGTGGCGCTGTTCCGCCGGGCCGACCTGCTCAGCCGGGTGATCGGCGCCGTGCTGGCCCGCCTCGAGCGCGTCCTGCCCGCCTCGCTGTGCGGCCACCTGCGCGCTGCCGAGCAGGCCACGCGGCGCATGAGCGAGTTCCGGCCGTCTTACGGCCTCTTCGGCGCCTGCCTGGGAGCTGCGGTGCTCAACTGGGCCATGGACGCCGTGGTCATGCTGATGGGTCTGCTGACGGTGGGCGGCCCGGTCCCCTGGCGGGGCGTCCTGCTGTCCTACGCGGCGGCGCAGTTGCTCGTCGAGCTGCCGGTCACCCCGGGGGGGCTGGGCCTGGTGGAGGGCGGCCTGGTGGAGGTGCTCACCCGCTTCGGTGTGCCGGTCACACAGGCCACGGCGGCGACGCTCATGTACCGGGCCGTGAGCTACTGGTCACTCCTGATCGTCGGCTGGGCGGCGGCAGGGTGGCTCACGGTGCGCAACCGGAGGGCGGACCGCTCGCTGGACGCTGCCGCCAAGGCCACGCCGGCCTGACAGGCCGCCGCCTCAGGCCCGGCCCGGCACGGGGGCGCCCACCAGCAGGTCGGTGCCCGCCGCCAGGTCGGCCGGGCGGCGGCTGGCGAGCGGGGCGGGCAGGGCCCGGGTGCCCGCGAGAAGGCGGCGGAGGTCCGCCGCGGGCAGCGGTACGCAGAACCAGTAGCCCTGGCCGAAGGGGCAGCCGAGCTGGGCCAGGAGGCGCTGCTGGCCCGCTGTCTCGATGCCCTCGGCGACGACGTCGACCCCCAGGTTGCGGCCGAGCTGCACGATCGTGCGCAGCAGCTCCGCCGATTTGTCGTCCGGGAGGTTGGCGACGAAGCTGCGGTCGACCTTGAGGGCGTCGATGGGGAGACGGTGCAGGGCTTCGAGGGACGAGTAACCGGTGCCGAAGTCGTCGATGTGGATCTGCAGGCCCCGGTTGTGCAGCTCGTCCAGGATCTCGAGTGCCCGGCCCAGGTTGCGCTTGTGCATGAACACGTCCTCGGTGATCTCCAGGCACACCCAGTTGGCCGGGACACCCGTGGCCGAGAGGACCTCGTCCAACTGGCCCAGCAGGCCCGGCGCCCAGAACTCCCGGTGGGAGAGGTTCAGGTTCATCCTCAGCTGAGGAGGGAGCAGGCCCGCCGCCTTCCACTCGGCCATCTGGCGGCAGGCCTCCATCTGCACCCAGCGGCCCATGGGCACGACCAGGCCCGACTCTTCCGCCACGGGCAGGAACTCGCTCGGTGGCAGAGGGGCACGGTCGGAGCGGGGCCAGCGCACCAGGGCCTCCATGCCCCTAACGGCCCCGGTGGCAAGGTCGACTATGGGCTGGTAGTGCAGTTCGAGGGCGCCGCGCTCGACGGCCTGGCGCAGGGCGCTCTCGGTCTGCAGGCGGCTGACGGCGCCGGCGTGCATCGACGCGTCGAACTTCATGTGGCCTGCCCGACCGGCCGATTTGGCCCGGTACATGGCTATGTCCGCGTCCCGCAGGACGTCCTCGGCCTTCTCGTAGGAGCTGGCCCCGCCCGTGATCCCGATGCTCGCGGTGACCACGACCTCGTGGGTGCCCAGGACATAGGGCTGGCGCAGCTCGGCCTGCAGCCGCTCGACAACGGCGTCGACGACGTCGAGGCTCGCGATGTCGTGGAGCAGGACGGCGAACTCGTCGCCGCCGAAGCGCGCCGCCGTGTCGGTCTCCCGCAGGCTGGCGCGCAGGCGGTCGGCTACCCGGCACAGCAACTGGTCGCCCACCAGGTGGCCGAGGCTGTCGTTGACCAGCTTGAAGCCGTCGAGGTCGAGCCAGAGCACGGCGTAGTCGTACCCCGGCTCCCGCCGGGCATATGCGATGGACTGCGAAAGCCTGTCCAGGAACAGCGTGCGGTTCGGGAGCCCGGTCAGGGCGTCGAAGAGGGCCTGGCGCAGCAGCTGGTCCTCCAGGGAGCGGCGTGCCGTGACGTCGGTTAGGGACCCCACCACCCGGGTGGGGCGCCCCTCGGCGCCCAGGACGACCAGGCCCCGGCACAGGGCCCAGCGGTAGGAGCCGTCGGCCGTCCTCATCCGGTGCTCCAGCTCGAAGGACGCCGTGGCGTCGCCGGTCCGCCTGCCGATGGCCCTCATGAGGGCCGGCCGGTCATCGGGATGGGCCCGGCCGAACCACTCCTGAGGGCTGTCGCCGATGGCGGCGGCCTTGTAGCCGAACATTGCCTTCCAGCGGTCGGAGTAGTAGACGGTGCCAGTGGTGAGGTCCCAGTCCCACAGGCCGTCGTTGGCCGCCCGGGCGGCCAGCGCGTAGCGCTCCTCGCTCTGGCGGATGCTGCGGGCCATGTCCCGCTCCCGCTGGTCCGATTCCGCCAGCTCGCGCTTGCGCTGCTGGACCGAACGGACGGCGCTGTCGAAGTCGAGGGCCTGGCTGATGAGGGCGGACCACTGGGAATAGGTCTCGGCACCGGTCAGGGTCAGCTCGGCCGGCACCACAAGGGCCAGGTACCCCCAGTCCGAGGTCGCCGTCATGACCGGCAGCAGGAGGGTGACGGGGGTGGCATCCCGAAGAGCGCCCAGGCTGAGCAGCCCCGCTGGAGGGAACGCCGCCGCCTCATAACGCCTGCCTACCAGGTGGTCGAGCTCACCGGAGCGGTCGTAGGTCCCCACCACCTCCAGTTCTGCGCCCACTCGTCCGGGGGCCCAGAGCGCCAGGGCCCCGGCGCCGGCCCCGGTGAGCTCCAGCCACTCCAGCGACCGTGGGCCGTGCTGGTCGGTGCTCAGCAGCTGCATGGTGATCTCGTGCTCGTTGCCGACCTGCTCCCGGAACAGCTTGTTGACCCGCACCTGTTCGAGCGCCCCCGCCCTGGAGATGCCGGCCGCTACGTGCTGCAGGCAGCGGTCGAGCCGGCGGCGCGCCTCGGGTGAGGCACCCTGCTCCAGCCGGCGCGCCAGGCGGGTGGCCAGGGCCATGGCCCGCAGGGAGCCGGCCTCGCCGCCAGGCCCGTGCAGCCGGGCCGCGAGCTGGCCGAGCTCCAGGAGCTCCAGGGGGGACGGCTCGGCCTCGACGGCCCTGGTAAAGCCCGCCGCGATGGCCCGGGCCAGCTCACCCGGGGCGCGTCCCCTCTGGGCTGGGGTGGTGCCGGCGACCAGGCGGGCGGGGCCCTCCGGTGCATGGGGCCCCGTGCCCTCCGGCGCAGGTGCCTGGAGCGCCCTGACGAACGACCCCACTGCGTCCCCGTCGTCGAGCTCGACGCCCACATCATCGGCGCTGCCGGCACAACCGCAGCTCTCCCGCACCAACAGCGCGGCGCCGACCGCGAAGCTGTCCTCGGCGACGGTGCCGCCGCTCAGGTAGAGGGCCAGCAGCTCCACGGCGCGGGCGGCCATCAGGTCGTAGTCCAGGCTCACCGTGGTCAGGGCGGGGTAGCAGAGGGCGGCGCCGGGCGTGTTGTCGAAGCCGACCACGGCCTGGTCCCTGGGCAGGCAGAGACCGGCCGCCATCAGTTCGCCGAGCGCTCCCAGGGCGTTGCCATCGGTCGCTGCCACCAGGGCGGTGCTCGGGAGGCCCGCTTCCAGCATGGCGCGGGCGGCGATCCGTCCGCCGTGCTCACCGTTGTTGGGCGCCACGTACACAAGAGCCGGGCCGGGGTCGATGCCGTGGTCGGCGAGAGCGGCCCGGTAGCCCGCGAAGCGCTCCCTCACGTCGAACAGCGAGAGGTCGCCGACAAACGCGACCCGGCGGTGGCCGTGCTCCACCACCAGGTGCTCCACAACCTTGCGTGCCCCGCCGGCGTTGTCGGGCACGACCATGGGGCAGGCGAAGGAAGGGTCAGGGTGGGAGAGGTTGACGACGGGCCTGCCTGCGGAGCGGACGCGGGCGAGCAGGTCCGGGTCGGCAGAGTCCATCAGGGCGACGAAGCCGTCGGCGGCCTCCCAGGCCACGGGCCATGCCCGGGCAGGCCCGTGGTGGTGCCGGTCGCGCCAGTCGCCCCGCTGGGTCTGCAGGGCCACGGCGTGCCCGCCGGCGCGCGCCACCGCTGCGGCCACCGCCGATATCAGTCCTCCGAAATATGGCCCTGCCACGAGGGAGGACAGGATGCCGATCGTGCGTCCCTGCAAACCCTCGTAAACCTGGCGCGCGTCCGTGCTCACCGGTTGCACCGTGTATATATCGTCGGGTGCAGGTCATGGTGTAGGCCGGCCCGGCCCGGAGGGCAAAATCGGGGCCCGTCCCGGGTGCCGGCTGTCCCTGGTGGCGCCGGGCAGCCCGTCGGGGCCACCGGTGTTTCGCACACTTCGCAACCCGGTGCGCATGGGTGGTGGGACGCATGCTCTGAGTGGTTGTAGGGTAGACCGTCTGTACGTTCGAAGACCCACGACAAGGCCTGTTGGGGCCGCACGACGCCACCGCCGGCCCAGCCCGGGAGCACCCCGTGGATGAGCGCGTGACGGCCGGCGGGCCGGGCGGCCAGGAGGACCTGCCCGGCCGCGCCGAGCCGGCCCTGGCGCTGGTCGACAGGGCGGGCAGGGTCACCTATGTCAGCGATGCCCTGGCGGCTGAGCTGGGCGTGAGGCCCGGGGAGCTGCTCGGTACCGACGTGTTCCACCTGGTGGCGGAGGGCCAGCGCCCGGCGGCCAGGCAGGCGCTGCGCCGAGCAGAGCGCACGGGCCGGCTCGGCCGTTCGCTGTGGCGGTTGTCGGCACGTACCGGCCGGGCCGTGGACGTGTCGCTCAGCCCGCAGAGCCTCGTGGGCGGGGGGGAACAACGCCTCTACGTGCTGACGGCCGAGGCACCCGGGGAGCTCCCGGTCCACACGGAGCGCCAGGCGCTGCTCGCCGCCATTGCCACCGAGTGCGACGAAGCCATCGTCACCGTGGCCCCGGGGGGGGTGATCGAGCTGTGGAACCATGCCGCCGAAGACCTCTTCGGCTGGGCGGAGGCCGAAGCCATCGGGTGCCCGGTGAGCATGCTCGTGCCCCATGAGCACCGCCAGGAGGCGGAAGCGCTGCTCGAGCGGGCATGGGCGGGCGAGGTCGTCAACCGGGTGGAGACGGTCCGCATGTGCAAGCACGGCTCCCGGGTGGAGGTCTCGGTCAGCTTCGCCCCCCTGCGTGACGGCGCGGGCCGGGTGATCGGCGTCTACCAGGTGGTGCGTGACATAACCCAGCAGAAGGCCTCCGAGCGGGCGCTCGCCTACCAGGCCCTGCACGACCACCTGACCGGGCTCCCCAATCGGAGCCTGCTCGAGGACCGCATGGCCCACGCCCTCGAGCGTTGCCGGCGGGAGGGCACCTCGGTGGGGCTGGTCTTCTTCGACCTCGACCACTTCAAGACGGTCAACGACACGGCCGGGCACGAGGTGGGCGACCGGCTCCTGCGCGCCGTTGCCGCCCGGCTGCGCCAGTCGGTGCGCTCCATGGACACCGTGGCCCGGCTGGGCGGCGACGAGTTCGTCGTGCTCTGCGAGGACATCCGCGACGACTCGCAGTTGGACGTGATCGTCTCGCACATAATGCGCTCGTTCGCCGAGCCGGTGGTGCTGCCCGACCGTCAGCTGTGGGTGAGCCTGAGCGGAGGGGTGGTCAAGGGCTGTGCAAGCTCGTCGGTGGCCCAGTTGCTGAGCCAGGCCGACGCAGCCATGTACCAGGCCAAAGAGCGCTCGCGGGGCACCGTGGGCCGCTACGACCCGCGTACCAGGCCCGCTCTGGAGCGACGGGCCGAGGTGTCCCGGCTGCTGCGCATGGCCCTCGAAGCTCACCAGTTGGTGCCGTACTACCAGCCCATCTTCGACCTCCACAACGGGGCCATGGTGAGCCTGGAGGCGCTCGTACGCTGGGAGGACCCGGCCCGGGGCGTGGTCCCGGCGAAGGAGTTCATACCGCTGGCCGAGGAGCTCGGGCTGGCCGGGGAGATCGGCGAACTGGTGCTCGGAGAGGCTGCCGCCCGGGCCAAGCAGTGGTCCCGCCTGCTCCCGGGCCTGAAGGTGACCGTCAACGTCTCGCCCAAGCAGTTGCGTGGTGGGAGCCTGCTGCGCAGTGTGCGGTCCCTGGTCGCCCAGGGCCTCGAGCCGGGCTCGCTGACCCTGGAGGTGACCGAGACGGCCGTGATGGAGGACGCCACGGCCGGCGGGTCGGTGCTGCAGGAGCTGCGGGACTGGGGTTTCGGTATCGCCATCGACGACTTCGGGACCGGGTACTCCTCCCTGGCCTACCTGAAGCGCCTCCCGGCCAGCTCGATCAAGGTGGACCAGGCGTTCACCGCCCAGTTGCCCGACCCCCAGGACCTGTCCGTGGTCATGGCGATCCTGGCCATCGCCGACTCGTACGGCCTGGAGGTGGTGGCCGAGGGGATCGAGTCGGCGGAGCAGGCCGAGGTCCTCAAGTCGCTCGGCTGCCAGCACGGCCAGGGTTACCACTTCGGCCGGCCGGTACCCGCCAGCATGGTGGACGAGATGCTGCTCGGCGGCCCCACGCTGGTCCGCGCCGCCGACAACGGGGCTGCCCACCGGCCCTGACCGACGGCGGGGGCCCGGCGGGAGGGGTGAGGCGGGCAGGCCCGGGCCGGGTTGGCCGTCGCCCGGGCGCGGCTGTCTAGAGTCGGTGGGGTCATGCCTGCCGACCCCCTCCGTGGCCGCACCATCTCCAATCGCCGCCGTGGCGGCGCCCTCGTCGCGGTGTGCTGCGTCCCCCTCGGCCTTGCCGTCGGGCTGATCGTGTGGTGGGCGACCAGCTGGCCCTTCGGAGTTGTGAGCTTCGTCCTCGCCAGCGTGGTGCTCGGGGTGGCCATGTGGTGGGCGGCCGACCCCCTGGCCCGTCGGGCGCTCGGAGGTGAGCCGGCGGACCCGGTGCGCCATGCCAGGCTGTTCAACCTGGTCGAGGGGTTGCGGGTGAGCGTCGGCGTCCGTCAGCCCGAGCTACGGGTGCGGGCGGAGGGAGCGCTGAACGCCGCCGTCTGTGGCCGGCGTCGACGCAGTGCGACCCTCGTGGTCACCCAGGGCCTCCTCGACCAGATGACCCGGATGGAGCTGGAAGGGGTGCTGGCCCAGCAGCTGACACGTATCCGCTGCTACGACATGCTCCCGGCGACGGTCACGGTGGCCACGCTGGGCATAGGTGCCACGTTGCTGGCACCCCCCGAACCGGTGACCGCCATGGACAGGGCCGCGGTGGGCTTCACCCGCTACCCGCCCGGACTGGTCTCGGCCCTGGAGAAGATGGCGGACAAGGGCACCTACGTGCGCGGGGGCTCACGGGTCACCGCCCACCTCTGGTTCGCCGAGCCTTCGGCCGGGGCCGGGCAGTGGGCCCCTCTGCAGGACCGGGTCGAAGCGCTACGTGAGCTCTGAGGCCGGGCCTGGGCGTGCCCAAACCCCTGCAGGCCAGGGGCGCCCGGCCGATAGGATCGTGGGTCATGAGCTCCACTGACCCAGCCGAGGCGACCTCGGGACACAACAGCGCGGCCGGCGCGCCGGCGGGCACGAGGGCCACCGGCACCTCCCTGGTCAAGAGGGGCCTGGCCACGCAGCTACGGGGCGGCGTGATCATGGACGTGGTCACCCCCGAGCAGGCCGTGGTGGCGGAGGAGGCCGGGGCGGCGGCGGTGATGGCCCTGGAGAGGGTGCCGGCCGACATACGCCGTGACGGAGGCGTTGCCCGGATGAGCGACCCGGCGCTGGTGGAGGCCATCAAGGCGGCGGTGAGCATCCCGGTGATGGCCAAGGCGAGGATCGGCCACTTTGCCGAGGCCCGGGTGCTCGAGACGTTGGGCGTCGACTACATCGACGAGAGCGAGGTGCTGACCCCGGCCGACGAGGTGCACCACATCGACAAGTGGCCGTTCACCGTGCCGTTCGTCTGCGGTGCCAACAACCTGGGCGAGGCGCTCCGGCGTATCTCCGAGGGGGCGGCCATGGTCCGCTCCAAGGGGGAGGCGGGCACCGGTGACGTCAAGGAGGCGGTGCGCCACCTGCGCCAGATCCTGGGTGACATCCGCAAGATCACCCAGGCGGACCCGGCTGAGCGCTATGCCTGGGCGAAGCAGCTGCAGGCACCGGTGGAGCTCGTCAACGAGGTGGCGGCCACCGGGGAGCTCCCCGTCCCGCTCTTCTGTGCCGGGGGGATCGCCACGCCGGCCGATGCGGCCCTGGTGATGCACCTGGGAGCGCAGGCCGTCTTCGTGGGGTCGGGCATATTCAAGTCCGCCGACCCGCCCCGCTTCGCCCGGGCCATCGTGGAGGCGACCACGCACTACCAGGACTACCAGATCGTGGCCAAGGTGAGCCGCGGCCTGGGAGAGGCCATGCGCGGCGAGGAGTCGGGCGGCGTGGTCACCAGGCTCTCCGACCGGGGCTGGTAGGCCCCGTGGGAAAGGTGCCCCCAGGTGGTGGCGCCCAGGGTTGCCTTCACCGGCCGGGTGGGCGTTCTCGCCCTGCAGGGTGACTTCCGCGAGCACATCGAGCTGCTGGGCTCGCTGGGTGTGGAGGCCTACCCGGTAAGGGGGCCGAGCGAGCTCGAGAGGGCCGACGCGGTGGTCCTGCCCGGAGGCGAGTCGACCACCATGTCCCTGCTACTGGAGAGCTCGGGCCTCCTCGGCCCTCTGGTCGCACGCCTGAGCCGGGGCCTGCCCGCACTGGGCACCTGCGCCGGCATGGTGCTGCTGGCCAGCGAGGTGCTCGACGGACGTGCCGACCAGCACCACCTGGGTGCCATCGACATCTCGGTACGGCGCAACGCCTTCGGCCGGCAGCGGGAGTCGTTCGAGGCGGACCTCGAGGTGGTGGGCCTGGACCGGCCCCTCCATGCGGTGTTCATCCGGGCACCGGTAGTGGAGAGGGCGGGCCCGGGCGTCGAGGTCCTGGCCTCGGTGCAAATGGCGGACGGCACCGTGCGGCCGGTCGTGTGCCGTCAGGGCCAGGTGCTCGTCACCTCGTTCCACCCCGAACTGGTGGGCGACGCCCGTCTGCACGCAGCTTTTCTCAGCAACATCCCAGCCGGAACAAGGCCAGTTGCAACAGGGCCAGCCAGAGCAAGGAAGGACCATGTCAGGGCACTCTAAGTGGGCCACTACAAAGCACAAGAAGGGCGCGTTGGACAAGGCCCGGGGCAAGCTGTTCGCAAAGCTGATCCGCCAGGTGGAGGTGGCCGCCCGGGAAGGTGGCGGCGACATCGACGCCAACCCGACGCTGCGCACCATGTTCCAGAAGGCGCGTGACTCCTCGGTACCTCTGGACACCATCGAGCGGGCCATAAAGCGGGGCACGGGCGAACTCGAGGGCGTGCGCTACGAGCAGGTGACCTACGAGGGCTACGCCCCCTGCGGTGTGGCGGTGATCGTCGAGTGCCTGACCGACAACCGCAACCGCACCGGAGCGGACATAAGGGCCGTCTTCAGCAAGAACGGGGGGTCGATGGCCGAACCGGGCGCGGTGTCCTGGCAGTTCGAGCGCAAAGGCGTGGTCAGTGTGACCAGGGCGCCGGGCCTGGCGGAGGACGACCTGACCCTGGTGGCGGCGGACGCCGGTGCCGATGACGTCCGGGACAACGGCGAGGGCTGGGACGTCATCACCCCGCCCGGGGACCTGGCTGCGGTGCGCAGTGCCATCGAGGGGCAGGGTTGGCCCGCCAACGCCGAGCTCACGATGCTGCCGTCCCAGTCGGTGCCCATCTCCAGTGAGAGCGACGCCCGCAAGGTGCTCCGTCTGATCGACCTGCTCGACGACCACGACGACGTCCAGAACGTCTACGCGAACTTCGACATACCCGACTCCGTTCTCGACCTCGTCGAGGTTTGAGCGGCTGCTGCTACGCCGAGGCGGGGCCGGGTTACCCGGGGGCGCCGGCCCCGCCTGGTAAGGTCCGAACTTGTGTTCGTTCTGGGCATAGACCCCGGTCTGAGCCGTTGCGGCTTCGGCGCCGTGCGCCAGGTCGGGGCCCGGCCCGAGGTGGTGGCCTCGGGCGTCATCACCACCCCGCCGGGTGGGGACCTTCCCGCGCGCTTGGCGCAGCTGGCCGGGGAGCTGCGTGAGCTCCTCCGCCGGACGGGACCGGACGTAGTGGTGGTCGAGCGGGTGCTGTTCCAGGCCAACGCCAGGACCGCCATGTCCGTCGGGCAGGCGAGCGGCTTGGCTCTGGTGGCGGCGGCTGAGCGGGGCGTGCCCGTGGTCCAGTACAGCCCCAACGAGGTCAAGCAGGCCGTGACGGGCTGGGGCGGCGCCGGCAAGGAACAGGTCCAGCGCATGGTGCAGGCCCTGTTGCGCCTACCCGAGAAGCCTTCGCCCCCCGACCGGGCCGATGCCCTGGCCCTGGCCTTGTGCCACCTGGCAGTGGCGCCCCTGGTAGCCGCGGCGGAGAGGGCCGCGGTTGCCCTCGCCCGACCAGCCCCCGGCTCTGAGCGGCCCGGCGCCGTCCTGCCGGCGGGCGCCGGGCCCGGCCCGGGCCGCCGGCTCCGCCTGCCCGCTTCGGGGCGGCAGCCGACGGGCAGGGCCGTGGCAGCCGAGGGCCGGTCGTGATCGGTTCGTTGCGGGGGTCGCTCCTCGAGCGGACGGTACGGGCCGACCACAGCCTGGAGCTGTTGGTCGAGACAGGCGGGGTCGGTTACCGGGTGCAGGTGCCGGCCGGGGTGGCGGGCCGGGCCGGGGACCTGGGCGGGCCGGTCTTCCTATATGTGCACACCCACGTTCGGGAGGACGCCCTGGTGCTCTACGGCTTCTCCACCCGGGAGGAGCGCGACTGCTTCGAGCTGCTGTTGGGGGCCCACGGCGTCGGCCCGTCGCTGGCGGTCTCGCTGTTGTCGGCGCTGTCGCCGGTGGCGCTGCGCCGAGCCGTGGCCGACGAGGACCTCGACGCCCTGACCGTGGTACCCGGCGTGGGCAAGAAGACAGCCGCACGCCTGGTGCTCGACCTTGCCACCCGGTTTGCGCAGTTGCCGGCGGTCCCGGAGGCCGGCGCTCAGACGGGCACCGGCCCCGGCGACGGGCGGTCACCCGAAGCGGGCGCGGCGCCGGACCGGGCGCAGCAGCGGGACGAGGTCAAAGTGGCGCTCGGCTCCCTCGGTTACGGCCCCGACGAGGTGAGGCAGGTCCTCGCCCGCCTTCCCGCCGAGGGGACGGCGGAGGAGCTCCTGCGCCACGCACTGCGCGAACTGGCCGGCCGGGTATGACCGGCCCGGTTGCGGGCGACCGGTACGGCAGCGGGGTGGGCGCCCCCGGCCGGGACGCCCCGGACGGTGACCAGGCACAGGCCGGGGCGGAGGCACCGACGGGGCTGGAGGCACGGGGGCTGGAGCAGGTGGGCGTGGACGTGGACGTGGAGGGCCGGCTCCTGGGGCCGGCGGCGGGCCCCCTGGAGATGGCCGAGGAGGTCTCGCTGCGTCCCCGCCGGCTCGGGGAGTTCGTGGGCCAGGCGCAGCTGAAGGAGCACCTGTCGATCATGCTGGAGGCGGCCACCCGCCGGGGTGAGCCCGTCGACCACATGCTCTTCGCCGGGCCGCCGGGCCTGGGCAAGACGTCGTTGGCCGCCATCGTGGCCAACGAGATGAACGCCGGGTTCCGCGTCACCTCGGGGCCCGCCCTGGCCCGGGCCGGCGACCTGGCGGCGCTGCTCACCAACCTGGCCGAGGGCGACGTCCTCTTCGTGGACGAGATCCACCGTCTGGCCCGGCCCGTGGAGGAGATCCTCTACCCGGCCATGGAGGACTTCCAGCTGGACATCGTCCTGGGCAAGGGGCCCGCGGCGAGGAGCCTGCGCCTCGACCTGCCACCGTTCACCCTGGTGGGTGCCACGACCCGTACGGGCCTGGTCACCGGGCCGCTCCGGGACCGCTTCGGGCTGGTGGCGCGACTGGACTACTACTCGGCAGCCGACCTCGAGCTGATCGTGAGGCGTTCGGCGGGCCTGCTGGGGGCGGTGATCGACCGTGGCGGCGAGGTCGAGGTGGCGCGGCGTTCACGCGGTACCCCGAGGTTGGCCAACCGGCTCCTCAAGCGGGTGCGTGACTACGCCGAGGTGCGGGGCAACGGCTCGATCGACCGGGCCGTGGCGAGCGAGGGCCTGGCCCTGTTCGAGGTGGACGAGCTGGGCCTCGACAAGGTCGACCGGGCGCTGCTGAGCGCGCTGTGCACACGCTTTGGCGGAGGGCCCGTGGGGCTGTCGACGTTGTCGGTGGCCGTCGGGGAGGCACCCGAGACGGTGGAGGACGTCTACGAGCCGTTCCTGCTCCAGCTCGGTATGCTCATGCGCACCCCACGGGGCCGCGTCGCCACTCCGGCAGCGTTCGCCCATCTGGGTGTGGAACCGCTGTCACCGGCCGAGGCCGGTCATCCCGGGTTGTGGGGGTAGGTCGTGGAGCCGCCTGACTACGAGCTGCCGGACGAGCAGGTCGCCCAGCACCCGTTGGCCCAAAGGGACGCTGCCCGCCTGCTCGTGGCACTGGGGGGCACCGTACGCCACCTGAGCGTGGCCGACCTGCCGTCCCTCCTGGGGCCGGGTGACCTCGTGGTCCTCAACACGTCGCGGGTGCTCCCCGCCCGTCTGAGGCTGGCCAAGCAGAGCGGTGGGGCGGCCGAAGTGCTGTTGCTCGAGCCGGTCCCGGGGGAGCCGGGTGCCTGGGAGGCCCTGGTACGCCCGGGCCGGCGGCTGGCTCCCGGGACGGTCCTGTACGCCCGGGGGGGCCGGGCCGTGCTCGAGGTGGGCGAGCGGCTGGAGGCCGGCAACCGGGTGGTCCGCAGCCTCGTGCCCGACCTGGGGGACTTCGGGACAGTAGCCCTGCCCCCTTACATCCGGGCCCCGTTGGCGGACCCCGAGCGCTACCAGACCGTGTACGCCGACAACCCGGGCAGCGTCGCCGCACCGACGGCGGGCCTCCATCTGACCGAGGAGGTCCTGGCAGGCTGCCGTGCCGCCGGAGCAGGGGTGGCCGGCGTCGACCTCGCCGTGGGCCTGGGGACATTCAGGCCCATCAAGGCCGGCCCGGTGGAGGACCACACCATGCACGCCGAGCGCTACGAGGTGCCACCGGCCACCTGGGAGGCGTGCCAGGCGGCGCGGCGCGTCCTGGCCGTCGGGACCACGACCGTGCGGGCGCTCGAGTCCGCAGCCACCACCGGTCGCTTGAGCGGTAGGACCGAGCTGTTCGTGCAGCCGGGCTTCCGCTTCTCGGTGGTCGACGTGCTGCTCACCAACTTCCACCAGCCGCGCAGCACCCTGCTGGTGCTCCTGGAGGCCTTCGCCGGGCCCCGCTGGCGTCAGCTCTACGAGGTAGCGCTGGCCGAGAAGTACCGGTTCTTGTCCTTCGGCGACGCCATGCTGGTGGACCGCGGCGGCCGGGCCGCCCCTTCAGGGGCCTGAGGTGTTCCGGGCGCAGGCCACGGACGGTGCCGCCCGGGCCGGGTTGGTGGGGACGGCCAGGGGCGAGGTGGTCACCCCGTGCTTCATGCCGGTAGGCACCCGAGGCGCGCTCAGGCTGATGTCAGCTGCCGACCTCGACCTCCTGCGGCCCCAGGTCGTCCTGGCCAACACCTACCACCTGATGCTCCGTCCCGGCGCCGAGGTGGTCGCGGCCCTGGGCGGCCTGCCCGGCTTCACCGGGTGGCCGGGCCACTTCCTCACCGACTCGGGCGGCTTCCAGGTGATGTCGCTGCCGAGCCGGGTGGACGACGACGGGGTGGACTTCCGCAGCTCCTACGACGGTTCCTGGCGGCGCCTCACCCCCGAGTCGGCCGTGGCCGTCCAGCAGCTGCTCGGAGCGGACATCCAGATGGTGCTCGATGTGTGCACCGAGCTCCCGGCCGGACGTGAGGTGCTCGAGCAGGCAGGCGAACGGACGCTGGCCTGGGCGGCCCGGGCGCGGGACGCGCACCCCGGAGGCGGCCAGCAGCTGTTCGGGATCGTCCAGGGGGGGACAGAGGTCGACCTCCGGGCTGCCTACGCCCGGAGCCTGTCGGCCCTGGGCTTCGACGGTTACGGCATCGGTGGGCTGGCCGTGGGCGAGCCGCCGGCGGCCTTTGTCAGCGCCCTGGCGGCGACGCTCCCCGAGCTGCCGGCCGACCGCCCGCGGTACCTGATGGGGGTGGGGGACCCCTGGTCGGTCGTGGTGGCGATCGGGCTCGGGGTTGACATGTTCGACTGCGTCCTGCCCACCAGGCTGGGACGCCACGGGACCGCTCTGACCTCGGAGGGGAAGCTGGCCGTCAAGGCAGCCCGGTACGCACTGGACGACAGCCCCGTGGACCGGTCGTGCCCGTGCCCGGTGTGCGCCCGCCACAGCCGTGCCTACCTGCGCCACCTCTACAACGTGGGGGAGCCGACGGCCGGGCGACTGGTGAGCCTGCACAACGTGGCCTGGCTCCTGCGCCTGTGCGACGAGGCCAGGCAGGCCGTCGTGGGGCACCGCTTCGCCGCCTTTGCGGAGCAGGTGGCAGCTGTCTGGGCGCCGGCCGGTGCGCCCGCCTGGCCTGCGGAGCCCGAGGGCCCCGCCCGGGGCCCGGTCAGGTGCGCTGAAGGGCCCGCCGGGAACGACTAGGCTGAGGCTTTGCCTAGTGGGGACCTCACCGTGAGGCCCGTCGGTTTCACCCCTGGACTACTGACTTCACATGCACCTTACCCATAGCGTCCTCCAGCTCATCGCGGCTGGCACCACCAGCACGACAGCTAAAGGGACCGCGACCAACAGCTCCGGTTCCTACCTGCTGCTGGTGGTCATCATCCTCTTCGGCGTGCTCTACTTCGTGCGCATCCGGCCCAACCAGAGACGGCGCATGCAGGCCATGCGCCAGGCCAAGACCTTCGACCTGGGCGACGAGGTCGTCGCTGCGGGGATGGTCGGCACGGTGGTGAGGATCGGGGAGTCCGAGGTGGACGTAGAGGTCTCCCCCGGCGTCGTCGTGCAGTTCGTGAACCAGGCGGTCCAGCGGCGGGCCGCCTTCGTGGCCAGCCAGCAGGCGCGTGCCGGCGGGCGGGGTGCCTTCGGACGGCCGGCGCCCTCCAGTGGCCCCCCGGCCGGTACGCCCACCGCCGGGCCTGTGATCGACGTTGCAGACAGCGGTCAGGCCGGCGGTGGCCAGGCGAGCAACGGCGCTGCCGGTCAGAGCGCCACCGACGGCATGTGGCCGCCGAGCGGGGAGCGCTAGGCAGTATGCGCTCCCGGCCACTGGTGTGGTCCCTAACCTTGATGATCCTCATCTCCGTGGTCAGCATCGGCGCCACGGTGCTCGCCGGCAAGGCCCCGCTGCTCGGCCTGGACCTCAAGGGCGGCGTGTCGGTCGTAGAGAAGCCGACAGGCAGGGTCAACTCGACGACGCTCCAGGAGGCGGTGACCATCATCGACAACCGGGTCAACGGCCTCGGTGTGTCGAACTCGAACGTCACCCAGCAGGGCAACAACATTGTCATCGAGCTGCCCGGGGCGCGTAACGACACCCAGGTCCTGAGCGTGGTGGGCGAGACGGCCCAGCTCTTCTTCCGCCCGGTCGAATGCCTGATCAGCCCCTACGTCCCGGCCACCTCCACCGGCAGCACGGCCAAGACGCCGGTGGCCACGACGACAACCGTCCCGGCCAAGGCAAAGGCCAAGGCGGCCCACAAGGCGGCGGCCCAGCTTCACCTCGGCGCGGCCGATGCCAGGCTGGCCTCGGCCACCTTCCCGCTCGCGGCGCCCCGCACGACCACGAGCACCGGGGCCAAGAGCACCGGGGCCAAGAGCACCGGGACGACGAGCACGACGGTGCCCAGCACCACGACGACCACCTCGCTGGCCTCGCAGATCTGCAGCATGTCGGCGACGCAGCAGTCGCGCTACGTCCCCCCCAACGGCAATGCCCAGGGCCTCACGCCGCCGTCCGCCGACAACCGCACCGACACCGTCGTCCTGCCCTTCTATGCCGACTACGTGAAGGGCCGCTACAACCCGTCCGTCCGCTACGTGCTGGGCCCGGCCGAGATGACGGGTTCGATCGTGGCCTCGGCGGCCGCCGAGGTCAACACCCAGACCGACCAGTGGGAGGTCGTCCTCAACTTCACCGGTAAGGGCTCGAACGAGTTCAACAAGTACGCCGCTGCCCACTACGCCTGCTACCAGCAGAACCCGAGCAACCCCCCCTTCTGTGCCCAGCAGGCCATCGAGCTGGACGCCACGGTGGAGTCGGCGCCCGCCATCGAGGCGGCGTCGTTCCCCGGCAGCGCCACGATCAGCGGCTCGACCAGCGCCCCCTTCACCTCTCAGCAGGCGACCGACCTGGCCAACGCCCTGAACTACGGCTCCCTGCCCGTGCGCTTCGTGGCCCAGAACATCAGCAACGTGTCACCACAGATCGGCACGGACTCCCTGAAGGCGGGGGCCATCGCGGGTGCGGTGGCGGTGCTGCTCGTGCTCATCTACCTGCTCGTGTACTACCGGGCCCTGGGCCTGGTGGTGGTGCTCGGGATCTGCATGTCAGGGGCCCTGCTGTACTCCATAACCACTCTGCTGAGCCAGACCAACGGCCTCGCTCTCACCCTCTCCGGGGTCATCGGGCTGATCGTGTCCGTGGGCGTGACCGCCGACTCCTGCGTCGTGTACTTCGAGCGCCTCAAGGAGGAGGTGCGCAGCGGACGTACGGTGCGGGCGTCGGTGGAGAAGGGCTTCAGCCGGGCGTTCAGGACCATCCTGGCGGCTGACTTCTCGTCGTTCATCGCAGCCCTGGTCCTGTACATCCTCACCGTGGGGGACGTGCGGGGGTTCGCCTTCTTCCTGGGGTTGGCAACCCTTTTGAACGTCGTGACGACCTACTTCTTCACCCGCCCCCTGGTCATCCTCATGGGCCGGCGTTCGGCCCTCACCGGAGGAGGCGTGCTGGGAGTGGGCCGCGGCCTCGGGGCAGGGGGCTACGAAGCATGAGCACCAACGGACGGGCCGAATGAGCGTGCAGACCGTGGGCAGCTCCCGGGTGGGCGGCGGCGCCGTACGTCGTCTCTACCAGGGCCGGACCCACTTCGACTTCATCAACCGCTGGAAGTACTGGTTCGCGGCCTCCGGTGCGGTCATCGTGGTGGGCCTGGTGGCGTTGGGGGTCGGGGGCCTGAACTTCAGCATCGACTTCCGGGGTGGCACGGTGTGGCAGGTCCCCACCAATGCCTCGGTGGCCACCGTCCGGGGCGCTGTGGGCTCGTTGGGCCACGGCCTCGACCAGGCGACGATCACCCGGCTGACCAACCGGCAGACGGGCCAGGTCAACATCGAGGTACAGGCGCCGGCCACCATCACCAGCGACACCGGGCTCGTCCAGGCCGTCACCGACAAGCTGGCCGGCATCAGCCACAAGCCCAAGCAGGACATCAACATCAATGCCATCGGCCCGTCGTGGGGCAGCGCGATCACGGGCAAGGCCGTCGAGGCGGTGGTGGTGTTCCTGGTGCTGATCTCGCTCGCCATCGCCGTGTACTTCGAGTCCAAGATGGCCATCAGCGCCCTGGTCGCGCTGCTGCACGACATGTTGGTGACGGTCGGGATCTACGCCCTGTCGGGGTTCCAGGTCAGCCCGGACACGGTCATCGCCTTCCTCACGGTCCTCGGCTACAGCCTCTACGACACCATCGTCGTGTTCGACAAGGTGAAGGAGAACACGCGGGGCCTGGCGTCGACGAACCGGGTCACCTACACCGATGTCGTCAACCTGTCCATGAACCAGGTCCTGGCCCGGTCCATCAACACCTCGTTCGTTGCCGTGATGCCGGTGTTCTGCATCCTGGTCATCGGGGCGTGGATCATGGGGGCCAGCGCGCTGAACGACTTCGGCCTGGCGCTCTTCATCGGCCTCATGTCGGGGGCGTACTCCTCGATCTTCATCGCTTCTCCCATCCTCGCCCTGCTCAAGGAGCGCGAACCGCGCTATGTCGAGATCCGGCGCCGCCTGGCGGCGTACCCCCAGTCGCGCCAGGTGCTCACGCCTGAGACGGTGGTCGGCGGGTCCTTCGTCGGCTCCCGCTCCGCCGAGCGCAACGCCCTGGCGGGCACGGGGACGGGCGTCGCCCCCCTGGCGGGCCTCGGTGCGCCGTTCGAGGAGGTGGGTGCGCTGGCCGGCCACGACCCGGGGCCGACGGGCGCGCCCGGTGGCACCCAGGGCCGGTCCGTCGGCGCGTCAACGGGAGGCGCGGACGGAGCGGACGACCCCGGGCAGGCCGGGAGCGGGCAGGTGCCCGCCAGGCCCGGCGTGCCCCGCAGGCCCGGCCCGCCCAGGCGCAAGGTCCCGCGGCACCGCTGAGCGGTCCTGGGCCGCGCCCAGGCAGGACGGCGGCCCACGGGCCCGGTAGTACGCTCTAAGCATGGACAACGCCGTGGCGATGATCAAGGACCTGGTGAGGGACGTCCCGGACTTCCCCAAGCTCGGCGTGACCTTCAAGGACATCACGCCTCTGCTCGCCGATGCCCAGGGCCTGTCGGCGTGCGTCGACGCTCTGGCCGAGCAGTTCGAGGACCTGGGGGTGGACAAGGTGCTCGGCGTCGAGGCCCGGGGGTTCATCATCGCCGCGCCCGTCGCCTACCGCCTCGGTGCGGGCTTTGTACCGGTCCGCAAGAAGGGCAAGCTGCCTGCTGCGGTGTACTCGGACACCTACCAGCTCGAGTACGGTAGCGACACGCTGGAGGTCCACCGGGACGCGCTGGGCCCGGGGGAGCGGGCACTGGTCGTGGACGACGTGCTGGCCACGGGGGGCACAGCCGCTGCGACGTGCCGTCTGGTGGGCCGCCTGGGGGCGAGCCCCGTTGGCTTCGGCTGCGTCCTGGAGCTGGGCTTCCTGGGTGGCCGGGCCAAGCTGGGGTCGCTGCCTGTGGCGGCCCTCGTGAGCTACGAGTGAAGGGGCGGGCGCGCCGACGGGCGGAGCGGCCCGGGGTGCGCCAGGCGCGCTGAGTGGAGGCGGGCAGGCCATGACGACAATCGAGCGTCCTCAAAAGGGCAGGGCGGCGGTTGAACGTGCGCTGCCCTGGCGCAAGCAGGGGGGATGGGCCTCCGAGGACCTGGCCCCCGTACTGCAGGCCTACCGGGAGCGGCACCCCAAGGGCGACGCCAGCCTCATCGTGAAGGCATACGAGACGGCCGAGCGCGCCCACGAGGGCCAGGTGCGCCGGTCGGGTGAGGCGTACATCACCCACCCCCTGTCGGTGGCGACAGTGCTGGCCGGGCTGGGCATGGACGACGTCACGCTTGCCGCCGCCCTGCTGCACGACGCCGTCGAGGACACTGCGGTCTCCCTGGAGGAGCTGGAGTCGTCGTTCGGGCCGGCCGTGGCCCAGATCGTGGACGGGGTGACCAAGCTCGAACGGGTGTCGTTCGGTTCCCGGGCCGCCGCCCAGGCCGCGACGATGCGCAAGATGTTGGTGGCGATGGCCAAGGACCCCCGTGTCCTGCTCATCAAGTTGGGCGACCGCCTCCACAACATGCGCACCGTGGCCGCCATGCCCGAGGCCAGCCAGAAGCGCATCGCGCAGGAGACCCTCGACATCTACGCCCCCCTGGCCCACCGGTTCGGCATCGCCGACATCAAGTGGCAGCTGGAGGACCTGTCGTTCGCCACGCTGCACCCCCGCCGGTACGCCCAGATCGAGCAGATGGTGGCTTCCCGGGCCCCGGAGCGGGACCTCTACCTGGCCCAGGTGATAACTCAGGTGCAGGAGCGGTTGGCGGCGGCGCGCATCGAGGCCACCGTCTACGGCCGGCCGAAGCACCTGTACTCCATCTACGAGAAGATGGTGCTGAAGAACAAGGAGTTCGACGAGATCTACGACCTGGTCGGGGTGCGGGTCATCGTCGGCTCCGTGAAGGACTGCTGGGCTGCCCTGGGTGCCGTGCACGGCGCCTGGGCGCCGGTCCAGGGGCGCTTCAAGGACTACATAAACACGCCCAAGTTCAACCTCTACCAGTCCCTGCACACGACGGTGGTGGGCCCCCAGGGCAAGCCCCTCGAGGTCCAGATCCGGACCTGGGAGATGCACAGCCGGGCGGAGCGGGGCATTGCCGCCCACTGGGGCTACAAGGAGAACGCCTCGGCTGCCGACGTGGCGTGGTTGCAGAGGATCGTCGACTGGTCGGCCGAGAGCACGGACCCGGCGGAGTTCCTCGAGGGCCTGAAGCTCGACCTGGAGACCGACGAGGTCTTCGTGTTCACCCCCAAGGGCGACGTCGTCGCCCTGCCCGTGGAGGCCACACCGGTGGACTTCGCGTACTCGATCCACACCGAGGTCGGGCACCGCTGCATCGGTGCCCGGGTCAACGGCCGCCTGGTGCCGTTGGACTCCAAGCTCAGCTCGGGCGACAGCGTGGAGATATTCACCTCCAAGGTGCCTTCAGCCGGTCCCAGCCGGGACTGGCTGAACCTGGTCGTCACGCCCCGGGCGCGCAACAAGATCCGGCAGTGGTTCAGCCGGGAACGGCGCGAGGACGCCATGGAGACGGGCCGTGAGGAGCTGGTCAAGGCCCTGCGCAAGGAGGGCCTCCCGCTCCAGAAGCTCATGGGCTCCGAGGCCATCAAGCGCGTCAGCGAGGCGATGCACTACTCCGACCTGGAGGGCCTTTACGCAGCCATCGGGGAGGGCCACGTTTCGGGCCAGGCGGTCGCCCAGCGCCTCGCCAGGGACCTGCGTGGCGGCGAGCACGACCTGCAGCTGCCCTCGACGGTGCGCCAGCCCCGGAGAGCGACCAGCCGCCAGGGTATGGGCCTGCACGTGGAGGGCCTGGACGACGTCATGGTCCGCCTGGCCCGCTGCTGCACGCCCGTGCCCGGTGACGAGATCATCGGTTTCGTGACCAGGGGCCGTGGCGTCAGCGTGCACCGTAGCGACTGCGCGAACGCTGCGTCCCTGGCGGCGGCGGAGGGGGGGCGCCTGATCGAGGTCGAGTGGGACAGGGACCGCCCGGGCAGCTTCCTCGCCGCCCTGGAGGTCAAGGCCCTGGACCGGACCCGCCTCGGCGTCGACATCTGGAAGGTCCTCTCGGACCACCACCTCAACATCCTGCGCAGCGAGAGCCATACCGGGGCGGACAGGGTGAGCAAGATGCGCTTCGAGTTCGAACTGGCCGACCCCGCGCACCTGGAGTCGGTGCTGAGCGCTCTCAAACGGGTTGACAGCGTGTACGACGCCTACCGCGCCCTGCCCGGCCAGGGCGGGCGCGGCCCGGCCTGAGCCGGGGCGCGCCGGGTGAGCGGGGCAGGGCAGCCCGATCTCTTCGATGCGGCACTGACGGAACGCCTGGCCCGGTCCGGGCCTTTGGCGGCGCGCATGCGGCCGCAGTCCCTGGACGAGATGGTGGGCCAGGAGCACCTGCTGGGGCCGGGTAGGCCGCTGCGGGCGCTCATCGAGGCCGACCGGCTCAGCTCCGCCATCCTCTGGGGCCCGGCGGGGACAGGCAAGACCACCCTGGCCCGGCTCATAGCGGGCGCGACCCGACGCGCCTTCGTCGACATGTCGGCCGTGTCGGCGGGCGTCAAGGACGTCCGCGAGACGGTGGAGGCCGCCCGACGCCTGCTGGCCGAGCAGGGCCGGGGCACCGTCCTGTTCCTGGACGAGGTGCACCGGTTCAACCGGGCGCAGCAGGACGCCCTGCTCCCCTCGGTGGAGGCGGGTGAGCTCACGCTGGTGGGGGCCACCACCGAGAACCCCTTCTTCTCGGTGAACGGGCCGTTGTTGTCCCGTAGCAGCTTGTTCCGTCTGGAACCTCTGGGCGAGGAGGCCCTGGGCGTGCTGCTGCGACGGGCACTGCGCCGGGAGGGCCGGGAGGCCGACGAGGCCGCGCTCGCTCTGCTGGCCCGTTTGGTGGAGGGGGACGCCCGCTCGGCACTGAACGGGCTCGAGGTGGCCATGGCCCTGGCCGGTGCGGCCGGCCGGGAGCGGGTGGAGCTGGGCGACGTGGAGGCCGCCCGCAGCACCCGGGCGCTGCACTACGGCGAGGACGAGCACTACGACGTCATCAGCGCCTTCATCAAGAGCATCAGGGGTTCGGACGTCGACGCCGGTCTGTACTGGCTGGCCCGCATGCTCGAAGCCGGTGAGGACGCCCGCTTCATCGCCCGCCGGCTGGTGGTCCTCGCCAGTGAGGACGTGGGCATGGCCGACCCCCTCGGCCTGCTGGTGGCCGACGCCGCCGCCCGGGCCGTGGAGTTCGTGGGGCTGCCCGAGGCACGTCTCAACCTGGCCCACGCCGTCGTGTACCTGGCCAACGCTGCCAAGTCGAACTCGGTCACGCTCGCCCTCGGGAGTGCCCGCCAGGACGCAGTTGCGCCGGCGCCCGGGGCGGGGGGCACGGTGCCCGCCCACCTGCGCGACGCGCACTACAAGGGGGCAGCCAAACTGGGGCACGGCCGCGGCTACGTGTACCCCCACGACCGGCCCGGGGCGTGGGCGGACCAGCAGTACCGCCCGGACCACCTGGAGGGCCACACCTACTGGTCGCCCACCGGCCGGGGCCGTGACGTGCGCCGGCAGGCGACGTCGCCCGGGGCCGACCAACCGGGCGGGCCGTCGGGGGGGCCCGCCGGCACCGTGCCTCCGGGCACAGGGACGGGTGGCGGTCCCGGGGTAGGCTCCTAGGTCGATGCCGGGGCTGCCGCTCGCCACCACCGACCCCGTCGCCGTCGGGGTCTCGGTGCTGTCCACGCTGGTCGTGGTAGCGCTCGCCGCGACGGCGCTGTCCATGCTGCGGGCTGCCCGCCAGTTGCGTCGCCAGGCAGCCGAACTGGCCGAGGAAGCGGTCGGGCTGCTGTCCGAGCTGTCCGAGGCGGTAGCGCAAGCCGGCCTGGAGGTTGAGCGGGTCGAGCGCATGGTGGGCAGCGCCGAGGTGATCAGCGAGGCTGTCGGCTCGGCGTCGCGCCTGGTCGGGGGCGTGGTGAGCGAGCCGTTGATAAAGCTGGTGGCCCTGGGCAGCGGGCTGGCCCGAGGTGCCCGGGTGGCCCGCGGCGGGGAGGCGGCACGGGGTGCGCGTGCAGCTCGGGCGCTGCACGGAGGCCCCGGGGTGCCCCGGTCAGGCACCGTGCAGGCGGCCACCGGGCGGGCCGCCCGGAGCCGGCGGGGCAAGCGGTGACGGCCGGCCCGGTGGAGCCGTAGCGTGTTCAAGCGCCTCACCTGGCTCGGGGTCGGTGTGGTGGCCGGGCTCGGTACCTCCAAGTGGGCCGAGCGCCGGGCCAAGGCCGCACTGGCCCGCTACCTGCCCGTGGGCAGGCTGCCAGCCCAGGCCGGCAGCCAGGCAGCCTCCTGGGCGCGTTCGCGGGTGGAGAGCAAGCTCTCCGACCTGCGTCTCGGCGTCGAGGAGGGGCGCCTCGAGATGGCCACCCGGGAGGACGAGCTGCGGTCGCGCCTGCAGGGCAGCGCGGCCAGGAGCGCCACCGGGCGCCCGCTCGGGCTCGTCCCCGGCGGTGGCCCGCCCATAGAGGTCGGCCCGTCGGTGCCCACAGCCCTGGCCGCCGGCCGCCGGGCGCCCCGGCCCACCCGGCCACGGGGCATCCCGGCCCGACGCCCGGGGGCCTGACCCGGCGCCCGGGCCAGCGGCCGACCGGGCTACCAGCCGCTCGAGCTGCCCCCTCCCGAGCTCGAGACATGGCCGGTGGTGGTGGCCTTGGCCGGCGACGCAAGCTGCGCCACCCACCAGACGTGCTTGAAGCCCTGCCCGTTGACCTGTCCCGGCTTGTCGCCGACGAAGGTGTACAGGGGCCGGCCGTGCCAGGCGACCTGGGCGCCGGAAGGGCCGTGCAGTACCGAGAGGCCCTTCAGGCCGGGGGCGTGGGCAGGGCCCGTCTGTCCCTTGGGCAGCACCAGAGCCGGCCAGGCCTGGAGGCACGCGCCCTTGCAGGCCCAGGTGCGAGGCGGGTGGTCGGCGGTGTCGTAGTAGAGCGCCTGGCCGGCCTGGTCCACCAGCACCTGGCCGTACTTGCCGAGCTTCTCGGCCCGGACGGTGACCTTTGGCCCGCTCGCTCCCGCCGGGTGGGCAGCGGCGGCCGCCGGGCCACCGGTGGACAGTGAGACGCTCGCCACCAGCGCAGCCACGGCCGTGGCGCCGCTGCCCACGGTGCGGAGGGGGCCACGGCGCCGCCCGTGGCGGCCACGGTCGGGCCCGGGCCGCTCGGGCCCGGGCCGCTCGGGCCCGGCCTGGGGCAGCACCTGCGTCGTCGTACCTGGCGTGATCGGGGCCATCGGTTCTCTGCTCCTTCTTTTCGCTCCGGGCTTTTCGCTCTGGGCTTCTCGCTCTGGGCTCGCAGGTCTGGGCGGGTGCCCGGTGGTGTGCGTGGTAGCCATCAGTTACGCAGGAGGGGTGCGTTCGGATTGCCCCGGGACGGGGGGAGGCTGTGAAACCGTCGGCTCATCTGCTACGTAGGAAATGTGTGCCGGCTAGCACTGGTCTGCAGGAGGTCCGCCACGGTGAGAGCGGGGTGAGCGACGATGCGCTGCTGGCGGCCATGGCGCTCGGCGACGAGGATGCGGGGTTGGTGTTCGTACGCCGTCACCAGCGCCGCGTGTACGGGCTGGCGCTGAGCATGGTGCGGGACGCCGCACTGGCTGAGGACATCGCCCAGGAGGCTTTCCTGCGGGCCTGGCGCCACGCCGGGGCCTTCGACCGGAGAAGGGCTTCAGCCAGCACCTGGCTGCTGGCCATAACCAGGAACCTGGCTGTGGACGCCCTTCGGGTGCGCCGGCCGCTGGTGACCGACCCGGTGCAGCTGGCGCAGGCGGCCCTGGTGGACCCCGCCCGCCAGCCCGACGTGCAGGCCGAGGGAGCCGACACCCGGGCCCGTCTGGCCGGGGTGCTCGCCGGCCTGCCACCCGAGCAGAGCAGGGCCGTCGTACTGGCCGTGGTCTACGGCTACACCGCCGAAGAGGTGGGCCGTGCCCAGGGGGTGCCGCTGGGCACGGCCAAGACGCGCATACGGCGGGGCCTGCAGAGGCTGAGGGAGGCCGCAGGGCCTTCCGGTACCGGAGCCGAGGTGGCGCGTTGAGCGGGCCGGGACCGCTGTCCCCGGCGTGCAGCCAGGCGGACCCCTGGCTGGTGGAGCTGGCCCTCGGGCAACTGGCGGGCGAGGACCGCGAGGCGGTGCTCGGTCACGTCGAGGGCTGCGCCCGCTGCAGTGCCGAGGTCGAAGCGCTGGCCGGCGTAGCCGATGAGCTGCTGAGCCTGGCTCCCGAGGTGGAACCGCCGGCAGGCTTCGAAGGGCGTGTCGTGGGCCGGTTCGCGCCCCCTTCCTCACCCGCTCCGGTGGGCAAGAGCGGCGCGCTGGGCGTGCCCGGTCGGCCGGGCCGTCAGGGCCGGGGCGGGCGCCTGCGGCCCGCTCGTGTTGGCCCGGGCGCCGCCCGTGCCCGGGTGCTGGCCGCGGCAGCCGTCGTGGCACTGGTGGTCGGTGCCGGTGGTTACGCGGCCGGTGGAGGCTTCGCCGGCCGGCCCGCGCCACCCGCCCGGTCGGTGGCGCTCGGCCCGGCGTTGCAGGCGGCGTCGTTTGTGAGCCACGGGCAGGCGGTGGGCCGGGTGCTGGTCTACGCGGGCAACCCCACGTGGTTGTTCATGTGGGTGGACAACCGTTCCTGGCAGGGCGGCCTGCAATGCCAGGTGGTGCAGGAGGGGGGGCCGGTGCTGACCCTGGGCCGCTTCTGGCTCTCCGGGGGGCGGGGGGCGTGGGCGGCGAGCGTGGGCCAACCGGCCGGGCGCCTGGTCGAAGCCCGCCTGGTCGGGCCGGCGGGCAAGGTGGTGGCCGTAGCCAGGCTGGCCTGAGCGGTCCGTCCCCCTGCTCGGGCCCTACCGGATGGTCGGAGGGCGCCCGAGTAACGTGGGGGTATGGACGCTAACGGGCTTCGTCGCGCCTTCCTCGACTTCTTCGTGGAGCGCGGCCACACCGAGGTGCCCTCGGGCGGCCTTGTCCCTCACCACCCCCGAGCCCCGTTGTTCACCAATGCGGGGATGAACCAGTTCATCCCCTACTTCCTGGGTGAGGAGACCCCGCCCTACAAGCGCGCCACCAGCGTGCAGAAGTGCGTCCGGGTCCGGGGCAAGCACGACGACATAGAGCAGGTCGGGCGGACGACCAAGCACGCCACCTTCTTCGAGATGCTGGGCAACTTCAGCTTCGGTGACTACTTCAAGGCCGAGGCCATCGCCTGGGCCTGGGAGCTCCTCACCGAGGTGCTGGGCCTCGAGGCGGACAGGCTCTGGGTGACGGTCCACACCGATGACGACGAGGCGGCGGACCTGTGGGCGGACGCCATCGGCGTGCCCCGGGCGCGCATCCAGCGCACGGGCGAGGACAACTTCTGGGAGATGGGGGACACCGGCCCCTGCGGGCCGTGCAGCGAGCTCCACTACGACCGGGGCCCCGAGTGGGGGGCCGACGGCGGCCCGGTAGGGGGCGGCGAGGAGCGCTTCGTCGAGCTGTGGAACCTGGTGTTCCAGACCTACGACCGCCAGCCCGACGGAGAGCTGGTGCCGCTGCCCAAGCCGGGCATCGACACCGGAGCGGGCTTCGAACGCATGCTCGCCGTGCTCCAGGGCGTGCCCTCGGTTTGGGAGACCGACGTGCTGCGGGACCTCATCTCGCGGGCCGAGGCCTTGACCGGTCGGCGCTACGGCGAGGCGGCCGAGGCGGACGTGGCGCTGCGGGTACTGGCCGACCATGCCCGGACCATGTCCTTCATGATCTCAGACGGTGTGGTGCCCTCCAACGTGGACCGGGGCTATGTGCTGCGGCGCATCATCCGTCGCGCCGTGCTCCGGGCCAACCTGCTCGGGACGGAGCGGGCGGTGTGCCCGGGCCTGGTCCAGGCAGTGGTCGAGGTCATGGGCCCGGCCTACCCCGGCTTGGTGGCCAATGCGGACTTCGTCGCCACCGTGGCTGCCCGGGAGGAGGAGCGGTTCCTGGCCAACCTGCGCTCGGGGATGTCACTGCTGGAGGGCGAGCTGACCGGGGGAGCGCTGATCGGAGGCGAGACTGCCTTCCGCCTCCACGACACCCACGGCTTCCCGATCGAGCTGACGAGGGAGATCGCCGCCGGTCGGGGGGCCTCCGTGGACGAGGAGGGCTTCACGCTCGCCATGGAGCGCCAGCGGGAGCAGTCGCGCGAGGGCGGGCGCGCCAAGGCTGAAGGGGCTGCAGCGGCCAACGGGGCCGACTACAGGGAGATCCTGGAGCAGTTCGGGCCCAGCGCGTTCAGTGGCTACGAGAAGCTCGATGACAACGGCAGGGTGCTGGCGGTGCTGGACGGGCCGGAGCCTGGGCAGGTCGAGGTGTTCCTGGACCGCACCCCCTTCTATGCCGAGGCGGGCGGGCAGGTGGGCGACACCGGCACCATATCGACTGCGACCGGCAGGGCCCGGGTCCTCGGCACCACCGCCGCCCTGCCCGGTCTGCACCGGCACCTGGCCGTTGTCGAGGAGGGCACCCTCATGCCCGGCCAGGAGGCATCGGCGGCGGTCGACGCCGGACGCCGGGCGGCCATCAAGCGCAACCACACCGGCACCCACCTCCTGCACTGGGCGCTGCGTGAGGTGCTCGGCACCCACGTCAAGCAGCAGGGCTCCCTGGTGGCACCGGACCGCCTGCGCTTCGACTTCACCCATTACTCGGGTGTCACGAGGGCCGAGCTGGACAGGGTGGAGGACCTCGTGAACTCCCAGATCCTGGGCGACATGGACGTCGTGACACAGGAGATGCCCCGGGCCGAGGCGGAGGCCAGGGGTGCCATCGCCTTTTTCGGGGAGAAGTACGGTGAGCACGTCCGTGTGGTCCACGCCGGGGCTTCTTCGGTCGAGCTGTGCGGCGGGACCCATGTCGAACGCCTGGGGATGATCGGGCCCCTGGAGATCGTGTCCGAGTCGTCCATCGGTTCTGGTGTCAGGCGGGTGGAGGCGCTGACCGGTACGGCCACCCTGGAGCGGCTGCGGCACAACGAAGCCCGGCTCGCCCACGCGGCCGAGCTGTTGAAGACCACGCCCGAGGACCTGGCGGGTGCCCTGGAGCGCCGACTGGGCGAACTGCGCTCGGCGCACGAGGAGCTGCGGGCGGCACGACAGGCGGGCCTCGCCGGCGAGGCGGCGGCCCTGGCGGCGGGCGCCGGTGCCGGCGTGGTCGTGGCCCGCCGGGACGGGCTGGGCCCCGATGCGTTGCGCGAGCTGGCAGGCGCCGTGCTCTCCCATGCAGGGGTCGAGGCGGTGATGCTCGGGGGTAGCCCCGAGGAGGGCAAGGTGTCCCTGGTGGCCGCCGTGGCCAAGGGGTTCCGGGTGAGCGCGCCAGACCTGGTGGCACCTGCGGCGCGCCTGGTGGGCGGGGGGGGTGGCGGCCGTAACCCCGAGCTCGCCATGGCCGGGGGCAGGGACGTCGCACGTCTCGACGAGGCCCTGGCCGGGGCCGAGCAACAGCTGACGGGCAAGTAGGGACCTAGGAGGAGCAGTAGTGCAGACACGAGGGCTGGGCGAGATGGCCCTCCGACCGGGGCGGGTAATCGGAGTGGACCTGGGCAGCCGGCGGATCGGCCTGGCGGTGTCCGACGACGAGCGCAGGGTGGCGAGCGCCCTCTGTGTGCTGCACCGGGGCCAGACCCATGCCGAGGACCACCGGGGACTGGCTGAGGTGGTGGGCGAGACCGGGGCCAACCTTGTCGTGGTGGGCATGCCGTTGTCACTTTCGGGTGGGGCGGGGCCGGCTGCCACCGCCGTGCAGGCCGAGGTGGACGAGCTGCGCCGGGCGCTCGCCGTGCCCGTTGAATGCTGTGACGAGCGGTACAGCACTGTGATCGCCCAGCGCGCCCTGGCCGCCGGGGGTCGTCGTCCGGCAGCCCGAAGGGCCGTGGTCGACAAGATCGCGGCCACGGCCGTGCTGCAGACCTGGCTCGACCGCCAGAGGGCCCGGGTGCTCTCAGCCGGTACGCCGGTACCCGAGCCGTCGGGCCGCTCCGCCGGCACGGCTTAGGTGGGACGCGTCCCGGGGGAGGGTGCCGGGGCACGGGGCCGGGGCCGGCGCCCCGGAGAGGCGCGGGAGGCCTCCGACCAGGGCCCTACCCCGCTGGAGGTCGTCCCGGGGGAGCCCGCGGCCGCTTACGGCACCGAGGACTACGGCGAGCTGAGGTCAGCGGTCACGGACGAAGGAGCCCCGGCGCAGGGGTCAGCCGAGCCTGGGCGGGAGGGACCGGAGGGCCCGGGGACGGGGTACGCCCACGGGGACTTCGACAATGGCGGCGAGGCGTACCCAGGCGAGGCGTACCCAGGCGAGGTGCACCCGGAGGACAGGTACCCGGAGGACCGGTACGGGGACGACGCGTACGACGGCGACGTGTACGACGGGTACGGGGACGACTTGGACGGTGAGGACGGGTACGGGCCCCTGCCGCCCGGGCCCGGTCAGGACGACCCGGAGGACGCCAGCCCGGGCGATGAAGGACAGGCCCCGGCAGAGGACGATGGCCCCGGCGGCCGCTCTGTGCCGTACCCCGGCCTGTACGCCCGGACGGCCCCCAGGGCGGCTCGGCGGCCCCGGCACTGGCTGCGCGCCCTCGTGGGGGCGCTGGTGGTGGTGGTCGTGCTCGGGGTGGTGGGCTTCTTCCACGTGAACGGGGAGATAAACCCCTCGGGCCCCCTCGGCCGCTATGTGACGGTGAGCATCCCGAGCGGGGCGTCGACCTACCGGATCGGCCAGATCCTGGCCGAGCGGGACGTGATCCACGGTCCGACGGTTTGGGAGGTCTACCTCAAGCTCGAGGGGGCCGGTACCCTTCAGGCCGGCTCCTACCGCATGCGCACGAACGAGCCCTACGCCAAGGCCATCGCCACGCTGCAGGCCGGGCCGTACGCTGCCAGCTACAAGCTCGTGGTGCCCGAGGGCTTCACGGCGCGTGAGATCGGCCAGGCTCTGGCCCGGCTGCACGTCGGCATCTCCGCTGCCCAGTTCGATGCCGCGGCCCTGGGAGGCCAGGTCCGGTCCCCCTACCAACCTGCGGGCACCTCCAGCCTGGAGGGCCTGCTCTTCCCTGCCACCTACCCGGTGACGGCCGGGGAGACGGCGGACCAGCTGGTGCAGTACATGGTCTCCACCTTTGACCAGCACGCCGCCGCACTGGGACTGAGCGCTGCTGCGGCCCGGCTGCACGTCACGCCCTACGAGGTGGTGGAGGTGGCGTCCATCGTCGAGCGGGAGGCCAAGCTGGCCGTCGACCGGGGGCCGATCGCCAGTGCCATATACAACCGCCTCCGACTGGGTATGCCTATCGGGGCCGAGTCCACCCTCCTGTACGGGCTCGGTGACCCGAGAGGCCCGGTCGACGTGACCACACCCAACCCCTACAACAGCCTCCTCAACAAGGGGCTCCCGCCGACCCCCATCTCCAACCCCGGCGTCCCGTCCCTGGAGGCGGCCATGAACCCACCCAAGACAGACCTGCTGTACTGGGTCGAGGTCAACCCCGACGGCAAGATGGGCTTCGGGGCCGACCAGGCCCAGTTCGCCCAGCTGCAGGCCGAGTGCCGGGCGGCCAAGCTGTGCTGAGCGCCGACGGGAGGGGACAGGGCCCGCGGCCGGGTGGGAGCATGGGGGCCTGGCCGTCGGCCACGACGGTCCTGGCGGGCGTGATCGGTGACCCGGTGGAGCACTCGCTGTCGCCCGTGCTGCACAACGCAGCCATGGTCGAACTGGGCCTGGACTGGGCCTACGTGGCCTTCCCGGTGCCCGCGGGCCGGGGTGGTGCGGCCGTGGCGGCCATGGTCGACCTCGGCATCCGCGGGCTCTCGGTGACCATGCCCCACAAGTCAGCCGCCGCTGCGGCCTGTGACCGCCTGTCAGCGGTGGCCGAACGCCTGGGGGTGGCCAACACCGTCACCAACCTCAACGGGGAGCTGGTGGGCGACACCACCGACGGTCCCGGGTTCGTGGACTCCCTGGCCGACCAGGGCTGGTACCCGCAGGGCCGGACCTGCCTGGTCCTGGGCGCCGGGGGGGCGGCCAGGGCCGTGGTGCTGGCGCTGGCCGAGGCAGGGGCGGCCAGGGTAGTGGTGGTCGCCCGTCGGGAGGAGGTGGCGGCGGCCACGGCCGCTTTGGCGGGACCGCGGGGAGCGGCTGGCCGCGTCGAGCAGGCGGCCGAGGCCGACCTGGTTGTCAACGCCACCCCGGTGGGGATGGAGGGGGTGGCGGAGGAGCCCGGAGCGCCCGGGGGGATGATGCTGGGCCTGGCCCCCGAGCACCTCGGCCCGGGCCAGATGGTCGCCGACCTCATCTACGCCCCGGCCACCACGCCGCTGCTGGCGGTTGCCCGCAGCCGGGGGGCGGGGACCTGCAACGGCCTGGGCATGCTGATCCACCAGGCCGCCCGCCAGTTCCGCACCTGGACCGGACGTGAGCCCCCGGTGGAGGCCATGTCCATGGCCGCCCTGCGCGAGCTGCGCCGTCGGGCGGAGCTGTCGGGGCCTCACGCCCTGGCCCGGGGGGCGGGGCCGGTCGAGCTCGTCTGAGCCGGGGCCCGGCCGCGGGCCGGGGGTTGCCGGGACTTCTCAACCCGGGCGAAGAAGTTGCCGAAGTACAGGCAGACGAGCCGGAGGTTGCCGTGTCGCTTGAAGGTACGCTCCAGACGATTGCCCTGCCCGATGTGCTCGGGCTGTTGTCGGTCACCGCCAAGACCGGTGAGCTGCGCGTGGAGTCCGGCGGGGGGGTGGGCAGCATCTGGTTCCAAGGGGGCCAGGTCGCCGGCTTCGACGTGGGCAGTGCCAAGACCCCGGTCGACGCCCTCTTCGGCCTTCTGCGCCTGGAGGAGGGCCGCTTCAGGTTCCTGACCGGGACCGAGCCGGCCAATGCCACTGCTCCCACCGAGGTGGGCCAGGTGCTCGAGGAGGCGCAGGCCCGCCTGTCCAAGTGGGACGCCATCTGCGCCGTCGTACCCTCCCTGGACGCCAGGGTGAGCCTGCGGCCCAGGGTCGAGGCGGCGGTGGTGCTGAGCCCCGAGCAGTGGGCCGTGGTCGCTGCGGTGGGTGCGGGAAGCTCCGTAGCCGAGGTGCTGGCAGCCGTTGACATGAGCGAGTTCGAGGGCAGCCGGGTGGTGAGGGACCTGGCAGACCTTGACCTGGTCGAGGTGGTCGCCGGCAGCACAGCGCCGGTGACGGCGAACCTGCGCCGGGCTCCCGCGGATGAGCCTGAGCCCGCGGCGGAGGCGCCGGCCGAGCCGGTCCAGAGCGGCCAGCTCCGGGTGCCGGACCTCTCCGGGGTCTGGGAGGACGACGAGGTCTCCGACGAGCTCTCCCCTGAGGAGGCCACGGTGGGGGCCGAAGCGGACGAGGCGACGCCTGCGTCGGCTGAGCCGGTCAACCGGGGGCTCCTGCTGCGTTTCCTGGGCGCGGCGCGTAACTGAGCCGCTCCGGGCCAGGCGTTGTCCATGCCTGGCGCCCGGAGCGGCTCCGGCGCGTCTGCGCACTGCCCGGCGCAGTGCGGGCGGGGGAGAGCCCGGCGCGCCCCGGGGGGGACGGAACGGTCATCTTCGCCGATTTCGGTGCCCAAGGCGCCTGGCACCTGCCGCCAGGGCCAACCGGCCCAGTTACCTCAATGTGGGCACGGCACCTGCCGACCTCCCAGGGGATGGTGCACGAGTGCTCGAGGGGAGCCCATGGACACGAGGGTGCGTGACCGCGACGGGGCGCTTTCTGAGGACGAACAGCTAGGCGTCGTACTGGTCAAGAGCGGGATCATAACGATCGAGCAGCTCGGGGAGGCCCTTGGCCGGGCCGCCGAGCGAGGGGTCAACCTGGCCCGGGTCCTGATCGAGGACAAGCTGCTCACCGAGGAACAGTTCGTCGGCACCCTGGCGGAACAGCTGGGCCTGGAGTTCGTCGACCTCGCCACCTACCCCGTGGACGCCTCGGCCGCCCGGCTGGTGAGCGAGCAGCTGGCCAGGCGCTACCTGGCGCTGCCCATCGGCTGGTGGGAGGGGCGCCTGATAGTGGCCATGGCGGACCCCTCCAACGTCTTCGCCATCGACGACATCCGGGCCATCACCGGCGCCGAGGTGCGCCAAGTGGTGGCCACGGCCGAGGCGGTCGGTGCCGCCATCAACAAGTACCACCGCAAGGACAGTGAGGCCGAGCACATCAGTGCCGAGGCGTCGGCGAGCTCGGGCCCGGCGGAGGACGACCGGCTGTCCAACGTGCGCGAGGTGCGTGAGGACGCCCCCATCGTGCGCCTGGTCAACCTGCTCATCAGCCAGGCCATCACAGACCGGGCCTCGGACATCCACATCGAGCCCACCGGCAAGGACGTAAGGGTGCGCTACCGGATCGACGGCGTGCTGCACGAGACGATGCGCTCGCCGCGCAACATCCAGAACGGCATCATCAGCCGCCTCAAGGTGATGGCGGACATCAACATCGCCGAGCGCCGCGTGCCCCAGGACGGCCGCATAACCACGTCCATCGACGGCCGCAACGTGGACCTGCGGGTCGCCACCCTCCCCACCGTGCACGGGGAGAAGGTGATCATGCGGATCCTGGACAACAGCACGGCCAACCTGCGCCTGTCGGAGCTGGGCTTCCTACCGGCGAACATGACCCGCTACTCCGCCTCCTATACCAAGCCCTATGGGACGGTGCTGGTGACAGGGCCGACCGGGTCGGGCAAGACCACGACCCTCTACGCCACCCTCAACATCTTGAACGAGGCCACCAAGAACGTCATAACGGTGGAGGACCCGGTCGAGTACCAGCTCGAGGGCATAAACCAGGTCCAGGTGAACACCAAGGCCGGCCTCACCTTCGCCGCCGCCCTGCGCAGCATCCTGCGTGCCGACCCCGACATAATCCTGGTGGGCGAGATCCGTGACCGGGAGACGGCCACCATCGCCATCGAGGCCGCCCTCACCGGGCACCTGGTGCTCTCGACCCTGCACACCAACGACTCGGCGACCACGCCCAACCGCCTGATCGAGATGGGGGTCGAGCCCTTCCTGGTGGGCAGCGCGCTGGACTGCATTGTGGCCCAGAGGTTGGCCCGCAAGTTGTGCGACCGGTGCAAGGAGGCCTACCCGGTGGACCACGAGCAGCTGGTGGCCATGGGCTGGGAGGGGCTCGGGCAGGAGATGCCCGACCACCTGTACCGGGCCGTGGGCTGCCAGGTGTGCGGCAAGACGGGTTACAGCGGTCGCTTCGCCGTGCACGAGGTGCTGACGGTGACCGAGGAGGTCGAGCGCATGATCGTCGAGCACGCACATGCCGAGGACATAAAGAAGGCGGCGGTGGCGGACGGGATGCTCACACTGCGCCAGGCCGGGCTGGTCGGCGCTGCGAACGGCCTGACCTCGATCGAGGAGATATTGAGGGTGATCGCCTGATGGCCCGCCGGGGCCAGGGGGCGCTTGGGGGTAGTGCTGTTACGGGGAGGCGGGTATGAGCAGGTTCATGGTGGGCCGCCAGCCGGTTTTCGACAAGAAGTTGACGGTACGGGGCTACGAGCTCCTCTTCCGCGACCCGGGGATGGCAGCCCCGGGTGGCGACGCCATGACGGCCGACGTGCTGGTGCGGGCCGGCCTGGACATCGGGCTGCAGAGCCTGGTGGGCAACAAGCTGGCCTTTGTCAACGCCACCCGCCCCTTCCTGGTGGGTGAGCACGAGATCCCCTTCCCACCCGAGCAGACCGTGGTCGAGATCCACGACAGCGTGGCCCGGGACGAGGAGGCGGTGGCCGGTTGCCGACGGCTGGCCAGCCAGGGCTACACCCTGGCTCTTGACGACTACGAATGGACGGGACATGACGACCCGTTGCTGGAGCTCGTCACGGTGGCCAAGTTGGACGTGCTGGCGCTGGGGCCGGAGCAGCTGGCCGAGCAGGTACGCCTCTGCATGGGCAGCGGCCTGGAACTGGTGGCCGAGAAAGTGGAGACCCACGACCAGCTCACCCTGTGCCGGGACCTGGGCTTCGAGCTGTTCCAGGGCTACCTGTTGTCCCGCCCCGAGGTTGTCGAGGGCACCGCCCTCAGCCCCAGCCGGGCGACCTGCCTGCGTATGGTCAACGAGCTCTGCGACCCCTATGCGGACGCCTACGACATCCAGCGCGTGGTGGAGACCGACGCTGCTCTCAGCTACAGGTTCCTGCGCCTGGCGGGCGAGGGTGCGGCCAAGGGCCTGTACCGCCGGATCAGCTCGGTCCGCGAGGGCGTCGTCCTGCTCGGGCACCGCAAGCTGCGGGCCTGGGTCATGCTCATGCTCCTGTCAGGGGCGGGGGCAGGGGCCAGCGAACAACTGCACATCACCATGACCAGGGCCCGCATGGCCGAGCTGATGGCCGAGCGCCTGGCACCTTCGCTGGCGGACGCCGCCTTCACCGTCGGCCTGGTGTCGGCTCTGGACCTGTTGCTCGCCGTGCCCATGCCGACGGTGGTCGAGAGCCTGAGCCTGGCTGACGAACTGGTTGACGCCCTGCTGGAGAGAGCAGGCGCACTGGGCCGCATCCTGGCCGACGTCGTGGCATGGGAGATGGGCGGCGAGGACCTGCGCCTGCGGTCCGGCCTCAGCCTCGGGAGCCTGGAACGCAGCTACCTCGAGGCTCTCGCCTGGGCCACGGACGTGTGCGCGATGCTGGAGGAGAGCCAGGCCGGCGTGCCGGCCTGAAGGCGCAACAGGGCACCTAAAGCCGGCGGGTACTGCCGCCGACAAGACTGTGATGCAGACTGCCTCTCGTAAGGTTGGCGAGTTCCTCGTGGACCGCAAAGTCCTGTCCAAGGACACCTTGGAGTACGCCCTCCAAAAAGAGGTGTCTACGGGCGTCCCCCTGGCCAAGATCCTCTCCGCGGAGGGCCTCGTCAGCGAGCGCGACCTCCTGGCGGCAGTGGCCTACCAGCTCCAGCTCCCGTTCTGGGACCCCACCACCACGCCCGTGTCAGCGCTCGTCGACGGGGTCATACCGGCCGACGTGGCCCGCAAGCACATGGTGGTGGGCGTCGGCCTGGACGGTGACTCACTGGTCGTGGCAACCGACGACCCCCTCAACGAAGCCGTCCTCAATGTCGTGAGCCAGGTGACGGGCTGGAAGACCAAGCCCTCCCTCGCTACGAGGACCGATATCGCGGGGGCGATCTCCGCCATGTACGGCCCGTCAGCCGCCACCTCGGCTGCGAACTTCGGCGAGGAGGGCGAAGGCGAGCTGCACGTCAACCAGATGCTCCAGCAGCTGGTCGAAATGCACGGCTCGGACCTCCACCTGACCTCGGGGCTGCCGCCGGTGGCCCGGGTGGACGGCGCCCTGGCGCCCATAGAGGGCTACGAGACGCTGAAGGCGTCGAAGATCCGTGACCTGCTGTACGCCATCCTGTCCCAGCGGGTGAGGGAACGCTTCGAGACCAACCTGGAGCTCGACACCTCCCACGTCGTACCGGGTGTTGGCCGTTTCCGCCTCAACGTGTTCCAGCAGCGTGACTCGGTGGGCGCCGTCTTCCGTGCCATCCCGTTCGAGATCAAGACCCTGGACGACCTGGGGGTACCGGACTCCGTCAAGCAGTTCGCCGAACTGCCCCGGGGCCTGGTGCTCGTCACCGGGCCCACCGGTAGCGGCAAGTCCACCACCCTGGCCGCCCTCATCGACATCATCAACTCCTCCAAACCGGTGCACATCATGTCGGTGGAGGACCCGATCGAGTTCCTCCACCAGCACAAGACCGCTGTGGTCAACCAACGTGAGGTGGGGGAGGACACCAAGAGCTTCGCCGAGGCGCTCAAGCACGTGCTCCGCCAGGACCCCGACGTGATCCTGGTGGGCGAGCTCCGTGACCTGGAGACCATCTCCACCGCGCTCACGGCGGCGGAGACCGGGCACCTGGTCTTCGCCACCCTCCACACCCAGGACGCCCCCCAGTCCGTGGACCGCATGATCGACGTGTTCCCGGCGCACCAGCAGCAGCAGATCCGTACCCAGCTGGCCACGACGATCCAGGGCATCGTCACCCAGCAGCTCCTGCCCCGGGCCGGCGGCCGTGGCCGTGTCGTGGCGTGCGAGATCCTCGTGGCCACGCCCGCCGTGCGCAACCTCATCCGGGAGGGCAAGACCCACCAGATCTACAGCGCGATGCAGGCCGGCGCCAAGTACGGCATGAACAGCATGGACCAGATGCTGGCCGAACTGGTCAAGCGGGGCACCGTCACCCTGAACGCGGCCATTGAGCGCTGCGCCAACCCCGACGACCTCCGGCGCCTGGTCCAGGCGGCCTGAGCCTCCCCCCGACAAGGACGGTCACCATGGCTCAACTCACCTACGACTACAAGGTCCGCGACACGGCGGGCAAGGTCATCAAGGGCACCCTCGACGCGGACAACACCGGCCTGGTCGTGAAGCGCCTGCGCGAAATGGGCTACGTGCCCCTGGACATCTCGGCGCGCCGGGGTGCCAGCGGCGCCATGCGCAAAGACCTGCACATCCCCGGTATGGGCGGGCGCGTGCCGCTCAAGGTGCTGGCCATCTTCAGCCGGCAGTTCGCCACCCTGATCAGCTCGGGCCTGACCCTGTTCAAGGCCATCACGATCCTGGAGGAGCAGACCGAGCACCCGGGCCTGGCCAAGGTGGTGGCAGATGTGCGGGCCCAGGTCGAGCGGGGCATGGCCCTGTCGGAGGCGTTGGCCAAGCACCCCAAGGCCTTCAGCCGCCTGTACGTGGCCATGGTGAAGGCGGGCGAGGCGAGCGGCGCCCTGGACAAGGCGTTGCTGTCGCTCGCCAACACCATGGAGAAGCAGGTCGAGCTCCGGGGCAAGATCAAGTCGGCCATGGCCTACCCGGTGGCCTCGCTGGGCATAGTGCTCGCCATCGGCGCCGCGGTGCTGCTGTTCATCGTCCCGGTGTTCAAAGGCATCTTCGCCCAGTTGGGCGGCAAGCTCCCGGCCCCCACCCTGGTGCTGGTGGACCTGTCCAACATCACGGTCAACTACTTCCCGTTCGTCCTCGTGGGCCTGGTACTGGTGGTGATCGGGTTCAGGCGCCTGATAAAGACGCCCAACGGGCGGGTGGCGTGGGACACCACCAAGCTCAAGATGCCCATCTTCGGCGGCCTGATGCGGAAGACCGCCCTGTCGCGCTTCACGTCCACCTTGTCGGCCCTCCTGCAGGCCGGTGTGCCGGTGCTCGAGTCCCTGGAGATCACCCGGGAGACCGTCGGCAATGTCGTGGTGGCGAAGGGCGTGGACTCCATCATCGACGGGGTGAAGAAGGGCGAGCCGATCGCGCGCGGCCTCTCGGCGCATGCTGTCTTCCCGTCGATGATCACCCACATGATCAACGTGGGGGAAGAGACGGGCGGCTTGGACACCATGCTGGCCAAGGCCGCAACCTTCCTCGACAGCGAGATCGAGCGGACCGTCGAGTCGCTCACCTCGCTGCTCGAGCCGCTGATGATCGTGGTGCTGGGCGGGGCCGTGGGCAGCATGGTCATCTGCCTCTACCTGCCCATGTTCAAGGTGGACACGCTGATCAACAACGGCCACAACGGGTGAAGAAGGCGAAAGTGGCTCAAGTCACGAAAAGCCGGTTCCGAGACCTAAATCAGAGCCAATACCTGTCAGCCCCCACCGACAAGTGACCAGGGCCTGACGCCACCCCGTACAAACCGGCGATACCCGGGCAGGGTGGAAAAGGTGGCTCGCACCCCAGTCCCTCTGCAAGAAAGGAAACCAGTGCTCCAGCACCTCAAGGAGCGGCGCCAGGACGAGAAGGGCTTCACGCTCATCGAGCTCATGGTCGTCGTGCTCATCATGGGCATCCTGATGGCGATCGCCATCCCGACCTTCCTGTCCACCCGGGGCAGCGCCAACGACGCCTCGGCCAAGTCCAACGCCACCAACGCCTTCACCAACGAGAAGTCCTACT
>JAJZMF010000035.1:0-7655 GCA_021850325.1 Actinomycetes bacterium
ATCAACCGGCGGCTGGCCCCACTGATCAGCCGGTAGGCCCAGACGCTGCCCTATGCAAGCCCGGCTACCAGCAAGTACGGCGGCGCCGAGGTCTTTAGGTTTGAGGTGGCGGGAACCCCCCGCCACCAAGTACGGGCGTTTTCCGCGCCTTGTTGCGTATGCACAGGCCGCTGACCAGCATGTTTGGTCGGCGGCTTCTGTGTTTGTGGGGAGAGTTTGTGGGGACCTGCTCAGCCTTTGCGTATGCAGCACATGCAGGGTGGCGCGAGCGCGAACGGCCCGTACGCTGCGCTTTCGCGACCGAGACGACGCCCGGCCAGATCATTGCATGGGCGTGCCCTGTGCATGCCTGTGCAGCTGCCTTACTCATCTTGACCGGGTCCCTGTGACCTGATCCTCCTGGCCTGTGCCCCGTCCATTGAGCCGCGGCGACAGGAGTTCTGGCCGGATCGTCTGGAGAACCCGATCTCTTATTCAAACTTCCCTGACCTGCGGGAACGGGTCAGTGGTCTCGTCGCCGGCTGAACGGCTGGGCCGCACTGCGGGTTGGACCGCGCCTCAACACGCCACCCGTGGCCTATCGGCACGCGGGGCCGGCCGCAGCAGGCAAATCTGATTGTCGTGAACCGATCGACCTCCCCTCGCAATAGAGAGGTGATGGACGACGACGAGCTGATCGCCCGCCTGGCTGGTGGCGATGACGGAGCGTTGCGGGAGCTGTTTTCCCGGCACGCGCCGATGTTGGCGACTCGTCTGCGTGCCGTGCTCCCTGCCACCGATGTCGAGGATGTCCTCCAAGAGACGTTCATCGCGGCCTGGCGCGGCGCTCGACGCTACCGGCCACAAAGCGCAGCGGGAGGTTGGCTGTGGGGGATCGCCCGGCGACAGGCCGCCCTGGCGCTACGGCAACGAGGGCCGACCGGCTTTTCGCTGCCGGACGTAGACGCCGCGCGGACCACCATCACCGATCCAGCGGAGGCCGTGGCGTCGCGGGTGGACCTGGAGGCGGCGATGGTAGCGCTCGGGCCGCCGGGCAGCCCTGAACGCGAGGTGTGGCGACTGCTGTACCTGGAGGACCGCCCGATGAGCGAGATCGCGGCACTGACGGGAGTACCCGAGGGCACGGTGAAGAGCCGAGCGCATCGCACTCGCCGACTGCTGCGGGCCGTGCTGGGCCGCCACTTGGCGATGGAAGGAGGATCGTAATGGACGATGTGTCTGGGAAAGTGCCTCGCGGCAGCGGGCTACGCCCGGAGCAAGAGGGCGCACCGCCACCCGTTGTCGACCTGGACCGAGTCTGGATCGGGGTAGCCGCCGAGGTATGGCACCGCGGTCCGGGATGGTTGGAGCGGCTCGCAGAGAAACTGCTGCGTTCACCTGGACTGGCCCGAGCACTGCTCACCACCCCGTCGCTGCTCTTGCCCTGGCTGATCGCCAGCGTCGTTGTCCTCGGCGCCGGGGCTGCTGCAACGAGCACCGCTGGAGAACCGCTCGTGGCGCTCTTGGCCCCGGCCTTGGCCGCGGCGGGTATCGCCTACGCCTACGGGCCGGGCATCGATCCCGCTTGGGAGTTGTCACGCAGCATGGCCGTGAGCGATCGGATGGTGCTTCTCGTGCGGGCGCTCAGTGTGTTCGCACTCGACGCCGCACTCGGGCTTGCTGCGTCGGCGGCATCGGGGACCGCGGCCGGGATCACGTTCGACTGGCTGATCCCGATGACGGCGGTCTCGCTGTTGGCCCTCGCGGCGGCGACGCTGGCCCGCTCGGCGAACGTGGGCGTGGCTGCTGGGCTCGCTGCGTGGTGCATCGCCGTGCTCGCCGGCAAGGGGGCCGATGGGCAGTTCGCCGTCGTGGTCACCGACCACTCCCTTTTCCCCTTCTACCTGGTGTGCGCAGTCGTCTCCGGTGCCGTCGTGCTCTACGCAACCCGGACCCCGAAGGCGTTTTCGCTCACCCGGACCCCGAGAGGAACTTCATGAACATCGATGTCGCAGACCTGACCAGACGATTCGGTCGCAATCAGGCGGTGGCCGGCGTGGACTTGGAGGCCGGCGCCGGCGTGTTCGGCCTGCTCGGACCGAACGGCGCGGGCAAGACCTCACTGCTGCGCATGATGGCGACGGTGATCCCGCCGACCTCGGGAAGGCTGCGGCTGCTCGGCCGCGATCCTGGTGCGTCCGACGAGCGCCGGGAGATCCGGCGGCGCCTCGGCTACCTCCCCCAGAACCTCGGCTACTACCCAGGCTTCACCGTCGTCGAGTTCATCGAGTACTTCGCCCTGCTGAAGGACATGCCCCCCGCCCGGGTGTCCCGCGCCGTGGCGACGGCGGTGGAGCGCGTCGACCTCGGGGACAAGGCTCGGGCCAAGCTGCGCACGCTGTCGGGCGGGATGCTTCGCCGAGTAGGTATCGCACAAGCCATCGTGAACGAGCCCGAGCTCCTCCTCCTCGACGAGCCGACGGCGGGGCTCGACCCCGAGCAGCGGGTCACGTTTCGTGAACTCCTGCGTGACTTCGGCGAACGGGCGACCGTCGTCGTGAGCACCCATCTCGTCGAAGACGTCGGCGCGGCGTGCAGCGAGGTGGCCCTCATGGACCGGGGCAAGATCGTCTTCCTCGGGACCCCCGAAGAGCTGCGGGTCCAAGGTGAGAGCAACGGCGTCGGTGACTCGCCTCTCGAGCGTGGCTACAGCGCTGTGCTCGCCGGGGCGCGGTCGTGACCATGGTCGCAACGTCGGTCGTGTCGCTCCCGCCACGAGCCGAGCGCCACCGCGCCGTGCCCGCTCGACTCCTGTGGATCGAGCTGCGGCGCAACGTGATGCCGTGGCTGTTGCCGATCATCGCCGTCGTCTTCTGGTTGGACTCCTACCGCACCACCCTCGGCCAGATGTCACTGTGGAGCTCGCAGACCGCTATCACGATCGGCCAAGGCCACCCCCTGATCGACTTCGGGCCCTTCGTCACCGGCGCAGCCGCCTGGATGGGGTCGAGGGACGGGCGCCGCGGCACGACTGACCTCGTCTCGGTCACGGCCCGTTCCCGTTGGGCAGGTCAGTTGGTGACTTGGCTGGCGACGACCGCCTGGGCGCTTGCCGGCTACGTGGTGCTTGTCGGTGCGCTCTACGCCGTCATCGCCGGGCGGGTGAGCTGGGGTGGCCCACCGTGGTGGCCGGTCATCGCCATGGGCGCGGGCATACTCCTTTTCAGCACGGTCGGGTACGTGGCCGGCGCGGTCTTTCCTGGCCGCTTCGTCGCCCCGGTGGCGGCCTTTGGCGCCTTCGTCCTGCTGGTGATGTCGTCACACGCCGGGTTCAGCGACCGTGTTGGGGCATGGTCCATCCTGCCAAACAGCGGCCAGGGCGGCGTCGGGTTCGGCTCGGGCATCTTTTACCCGTTCCTGGCCGACCTCTCCCTTGCTCGACTGATGGCCCTCGTGGGGCTGTCGACCGCTGCCCTCGGGGTGCTGGGCCTTCGGTCTTCGGTGGGCGGCCTGCGAAGAGCCCTGTTGGCCGCCTCCGTGACCCTGGCCGGGCTGGCCGTGGCCGGGACCGGCATCGGGCTGCTCGGCACTGCCCGCGTCGAGGCCCATGGCGTGGTGATCCCTTTGCTCGACGGCGGTGCGAGCGACCGTGCGATCTCCTACACGCCCGTCTGCAGTGCCGGGGCCCTCCCTGTCTGCCTCCACCCCGCCTACCGCTCCTACCTTCCCGGCGTCGCGGCGGACCTCGATCCAGTGCTCAGCGAGGTCGACGGCTTGCCTGGCGCACCGCGGCGTGTCGCCCAGGTCGCTGCGAGCTATGGGGGGCCCTCGCAGTCCGCGACCGTCAACGTCACCGCCAGCCTTCCGGCCTTCGACCTCTCATTGGGCAACCTGGATTTCCGGCCCGCGGAGATCGCGGGACTCGAAGACCAGCTGAGGTTCCTGTTCCTCCATGCGTTCGTGGGCGCTGGACTTCGTGGGGGTACTCCCGCCCAGCAGTCGGTCCTTGCGGCTCTGCTGAGCCGGGTCGGTGTCCCCTTCGCTCGCCAGCCCGGGCTGCTCGCGCCCTCGTCGTCCGTGACGATCGGGGGAAATGGCGGGCTCCCAGGGCCACCGCAGAAGGGATCGCCGATCTACGCGGCCGCCGAGCGCTTCGCCTCACAGCCCATCGCGGCGCAACGTGCGTGGCTCACGTCCCATCTCACAGCCCTCCGGTCGGGTGATCTCACCCTGGACCAGCTGCCATGACCATGGCCGGGTCCAGAAACGCCGCCGCAGAAGTGGCGTCGGCGCATCCGACGACCCGGCCCCGACGACCCCGGGGCGTCGGTCGTCTCATGCGGTTGCATCTGGAGAGCCGCCGGGTCCCGGCAGCCCTTGTCCTGATGGCGGCGTGCGGCGCCGTCTTCCAAGGGGTGCTCCGCTGGCCCGGCAGCCACGGCTCACTCCAGATCCCGTTGATCATCGAGGCAGCTGCTGCCGCGATCGTCGCGGTCACGACCCACAGCCCGTTCGGCGAGTCGGAACGGGCCACCGGGAGATGGCTCCCCTACCTGCGCGGTGGGGCCGCCGCAGGGCTGACGACGGCCTCGTTCGCCGCCCTCCTCGCCGGAGCCGTGGGAGCGAACCTGCTCGGCGGAACCGAGGCCCTACTCCGTGACGTCGCGGGTATGGCCGGCGTCGGGCTGCTGTCTGCGGCCGCGCTCGGCGGTTGGCTCTCCTGGATCGGCCCCATGGCCTACCTGGCACTAGCGGAAGAGGCGCTCAGCTCAGGCTGGCACACGCCGTGGACGTGGCCCGCCCGACCGCCGGGCGACCTCGGCGGCGCGCTGTGCGCCGCGCTCGTCTTCTTCGCCGGACTCGCCGTTGTCGCCATCCGCGGAGCGCGAGCCATCGGTCGGGAGTGACGGAGCAAAGCCGGAAATGTCATGACGAAAGGGTGAGCTCGACGCCACGTCGGGCGAAGCGCTGCATGGGCGTGCTGGCACCGGAGCGGGTTCCTCGCTTGTCAGCTGGCGCAGATGAGCGCTGCATGGGTGGACAAGACCGGCAGCCCATGGATTGTAGAGCTTGGTAACCAGCGATATACGGCGTCATGGCCGTCGTCAACTTCGCCGAGTCGCTTGGCGCTCACCCCGGGACTTCCTGGACTTCGAGCCGATCGGCACCCTGGAATAGCTGGCAGATCACCTCTGGCTAGTCGGCGGGGGAGGAGACAGCGCGCAGCGACAGGCCGGTGAGCCAACCGAACCCCGATGCGATCGAGAGGCGCTGGAAGATCCCGCCCCTACTGGCACGGCCAGAATCATCACCGAAGGCGCTGCCGAACAGAGCGAAGGTTCCGATCATGGCGAGACTTGACGCCGCCGAGTAGCACGCCCAGCGGTAGTTCCTACTCCGCAGAGCGGTGGCTGCGCTGGCCATGGCCGCGATGGGGATGCCGGCGAAGATCGGGATGGCAAAGAGGTTGTGCAGCCTCCCGGCCAGCGTCGTCGCCCTGGCGCCCGAGTCGGTGTGATCCAGGCTCGCCCCGCCGGAAGTTGCGGGCGGGAAGCCGCCCACGGGGTTGGTGACGAACATGCCCGAGCCGATCAGGCCCATGCCGACTCCGGCGACGAGCGCGGGGACGGCGCGTGGTCCGACACGTCGGCTGGCGGAGCGACGCAGGCCTCCTGCAGCGCAGGAGTACAGAAGGCCCGCGACGATGAAGTTGAGGCGCTGCAACCATCCGTGACGGCCGATCGCGAGGGAGCTCACTGGCAGGCGTTGCCAGTCGTACCCGGCGCGGGTCGCTCCGATAGCCGTGAAGCCGCTCGCGAACAACGGTCCGGCGATGGCGCCGCACAGCAGCCGGGTGGTGTTGTCCTGCGGTGGACGTGCGGCTTTGGGCACGAGGCGAAGGCTACCGACGTGAACGCGCTCGTCGCCGGTGCCGGCAACCCGCAAGTCCGCGCCGGTGTCGTCCGCCTCCTTGCGACCCTGCCCACGATCGCTGTCACCGACACCGAGACCAATGGGCAGCCGACCCTGACTCTCGCTGCGGGTGCCGCCGAGATGCCGGCCGACTACCAGAAGGCGCTGGTCATCAACGCCAATACTGGTATCCCGATCGAGTTGGTAGGCGGCGCCCGGGGGGGACGCCGGACGTCACCATCACTTACCAGGTGTCGCGCGTCGCGCTCAGCGACATCCAAGCGGGCAAGTTCTGAACCAGCCGGCGGTTCAGGGTGGCGCGAGCGCGTGTGGCCCGTACGCTGCGCTTGCGCGACCGAGACGTCGGCCGGGCAAGCGTTGCATGGGCGTGCCCTGTGCAGCTGCCCTGCTCAGCTTGACCGGAATCCTCCGTGGGCTGATCCAACGAGCCTGTGCTTCGTTCATTGAGCGACGGTGGCGGGAGTTCTGGCTGGATCGTCTGGAGAAGGCGATCATCAATCTTGTCTGAGCTGTGGGAACGAGTGCTCGCGCTGGTAGCTGGCCGTGTCGTCGCTGTGCGCTGATCGGTGGCCCAAGGTGTCGATGGCCGGTCGTGTGATCTCGTCGGTGGTCCGGTTGCGTTCGGAGCCTGCGTGCAGGCGCTGGCGTGCCGCTCCTCTCGGCCGGTTCTTCGCGACAGCGGCCGTTTGGGGATCGGGATGTTCTGGCTCGGGTGTGAGGGCTGGGAAGGTGATCTGGATGTCGAGCCCTCCGCCTGTTCGTGGGTGGGCGTCGAGGGTGGCGTGGTGCGAGTTGGCGATGGCGGCGACGATGGATAGGCCGAGGCCGAGGCCGTCGTGGTGGCTTGCTCTGTTGGTGGTCATGCGTTGGAAGGGTTCGAGGAGGCGGCTGACCTGGTCGGGGGGCACGTGGGGCCCGGTGTTGGTCACCTCGAGTCGCGCCTGGTGAGCCTGGGTGTCGACCAGGACGTGGATGCTCCCGCCGGGGTGGTTGTAGTGCAGGGCGTTGTCGATGAGGTTGGACACGAGGCGCTGCACGAGGTGGGTGTCTCCGGAGAACGGGGCCGAGCGGACCGAGACGTCGAGACGCAGCCCGCTGGCGATCGCAGCCGCTTGGCGGGCGTGGGTCACGTCCGCGGTGATGGTGGCGAGGTCGAGGGGTTGGCGCCGCTCGAGGCCTCGTTGGCTGCGGGCCAGGATGAGCAGCGCTTCGATGAGCCGCTCTTGCTGCGCGGCGGTTTCGAGCACGTCACGGCAGATGGCCCGGAAGGACTCCACGTCGGCGTCGGGGTCGCCGAGGATCATCTCGAGGAGGGTGCGTCCGACCGTGAGGGGGGTGCGTAGTTCGTGGGAGACGTTGGCTGCGAAGCGTCGTTGGGCCTCGAACGCCACGTCGAGGCGAGCCAAGAGCCCATCGATGGTGTCGCTGAGATCCTTCAGCTCGTCGGGGGGTCCCTCCAGGGCAAGGCGCTGGTGGAGGTTGTCCTCGGAGATCTGGCGGGTGGTGGCGGTGATCGTGCGGAGCGGTCGGAGTACTCGTCCGGCGACGACCCAGCCGAGAGCGAGCGAGACCACCACCATGACGGCCAGCGCGACGATGGAGACCACCAGGAGTCGATGGAGGTCTGCCTGCTGGGCGTCCCGCGCGGCCGTCGCGGCGAGTCGCAGCGGTTGTGAAGGGTGGGCTCCGCCACCGCTGCTGTTCCCGCTCGGGAAGGTGCGGTCGACCAGGAGGTAGGTGAG
>JAJZMF010000035.1:7665-102602 GCA_021850325.1 Actinomycetes bacterium
ACGATCGGTGGGTCGCCGAGCTTGGCCCGCAGCCGGCTGATGGTCATTCTGACGGTGTTGGTGAAGGGGTTGGCCGCCTCGTCCCACACGCCTTCGAGGAGCTGCTCGCTGGAGACGACGGTTCCCTGGGCGCGCAGCAGGTGCTCCAAGACGCCGAACTCCTTGTCGCTCAACGCCACGGGCTGCCCGGATCGGGTGACGGTCCGATGGGCGGGATCGAGTTGCAGCTCACCGCGGACCAACGTCGGTGGCAGGGCCGGCCGGGAGCGGCGAGACAGTGCGCGGACGCGTGCCACCAGCTCGGCAACCTGGAACGGCTTGGCCAGGTAGTCGTCGGCGCCCAACCCGAGCCCCTCGACGAGGTCCTCGACCGCCCCCGACGCGGTCAGCATCAGCACGCGGGTCTCGGATCCCTCGGCGACGACGGCGCGGCACACGTCGTCGCCGTGGACGCCGGGCAGATCGCGGTCCAAGACCACCACCTCATAGGCGGTGGCGGCCAGATGGGCGAGCGCTTCCTCGCCGTCGAAGACGACATCGACGGCCATGCCCTCGCGGCGAAGGACCGTCCCGACCGCCATCGCCAACTTCGGATGGTCCTCCACGACCAGCACTCTCATCGGCTGCGCTCCTCGTCGAATGCTACGCGTCCGGTCTACCTCCCTCCGGGCGGGCGGCTCAGCCATCCCCGCCGCAGCCAGGATGCCCGGCCCCCCATAACAGCGGCGTAACGGCGTTAGGGCGGAGTTACGACCGTTGTCGTACAAGGGCTCCGAGACAGGATCGACAGCCCCAGGAGGCTCCCGACTTGGAAACCACCCGTACGACCCCGACAATCCGAGGTGAACGGCGATGAGCCTCGTCGAGCTCCGCCACGTCTCGAAGTCCTACGGTGAGGGAGCGGGCGCCGTCCATGCGCTGCGTGATGTGAGCGTGTCCTTCGACGCCGGTGCGCTCGTGGCGATCATGGGGCCGAGCGGGTCGGGCAAGAGCACGCTGCTCACGATCGCCGGCAGCCTGGAGGAGCCGACCAGCGGAGAGGTCCTGGTCGACGGGGTCTGCGTGTCGGAGATGTCCCGTGACGCCAAGGCCCGGCTCCGCCGGCGCAGCATCGGCTACGTCTTCCAGGACTACAACCTGCTCCCCGGGCTGACCGCCGTGGAGAACGTGGCGCTGCCACTCGAGCTCGACGGGGTCCCGAGGAAGCGGGCCCGCTCGGCAGCCATGGAGGCCCTGGAAGCGCTGGGCGTTTCCGGGCGGGCAGCCTGCTTCCCCGACGAGCTCTCCGGCGGTGAGCGCCAACGCGTCTCGATCGCCCGGGCCGTCGTCGGCGATCGACGGGTCCTGTTGACCGACGAGCCCACCGGGGCGCTCGACTCGGCCAACGGGGAGGCTGTCATGGGCCTGATCCGTGGCGCGTGCCGGCGAGGCGTGGCCGGGGTCATGGTGACCCACGACCGGCAGCTGGCCTCGTGGGCCGACGACGTGGTGCTCTTGCGCGACGGGCGCATCGTCGGCCCGACCCCGCCCGACGCCCCTCCCGCTCCGGAGCGCGCACGATGAGCGCGGCCCAGGCGAGGCGACCGGTCGCCGGCGAGGCCGGTGGGGGCGGCATGGCGGCCCGCCGGGCCATCATCGGGTGGGCGGTGCGGCTGGTGCGCCGCGATCAGCGCCAACAACTGCTGGCGCTGATCCTGCTCACCGTCGCCGTCGGCGCCACCGTGGTCGGCGCCGCGGTCGCCGTCAACACCCCGTCCAAAGCCGCAACGACCGGGACGTTCGGGACCGCCAACCACATCATCAGCCTCCCGGGCGACGACCCGAGCCTCTCGGCGGACCTCGCGGCCATCAAGCACCGTCTCGGCACGATCGACGTGATCGAGATCCGGAAGATCGCCACGGGGTCGGCCCAGCCGGTCGTCCTGCAGGCTGAGGACCCCCACGGCGCCTATGGAAGGCCGATGCTCGCCCTCGTCGCAGGCCGCTACCCGACCGGGCCCGACCAGGTGGCGGTGACCGGGCAAGTCGCCACGCTCTTCGATCTCCACCTCGGCGGCGCCTGGCGAGCGAGCGGCCGGTCACTACGAGTCGTCGGCCGGGTCGAGAACCCTCAGAACCTCGAGGACGCCTTCGCGCTCGTGGCACCGGGCCAGATCATCTCGCCCAGCCAGGTGCTCGTCCTCGTCCGCGCCACTCGCTCGGCCATCGACGCCATCGACCTGCCCGCCGGTGCCGCGGTCGCGTCCGCTCCGTCACCGGCGGGCGGGCTCAGCCCGACCGCCATCGTCCTCGCCCTCGCGACCTTCGGGATGCTGTTCATCGGCCTGGTCGCCGTCGCGGGCTTCATGGTGATCGCCCAGCGCCGGCTCCGTGCCCTCGGCATGCTCGCCGCGTTCGGCGCCACCGACCGGCACCTCAGGCTGGTCATGATCGCCGACGGGGTCGTCGTGGGCGTCGTGGCCGCGCTGGCCGGTACCGGGGTCGGGCTCGCCGCCTGGGCGTTCGTCGTCCCCGTGCTCCAGCGGAGCTCGGGGCACCGGGTCGTCTGGTCCGATCTGCCTTGGGGCCTCGTCCTCGCCGCTGCCGTCCTGGCCGTGGTGACCGCAGCGGCGGCAGCCTGGTGGCCGGCGCGCACGGTTGCCCGTATCCCGATCATCGCCGCCCTCTCCGGGCATCCGGGATATCACCGACCGACGCGCAGGTTCGCCGTGCCCGGCATCCTCCTCCTCACAGCAGGACTCGGCTTCCTCGCCCTGGCCGGTGCGGGCAACGGGAGCCCTCCGTTGCTGGTCGTCGGCATCTTGGGCATCACGTCGGGCACCATGTTCCTCGCCCCCCTGGCGATAACCGGGGCCGCGGCGCTGTGCAGCCGGGCGCCGCTGGCGACGCGGCTCGCCCTGCGTGACCTCGCCCGGTACCGGAGCCGCTCGGGGGCAGCGCTCGCGGCGATCTTCGTCGCCATCGAGATCGCGGCGATCGTCGCCATCGGCTTCACCGCCCGCTACTCCAACCCGGTCGACCTGACCGGACCCAACCTGGCGGCCAACGAACTGGTCCTCTACAACGCTCCCGCCAACCGTGACGGCGGCGTCCCGGACACGACCTCGATCACCGGACAGGACATCCAACGCGCCGTCCGGTCCCTCGGCGCCTCGATCCACGCCGCAGTCGTCCCGCTCGACCTGGCTGTCGCCCCCGCCGCCCCATCCTTTGGCGGTGTCAAACAAACTGCAGGGCTCTATCAGGTCACCGGCAACCGCTACGAGTCGGCCGGACAGGTCTACGTCGCCACGCCCCAGCTCTTGGCCCACTACGGGATCAACCCCCGCGAGATCGGCGCCACGGCTGACGTGATCACGTCGCGCGCCGGCCTCGGCACCGTCTCCAACCTCCAGCTCGACCCCTACGGCGAAGGCTGCCCCACGGCGGCAGACTGCGCCTTCGCCGCCCCGAAGGTCCAGGTTCTCAATCGGCTCCCGGGCTTCGTAGACGAGCCCAACCTCCTCATCACCGAGCACGCCATGCAGGCACTGCACCTCCACGCCGTCCCCGCCGCCTGGCTCATCAAGACGCGAAGGGCCCTCACCCCCGCCCAGATCAACGCAGCCCGCCAGACGGCCATCACCCTCGGCGGCATCATCGACACCAGGGGATCGACCCCCACCCTTTCCCAGCTCCGCAACGAAGCCGCGGCGGCCGGGATCCTGCTGGCGCTCGGCGTGCTCGCCATGACCGTCGGCCTGATCCGAAGCGAGACCGCCGGCGACCTGAGGACCCTCACCGCCACCGGAGCCACCACCACGACCCGGCGAACCCTCACCGGGGTCACGGCAGGCGCGCTCGCGCTGCTCGGCGCGTTGCTCGGCACCGGCGCCGCCTACCTCGTCGCCATCGGCTGGTTCCACAAGACGCTCAGCACCACCATCGATCAAGTACCCGTGACCGACCTGCTACTCATCCTCGTCGGCCTGCCAGCCGTCGCCTTCGCCGGCGGGTACCTCCTCGCAGGGCGCGAGCCAGCCACCGTCTCCCACCAGCCACTCGAATGAGCCAGACGGTAAGAACGCTGCGACACACCCTCCTGGCCGAGCCGGTCAGTTCGGGCTCCCGACCGTCGCGAGCACGGATTGGTCCACGCCTCACGACGCCATCTCTGTTTGAAGGAGCTCGGCCGGGGATAGGTTCGAGGCCCCAGGGTGCGCGTGGCCGTCGGATCGTCTACTTGGACCCCCACCGCCGCTCGTAGTGTCGGGTGCCGGGAGCGGGCCCAGGGAGCGGACCGCTCTGGCTACTGGTGCTGAGGCCATCAATGGCGAGAGCAAGCAGGCGTTCTCTGACGATGCTGTCTTTATCCAAGGGGTCGAAACGACCGAACAGCTCGATCAGCCAGGCGATGTCGAGTGGGGTCACGTCGGTGCGTAGGCGGCCGCCCTCGTGGGCCCGGGCGACGAGCTGGTCAAGGGAGCGCCGGCCTCGCCGGGCCGTCGCCCACATCTGCGGCGTGGCTACGATCGTGCCAGCCAGAGGAGCAAGGGACCCGGTCCTTTGGGTGACGCAGGCTCGTATGTAGCTGACGAGTCCCGTCCAAGGATCATCGGCTTGAAGCCCTTCCTTGGCTGCGTCGATGGTCTGCTCCATGGCGAGGGTGCAGAGCTGTCGAAGGAGATCTTCTTTGCTGCCGTAGCGGCGGTAGAGGCTGCCGATGCCGACCCCGGCACGTTCCGCGATGGCCGAGACCGTCGCGGCCTCGCCACGGGCCGCAAAGACGTCTCGGGCAGCATCGAGCAGCCGGCGGTCGTTGCCGGCGGCCTCTGCCTGGCGGCCTCGGCGAGGCGGGTCGGCCTGCTTCCTCACGCAGCCGATGCTAGTCATCCGGAGTGGATCCCTCCGCTAGGATGCATAACGGAGTAGATTGCTCCGGTACGAGGAGAGGACCAAATGCGCGCTGTGGTGCTTCGGGCCTTCGGACCGCCGGAGCGCCTCGTCATCGAAGAGCGGCCGGATCCACGACCCGGACCGGGCCAAGCGGTGGTGTCTGTCGAGTTCGCGAGCATCACGTTCGTCGAGACCCAGGTGCGGGCCGGGAAGCCACCCAACCCGGCGATGCTCCCGCAGCGACCAGCAGTGCTTGGCAACGGGGTCGGCGGGGTCGTCACCTCTGTCGGAGCGAACGTCGGTCCTGACCTTGTCGGGCGCCGGGTCGTCACGACCACCGGCGGGTCGGGTGGCTATGCCGAGCAGGTTGCCGTGGACGCCTCCGGGTTGCTCGACGTGCCCGCCGGGCTTGGCCTGGCCGACGCGGTCGCTCTCCTGGCGGATGGTCGCACGGCGGTCGGTTTGGTGGATCTCGCAGAGATCAAAAAGGAAGAGACGGTACTCATCGAGGCCGCGGCCGGCGGGGTAGGGAGCCTCCTCGTGCAACTCGCCAGTTCCGCAGGTGCCACCGTGGTGGCAGCTGCTGGTGGGGGGCGGAAGGTGAATCTCGTCCGCGACCTCGGCGCTGCTGTCGCCGTCGACTACACCGAACTGGGATGGGCGGCGCGCGTCCGGGCGGAGGTCGGCGGGCTCAACGTGGTCTTCGATGGTGTGGGCGGCCACATCGGCACCACGTCCTTCGGCCTTCTCGATGAAGGCGGACGGTTCGTCCCCTACGGCATGGCCAGCGGCACCTTCACGCGCATCCCCGAAGCGGAAGCGGCGAACCGCCGCGTGACTGTGCTGCGTTCGGTCCCACGAGATGCCGCCGCGCTGAACGAGCTCACGCGCCGAGCCCTGGATGAGGCATCGGCCGGCCGGCTGCGGCCGATCATCGGGCAAACGTTCGCGCTCGATCGAGCCGCGGACGCACATGCCGCCATCTCCTCCCGAGCCACCATCGGCAAGACCTTGCTCGTCGTGCGGCCCGACCTTGCCTCGACCACTGGTTCGCACATGCCATGACGAAACTGTCCATCAGCCTCATGCTCACCTCCGCTCGGACTCGCCCCGACGAGATGGCCGACTACGCCCGCCACGCCGAGAGCCTCGGCTTCGACGCGCTCTTCGTGGGGGATCACCTGGCGACCGTCGCACCGACGCTTGAGAGCACGCTGATGCTGGCCACCGTGGCCGCCGTTACCGAGCGGCTCCGCGTCGGTTTCGGCGTGATGATCCTCGCCCTGCGCCAGCCGGCATGGGTGGCCAAACAGATCGCCACCCTCCAGCAACTCTCGGGCAGTCGCGTGATTCTCGGCGTCGGAACCGGAGGAGACGTCCACGGCACGGCCGCTTGGGAGGCGCTCGGAATCCCCTGGGCGGAGCGAGGTCGTATGACCGACGCCGCCCTGGACATACTCCCAGGGCTTCTCGCCGGGGTACCAACCGAGGTCGCGCCAGGGAAGCCGCTCACTTTGGCACCAGCTGCCGAACTGCCCCCGATATGGATAGGCGGCGCGTCCCGTGCTGCCATGCGGCGCGCAGTGCAACGAGGCGACGCCTGGTTCCCTTCCATGCTCACGCCTCCCCAACTCGTCGCCGCCGAAGCCAAGTTGAGTGAGCTCGCCCGCCAGGCGGGGCGACTACGTCCGGCTATCGCTCTCGGTGGCAGCGTCCTGCTCGACACCGGACCCACGCCGAGCGTCCCAGCAGAGGTAATGGCCGGCTTGGTCCACTACGGTCTCACTCTCGAAGATGCGGCTACGGTCCCGATCGTAGGCACCCCAGCCCACGCGGCCGAGCAGTTCGCCTTGTACCGGGACGCCGGCGCTGATCACCTCGTGCTCGGGATTGTTGGTGACCATTGGAAGCGCCAATGCGACCTCATCGCTGAGGCTCGCGAGCTCCTCAACCGTTCATGACGGCGAGCCCTCGTCCTTTCCTCAGACAGCAGCCCTGCTCGGGTTGCACGCCAACCCGCACGCTCGGATCGCGAGAAGTTGGAGCGCTTCAGACTGGCACGGCCGATACCGAAAGGCCATCGGGACTAGTTATCCACCTTCTCGGGGCCGATGGACGCTTGCCTTCTCGCTCAGCTCCAAGGATCCCAGGCTGGCGCCTGACCAGCGGTGTCGCGTCCGGGCCGAGGTCGGAGATCGGGGTGTCTCGGGGCGCTTTCCCGGGACTTGCTCACCTTGTCGCACGCTGCCCTGTGCGAGTGGGCGCGGCGCGCGCGGCCCGTGCGCTGCGGTTTCGGGTGCCGAGTCGAGCTCTTGAGCGCCTGCATGGGGTAGCCCTAGGGCAGCCCCATTCAGGCGCCCTACTCAAGGTCTCGTCGTTACCAGCGCGGTAGCCGCTCCATTCCATACCGGGGTTTGAGTCCCCGCGGGTGGAGATGGTGCCGCCGGATGCGAACTGGCGTCCCAGTATCGGCCATTTGCCTGGGACGACGTGCCCCAGCAGCAGCTTGGTGCAGGGACGAGGTGCTGGCCCTCGGGGCGCGTGGCGAGGACCGCGGTCGGCTGACGTTCACCGTCTCAGAGGTCTGCAGAGAGACGGTGACCCGGGGCACGTCGTACGCCGAGCGACCGTCTCCGAGACCATGCAGCGCATGAAGGATTCGCCGGTGCGACCTCCCTACGAGCGCTCAAAGCGAGAGGCGCGAAGGCGATCTTGGTTGACCGAGGCACCCGCCTGACTACCAGCCTTGGACCCTACGGTCGCCCCGCGTCACGCGGTCTCAGCCTGAAGCATCTCGGCAACGGGTCGACGGGTGCCGATTCGGGCCGGGATGCCGGTGAGTGCCGCGACCACGAGCAAGGTCCCCAGAACCGTGACCATCAGCCACCGTGCCGATGGCAGGCTGCTCACGCCCTGGATGCGAGCTTGAAGAGGCCGATGCCGAGCGGGACGCCGAGGATCGCGCCCGGCAATGCGGAGAGCACCTGCGCCATGACCGACGACGGCGCCACTCGGCTCGCCGCGCTCGGTGTGGCGCTCGACCCGCCGACGCGCCGGCCGCTCACCCGCTACTGCATCGACTGGTCCGAGCAGCGCCCGCACCTGGCGGGCTGGCTCGGCGCCGCGCTGCTGGCCCGGCTCGTCGAGCTCGGATGGGTGCTCCGTGCCCCCAAGCGCGTGGTGAAGGTCACCGACGCCGGCTGGGAAGGCTTGGCCGAGCGGCTCGCCGTTGACGTCGATGTCTGCCGCTGAGGCGTGCGCGGCCCCCGCTTCGCCGACACGCGCTGGCCGAGGGAGCGGAGCGGTACCGGAGCCCAGCCATCGGGTGTGCTGAAGGGGTATAGTTTCTATACCATGAGGTCGTGGAATTCGAGTTCGACGCAGGGAAGAGCGCGACGAACCGGGCCAAGCACGGCATCGATTTCCTGCGGGCCCAGGATCTCTGGGAGGACCCGCATCGCGTCGAGGTGCCGGCGCGTACGGTCGGCGAGCCTCGCTGGCTCGTCGTCGCACGCATCGGCGAGGTCCACTGGTCGGCGGTGGTCACCTACCGTGACCTGCGGGTCCGGATCATCTCGGTACGACGCTCACGGAGCGAGGAGGTAAGGATCTATGAGCAAGATGAGCACTGAGGAGTTCGACGAGCGCTTCGATGCCGGCGAGGATGTGACGTCAGCCCTGGACCTTTCAGCTGCGCGGCGACCCGGTCTGGAGCAACGGCGGGTGAACGTGGACTTCCCCTCCTGGATGATCGAGAGGCTCGACCGAGAAGCCAAGCGGCTCGGGGTCACCCGTCAGTCGGTCATCAAGGTTTGGATCGCCGAACGGCTCGAGCATCGAGGTGGGAACGCGGCGTGACCGCGGCTCATCGTCATCTCCCAACGCCGAGGAGATTCGTCGTTTCTCGGGGAAGGTGGTCCCGATCGGCAGTGATCGAGTAGGGCAGCCGCCTGGGCGGCTGCAGAGGGCGGGCGCCGTCACCAGCTACTTCGCCGGGACTGAACCCGATGGTCGTGGGCTGGCCCTGAACCCCAGCCACCATTGAAACGCTGGTCAGCGCGTCTCGTGCTTAGGGCACAGGCGCCTGACCAGCGTTTTCGCGTCCGGCCAGAGGTCGAAGATCGGGGTTTCTCAGGGCTTTTTCTCGGGACCTACTCAGCTTCGCGCACGATGCCCTATGCAGCCGGGCGCGGCGCGGTGCGGCCCGCACGCTGCGGCTTCCCGCCGGTGTCGGGGGCGGATGCGCCGTTGCATAGAGCAGCCCTATGCACCTGCACCGATCAGCCGAAGGGTTGCGCAGCCGATCTCGGTTTCCCCACCCACCAGGTTGACCAGTGGCAGCGGCCCAAGGCGCTGGTGGAGGTTGTCCTCGGAGATCTGGCGGGTGGTGGCGGTGATCGTGCGGAGCGGTCGGAGTACTCGTCCGGCGACGACCCAGCCGAGAGCGAGCGAGACCACCACCATGACGGCCAGCGCGACGATGGAGACCACCAGGAGTCGATGGAGGTCTGCCTGCTGGGCGTCCCGCGCGGCCGTCGCGGCGAGTCGCAGCGGTTGTGAAGGGTGGGCCCGCCACCGCTGCTGTTCCCGCTCGGGAAGGTGCGGTCGACCAGGAGGTAGGTGAGCCCGAGCAGTGCGGCGCCGCAGGCGAGGAAGAGGGCGCCGTAGAGCAGGGTGAGGCGTCCGCGGACCGTGGTGCGCGGGTGGCGGAGCCGCCGCGCTGCGGAGAGGGGCATCACCTTGATCGGCACAGCGGGACTCAGCCGATCCGGTAGCCGACGGGGGGCACGGTCTCGATGATCGGTGGGTCGCCGAGCTTGGCCCGCAGCCGGCTGATGGTCATTCTGACGGTGTTGGTGAAGGGGTTGGCCGCCTCGTCCCACACGCCTTCGAGGAGCTGCTCGGTGAGGGTCACCGGCGTGTTCTCCTTCGTGCGTTCTGGCAAGGAACACGTCGAGTGTCACGCCGGTGGCCCACCCAAGCGGTGGACCCTTCCGTCAGTCAGCTACACCACGAGAGGGGGCAGGATCCGGCAGGAGGACGACATTTGAGCACTGCGAGCGAGTCGCTCGGATCGCCGTGAAGGAGCTCGCGATTCAATGATCCGGCGACCGCGCCGCAAATCAACTGCGGAGTCGCCGACTCAGAGCAGGTGTGGCAGCGGGCACACACAAGCGCTGCGTGGGTTGGAGTCGTGACCGCGGGAGTGGCGCAGTCGACAGGGGAGTTCCTCTTCGGCCTAGCCGACTCGATCTGCTCTTGCATCCAATGTGATGCCGGGCGCCGGGCAGAGGGAACGACACGGAACGCGCGGAGGGTAGGACGCGGACCGCGTCGATGCGTCTCCTCTGCCAGACCGGAGGCTCTGGTGGATTGAGGATCGGGTCAGGTGAGGTACCGCAAGATTGCGGGAGCGACGAGACGGACGATCTCGTCGGGGCTCGCCTGGTCGAGTGGCGGGAGGCGTAGGACGTGGCGGAGCATGGCGATGCCGACGAGTTGCGCGGCGATGAGCGACGCTCGGAGTCGGACGTCGCCGTTGCCGGGGTGGCGTTGCTCGATCACGTCGAGAAGCGCGTCGGAGAGGAATCCGCGCAGCATGCTGGCGGCTTTGTCGCTGGAGACGGCGGAGCGGACGAGGGCGAGGATGGTGTTGCGGCTGTGCTCGCTGTCGACGATCTGCAGGTAGCGCCGCACGAGCAGGTCCGCAGCCTGCTTGGCCGGTAATGAGACGACGTCGGCGAAGACAGCGGGGAGGGGTTCGGGGAGGCCGATGGCGGCGACGAACAGCCCTTCTTTGGTGCCGAAGTAGTGGATGAGCAGGGCGGGGTCGACGCTGGCGTCGGAGGAGATGGCTCGCAGCGACGTGGCGTCGTAGCCGTGGGTGGCGAAGCAACGTCGGGCCGCGCCGAGGATGACCTCGCGGGTCTCGGGCGTTCCTGGTCTGCGGCCGGTTCTGCTCATCGGGCGCGAGGGTGGGCCACCGCGTCGCGGATCGGAGCAGTGCCGGAGGTGACGATGGCGACGAACGCCTCCTCGAGGCTCGCAGGGACGACAGTGATCTGCGCCGAGACGTCTTCGGCCGTCAGGAGTGCTGCCACCGGCCGTGGCTCGGTGCTGATCCGGAGGGAGGCGCCGTGGAGTTGCACGGCGAAGCCGCGGCGCTCGAGGAGCGGGAAGGCTCGTTGCCATTGCTCGGTGCGCACCTCGGTGACCGTTCGCCCCGAGATGATGTCCTCTGCCGTCCCCTTCGCAGCAACGGCCCCGTCGACCATGATGACCAGGCGGTCGCATTGTTCGGCTTCTTCCATGTTGTGAGTAGTGACGAGCACCCCTGCTCCTCGTTCGGCATCCGCGCGGATCTGCTCCCACAGGCGGGCGCTGGCCAGCGGCCCGACGCCCGACGTCGGCTCGTCGAGCACCAACAGCTCGGGTTGGTGCGCGAGAGCGACGGCGAAGGCGACCTGTCGCTGGACCCCGAGCGGCAGCGTCCCGACCAACGTCTCTTGCCACGACGAGACGTGGTCGGGGAGCGCGAGGTCCGCCTGGTGGAATGCGGCAGCGGCGAAGCGCCAGTTCTCCTCGACGGTGAGGTCGTCGTAGAGGCCGAGCGATTGGGGGACGTAGCCGACCCGGGCCCGCGTCGAGCGCGACGGCGGGGCGTCGAAGAGCAAGATGCGGCCGGCGGATGGTCGTACCAGGCCGAGGAGGAGACGGATGAGGGTGGTCTTGCCGGCGCCGTTGGCGCCGAGCAATCCCACCACCTCACCCGCCTCGACGGCGAGGTCTACCGCGTTGACGGCGGTGAAAGCCCCGAAACGCCTGGTGGCTGACCGGGCCTCGGCGAGCGAGGTCACCGGGAAACCTCTGCGGCAGCGAGCTCGGCTACCACGACCGCGTCCTCGAAGTCTGCGGAGACGCCCTCGACCCCATCGGGCAGGGTCTCGTTGGGAACCCATACCCTCCACATGGCACCGCGGCGCCACGAACGGTCCGTCGGCCTTGATCGCCCGGTGGTCGCCCCGAGCGTGCCGGGGATCGAGGTGAGGATGGCATCGGGTGACCCGGCCGCCAGGGCGCGACCCGACGAGAGCAGCGCGATGGTCGTGGCGCGGGCGGCTTCGTTGACGTAGGTGGTGGCGACCGCGACTGCCACCCCACCCGCGGCGGCCTGGGAGATGAGTCGCCACAGGTCGACTCTGCTGAGCGGGTCGACGCCGGTGGTCGGCTCGTCGAGGACCAGCAGCTTGGGGTTGTGCACGAGCGCCATGGCCACCGCCAGCTTGCGCTGCATGCCGCCCGAGAGCTGGCCCCCAAGGCGACGTCGCGCCCCTTGCAGTCCGGTCTGCTCCAACAGCATGTTCATGCGCGCATCCCGTTCGCCGGGCGCCATCCGAAAGGCCTGGGCCGTGAATAGCAGGTTCTCTTCGACGGTGAGGTCGCCGTAGTGTCCGGCGGTGGCCGGGACGTAGCCGATCTCTGTCTTGGCCGGTCGGCGGACCAGGCCGTCCGCCGGGTTGATCAAGCCGACCAGTGCGGCCAGCGCGGTCGACTTGCCGGCGCCGTCACCGCCGACCACGGCGCTCACCCGGCCCGGCTCCACCGCCAAGCTGACCGCGTCGAGCGCTGTCTGCCGGCCGTAACGGACCGTGACCGCGTCCAGCCCGAAGGTCATGCCGCCACCCGCTGGTCGCTGTGCCCCTTGGCCGGGCTGGGTGCGAGGTCACGGCGGAACCGGACGATGGCCAGGCCGAGGACGACGACGGCCAGGACAGCCAGCAGAACGATCGGCTCGAGGAGAGAGCCGATCGGCGCTCCTTTGAGCATGACGCCTCGGCTGATATCGATGAAGTAGGTGAGCGGGAGGATGTAGGAGATCCAGCGCACGCCGACCGCCATCGAGCTGACCGGGAAGATCAGCCCGGAGAGCAGCACCTGGGGCAGGATCAGCAAGAAGGCCAGCTGGATGGCCTGCCCCTGGTTCTGCGACAGGGTGGACACCAAGACGCCCATGCCGAGCGTCACCAGCAGGAACAGGGCGGCGCCGAGGAGGAACGTGCCGACGTTGCCGACAAAGGGCACACCGAAGAGGCCCATCCCGACCAACACCACCAGCGTCAGGTCGCAGGCGGCGACCGCCAGGTAGAGGGCGATCTTGCCGGCGATCACCTGAAACGCCCGCAACGGCATCACCGCCAACTGTTCGAGGGTGCCGGCCTGGCGTTCGCGAACGACGCCGAGGCTGGTGATCATCGTGCCGATGAAGACCAAGATCAACCCGGCCAGTCCGGGCACCATCACCCACGACGTCTTGAGGCTGGGGTTGAACAAGATGCGCACCTGCATGGCGTGCCCGCCTGCCCCAGCGGACGGCGCCAGCTTGGCCAGGGCAGCCTCCGCGGTCTGCACCGAGAACAGCTGGGAGCCGTCCATCAGCACCAGCGCTCCGCCCGGTCCCGTGACGACCCCCACCACCGCCGTCCCATGGCGCAACTCAGATGTGGCGAACGACTCGCTACGGGAGGGATCGACCGATACCACGTGGAGCGGCGCGTGAAGGCTCGAAGCCATGGTGCCCGCGTCGGGTCCGACCACCACCGTCGAGATGTCGTGGACCTCGAAGTTGGCGGCGTAGCCGAACACCACCAGGAGCAGCACCGGCAAGACCAGCATCATCACCAGGGTGCGGCGGTCCCGCCGGAGCTGGCGGAACTCCTTCGCCACCATCGCCCACATGGGCCCACCTCCAGAATTCAACGATCGTTGAACTCTATGATCGTTGACTTCCAGGTGTCAATCCGGCGTCGGCGGGCGTCACCCGACGAGACGAACCTCGGTCGCCATGTCGGCGCGACGGCCGCAGACGTTGACCACACGCTCAAGGTCGATATCGCGAAGAGAGTGATCAAGGCTTTCGGCATCTCGGACCCCGCTACGACCCGCTGAGCGGCGAGGGGGCGCGTCTCCACGGCGGGCGGTTCAACCCGCCGGGAAGCTTCCGGGTCCTCTACATCTGCCAGAGCCGCCCGTGCGCGGTCGCGGAGCTGAAGAGGCTCGGCGAACGTCAGGCGATCGGGGTGGAGGGACTGCTCCCGAGGGTCCTCTACCGCTACGAGATCGAGCTTGACCGAGTCCTCGACCTCACCGATGGCGAGGTCCGCGCCCAGGTTGGCCTTGGCGCGGACGTCCTGACCGGTCCCGACTGGACCGCATGTCAGGATCTGGGCGTCGTCGCGCATGCCCTCGGCGCGAACGGCATCAACTCGCCCTCGGCCACCGGTATAGGAGACGTTCTCGCCGTCTTCGTCCAGCACATCGGCCTTGGTCGCCTGGAGCCGCACCTCGCCGAGGAATGGCGCTCGCTGGATCTGCTCGATGGCTGAGCCTCACCCTCTCGACCATGACTCGAGCCAAGCGGCGCCTCACCATCCTCTACGACCCCAACGACGACCGTGACGTCATGTCCCTCAACCCCGGCATCGCCGCCATCACCGATGGTTCGCCCGCCAGCTCCCACCCCCTCGACAGCTCCATCCGGATCCACGAGATCACCCTCGCCGAGCAGGCCTGGTCATGAGCGACGTCATCGAGGTGTCCTACACCGGCGACCTGCTGGCCCACCGGCGCTGTCCCCGGGCGTGGGCCTACGAGAAGCACGTGGGGATGCACCCCTACGAGCAGGTCCATGCCATGGAGGGCCACCTCGTCCACCACGCGATGGAGTGGCTCACCTCCTACTACCAGGAGCACGACCGCACGGCCCACGCTACCCGCGACCAACTGGTCGAGCAGCTCAACCGTTACTTCAAGATCCTCTGGGGCAAGGGCATCCGCACCGCCCCGGTCGGCGGAACACCCCGGGAGTGCCCACGTCGACGTGGGCCTGCCTTCGTCGCTTCGTCCGTTCCTCCGCGACGAGGTGCTCGCCGAAGCACGCGCTTTGTGACCCGCCGGGAGGGGGCCTGGCTAGCCGACATCGCCGAAGCCATCACCGCCGTCGAGCGCTATCTGGAAGCGGGCACCCTGGCCGGAGGTGTCGTCTACGACGCGTGCCGAGCCCGGCTCATCGAGATCGGCGAGGCCGTAAAACGCCAGCATGGTATCCTTACCTGGAGATAGAAGTAAGGAGGCCGAGTGGAAGCAGCTGCACGCATGTCCAGCAAGGGCCAGGTCACGATCCCAAAGGCGGTTCGAGACGCCCTTGGTCTTCACGAAGGGGACGCCCTCGTCTTTCGCCTCGAAGGCCAGCGCGCCGTTCTTGCCCGCACTCCGGACCTTCTCGAACTGGCCGGGAGCGTGCCTGTCCCTGCTGCCAAAAAAGGCGCACCGTGGGACGAGGTGCTCGCTCGTACTCGCCGGGCCCGCTCTGCCGCTCAACGGTGAGGGCTTTCCTCGACACCAACGTCCTGGTCCGTCACCTCACCGGAGACCCGCCAGACCTCGCTGCTCGCGCCACGCAGTTTCTCCGCGACGCTGACGAGCTGCTTCTGGCCGACCTGATCGTGGCGGAGACGGTGTACGTCCTGGAATCTTTCTACGAACTGGCGAGGGCCAGTGTCGCCGAGCTGGCTCGTGCCGTCCTGGCTTTCGGCCCTGTCCGGGTGGTCGACATCGACCTGCTCCTGCGAGCTGTCGAAGTCTACGAGCTCGACCGCCTCGACTTTGCCGAGGCGTACCTTGTTGCCAGCGCCGAGCAGAGTGGTGTCGGGATCGTGGCCTCGTTCGACCGGAGCATTGACCGGGTGCAAACCGTAACTCGGTTCGAGCCTCTAGGAGCACCACGAGCGTAGGTGTGGTTCTGCGTCCGGTCGACGGCCCCCAGCCGTGACGCCCCATGACGAGCACGGGCGGCCCAGTGCCCGCGGGCGGCGGTGCTCTGCCCCGAGGAGTAGCTCGGAGCAATGCTCCCTGCCGGTTCGGAGCGGCCACACCGGGCGGTCCTACGCCTCGTGGGGCGGGTTTCTGCGCTGCCTCCCTGCGAGGGCCCGGTTCCGACCGACCCCCCGCCCGAGCCGGGCCGGGACCTCACCCCGGCCTCGCTACGGCTGACCCTGCACAACCTGGCCCGCGCTGCACGCCCCCCCGCCGAGGACACCACCGCGCCCGACGAAGAGACGGTGCCGGCGTTCCCAGTCGTCGACGACGGGTTCGATCACGACCCAATGGCACGCCTACACTTCGAGACGACCATGGTAGCAGTTCTGCTACCATGGTCGTCGTGAGCGATATCGCGCAGAAGGAGCTCCGGAACAACGTCGGCGAGGTGCTCCGTCGGGCAGAGGCCGGCGAGACCCTCACCGTGACCGTCGCCGGTCGTCCCGTGGCCGAGCTCGGCCCGGTGCACCGCCGCCGCTGGGTTCGCGGTGCCGCACTCGCCGGTATCTGGCGTGCAGAGGCGCCGAGAGGGCTGGACGCCGACCTCGAGCGACTGCCGGCAGGTGTCGTGGACCCCTTCGCTCGGTGAGGGCCCTGCTCGACACGTCGGTGCTCATCGGGGAGCTGCCCCCGCCTCGCGAAGTCGAAGCTGCCATCAGCGTCGTCTCGATCACCGAGCTGCACTTCGGTGTCCTCGTCGCCGACGACGATGACGAGCGGGCGCGCCGCATTGCTCGGCTATCAGCGGTCGAGGCGACGTTCGACCCCCTGCCCGTGAGCGTCGAGGTCGCCCGCTTCTGGGGTCAGCTCGCCGCCGCGGTGGCCCGTCGTGGCGGCAACCCGAGACGCCGCCAGATCGACCTCGCCATCGCGGCTACCGCCCACGTGGAAGGAGTGCCTCTCCTCACCGAGAACGTTGGCGACTTCCAGATCATCCATGACCTCGTCGACGCTCGGCGACTCTCCGACCGGTAGCTTGTAGCAAGCTGCCGTAGTCAACGCGCCTCAATGAGGTGTCTGGCGCCTTGGGCCTCGACCCTCGAAGGGCGTGGTCGTCTGCAACGGCGCGACAGTTCAGAGCCGTCACTCCCTCGGCCGCGGGAAGGCTGACGAGCGCCAGGGCGGCGAAGGTAGGCACACCACATGGTGCCGACCCCGTTGGTGACCTTCACGGCGAACCACGAGTTGAACCGGGCGACGGCGTTGCCGTGCGGGAGCTGTTCGCTCACTTTGACGGGCTGGGCGACGTGGTCGAGCTTCTCCTTGGTGCGGTGGTGGGGTACATAGTCGTAGAGGGAGCGGGCTGGCATGGGTGGTCCTCCTTGGCGGAGCAGAGCGTTGCCCCGAGTCTCGCCGAGGCTGGGCTGCCACGGGCGTGTTTGCCGGCGGCGCCTCGCGCGATTGGTGGCGGCGCGTCGGCAGTGACGCCACCCGACGAGCAGGCTCTGTGAAGATCGGGGCGTTCGGTGACCTACCGACCCCCCTGAGCAGCGAGGACACCGATGGCCGACGCGGAGCAGACCAACCGTGCCGGCGCGGCGGCCGCGGCGCCGGGCGCCGGGCAGGTCGACGCGGGCGGGCACAGCGAAGAGATCACGAGCCTCGAGGGCATCCCGGCCCTCTCCCTCGACGCCATCAGTTCGGTCGCCTACGGCCCCGAGGCGATGCTGGTGGTGCTGGCGAGCGCCGGGGCGGGGGCGCTCGGCAAGATCGAGCCGATCACGGTGGCGATCGTGGTGCTGCTCGTGATCCTCGTCTTCTCCTACCGCCAGGTGATCGCCGCCTACCCCGACGGCGGCGGCTGCTACGCCGTGTCCAAGGCCAACCTCGGGCTCCGGGCAAGCCTGCTCGCTGGGGCGGCCTTGATCGTCGACTACGTGCTCACGGTGGCGGTGTCGATCGCGGCGGGGGTCGCCGCCTTGGTGTCGGCCTTTCCCGCCCTCGGTCCCGACAGCCTTGCCCTCTCCCTCGGGATCCTGGCGGTGCTCACCGCCCTCAACCTGCGGGGTCTCGCCACGAGCGCCCGGGCGCTGCTGCTGCCGACCGCGGTGTTCGTCGTCGGGATCTACGTCGTGATCGTGGCCGGCTTTCTCCGCCAGCACCCCGCGGCGGGGTCGGGGATCCATGTGGCGGCGGTGCCGACGGCGGCGGCGGTCGGGGTGCTCTTGGTCCTGAAGGCCTTCGCCGCAGGGTGCAGCGCCCTGACGGGGGTGGAGGCCATCGCCAACGACGTCCCGGCCTTCCGCCCCCCGAAGGCGCGCCGGGCGATGCGCACCGAGGTGCTCCTCGGCGGATTGCTCGGCACCATGCTGCTCGGGCTGTCGGTGCTCACCGTGCGGTTCCACATCGCCCCCGAGTCCACCCAGACCGTTCTCAGCCAGATCACCGCGGCGTCGGTCGGCCGGGGCGGGCTCTACTACGTGATCGACCTGTCGACGACGGCGATCCTGGCGATCGCCGCCAACACCTCCTTCGGGGGGCTCCCGATGCTCGCCAGCCTCTTGGCCCGCGACAACCTCCTGCCGCATGTCTTCGGACTGCGAGGCGACCGCCCCGTCTACCGCTACGGCGTCATCGCCCTCGCCGTGTTGTCGGGGGCACTCCTCGTGGCGGTCGACGCCAACACCAACGCCCTCATCCCGCTGTTCGCCATCGGGGTGTTCACCGGGTTCACGCTGTCGCAGACCGGCCTCGTCCGCCACTGGCGCCACGAGCGCCCGAGACGGTGGTGGGCCCGGGCAGCCCTCAACGGCCTGGGGGCGGCCATGACGGCGGTCGCCACCGCCATCTTCGTCGTCACGAAGTTCTCGGCCGGCGCCTGGGTCGTGGTGATCGCCATCCCCGCCATTATTCTGCTGTTCACCCGCATCGCCCGCTACTACCGAGACGTCGCCATCGAGCTGGGGCTCGGCCAGACGCCGCCGGTCCCCGCACCCGAGCCGAGCCTTGTCGTCGTGCCGGTCGCCGCTGTCTCCAAGATGACCGCAGCCGCCCTGTCGAGGGCACTGTCGCTCGGCGACGAGGTGGTGGCGTTGAGCGTCCAGTTCGGCGACGAGGCGGCCACATCGCTGCAGGACGAGTGGGACCGCTGGCAGCCCGGCGTCGCGCTCAGCATCCTTCGCTCGCCGTCGCGTTCGATCACCAAGCCCATGCTCGCCTACCTCCGTTCGCCTCAGGTGCAGGCTCGACCGTCGGTCCTCGTCCTCATCCCCGAGGTGGAGCCGAAGAAGTGGCGCCACCGGCTCCTCCAGAACCAGCGCGACATCATCCTCGCCAACGTGCTGCGCCGGCGCTGCGACGTGACCGTCGCCCGGGTCGCCTTCCGGCTCAAGGAGGAATAGGTCGGGGACGAGAGCGTGGTGCGGAGCCCGGCCATGCTGGCGCCACTGGCGGTCGACGCCGATCAGATGGGGGCGCCGAGCGCAAAGCCGAGAACGGGCCGCCCGGCGAAGTCGGTGAACTTGCCCGCAGCGGGCGCGACCGCGAAGCTGCTCAGTCCCGAGGCCCGGTACCACCCCCTCGGCATCGAAGGAGAGACGCTCACAAGACGTCCTCTGGTGGGTTTCCGGGACCGTTCGAAGGCGTGGTGGGCCTCCCGGTTGATGGCATTGCCGCAGGCTACTGGCCACAGTCACCGTTGGTCGTGCGAGACCTTGGATCAGATAACCGGAGCGGTTCCCCCGTCGGTGATGCCGATGCCACGGTCGCGCAGTGCCGCCTCGAAAGCCGCAGGATCGTCGGGGGTCACAAACGGCTTGATTGCCTTGCCGGTATCGACGAGGAAGGCGACAGCCTTGCGCGGGCGCCTCAGGTCGAAGTTGGCCCAATAGCCGGGATTGGCGGTTCCCCAGATGCGGCCCCTGCCACGAAGTGCGGCCATGTCGGACCGAAGGACCGAGCGGATGGCCGAAAGTGGAATGCGCCTGACGGCGCCAGGCAGGTAGTAGCCCTTGATGGTGGGGGGCGTCCTCGCGAGGCCCAGGACGGTGACGAGGAACGCGAGCAGGCCGGCCGCAGCCGGAACCGCCACGAGCAGGTTCGCTCTGCCGGAGAGGTGGAGCACTTGCCACAGACCCAACGCGAACAGCAGGACGCTGGCGTCGACGCAGGCGAGAAGGACCAGCCCAGCCCGCCCGAACACTCCGAGCGCTGCGCGGTAGCGACGCAGGCTCGCCGCCGGGTCGGCCGTGCCCAGACCGGGTCGCGACCGGTACACGGGCATCAGCAGCCCCGTCCACAGCCCGGTCACGCACAGCTGGCCGGCGACGACCGCGAAGGCGCTCGCCGGCGAGGTTGCGACGCGGTGATCGCCCCGGGTCAGGTAGGCGGGCAGGTGGGGGTAGCGCACGACCCCGACGGTCACCGTCGCGAGGAACACCGCGACGGCAGGGAGGAGCCACCGGGCGGGGAACGCCTCGGGCTCGCTCCGCCAGCGGGTGTCGGCGACCACCACCTGCCGACGGCCGACGAACCAGCCCTCAGCCGACTTGACCTTGGCGATCTGCTGGTGCGCCCACCAGAAGCAGCCCAGGTCGGCGGCGACCTCGAGGACAGCGATGAGCCGGCTGGGCCAGCGCGCCGTGTAGCCGCCCAAGGCGGTCAGCGCGGCCAGGGCCCCGATCGCGACCAGGACGCTGCGCCACTGGTAGGCACGCCGCTCCCGGAGGACCACGGGGGCCTTGGCGTGCTCCGGCGGGACGCGAACACCCAACTGCACGCTCGGGCGGGTCGCCAGCGGCCCGACACACATGAACACGCCGAAAAGGAGCACCACGACATCCCCGACGAGAACCGCCGCGTTCACGACGCCTCTCCGACGGCCGGCCCGTAGTGGGTGGCCGGCACGAACCCGGCGATGATGTCCTGGCAGTGCACGATGATCTCCTCGCTTGCCAGTCCCTGCGCGATGGCCTCGGCGAGCATGGTCCGCATACGAGCGGTCCAGCCCTCCTCCCAGCCAGGCCGCGGGGGCCCGCTGGTGGCGTCGCGCTGCACCACGGCGCCGGCCTTCCGGCCGATCCGCAACAGGCCCTCCTGGCGTAACAGGTCGTAGCCCTTGTTGACCGTGTGGAAGTTGATGCCGAGGTCGACCCCCAGCTGACGGGTGGCAGGCAGCCCAGAGCCGACCGGTGCATCGCCGGTGGCGATCGCCTCGACGATGCGGTCCCGGATCTGCTGGTAGATCGGCACAGGGCCGTCGGGTTCGATGCTGAGCAGCATTCGCTTCCTAGCTGGTCACATGCTTCCAATACGCCACGCTCGCTGACGAGGTGGTCGGGGGCACCCGTCCATCAAGCCCAGAACCTATGATGCACCTCATATAGAACAGAGCCACTCTACCGCACAGCCGCCGTAGCGGGACCGCGTCGTGGTCGTTGCGGTAGCCGACCGCTCGGAGCGTCGGGTGGACAAGTGGGCGCGGCACTCCGACTTCCTCTGCCAGTCTCGGGTAGCCAGCCGAGGCCCGACAAGGTTCGAACGACCTGTGGCCACCGGGTGGCGGGCCACTCCAGAGGCCAAACAGGTACCTCGTAGAGGTGAGCGACCGGGTACGTGGAGGGCTCGGCTGGACAGGCGGACCGGGCCCGCTCGTGGCCAGGGCCGGGCGCGGGCCGCCGTCAGGACTTGCGCTCGAGGGGGACCGTACGGGTCATGTCGCCACCCAGCTCGAACTGTTCGTCACGGACGGCGATCCGCACCGGCGGCGCAGCGCTGGGGCGGGCACGAACGGTGACGGTCGTATGGGTGATGTCGACCTCTATCCGCTGGCTGTGGTAGTCGAGGACGAAGCGGAGCCGAGGCAATGCATCGGGCAGCCGGGGGTTCAGGTGCAGGACGCCGTCGCGCGCCGCCAGACCGCTGTAGCAGCGCTGCAAGAGGTCGACGGTGCCGGCCATGGCACCGAGGTGGATCCCTTCAGCGGTGGTGCCGCTCTGGGTGTCGTCGATGTCAGCAGCGAGCGCGTCGACGAGGAGCTGCCAGGAGCGCTCACGGTCGGTCCGGGCGAGCACCCACGCGCTCACCACGCGACTGAGCGTCGACCCGTGCGACGTGCGTTCCAAGTAGTAGTGCACGGTCTCGGGGATGGTCGCAGGGTCGAAGCGGTACCCGAGCCGCGCCAGGAGGGCTTCGATCTCCTCGGCCGTCAGCAGGTAGAAGAGCATCAGGACGTCGGCCTGTTTGGACAGCTTGTAGCGGTTGGTGCTGTCACCTTCCGCTTCGAGGACCAGGTCCAGCCGTCCGATGTTGCCGACGCGGCTGCGGTACGCCGACCAGTCGAACTCCTCGAGGTCCTCGTAGCCTTCGAACTGCGCGAGACGCCCCGCTCGGTCGAACGGGACGGTGAGCTTGCGGCTCACGTCGTCCCAACGCGACAGCTCGTCATCGTCGAGCTGCAGCCGGCTGCACAGTTCTCCCCCGAAGTGCCCTGTCACTACATCGATCGCTTCGCGGGTGCGCCACAAGAGCCACGCCACCATGACGTTGGTGTAGGCGTTGTTCGACAGACCCGAGCCAGGCGCACCCGGCGGACCGTCGTGGAACTCGTCGGGGCCCATCACACCACGGATGTCGTAGCGGTCGCGCGTCGCGTCGTGCTGGGCGAGGCCTGCCCAGAACCGCGAGACCTCGATGAGCATTTCGGCACCGTGCTGCTGCATGAACTGCAGGTCGTTGGTCACCTGGTAGTACGACCAGACGTTGTAGGCGATCGCGAGGCCGACATGGCGCTGCAGGCGGGAGTTGTCGCGCATCCACCGTCCGGAACGGACGTTGTAGAGGTACTCCGGCGTCTCCTCCCGCCCGTCCGTCCCGCTCTGCCAAGGGAACATGGCCCCCTCAAACCCGCATGCCGCGGCCAGTGCGCGCGCCTCGCCCAGCCGGCGGTAGCGGTACAGCAGCAGGGAGCGGGTGAGCTCGGGGAAGCGGAAGTTGAGGAACGGGAAGATGAACAGCTCGTCCCAGAACACGTGGCCGCGGTACGCCTCGCCGTGCAGCCCTCGGGCGGTCACACCTGCGTCGAGCTCAGTCGTGTGGGGTGACACCGACTGGAGGAGGTGGAAGACGTGCAGGTTCACGATGAGCGCGGCACGGTCGTCGACGTCCACCCACAGCCAGGCACGTGACCACAGCGTCTCCCATGCCCTTCGATGTGCCGCGACCAGGAAGGGGTAGTCGGGTGCGCGCCCGGTCCGGGTGAGCGCTGCCTGGGTGCACTCGGCGATGGCATGGTCCCTCGACGTGAAGACGGCGACGGTCTTCTCCACCACCAGCGGCTCGCCGGCGCGCGCCTCGAGGCTGACCACGCGGTCGACCCGGTCATCGGAGCATCGGGCGGTCGCGGGTGCGGCGGCCTGTGTCCCTCGCGAACGGAACCGGCTGGCCAGCGCAATGTTGACGCCGGACCGCACCGTCTGGGCCGTGAGCACGTCGGTCTCGTCGTCCACTCGTGACGCGCTCAGTGTCGCCAGGTGCCGGGCAGCCAGTAGCCGGTACTCGGCCACCCCGGAGTTGGTCACGGCGCCGTCGACGCTCGATCGGACCTGCAACGTGCCCGACCAGTTCTCGGGCACGATCGTGACCTGGAGCGCCGCGAGGTGCGGGTCCGCCATCGAGGTGAACTGTCGCTGCGTGACCAGCGTGACCCGGTTCCCCGGGTCGCGCAACCGCAACTCCCTCGTGAGGATGCCGTGACGGATATCGAGCTCCTGTCGATGGCCAAGACGCTCCCAGCTCGGTGCGCCGAACCACTCCCCGTCCCCAATGCGGAACGTCAGTGCCAGCCAGTTGGGAGCGTTGACAAGCTCTTCGTGCTCCAGTGCCCTCCCGTGGACGCGGCTGACGAGGCGGTTGTAGACACCGGCAAGGTAGGTGCCTGGGTAACCGGCCTCGCTCACCAGGGCTTCGGGCGCGGCTGCCCGCGTCGCCATGTAACCGTTGCCAGTCGCACACAGCGTCTCTCGTCGCCCCTCGTCGGCTGGTTCGTACCCGTCGAAGACAAGCACCCACGATGGTGCCGGTCGTCCGGCAGACGGGCAGCACGTCTCGGTGCGGCGGACCGTGACGTCGCTGAGGTCACTGACGACGGAACCGGCACCGGCGTCGAAGAGCTGCTTGGCCTGGCCGGCGCGGTCCACCCCGATCACCAGAGCGAACCCGCCAGCCCGTGCCGCCTGCACGCCGCTGATGGTGCCCTCGACCACCGCCACACGATCGGCGGCCAAGCCGAGACGGTGCGCCGCCTCCAGGAGCTGCGCCGGCTCTGGCTTGCCAGCAAGTCCCATCCGGTCTGCCTCCACGCCATCGACGAGCACCTCGAACAACCCGTCCAGTCGGGCCATTGCCAGCACCTCGTCGGCGTCGCGGCTACCCGACACCACGGCAGTTCGGACCCCGCCGCTGAGTAGTGCCCGGACCAGCGCAACCGAGGACGCGGGCACTCGTAAACCGCGCCGGGACAGCGCCGCCCGGAAGTACCCGTCCTTGCGGTTGGCCAGCCCCCACACCGTCTCAGCGGTCGGCGGGTCGGCCTCCTCCCCCTCCAACAGAGCGATCCCACGGGACTCCAGGAACGCCGCCACCCCGGCCTGGCACGCCCTGCCGTCGACGTACCGTCCGTAGTCCACGACTGGGTCGAACGGGGGGAACGGCGCGCCGCCGCGCAGTTCTCGTTCGGCCCGGTAGTTGTCGAAAAGCTCCTGCCACGCCATGGAATCCAGCCGCGCTGTGCCCATCAGGGCTCCGTCCAAGTCGAAAATGACGGCGTCAATCGCTGCGGGGTCGAGAACAGCCCGGGAACGGTCGGGGGGCGCCGTCATCGGCCCCTGGCCCGCCTGGTGTGGCCTGCCGTGGGCCCGGCGTCCCTCATCAACGGCCGCATGGCGCTCAGTGCTCCCGGCTCCAGCCTGAGACGGCCGGCTGGCCCTCATCGTGGTCCCGGCCGTAGACGCAAGCGGCCAGGCGCTCGTCAGCCAAGTTCTGGCACAGCGCGCCGACCTGGGAGCCCAGGCCAGGTACCCGGTCGACCACGTCCATTGGCCGGTGGAAGCGGTGGTCCATCAGCGACCGCACGCAGTTGGCGACTGGCGGCAGTGGGCCCGGATGATCTCGGCCTGTCGGCGAGCGCCACGGCGTGAGGACGTGCGCATCGGGGAGCATTGCATAGCGGGCCATGTGGTCAGTCGTCCTCAATCGTCTGCCCTCGACGCTGACGAGCTGACCTCGAGGCGGTTGCGTAGTCGGCGGGTTTGCCGTCGTAGAAGCCGAGCTCACCGGCTTCCTCGGTCAGCTGGTTCAGCACAGCTCGACGTTCCGCCCGCCGGGCCTGTTGGAAGTCGATGAGGTCTTGGACGCGTACGCGACGGTGCCGGTTTGGCTTCTCGAACGGCACGGCGCCCGATTCGAGGAGCTTCACGAGGGTTGGTCGGCTCACTCCGAAGAAGTCGGCCGCCTCTTGGGTGGTGAGGAGCAGCCCCTGGGAGGCGACGAAGGTGGCTCTGCCCTGGCGCATGACCTCGACGACATGGCACAGCACCCGGTACACCTCGGCGGGTAGAGGGACCTGCTCGCCGTCGGGCCCGAGCAGGGAACCCGGCTCGGTGTGGCCCTCCATGAAGCGGGCCAGGTCGAGGAGCTTGTCCAAGTCCTCGGGAGGAGAGACCAGGTACCCGTCGCGACCGCGTACAGCAGTGGAGCGGCGCGCTCCGATGCCGGCCCTGGTGGGCGTGGCCATGCCCTGATGATAGCGCAACTCGCAAAAATCGAAACTCCCCTTCGACCTCCCTGCTGCGAGCCTCGCTCGCCACGGCGGCACTTTGCTGGAAGGGGAGCAGGGTGGTCTCCGCCTACTACGACCAGCCGCAGACGACTACGAGCCGCTGTACGGGAAGTCCGTCGGGAGGCCGCCCGTGCCGGGTACGGGGACTGCAGCCGTGCCGCCGTAACCGTCGGCCGCCAGCTGGGCGGCGGTTGCGAAGGGGTAGAGGGCGCCGTTGTAGGTGACGGAGACGGCCCATGTCCTGGCAGGCCCGGGGTGGACGAGCAGCACACCCGAGGCGACCTTGGCCCTCGTCTCGGTTGCCGTGACCGTGCCGGCTCGGGACTGGGCCGGGTCACCGCGCCTTATCTCGGTGAGGAGGGCGGACGTCGGCACCCCGAACGCTCTCCCTCCGGCGAAGACGTAGTAGGTCCTGCCGGAGTCGGCAATGGCACCGTCGGAGGCAGTTGACAGAGCCGTCACGCCTGCCTTGCCGACCGTCGCCGGGGAGACAGTGAGACCGGCCAAGCCGGCCACCGTGACGACGAGGGCCGGGTCGAAGCCGCCGTGCAGCAACTGGGCCTCACTGGCGAACCCGTGGAGCTCACCGTCCGTCCCTACGACGTACACGGTCCGGTCGTGGGTGACGGCGTAGCTCGTGAGGAGGGTGCCGGACCGGGGGCGCAGCCCCGTTGGAGCGGTCCTGCCCGGAGGCGCTTCGACGACACGGGCGTGGTCAACCACCCGGAGGGCGGCGAGCTGCTCCCTGGCCACCGCGAAGGCCCTACCGCCGGCGAAAACGTAATAGGTCCCGGAGAAGTCGACAATCGCCCCGTTTGGCTCCGAGGTCACCGCTCCCGGGAAGGGCGGGTAGCCCGGTGACGACGGCACGGTGGTCGACGTCGTGGTGGTCGACGTCGTGGCCGGGGGCCCTACGACCGGGGGCGCCCCAGCCGTCGGGCTCGTGCCGGTCGTGGTCGCTGTGGTGGTCGTGGTCGCTGCGGTGGTCGTGGTCGGCGCTGCGGTGGTCGTGGTCGGCGCTGCGGTGGTCGTGGTCGGCGCTGCGGTGGTCGTGGTCGGCGCTGCGGTGGTCGTAGTGGTCGGCACGGTCGTCGTGGTCGTGGTCGTGGGCGAAGGGCTGGTGATGTCGAAGCCCAGCGGCCCATTGGTCCCGTCGGGAGTGCGGACGACCACCAACACCTCTCCTGAGCCGTTCGGGGCGTCGAAGGTGATCTCGGTGTCGGAAACCAAATGGAACGCAGTGGATGAACCACCGACGTTCAGAGCGGTGGCGAGGGTGAAGCCGTGACCGGTCAGCGTGACCGGGGTGCCCGGCGGGCCGAAACCGGGGTTCATCTGGCTGACGACCGGAGGTGCGTACTGGAAGGCCCCGGCGTCGCAGGTGGTCGAAGGGGGCTGGGGCGTGGGGACGCCACGTTGGTCGGTGACCGGGCAGTCGGCCTGGGGGACGATGTCGTAGGCCACGCTTGCCGAACCGATGGCCTGGGTCTCGCTGGGGCCACCATTGTCCCCAAGAGGGCCGAGGCCGATGTTGGCGTCGGTGGCGAACCTCGAGGATGATGCCGTCAGGCACGTCGCCCCGTCCGCGACGTTGTAGCCGCCGTCGGTGATGGTACCGGCACAGTTCTCGGGCGAGTTGGGACCGGCGCCACCGGACTGGGCCGCCAGGAGGCTGGCCGTGACGGTAAGCGTGCCAGCCCCGGAGCTGGCGTTGAAGAGCCCGCCACCGTCACCCGCCGTCCCTGGGAGGCCCGTGGTCCCATTGGCGCCTGGAGCGCCGGCCGACCCGGTGGAGCCAGTTGCACCGTCGGGGGTGCCCGTACCTCCGGCTCCGGCTAGCCCAGCCGCCCCCCCGCTGCCGGCCGGGCCGGCAAAGGCAGCGGCGCCCGCGGCGCCGGCGGTGTTCCCGGAGAACGTCGAGGTCTTCACGGACGTGCTGGCGCTACCGGAGTTGTAGAGCCCCCCTCCCTGGCCGCCGGCACCGGCTTGGCCACCAGCGCCCCCGTCGGCACCGGCACCTCCGTTGCCGCCCGTGCCCCCGCTCCCGCCGGCACCGCCGGTCCCGCTCCCGCCCGCGCCTCCGTTGCCACCCACGCCCCCGGCACCGCCAGGCTGCCCTCCGCCAGCGTTGCCCCCATCGCCGGCGCTGTTCCCGGCGAAGGTGCTGCTTACGACGCTCAAGTGACCGCCGTTGTAGACGGCTCCCCCGCTGCCGCCGTCGCCCCCGGCGCCACCGGTGCCACCCTGGCCACCGGCGCCCCCGGTCCCGCCCGCTTGGCCCGCCCCGCCTGTCGTGCCGTTGCTCCCCGAGGCACCGTTGGCGCCGTTGCCGCCACCACCTCCGTTGCCTCCGCTACCTCCGTTACCTCCTGCACCGTTGGTGTTGCCGGTGACAGCCGATGTCTCGATGGTGCTGGCGCCGGCGTTGTACACACCGGCCCCGGCACCACCCGTACCGCCTGCTCCGCCTGCTCCGCCTGCTCCGCCCATGTTCCCGTCCAAGCCAGAGCCGTTTATGAAGTCTTGTCCACCGTTGCCAGCGGCACCACCGGGACCACCCGACCCGGTGGTGTTGGCGTACACCTTCGTGGCCGTCACGGTCAACGAGGCTCCCGTGGCGTCGTAGATGCCACCGCCATCGCCACCACCGCCGCCGCTCCCGCCGTCGCCGCCGGCGCTGCCGTTGCCACCGAAGCCGCCCACGCCGCCTCGAACGCTGTCCACGTTGTGCGCGACGACCGACGTCTCGATGACCATGGTCCCGGCGTTGTAAACGCCCACCCCGGAACCGACGCTACCGCCGGCACCGCCGTTCTCCCCCACCACCCCGCTGAAGCCGTTGGCGCCTTCACCCCCGTTGCCGCCGGCACCGGTCGTGTTGGACGACACCGTCGAGGCGGTCATGGTCAGGGAGGCCACAGCGGCGTTGTAGATGCCACCCCCGTTGCCCCCGTTGCCGCCGGCACCGCCGGGACCGGCAGCGTCCTGGGCCCCGTTGCCGCCTGTGCCGGTTGTGTTGAGCTCGATGGTGGCGCCCGTGAGGGTCAGGTCCCCGGCATTGTAGATACCACCGCCGTTGCCGCCGGAGGCCCCGTCAGCTTGCTGCAGGGTGCCGCCGCTCTGGCCGGCGGCCCCATTGGCGGAGGCACCATGCTGGACTATCACCCCGGACAGGTCCACATAGCCACCGGTCACGTCGAGGACCGTGGACGAGCTGCCTCCGTCCAGGATGGGTGCGTTGATAGCGGTGGCCGGCTCGATCGTGACAGGGGCCGCCGAGGTCCCGCCGACGACGGTGAAACCGCCCGGGGTGGTGTAGTACGTGGCCGTGTCGGCCTCGGTGCCGGGAGTTGTCAGGACTATTGTGCCGCCGGCCTGGACATCGAGGAGGGCCTCGGAGAGCGAGCACTCGTCGGCTTGGACGGCGCTCTGCGAGCAGCTGGCCGGAGCGCTGCCGCTGCCGCCGGCATATGCGTACAGGGTGGCGGGCGCAGCTCCGGCCGGGCTGGTGGCGTAGACAGCCTGGCCGACGGCCACCAGCGCCAGGGCGCCCAGTACGGCCGCAGCCCTGCGGGCCGACCACCTTCGGGCCATGCCCGCTGCTCGGGCCGAGCCGAGGTGAACTGGGTACGCCACCTTCGTTGCCCGGACCGTGTTCGACTGCACTCCTGTACGGCGCACCTGACCGCCTCCCTCAGCCGCACCTACTGCGGCGGGGCCGGAGTCTTGCCGACGGTCCCCACGTTGTCAAAGGCTGATGCTCGGAGGTCCCATCCCCGCCTGCACCTGTCCCTCCCCGCTCCCATGTGCTCCCCAGGGTGGGTTGCCAAGGACGTTCGGCCCTGATCCTCCGCCCCCCAAGGGGGTGTGCTGAAGAGATGGCCAAGAACACCCTGAGCAGGGCACCAGCCCGGCTCCGCTCCTACAACCTCGTCGCCGCCACGCTGCACACCGCACAGGCCATCGCCGTCGTGGTCTTCGCCAACAGCTTCTCCTTGCCGGTGCGGGCCACGTACATGACCGGGCCTCCCGGCCCCGGGGTCGGCAGGCAGGCCGTAACGCTGTTCGACCTGCGCTTCGCCTGGGCCATTGCCGGCTTCTTCGCCCTGTCGGCCGTGGCCCATCTGGTGGTCGCGGGGCCGGCATGGCGCTCGTACCGGGCCCAGCTCGACAGGCACCGCAACCCGTACCGCTGGCTCGAGTACTCCCTCAGCGCGTCGCTGATGGTCGTGCTCATCGCCATGCTCGTCGGCATCGACGACGTTGCCGCCCTGATCGCCCTGGCCGGTGTGAACGCGTCCATGATCGCCTTCGGCTGGCTCCAGGAGCGCTATGAACCGCCGGGCCGGGGCCTCGGCCCCTTCTGGATGGGCTGCCTCGCCGGTGTCGTCCCGTGGGTGGCAATCGGCGTCTACCTTGCCGGGCCTGGGGCAGGTGCCCGTCCGCCCGCGTTCGTCTATGCCATATTCGTGTCGCTGTTCGTGGCGTTCAACTGCTTCGCCCTCAACCAGTTGCTCCAGTACCGACAGGTGGGGCGGTGGCGGGAGTACCTGGTCGGCGAGCGAAGCTACGTGACGCTGTCGCTGTTGGCCAAGAGCCTCCTTGCGTGGCAGATCTTCGCCTCTACGCTGGCATCGGCGGCCGCGCACTGAACCCTCGTCAGGGCCGCCGCGCCTCGTCGACCTGCGGCACCCCCAAAGGCCTCCTCCGTCGTCCCCCAGGCTAAAAGGGCCGGCCTCCGCCTGGCCCGGGTAGGGCCGGCTCGCGGCACAACGAGCGCGACAGGGAGAAGATGTTCTCACCGCGGTACACCAGGTCGCGGTCCTGGGACACGTGCCAGCGTAGGAAGTTGTCACTGGTCCCCTGGCCGGGGAGCATCCAGTCGTGGAGCTCGATCATGACCACCGGGAACTTGTCGATGGCCTTCGTGTTGCCGGAGAACAGGTCGGCTTCCGCGCCCTCGATGTCCACCTTCAGGACGAACGGCACTGTACCCGGCTCCATGGCCACGACCTGCTCGAGCGAGGTGGCTTCCACCCTGCCTATGGGCGCGAGGTCGCAACCCGCTCGCTCCGTCCGGTAACCCCACTCGCCGGTCCCCGGGTCGTACAGATCCAACATGCCCGCCCGCGCCGCGATCGCCGCGTTCAGGGGCCGCACCGACGGGAAGGCCCTCACGTTGTTGACCAGGAGCGAGTAGTTCTCCTTCTCCGGCTCCAGGGCCACGATACGAGCTGCCGGGTAGCGGATGGCGAAGTAGGCGCTCGAAACCCCGATGTTGGCTCCACAGTCGACTACCAGAGGCCGGCCACCGAGAGCGCCTACGTCCTCGTAGCGTCCCAGCCCGGGCCTGCCCTTGAAGGGCTCCAACGAGTAGCACTGGTCCCTGAAGATCTGGCAGAGCACGCTCAGGTCGGCCTCGCTGTTGCGGTGGACGAAGTCCCAGGTGTCGTTGACCCTGGCCGTATGCCACCGAGGGCTCACCGCCGCCAGGTCCAGTAGGGGCCCCCTGGGCAGGACGGCATCTCGGATGCTCGAGGGAGCCCCGCGACCCACGGGCCGTAGGGAGGAGAACGGCCCATGCTCCCCGCCGCCTCGGCCGGTGTAGATCGCCGTGCAGCTCTCAGCCAGCTCGAGCTCGCACTCGGCGTCCGCAGGCACGAGCAGTACATGGGCAGTCGAGGCATCGTCTGCTATGCCCGCGGCCTGGAACGTGGAGCGCATCGTGGCCACCACCTGGTCAGCGGGGCAGCTTCCCGGGTGCACGACCAAGGTGACGTCGTCACGGCCTGAGATGGCCTGGGCCCATTCCGCCAGCATGGACGGCTCGGCCGCCAGCTCGTCGGCCAGAGCCAGGACAGCAGTGCTACGAGCGTCTGCGAACACCCTGCTCCTTCCCGCTGGGCGCGGCGCCCACCCCAGCCCTCCACACGATCGGCGGGCACACAGCCTGGTTGAGCTTGTCGACCGACCGGGAAAGCGTGGACGGTCAGCCTGGTCCGGGCCGCGGCCCCACCGGTGCCTGCCCAGCGGGTGCCGAGCCCACGCTCCACCCCGTCCGAGCAGCCCAGTCCTCCGCCACGACATGGACAAGGTCGACCACCGGGTCCTTGACGTCGGCATAGGTGCCGACGTCGGTAGTGACGGCGGCAAGCGAGCGCTTGAACGCCGCATAGGCGGGGACGGCGCCGGGGTGGGCCCGGAACCAGTCTCGAAAGAGGAGGGCCAGCCTCTCGTTCGGCGAACCCTCGGCCCTCACGTGCAGGTTGACGTCGCCTCGGGGGTCGCCCCTTCTCACCCACAGCCGCTTGGCCCATCTCGACGGGTCATCGACGAGACCCGCCGGCACGTGGTCGTGCTCGTAGGGGGAGCGGGTGAAGCCGAGCGGCCCCAGGGCCCGGTCGAGCCCCGCCGAGACCTGGGACAGGTCGCGGACGCTCACCTGCAGGTCCAGGACGTCCTTGGCTGCCATGCCGGGCACCGCCGTGCTCCCTATGTGCTCGGCCCGGGAAGCTGACGGGCGCAGAGCGCGACCGACCTGCTCCAGCAACGCGGCAGCCCGTACCGGCCAATCAGGCTGGTAATCGACGATTATGGGCCGGGCCGCCGGCTCGGCCTCTACGGTTCGTCTCTCGGTCACATGACCAGCATGGCCTGGCCACAGCGTCCGCGACGACGCCAGCCGAGCCAGCGGAGGACGGCGGGGGCCCCGTCCGGCCTCATGGCAACCCTCTGACCGCGTCCGGCTACCGAGCTTCCGCAGTGGCCATCAGCGCCGCCGTCACGATCTGGTCGGGCAGGAACCCGAGGCTCCCATAGACCTCGGGGATGGAGCCGGACTGGCCGAACTCGTCGAAGCCGATCGGCACGGTCACCACCCCGGCGGCCGCACCGACCCACACCAGGGCATGGCTGGCGGCGTCGTGCACGGTCACGACGGGCGCATGCAACGGGTCACCCATGAGCCTGCCGAAGGCGGTCTGCCCCATCGGGTCAGGCGCTCGGGCCGAAGCGGCCGCTGCCCGCAGCCCCGCCCGCCACGAGCGGTAGAGGCGGTCGGCGCTCGTGACGTCGACCACGGTCGCTGCGACCCCCTCGTCGGCAAGCAACCCCGCCGCCTGGACCACCTCGGGCATCACTGCACCGGAGGCGACCAGACGGACGGCCGGGGTGCCTGGGGCCTGGACCAGAGCTTCTGGCGGCTCCACCAAGCGGTACCCGCCCGCCAGCACCCCCTCCCGCAGGGCCTCCTCGCCCATCCGCTGCAGTGCAGCTTCGAAGGGCGACTGGTCGATCGGGCGCGTGGTCAGCCTCAGGTACAGCGAGTCGCCCCCTGGGCAGCTGAGCCGGTCGAGACCGTCGCACAGGAGCCAATCGAGCGCGAGGGCGTAGGCCGGTTCGGCAAAGGTCAGGCCCGGTAGCTCGATCCCTATCGAGGGGGTGACCGAGGACTGGTGCGCCCCGCCCTCGGGGGCAAGAGTCGCACCCGAGGGCGTACCGACGATCACGAACCTGCTCGCGTTGTAGGTCCCATAGACGAGCGAGTCGAGCCCTCGGCAGATGAAGGGGTCGTAGACCGTACCTATCGGGAGCAGCACCTCACCGTGGTGCTCCCATGCCAGCCCCATCTGTGTCAGCAACCCGAACAGGTTCATCTCGGAGATCCCGAGCTCAACGTGCCGGCCACCGGGCGCCTCGCGCCAGTGCAGCTGTTGACTGTCACCGAACCAGTCCGGCGCCTTCTCGGGACGGTAGACACCGACCTTGTTGATCCAGCCACCCAGGCTCGTCGACACCGAGACGTCCGGCGAGAGGGTCACCATCCTTGCCGCCACCTCCTCGTGGCGGGCCAGCGAGGTCAGCAGGCGCCCGAACGCCTCCTGCGTAGAGGTGGCCCGGGGTGGCCGCCCACCAACCGACACAGGGACGGGCACCCGCGGCCTTGGTGGCACTGGACGGTTGTTGAGCCGTTCCCCGACGGCACGGCACCAACGGCCCGGTCCCGACGCCGGGTCGAAGCGGTCCCACTCCGTCTCTGCCGTCAGGCCGTTGGCCTCGCGCAGCTCGTCGACCTGCTTGCTGGTCAAGAGCGCCGAGTGGTTGAGCGGCTGGCCGGCGAGCGGGGTACCCCAGCCCTTCATCGTGTACGCGAACACCACGCTCGGGCGTTCGGTCTCAGCGTCGCATCCCTGCCAGGCCGCTGCCAGGACGTCCTGGTCGTGGCCGCCCAGGTCCGTCACCAGCTCCCATAGGTCGGCCTCGCCCACACCGCCGATCACCCTGCCCAGGCCGGCGTCCCCTCCCGCCATGAGGCGGGGGCCGATCTCGCTGCGAGGCCCGGTGACGATGCTCTGGTACTCCTCGTTGCTCATCTCGTCCAGGCGCCCGCGCAGGACGTCACCACCCGGGCCGGCGAAGAGCGCCTCCAGCTTCCCGCCCCACTTTGCCTCTGCCACATGCCACCCCGAAGCGGTGAACAGTTGCTCCAGCCGGCGTACCTTCAGTTCAGGGACCACCCTGTCGAGGCTCTGGCGGTTGAGGTCCACCACCCACCACACGTTCCCGAGCCCCTGCAGGGCCGGGTCGCCGATCGCCTCCCATACGTTGCCTTCGTCCAGCTCGGCATCACCTATCAGCGCGATGAACCGTCCGGCGGGGCCCAGTTCGAAGTGCGACGCGAGGTAGCGCCGGGCCGCCGCTGCGAACAACGGTGCCACCGCACCGTGCCCCACGGACCCGGTCGAGAAGTCGGTGACGTCGATGTCCTTGGTCCGGCTCGGGTAGGCCTGTAGGCCGCCGAAGGCCCGCAGCCTGAGCAACCATGAGCGGTCGATCTCCCCGGTCAGGTACTTGATGGCGTGGAAGACTGGCGCCGCGTGCGGCTTCACCGCCACCTTGTCGTCCCCCTCGAGCAGGTTGAACCAGAGCGAGGTCATGATCCCCACCATCGACGCACTGGACGCCTGGTGCCCCCCGACCTTTATGCCTCCGGCATCGGCCCTGTCGTGGTTCGCGGCGTCCACCATCCGCACCGAGAGCCAGTGCACCCGCGCTGCGATCGCCTCGAGCACCGAGCCCGATGGCCCGCCCTCAGCCAAACGGCCCATGGCCCCTCCCTCTCAGGCGGCCAGCGCGTTCCGCACCGCCACCCCCAGCCTTTCGTAGTCGGCCGGCTGGTTGTACACATGGGCAGAAAGCCGCAGCGCCCCGCCCAGCCAGGGGGTCACCACCGTCTCGACCCCCATCCCCGCAAGCCGTGCTTGCAGCGCCTCAGCGTCCTCCTGTGAGCCTATGCCGCTGTCGGGGGGCAGGGGCACGAGGGCCATGCTGAGACCAGGGTCGTGACGGAGCCCCTGCTCGCCCGTCCCGAGGATCTCGGCGACGGTGCGCTGCCCTGCGCCGACAAGCGCCTCGTTGTGCGAACGGGCCCGCTCCCAGCCGAGCGCACCCAGGAGCCGGATGGCGACAGGCGCAGCCAGCCACGACGACAGGTCGTTGGTGCCCACCCGCTCGAGGGAGGACGGGAACCCGTAAGGCTCGTTCCAGGACACCACGGGGGACTTGACCTGGGACTGCCACTCGGGTGCCACCCACAGCACGCCCGTGCCGGGCGGCGCGCACACCCATTTGTGGAGGTTGCCCGTCCAGAAGTCGGCACCGAGCGCAGGCACGTCCACCGCCAACATGCCGGGCGCATGGGCACCGTCGACGAGGACGGCGGCACCGGCCCTGTGCGCCACCGCAGTGACCTCTTCGACGGGGAACCTGCGCGCCGTCGCCGAGGTCACCTGGTCGATGACGACGAGGCCCGTGCGCCCGGAACAACCGCTGGCGAAGATGTCGACCACCTCGCTGTCCGACGCGCCGAAGGGGACCTTGACGACGACGCGCGCTGCGCCGGTGCGGGCGCACAGGCGGTCGAGCGCATAAGACACCGCTCCGTAGATGTGATCGGACGAGACCACCTCCTGTCCGGGCTCCAGGTGCAGGGAGTGGGCTACCACCGACACCCCGGCGCTGACATTGGTCACGAAGGCCATGTCGCCGGCGTCGGCGTTGAGGAAGGCCGCCACTGCAGCATGGGCTTCGACCACCAGGCCGGGCAGTTCCCGTGAGAACCACAGGGCGGGCCTCGCCACCATACGCGACCGGAACTCGTCCTGTGCCTCGAGCACCGCTTTCGGTACCGCGCCGAACGACCCGTGGTTGCAGTGCAGGACAGCGTCGTCCAACGGCCACAGGCGCCGCACCTGCTCCCAGTCCTCTCCCCACAACGGGTTGGCGCCCATGGGCCCACTTCCTCCTTGTCCTTGTTCCACCGTCGACCTCTCGTTCCCTCGTCACCCGGCCTGCCCCAGGGCGCTCCTCAGCCGGCCGGTGCCGTCACCCGTCGGTAGCCAGCCGACCGAACGGCCGGGCCGTCGCCGCCGCCTCAGCGAAGTGGCATGCCACCTCGTGCCCTTGGCCGACCGGCTCCAGGGACGGCTCCTCGGCACGGCACCGCTCCTGCGCAAGTGGGCAGCGGGTGTGAAAACGGCAACCGGGTGGCGGGCTCAACGAACTGGGCACCTCCCCCGAGACCACGGCCCCGTCGCGTCCCGTCCTGACCGCCGGGTCCGGCACGGGGACGGCAGAGAAGAGCGCCTGGGTGTACGGGTGGTGCGGCCGAGCGTAAAGGGCGTCACGCTCTGCGATCTCGACGATCTTCCCGAGGTACATCACCGCCACCCGGTCGCTCATCTCACCGACTACCGCAAGGTCGTGGGCGATGAAGAGGTAGGCCAGGCCGAGACGCTCCTGGAGGTCCACGAGCAGCTGCAGTATCTGCGCCTGGACCGAGACATCGAGGGACGACACGGGCTCGTCCAGTACGAGCAGCGCCGGCTCGGCCGCAATGGCACGGGCGATTCCCACCCGCTGGCACTGCCCGCCGCTGAACTCGTGCGGGAAGCGGGAGGCCGCGTCCGCCGGCAGGCCCACGAGGCCGAGCAGTTCCTCGACACGCTCGCGCCGACGGGCCTTCGGCACGAGGTCGTGGACCCGCAGTGGCTCGCTGATCAGCTGGCCGACCGTGTGCCGTGGGTTCAGTGCGCCGATCGGGTCCTGGAACACGATCTGCATACGCGACCGCAGAGCCGTCAGCTCGCCAGGGGTGAGCTCCGACAGGTCGCGGCCTTCGAAGCGGACCCGGCCCGATGTCGGGCGTTCGAGGTACAGCACCGTGCGCCCGGTGGTCGACTTGCCGCACCCGCTCTCGCCCACCAGCCCCAGGGTCTCGCGCGGGGCGAGGTCGAAGCTCACCCCGTCCACCGCATGCACCGTCTCGTGCTTGCGGAAGACTTTCCCGGCACCGGTGATGCGGTAGTGCACGACCAGGCCGTCCACCTCCAGCAGGGCCTCCTGCCGCTCACCCACGACCTGCGAGGCACCTGGGCCGAGGGCCGCCGAGGGGCTCATACCGACGCCGCCTCCGCCCTCGCGGCGGCGTCGGTGACCGGGTTCCAGCAGGCGAGGGCGTGCCCGGGGGCGATGTCGGCCAAGGCCGGCGTCTCCCGCCTGCACTGCTCGCTCACGCGGTCGCAGCGGGGCGCGAACGGGCAACCGTCCCTCAGCTCCGTCACCTGGGGAGGCAGCCCGGGGATGGTCGCGAAGACCCGCGCCTTGTGCATCGCCACCCGCGGCACGCAGCGCAGCAGGCCCACCGTGTACGGGTGCGAAGGGGACCGGAAGAGCTCCACAACAGGAGCGGTCTCCATGACACGCCCCGCGTACATCACGACCACCCGGTCACAGTGCGCAGCCACTATGCCGAGGTTGTGCGTGATGAGCACGGCGCCCAGGTTGGCGCCCGCCACCAGCTCGTCGAAGAGCTGGAGGATCTGGGCCTGGATCGTTACGTCCAGGGCCGTGGTCGGCTCGTCGGCGATCAGGACTCGGGGCCTGCACGCTATCGCCAGAGCAATGATGACCCGCTGGCGTTGACCGCCGCTGAGCCGGTGCGCGTACTCGTGGAGCCGCTGCGCTGGGTCCGGGATGCCCACCGACCCCAGCAGTTCGACGGCCCGCACCCGGGCCTCGCTCCTGCTCAGGCCGAGATGGCGGGACAGCACCTCCCTGAAGTGCGCCTCGATCGTTATCACCGGGTTGAGGGAGGACAGCGGGTTCTGGGGGACCATCCCGATCTTGCTCCCCCGCACCGACCTGATGGCGGCATCGGGGATGCCGAGCAGGTCCCTGCCCTCGAAGAGCACCTGGCCCCCCGTGACCTTCCCCGGGAAGGGCACCATTCGCATGATCGACTGTGCCGACACGCTCTTGCCCGAACCGCTCTCGCCCACGATCCCGAGCCGCTCGCCCGCGTGCACCTCAAAGGTGAGGCCCTGTACGGCGTACACGGTCCTGCGCTCCAATGGGAACGCGACCCGCAGCCCTCTCACTTCCAGGAGCGGTGCCGCCCCGGCCCCGGTGCCCTCCGGCCCGACCCGGGCCCCCGCCAGATCGTCTGTCACGACCACCTACTTGGAAGTCGGGTCGAGCGCGTCACGTAGGCCGTCACCCACGAAACTGAAGGACAGGCACGCCAGGGCGATGGCCACCACCGGCACGAACACCAGCAGCGGGTCGGTCGCAAGGTAGGTCTCGGCGTCGTTGATCATCTTCCCCCAGTCCGGCGTCGGGTCCTGGATACCGAGGCCCAGGAAGCTGAACCCGGCCGCCGTGAAGATCGTGTACGGGATCTGCTGGACAAAGTAGACGATCACGGGCCCGGCGGCGTTGGGCAGGATGTGCACGAGGATGATCCGCCAGGTCGGCACTCCCCCGGCGCGCGCCGCCTGCACGAAGTCACGGTCGCGCAGCGCCAGGTACTGGGCCCGGGCGAGGCGGGCGAAGCCGACCCAGAGGGTTATCCCGATGAAGAGGGCGAGCTTCCACACGCTCACACCGAACACGGTGATGAACAGCAAGGCGGCGAGGATGGTGGGCACCATCGTGAACAGCTCGATGAGCCGGAGCACCACCCAGTCGAGGGCACCACCGAACCAGCCCCCGAGGATCCCGAGCGGCAACCCGATGAGCGCCCCCACGAGCGGCGCACCGATGGCGACGCTCATCGACGTCTGGTCGCCCCAGATCAACCTGGTCAGGGTGTCCCGGCCGATCTCGTCCGTGCCGAGCCAGTGGTGCCACGTCGGCCGCGCCAGGACATGGGTGAGGTCGATCGTCGCCTCCCGGTATGGTGCGACCCACGGCGCCACCACCGCGACGACCAGGATGACGAGCGCCACGGCGCCGGCCACGACAGAGAGGCGGTTGCGCCGGTACCTGTACCAGGCTGCATGCCAGAAGCTCGTGCTGGCCCGCTTCGCGGGCTCCAGTTGCACCTGCACGGTGGTCATCGCGACAACCCTTCCAGCCGCACCCGTGGGTCCACGATCGCGTACGCCAGGTCGGAGATGATGTAGCACGCGCCCCAGAGGGCGGCCACGATCAGCACCAGGGCCATGATCAGGGGATAGTCCCGGTGCAGGCTCGCGTTCGTGAAGTAGCTGCCCAGGCCGGGTAAGCCGAAAGTGGCCTCGATGAAGATCGAACCGGTCAGGATGTTGGGGATGTTGGGCCCCATGATCGTGATCAGCGGGATCAGCGACGTGCGAAGGACGTAGTTGAAGAGGATGCGCCTCCCGGACAGGCCACGGGCACGGCCCATCCGTACGTAGTCGGCGTAGGTGACCTCCAGGGTGCTGGCACGCGTGTAGCGCTCCATGAGCGCCAACGGGTAGAGCGAGAAGGCGATCACTGGCAGCACAACGTCCGCCGGGCTGCCCCACCCGCCGACGGGCAACCAACCGAGCTTCACTGCGAAGACTTCGATCAGGAGGAACCCGATCACATAGTTCGGAAGCGCTATCCCGGCCGTCGAGACCACGGCTGTGATCAGCGAGTCGACCCAGGTGTTGTGCCTGATCGCAGCCACCACACCCAGTAGCAGCCCCAGGCTGTAGGACACGGCTATCGTCAGCCCCCCGATGATGAGCGTGATCGGCCAGGCGGTGGCTATGAGGTGGTTCACCGTCATGGTCGGCTCTTCGAAGGGGATGCCCAGGTAGCCGTGCATGAGCTGCCATATCCAGTTCAGGTACTGGCGCCACACCGGTTCGGTGAGCCCGTACTTCGCCATGATGTTGTGCATGGCCACCTTGGTGAGGTCACCCTGGCTGAACGCGAACGGCCCGCCGGGGACCGAGTGCATCATGGCGAAGATCCCGACCGTCGCCAGGAGGAGCACAAAAAGCAGCGACAGGACCCGCTGCAAGAGGTAACTGAGCACTACGTCAGCCCTTCCGTCCGAGGGCCCCTGGTCCGGGCCACAGCCCTGCAGGCGCAGCGCAAGCACGGTCCCGTCCCGAGCCACCGGCTCCGAGGCTCGGGACGGCAACCCGCCGGCACACGCAGGGCTGGGCCACGGAGGGCGGGGCTGGCCGTCCCCGGCTGTCTGCCAGGGGCTGCCCGCCCCACCCAGGCTCCCATCCTCAGATCAGCCCGCCCGCGCCGGCCCGTGGGTAGCTCCGGTAGTTCGAGCCGATCCAGAGCTGCTCGGGCATGTCGGAGATGTACCCCGGCCACTCCACGCCGTCGTAGCCGAGGTCGTTCTTCGCCAGCGCCGGTCCTTGCACGAAGGGCCAGTACAGGAAGGCGTAGAGCCCGTGCCAAAGGAACACCCCCGGGGCGTCCTTGGTGAGCAGCGTCTGTGCCTCGGTGTAGATCTCCTGGCGCTTGGCAGGGTTCGACTGTGCCGCACCTTGGGCGAGCAGGTTGTCGTACTGGGCGTTGTCCCAGTCGTGACGACCTCCGCTCTTGTAGACGCTGAGCATGTTCGAGGCGTCGAAGTAGTCCATGCCGTAGGTGCAGAACGCCATGTCCAGCTGGGTGGGGTGCGCCTCCATCTTCGAGTAGAAGGTCGTGTTGTCCAGTTCCTGCAGGAGGATCGTCGGGTTGCCGTTGAACAGGACGGCGTTCCACGTGGCGACCAGGGCCTGGACCACGGACCCGGTCAAGGTGGAGCTCAGCACCTCGGCGGCCGGGTAGCTGAGGGTCGTGGTCGGGAAGTTCTTGCCCCCCGGGTACCCGGCGTCGGCCAGCAGCTTCTGCGCCAGGCGCGTGTCGTAGTTCGTGTACTTCTCGAGGGGCTTGGACACGGCAAAGGGGTAACCGGGTGCCAGGTAGCCATAGGCCGGGACCGCCACCGGGGCGAGCAGGGAGCTGATGAGCGCCTGGCGGTTGACGGCGTGGGCGAAGGCCTGCCGGACCCTGGGGTCGGTGAACGGCTTCTTCTTGGTCTTGAAGGCCACGTAGTAGATGCGGAAGTCCTGCGGGTTCATGTAGACCGGCAACTTGTTGATCTTCGGCATGGTCTTCACGGTCTCCAGGTCGCTCTTGTACAGAGAGCCGTCCTGGGTGTTGGGGGGCGCGCTCTGCACTGTGTCGACCTCGCCCGTCTCGAACAGCGGCACCTGGTAGGTCCCGGAGTAGATCTTGGCGATCGGGTACTGGATGTACGGCTTGAACGGCGCCGTGTACTTGCGGTTCGGCTGGAGCACCACATGGGCTGTCGGGTCGAAGGTGCGGAGCGTGTACGGCCCGCACGTTATGCACGTTGCCGGGTCGATGTTGTAGAGCCCGTTACCGTACTTCGCAAGCCCTGCCGCGGAGAGGGGGTACGAGTAGAGCATGGCGTTGGGCATGTAGGCGATCGGAGCCTCGGTGGTGACCACAAAGGTGTACTTGTCCTTGCCCACACCGACGCCGAGCGAGCTGAGGGGCGCCTTGCCGGCCACCGCCTCCGTGTAGTTCTTGATGATGCCGGACCAGTACCAGCTGAAGTCCCAGGCATGCTTGGGGTCGGCGGAGTAGCGGAAGGTCTCCACGAAGTCCTTCGCGGTCAGCTCGTTGCCGTCCGACCACATGATGCCGGGCCGGATCTTGAACTCCCAGGTCGTAGGTGAGGTCTGGGACCAGCTCTGGGCGGCCCCCGGCACCAGCTTGAAGTTGTTGTTCAACCTCACGAGCCCGATGTTGAACAGGTCCGCATTTGGGGCCCGGGAGTAGACGGTCTCATAGAAGTCGAGGGCCTTGTACGTCTGGCCCACCGAGTTGTTGTAGGTCGAATAGAACTGCATCTGTGCCGGTGCCAGGCCCAGCACCTTCGAGGCGGAGGCCACTCGTGCCTTGGCGACGTCGCGCAGATGGGACTCGAAGAGCGAGCCCGCCCGTCCGCCAAGGAGCAGGCCTGCCGCACCCAGCCCACCGGCAGCCAGGAAGTTCCGCCGGCTCATATCCGGCAGACCGTTCCTGCCGGTCGGGCGCACAACCTCGGGATGTTCTTCGCTCATGGTCTGGTGGCTCCTTTGTGCCTGGTTGAACTGGTTCCGTTTGTCATCTCGGTGCTCGCCCCCCGCCGCCTCAGGTTGCTGCTTCTTGAGGGACAGGGAGCTTCTGCGCTGTTGCTCTTCGGGACGGACGGTCCCCGGCGACATCGTGGGACTCGCCGGTGACCTCCCTCAGGTACTTGTAGACGGTGTAGCGGCTGATCCCCAGCGCGGCAGCGACGTAGGGCACTGCGTCCTGCACCAGGAACAGACCGGCCTTCTCGAGACGCGTGATGACCTCTACGCGATGGTGCTTGCGCATGAGCTCTACAGGGACGGCGGTCTCGGCGATGACCTCGTTGACAGCATCGGCGACCAGGTCGGCCACGTCGGGAAGGAAGTTCTCGACCGGGCGGTGGTGGCCCGCGCTCTCAGGCTGGACGCCGGCCTCGAGCAGTTCCCCGAGCGAGACGCTCAGCTCCAGCCACTCGGTGATGTCGACATTGATGCAGAGGCAGGCAAAGGGTGCCCCTCTGTCGTCGCGGGCGAAGATCGTGGACGATTGGAGCCGGCGGCCGGCCTTGCTGGTGGTGTGGTAGCGGTAGAGGTCGTTGTTCCTCCCCGCCTGGAGGTGCTGGAGCAACAAGTCCGTCGGCGGTGCACCCGGCTTGCGCTCCGTCAGCCCACCGGATATCGCCACCACGGAGTGGTCTATCCGCCGCAGGTCGTGCAGCACGACCTCCGCCCGCGGGCCGAGGGCACAAGCGAGGGGCTCGACAAGCAGCGTCAAGACACCGACGACCTGGTCCTTGGAGGCCTGCCTGGGCATCAGTCTTCCATTAGCGAGTCACTGCGTTGACGCGCACGTCCTCACTACCCCCCCGGTGGCCGGCACTCAGTGTGAGCGGCTGCCACTCCGAGTTGAAGAGTACGGCCAATGACCATCGTTGTCAAGGGCCCTGCGACCGAGGGCCGGGCGACCGGCGCCAGGCGCGAGCCCGACCCCCGCCAGCCGACCGGGACGGCCCCTCAGAGGTCGTTGCCCGCGTAGGACAGGTTGAAGCTCTTGTTGGCCAGCGGGAAGTCGGGGACGATCGTGCCGGCGAGGGCGACGGACAGCGCCGGCCAGGTGAGGAACGACGGGTCGACGACCTTGCAGCGGGTCAGGCGCCCGTTGGCGGCGACCTCGACGCGGTGCACGACCGTGCCCCGCCAGGCCTCGACGACCCCGAGCCCTGAACCGGCACGGTGGGGCAGTTCAGCTACGCCCGCCTCGAGCGAGCGGGCGCGGCCGGCCAGCTCGGCAACGAGGCGCAGCGACGCTGCGACCTCACGGGCCCGGACCATGAAGCGCGCCAGCACGTCGCCTGCCTCCTCGGTGACGCTCAGCGGACCGGGGCCGAAGTCGGTGAAGGGATGAGCCACCCGGGCGTCGAGGTTGACGCCGGATCCCCGGGCGACGACCCCGAGCGCCCCGATGGCCCGGGCGTCGTCGGCGGACAGCACCGCCGTCCCCTTGAAACGGTCCATGACCACGGTGTTGGACGTGGCGAGCTCGACGAGCTCCTCGACCCGGGCCGCCGTCTCGGACAGCTCGGCTCCGGTGGGGAGCCGCCGCAGCGCCGTCCCGCCGGGCCGGATCGCGCCCCGCAACAGGCGGTGCCCGGTCACCTCACCGGCCAGGCGGAGCAGACGCTCACGCAGCGTGAGGGCACGGGCCTGGGCTACGCCGAAACCCACGTCGTTGCAGAGGGCGCCCAGGTCGGCGACGTGGTTGGTCACCCGCTCCAGTTCGACCACGACCGCCCGCAGCACCTGGGCCTCCTCCGGGAGCTCGACCCCCAGGGCGTCTTCCACAGCGAGGCAGTAGGCGAGCGTGTGCCCGGCCGCCGTGTCACCCGAGGTACGCTCGGCGAGGACGACGCCGCCAGCCACCGGGCGGCCCTCGAAGAGCTTTTCGATCCCGCGGTGGACGAACCAGAGGCGGGCTTTCATCTCGAGGATGGTCTCTCCCACCACCGAGAAGCGGAAGTGCCCGGGTTCGATCAGCCCGGCGTGCACCGGCCCGACCGGGATCTCGTAGGCACCGGGGCCCTCCACGGTGACGAAGGGGAAGAGTTCGGGCTCGACCAGCATGGCCGGAGGCGGGCCGGCGTCCCGGCGCAAGGGGTGCCAGTGCCTCGGCCAGTGCGGGTGCCGCACGAGCGGGCGGGGGTAGGGATGGCCGACCGGCTCGGTCCCGAACAGGTCCGATAGCTCTCGCTCGAAGCGGCCGGCAGGGAAGGACAGGGCGGCCAGGGACGGCACGGTGGGGCGTGCCTTGTCCAGGCGCAGGTGCAGTTCGGCCCGGCGGTCAGGGGGCCCGGCGCAGAAGACGTACACCACCCGTAGGGCGTCCCCGTCGTCGTGCCCGGCCACAAGGGCCAGGCGGAAGCCGGCACCGAGCAGCGCTTCGGCCCGGGCACGGAGGTCGGCGGCGGCAACGTCCTCCGTCGTGCGCACGGACGCCGTGCCCACCTCCCCGCTCATCACCTGACCACGGCCCGGGCGGCGGCATAGAGCAGCGACTGGAGCGGCCAGGCGGAGAGCCCCAGCACGGCGCAGGCGACGAGACCGCTGACGAGCGGGGCCCCGACCAGGCGCGACGTAGGCGAGGGGCCTGCTCCCGGGCCGCCCAGGAGCAGGTGACGGCCGTGGGCGGCCACGGCGGTGAAGATGACCGCCATGGCCAGCAGGGACAGGCCGGCGGCCCAGCCGAGCCCGACCGCCATCTCGCCCCGGAACATGTTCAGCTCGCTCACGAAGAGGCTGAACGGCGGGAGGCCCAGCAGGGCGACGAGGCCGAAGCCGAACACTCCGCCCAGCAGCGGCCGGCGGGCGAGCAGAGCCGGCACCTCCCCGATCTCGGTCGTCCCCTCCATCAGGGCGATCTCGCCCGAGGCGAGGAAGAGCACGGCCTTGGCCAGCCCGTGGCCCAGGACGTGCAACAGTACTGCCGCGACGGCAAGGGTCGTGCCCGCCGCTGCCCCCAGGGCGATCAGGCCCATGTGCTCGATGCTGTGATAGGCGAGCATCCGCTTGAGGTCGTGCTGGGTGAGCAGGAGCGAAGCGGCGACGATGAGGGAGCTGAGGCCCACGATTACGAGGAGTGTGCGGGTGTAGCCGGGCCCGAGGGCCCCGTCGGCGACGGCCTTGAACCGCAGCAGAGCGTAGAAGGCGACGGTGAGCAGTACCCCTGACATGAGGGCCGAGACCGGGGCAGGGGCCTGGCTGTGGGCGTCGGGCAGCCAGCTGTGCATAGGGGCGAGCCCCACCTTTGTGCCGTAGCCCAGCACCAGGAGCGCCATGGCGAGGCGAACCACGCCAGGGTCGAGGTGGCGCGAAGCGTGCAGGAGAGAGGTCCAGTTGAGGACAGAACCTCCCGTCGGGTGACCTGGTACGTGCAGGGCCGCGAAGTAGACGAGCACGGTGCCGAGGAACGCCAGCGCGATGCCGACCGAGCAGATGACGACGTACTTCCACGATGCCTCGAGCGCTTTGTCGCTGCGGCGGTGCCCCACCAGGAAGGCGGTGGCGATCGTCGTGGCCTCCACCGCCACCCAGAGCGCCCCCAGGTTGGCCGCGAGGACCGCAAAGAGCATGCAGGTGACGAAGAGCTGGACGAGCAGGCTGTAGAGCGAGGCGTGCCGTCTGCCCTGCCCGCCCCGGACGGTCTCGACCTCCAGGTAGCGGACCGACTGCACCGACGCCAGGAGGGAGATGGCGCCGATGACCACCACCATGAAGGCGCTCAGGGCATCAGCGCGGAGCGAGCCGTCGAGAGCAACGAGCACCTGGTGGTGGTCGGCCCGGACGGCAAGGCTGACCCCCAGGCCGAGCACGGCAGCATTGGCCAGGACCATCGCCCAGCCGACGCTGCGACGCCAGGGCAGCACCGCAGCCAGCACACCGGCCGCGAGAGGGACGACGAGGACAGCGGTGACGAGCATCAGTCGTGGAGCTCCCGGAGCTGGTCGAGGTCGAACTGGCCGAAGCGCGCCCGCATGGCGGTGGCGAGCACCTGGAGCACGACCACGACCAACAGGACGTCGAGCGAGGTCCCCAGTTCGACCAGCAGGGGCACCCCGGCTGTGAGAAGGAACGCCACCAGGGCAACCCCGTTGTCGACCAGGAGGAGCCCGACGATCTGTGAGACCGCCTTCCTCCTGGTGACAAGGACGAAGAAGCCCAGCAGCACAGTGGCGAGGCCGAGCGGCGCAAGGCGGGTTAGCGGGCTCGGGAAGAGAGCCGTCAGCGGGCCGGCGACCACGTATGAGAGGACGACGAGGACGGCGGCCGCCACAAGGGAAGCCGGGACGTTGACCAGGGGTGCTGTCTCCCGGCTGCCCGGGGCCGCCCGCACCGCCCGGGCCAGGAGGCCCGGGATGACAAAGCCCTTGGCGACCAGCACCACTCCGGCGACCACACCCAGGCCCACCGCTCCGTTGTGCACTGCGAGCACGATGGCCAGGGTGGCGAGAGCGCACCCCTGGAGCGCCAGCACCGAGGTCAACGCCCTGAGGTCCCTACGCCAGAGGGCGAGGACCGCACCGGCGAGCACGACCCCGGCGGACAGCTGCACCAGGTCGAGCGGGGCACCCGCCATCACCTGGCCACCAGCCCGGTCATCACGGCCACGACGGCGAGGACGAAGCCTCCGGCCAGGAGCTCGGGCACCCGGAACAACCGGAGCTTGGCCGTGGAGACCTCTACAAGGGCGATCAGCACGGCCATGGCCGCGGTCTTGGCACCGAGCGCGGCGAGGGCGACCACGACGGCCGGGCCACTAACGGACGCGTCGATGCCCCAGGGAAAGAACAGGTTGGCCAGTAGGCCGAGCAGCAGCCCGAGACGCATGGCCTCACCCATGGTGACCAGGGCCAGGTCCGGCCCGGCCTGCTCCAGGACCATCGCCTCGTGGACCATCGTGAGCTCCAGGTGGGTCGAGGGGTTGTCGACGGGTACCCGGCCCGTCTCGGCGATGACCACTACGACCAGAGCGGCCAGGGCCAGGAGCCGCTGCGGGCTGGCCAGCCATCCGGGGTGAGCCAAGCTGGCGTCGACGATCCCAGGCAGGTTGGAGGTGCCGGACTGGACGGCTAGGGCGAGTACTCCTACCAGCAACGCCGGTTCAGAGATCGCCCCGATGGTCATGGCCCGGCTCGACCCCATGCCACCGAAGGCCGTACCGGCGTCGAGGCCGCCCAGGGCGAGGGCCACCGACCCCATGAGGAGCAGGTAGACGACGACGAACGCATCGGCGCCCGTGGCCACGACCGGGCGGGTGGTGACGAGCGGGGTGAAGGCAGCGGCAACGGCAGCGGACGCGACGAGCAGGCGGGGGGCGAGGGCCGTGACCGCGCTCGCCTGGTCGGCCCTGACCGCTTCCTTGCGCACCAGCTTGCGCAGGTCGAGGAGGACCTGGGTGACCGGGGGCCCGGTGCGGCCCTCGGCCCGGGCCCGGACCTTCCCCATCAGCCCGAGGAGCAGGGGCCCTCCCAGGGCCACGGCCCCGACCTGGAGGACCGACGCCGCAGCCGTGGCCCATGCGCTCGGGCCCCCGGCCACCACGGTGGCGGTGGTCGCCGTCACGCCAGGAAGACCAGGATGAGCACCAGGGCGGCAAAGCCGAGCCCAAGGTAGCGGTGCACGCTGCCGTTGGGGCCCCGGCGCGCCAGGCGCCCCCACCGGGCGACCACGCCGATCACGGGCCCGTAGGCGACGCGCTCGACCGCGTCGTCGATGCGCTGGTGGAAGCTGATGGCCTCGGGGAAGTAGCGGGACTCGTCGGCGTGGGTGACCTCGAGGTCGTGGTCGGGCCGCAGCACGTCGGCGAACACCCGCTGGAGCGGCTCGGCGAACGACGTCGCGGTGATCTCAGTGCGCGCGCTCTGCGGCTCCTGCCCGCACCCCCACGCCTCGGACCGCCGGGGCCGGCGGAGCCCGGCGCCCCTGGGGAACAGGCGGAGCACGCCCCAGCTCACGATGGCCGCAGCCAGGAGGCCTTCAACGAGCAGGGCCGGCGCTATGGCGCCGTCCAGTGAGGCGAGGTCCAGCCCGAGGCCCGCCCGGACGGCGCCCGGCGCGCCACCGGCCAGGGTGGCGGCCACTGCCCGGTCGAGGACAGGGACCGCGACGCCGGGGACGACGCCCAGCACCACGCACCCGCCGGCGAGCAGGCCGCCACCAGCGAGCATCGAGGGCCTGACCTCCAGGGCGCTCCGGGCCGCTTCGCTCCGGGCCCGTCCCAGGAAGCCGACCCCGACCGCCTTCACGAAGGCCGTGGCAGTGAGCCCGCCCGTGACAGCAAAGACGGCGACCCCGGCCAGGAGGGCAGCGTCGGTGAGCGAGGAACGCGACGCGAAGCCATGGAGGAGGCCCTCGAGGAGGAGCCATTCGCTGGCAAAGCCGTTCAGGCCGGGCAGGGCGCTGATCGAGAGGGCGGCGACGGCGAAGAGCGCGGCCGTGACGGGCATCCTGCGGGCGAGCCCGCCCAGGCGGTCGAGGTCACGAGTGCCCGTCGCCTGCTGGAGAGCGCCGGCGCCGAGGAACAGGCAGCCCTTGAACAGGGCATGGTTGACGAGGTGGAAGAGCGCGGCCAGCAGGACCAGCCCGGCCGGTACCCGCTCGCCCCCGGCCGCGAGGGCTCCCGCCGCGCCGACGCCCACCAGGACGAGGCCCACGTTGTCGACCGTGGAGTACGCCAGGAGCCGCTTGACATCGGTGCTCGCCGCAGCGTGCAGGGCCCCGAAGAAGGCCGAGGCGACCCCGAGGGCGGCGACGAGCAACCACCACCACAGCTGCCCCCCACCGAGAAGGTCTTGGCCGGTGCGCAGGATGCCGTAGACACCGAGGTTGACCATCGCCCCTGACATGAGGGCGGAGACGGGGCTCGGGGCTTCGGGGTGGGCGCGGGGCAACCACACGTGCAGCGGGACGGCTCCGGCCTTGGAGGCGAAACCGAGCGCGGTGAGCACGAACACGGCCGACGCGACGGGCGCCGACAGCCGGCCCCGGTGGGCGGCGATGGCGGCGAAGCTCTGCCCACCGGCGTGGGCGGCGAGCAGCACCAGGCCCAGGAGGACCGCCGCCGCCCCGGCGTGGGTCATGCCCGCGTACCACTGGGCCGCGTCTCGGGTCTCGGGGCGCTGCCGGTGCTCGGTGAGCAGCGCCAGCAGCGAGGTGAGAGCCATGAGCTCCCAGGCCACCATGAAGGTCGCCACGCTCGCGGCCGCCGGCACCAGGAGCAGGGTGGCGAGGAAGGCCGGTACCGTCGCCGTAGCGGTCCGGCCCGGGGCCCGGTGGGCGCCATAGCCGACCGAGTAGCACGAGGCTGCCAGCCCGACAATGGCGGTCGTGGCGACGAAAAGGGCACCGAGCGGGTCGAGGGAGAGGTCAATGCCGGTGAAGGGGAGGACCTGCGCAACGTGGAGGCTGAACGAACGCCCGGAGAGGAGCACCTGCCCGGAGCCGACCAGGGCAGCCAGACAGGCGAGGGCACCGGGCACCATTGCACCGAGCAGGCGCCACCGCGTCGGAAGGAGCGCGCCGAGCACGGCCGCAATGCCGGCCGCGCCGAGGCCGGTCAGGTACGCCGTCGCGCTCAACGCCCGGTGAGCTCCCGCAGCACCTCGGTGATCGCCGACGGCTCCGGCGGGCAACCCGGGATCTCGAGGTCGACCGGGACCACGTCGGCGACCACACCGCTCACGCCGTAGGCGCCGGCGAAGACGCCTCCGTTCACGGCACAGTCACCGCAGGCCACTACGACCCGGGGACGGGGGACAGCCTCGAGGGCCCTGCGCAGCGGAGCCTCCATGTTCTTCGTGACCACGCCTGTGACGAGGAGCCCATCGGCGTGCCGGGGAGAGGCGACCAGGCGGACGCCGAAGCGCCCGGCGTCACACACCGGGGCGAACGCCTGGGCTATCTCCACCTCGCAGCCGTTACAGGAGCCGGCGTCGACGTGGCGCAACTGTGCCGAGCCCGGGAAGGGTGCCCGCGCACGGTCCCCGGCCGGTGCCCGGGGCGCCACCGGTGACGGTGCCGCCTCGGTCACCCGTCGCCCGCGAAGGACGTTGAACAGGCTGGTGCCGCGCACGGTTGACGAAGTTATCATGCGCTCAGATGATCAGGACGTCCCAGGCCCGGGCCGGGCCCCGGGCTTTCAGCGCGCTGCTTGTGGCCGGACCGGCTCCGGGCGCTCCACGAACTCCAGCCCCTCCAGCTCAGCCAGGAGCTGGCGGGACTCGGCCAACGAGCTCGTGAGGATGGCCTTTGCCACCTCCAAGAGCTCGAAGATGCGAGGGTCGGTCACCGAGTAGAGGACCGTGGAGCCCTCCTTGTGGCTCTGCAGGACGTTCGCTCGCCGGAGGATGCCGAGCTGCTGGGACAGGTGTGACGCCTCGAGGCCGACCTCGGGGATCAGCTCGCCCACGGACCGCTCCCCGTCCCTGAGCAGCTCCAGGACCCGGATCCGCGCCGGATGGGCCAAAGTCTTGAAGAAGTCGGCCTTTACCTGGTAAATGGGCCGGGTCACCGGCCGTGGCCTTCCGCAACAGGCGGGACCGGCCACCCTCCCGCCATCGGGCAAACGGGCCTGCCCACGCCTGAGGGAACCATCAACTCGTCAAGTTACCGGCTTTGCCCGAGCCGGTCGCGCCCTGACGCCCTCACGCTGCCCTCCCACGGCGGCCGCGGCGAGCCGGTCACTGGGGTACCCCTGTGCCCGCTTGCCACGTATAAGCGTATGTACGTACAATCGTACCGGTGACACCCATCGACTTCGTGGTCTCCCTGGCGCTGGTCTCCGTCGCCGCCGGCGTCCTCGGGTCGTTGGTGGGCCTCGGCGGAGGGGTGGTGATCGTCCCCGTCCTGACCCTGCTCTACCACGTGGACATCCGCCTGGCCATCGGGGCGAGCATCGTCTCGGTGATCGCCACCTCCAGCGGCGCCGCCGCCGCGTACGTCCGCGAACGGATGACCAACCTCCGGGCAGGGATGTTCCTCGAGGTCGCGACGACCACGGGGGCCGTGAGCGGTGCCTACCTGACGACCGTGCTGCCCACGCAGGCCTTGTTCGTCCTGTTCGGGGTGGTCCTCGCCTACTCCTCCTTCGCCACCTTCCGGCGCCGTCATACCGACCAGCCGCTCACCGTGTCGAACGACCGCATCGCCAACTACTTCGACCTGCACGGCTCCTACTACGACCCGGCCGAGAAGCGGGAGATCTCCTACAAGGTCGTCGGCACCCGGCCCGGCCTGGCCCTCATGTACGTCGCCGGTCTGGTGAGCGCCCTGCTCGGCATAGGCTCCGGGGCGCTCAAGGTGCCGGCCATGGACAGCGCCATGCACCTCCCGATGAAGGTGTCCTCGGCCACGAGCAACTTCATGATCGGGGTCACCGCGGCGGCCAGTGCCGGCGTCTACTTCATCCGCGGCCAGATCGACCCCATCATCGCCGCCCCCGTGGCGGCCGGCGTGCTCCTCGGGGCCACCTTCGGTGCCCGGATCCTGGGCCGTGTCGCCAGCACAACGGTCCGGCTCGTCTTCGTCGTGGTCCTCGTTGTTATCTCGCTCGAGATGCTCCAGAAGGGGATCTTCCCGTGACCCACCCACCGCTACGTTCCGAAGCAGCCGAGCTGCACCTGTCGCACCAGCCTGCCCCCGAGGACCTCGAGCGTCCGGGCCGGCGTCAGCTCAGCCCGGCGGACGCTGCCCTAATGGAGCAGAAGGTCCGCAAGGTCGAGGTCGCGATCAGCCTGGTCCTCCGGGTCGGCGTCCTCGTCAGCGTCCTCGTGATAGCTGTCGGCCTCGGGCTCATGTTCGCCCACCACCGCGCCTACCTACCACTACAGGGTGACTTCTCCTACAGGCAGCTCACATCGGGCACCACCCCCTTCCCGCACTCGATGGCGTCGCTGGCAAGGGCGCTCGCCCGGGGGGACGGCCGAGGTGTGGTCGTGCTCGGCGTGCTGGTCCTGATCCTCACCCCCGTGCTGAGGGTGGCGGTCGGCGTGGTGTCGTTCCTCTATGAACATGACCTCCCCATGGCCCTGGTCACCCTCTACGTACTGGCCGTCCTCGTCGGTTCGTTCCTCCTGGCCGGGGTGTGACAAGGGCTGGCCGGGGTGTGACAAGGGCTGCGAGTGATGCCGGGCACCGGGCGTCAGGCCGGCGACCACTCGGCCCGGAAGGCGTAGCGGTCGCCGCGGATGACGCTGTAACGCCATTCGACCGGCACCGAACCGGCGAGGGCCAGGCGCTCGACCACGAGGACGGCGCGCCGGGCCGGTAGCTTGAGCAGCTGACGGAGATCGGGGCTGACGAGCTCGGGCTGGATCCGTTCCCAGCCCCCGGTGACCCTGATCCCGCAGCAGGAGACGAGGGCGTCGTAGAGGGACCCGGTCCGAAGGTCGGCACCCAGAACCCCACGCGCCCGGGAGGCGGGCAACCAGGACCGGATGAGGCTCAATGGCTCGTCACCCACGAAGCGCAGGCGCTCGACGTACACAACCTCGTCACCGGGGGCGAGCTCCAGGGCGCTCGCTGCCTCGCCCGCCGGCACAAGCTCGAGGGCGAGTACCTGGCTGTGCTCGCTGAGCCCACGGTCCTGGGCCGTGGAGGCCAGGTTGTAGAGGGTGTTGAGCGGTTGCTCGAGGGGCGCGGCGGCGACGGCCGTCCCCCTCCCCCGCTCGCGGACGATCACCCCGTCCCCCTGTAGGCGCCGAGCCGCCTCCCGGACGGTCTGGCGGCTGACCCCGTACTCCACACGGAGCTCCTCGTCGGTCGGGAAACGCTCGGCGAACTCACCCGCCGCCACCCGCATGCGCAGGTCGGCCAGCAACTGGGCCCACAGCGGCAGGGGGCTGCGCCGGTCGAGGACCACGCGGCTCACGGTGTCACCCGAACCCGAACCCGACTGCCACCGAGGTGAACAGTACGCACACGACGGCAAAGCCGACCAGCACGTAGGTCCGGTCCCGCTCACGGGCCCAGCTGAGGACGACCGAGAGCACCCCCAAGGCCGGGGTGAGGGTGAGGACGAGCACCCCGACCCCCATGATCTGCTCACCCACCGGGTGCGGGGCAAAGAGCTTGAACATCTTGACCGGCAGCGCCAGCTCCTCCCCCCGGGCCAACTGGACCACCAGCCCGACCACGAGCAGGATCATCGAGAGGCCCAGGCCGGCTCGCAGGACCGCCTTGACAAGGGTGTTCGTCCTGGGGTCGGCTCGCTGGTCGAACAACCTGGCCGCCTCGGACATGCCATCGACCGTCCCCCCGGTCGTTGTGGCCTCTGCCGGGCCCATGTCCACCGGGGTGCCCAGGCCCCCCCGTGGCCGGCGCCCGGGCACCTCAGACACTGGCCAACCCGGCCGCCTTGAGGCCCATCTGGACGGCCACGAACACGAGGACGGCGGCCAGTATCCGGCCCAGCGTGCGGGACGAGACACGCTGGGAGCTCCGGGCGCCGCTGTAGGCACCCACGGCAATGCCGATGGCCACCGGTGCAGCCACGAAGGGCAGGACATAACCCCGGGCGAAGTAGACGAAGAGGCTGGCCACGGCGGTCACCCCGATCATGAAGTTGGACGTCGCCGCCGCCACCTTGATCGGGACCTTCATCCCCAGGTTCATGGCCGGCACCTTGAGGAAGCCACCTCCCACTCCGAGGAGACCCGAGAGCAGGCCGGCGAGGAAGGACACGGCCCAGCCTATCCACAGCCGGACCGCCCGGTAGACGACCAGCACGCCACGCGCCTGGTCGTGATAGGCGCCCCCTAGCTGACCCCGCTCCTCCCAGCCCACCCGGGGACCGAGAGAGGAGATCATCGCCTCCGCCTCCCCTTCGGCGACCACCCTGCTGGTCGCACCGGCCCCGCCCGGCTCGGGAGCGGCCCCCACGGCTTGCCCATGGTCGTCCCGGCCCCTGAAGACCAGGACAGCGGTGACCATCATCACCACGGCGAACAGCCCGTCCAGGACGGAGCCGTCCACCAGCACGGCCACCAGGCCCCCCACCAGCCCGCCGATGGTGGTGGCGATCTCCAGGGTGAGGGCCAGGCGCATGTTGAGCTGGCCCGCCCCTGCGTAGGCGTTGCCTGCGGCCACCGAGGTGGCCACCACCGCCACCAGGGACGAGGCCACGGCCACCTTGGTGTCGAAGCCGAAGGCCAGGACCAGGGCCGGGACGATGACCACCCCGCCACCGATCCCCACCACTGCCCCGAGCCAGCCGGCGAAGACCCCCAGAGCGGCCAGGCCCAGGGCCGTCCCCAAGGTCACGTCCTGCTGGAGCCCGACGCTCAGCAGAGGGAGGGAGTGCATGAACATCATTATGTACGTACTATCGCGCCAGTCGTCGCCGCGTTCAAGGGCGGGTGCCGGCCCGACGCCGGGCCGTACCCTGCCTGCTGCCGTGCCGGCGCCGGCGCCGCTGGTACCGGTACCGCTGGGTGGTAGGGCTTGCCAGGCGCCGTCGGCCACCCCCAACAGCCAGAGAACATGCGCGTCCTGTGAAGGCCTGTAACGGTTCCTTGAAACGCTCGTAGCGCACCGTGGCTCTGGGTAAGTGCGAACAGGGACGTCCTCGCCACAGCGCCCGGGGGCGCTGAGCAACCCAGGCCCCCGACCTCCGGCGGGCGCGCCCGCAGACGAGCGACGGACAATGACGAACAGGAGTGGTATGCAACCATGACCAGAGAACACTTGACCCGCCGGTTGGGCGCAGGGTTGGCGGCTGCCGCCCTGGCGGCTCCGCTCCTCGTGGCAGGCTTGGGCGACGCTCCTCCTGCCGGTGCCACCACCATCGCCAGCTTCCAGGCCACGGGCCCGCTGCACACCGGCCGCAGCTCCGCCGCGGCGGCTCTTCTGGCCAACGGCGAGGTGCTGGTCGCCGGCGGGTTCGGCCCGTCCGGGGGCCCTCTGGCGTCGGCGGAGCTCTACAACCCCTCCGACGGGGTATGGACGCAAACAGGCGACCTCCCGCTCCCCGTCGCCAGGGCCGCGGCGGTAGCGCTGGGCAATGGTGAGGTCCTGGTCGCCGGGGGCGTCACCGGTCATGACGGCGCTCTCTCGGCGACGGGCACGTCGGAGCTCTACAACGTCGCTCATGGCACGTGGTCCAGGACGGGCCAGCTACCGGGGCCGACCTTCGCCGGCAGGGCAGCCCTGCTGAGCAGCTCTGGCAATGTCCTCTACGCAGGAGGGCTGACCAGCACCCGCTCCGGTGCCGCAGCGACCGACGCCGCTTACCTCTACGACACCCGCACGGGGGTCTGGTCGAGCACGGCAACGCTCCCGCTCGGCGTTGCCAGCGAGCAGATGGCCGCCTTGGCCGACGGGGACGTCCTGGTAGCGGGCGGGCTGACAGCAGCCAACGGGGCCACCACGCCGCTGGCCGAGGTTTACCAGGCCTCACAGCACCAATGGGCCAGCGCCGCGCGCATGCCCACCGCAGTGGCGGACGCAACGACCGCTCTGGTGGGGGGCGGGAACGTGCTTGTTGCCGGCGGGGAGACCGCAGCCAACGGGAGCCCGACCGCTGCCACCCAGCTCTTCGACAGCACGAACGGCACCTGGACGAGCGAGGGGGCCCTGCCGGAGGCGACCCGTGGGGCTACGGCCTCGCCCCTGCCGTCGGGTGGGGCCCTGTACGCAGGCGGCCTCACCTCCTCGGGTGCACCCACATCGGCTACAGCGCTCTACAACCCAGGCACCGGGACATGGGCCAGGGGCCCTGACCTCCTGACCGCCAGGGCCTTCGGCATCGCACAAACGCTGGCTGACCACGAGGTCCTGGTCAGCGCCGGCAAGTCTGCCTCCGGGACGACCTCGGCCTCCGAGCTCTATGTGATGGCCAGCGGCACCACGCCGGTGATCACCAGCCGAGCGAGCGTGGTCTTCCAGCCCGGCGCCCATGACCGGTTCACAGTGACAGCCACAGGTTCACCCGCACCGAAGCTCACGGAGTCAGGAGCACTACCGCCCGGTACCTCCTTCAACGACAACCACAACGGTACGGCGACGATCTCCGGGACGCCCCCCGCCGGCACGCAAGGTAACTACCAGGTGGAGGTCACGGCTGACAACGGGGCAGGCGCACCGGTCACCCAGCAGCTCACCATCACCTTCAACGGGGCACCCCGGATAACGAGCCGGTCGTCGCTCGTTCTGGAACCTGGCCGCTACAGCAGCTTCACGGTCAGCGCCACCGGGTCCCCTGCCCCCCACCTCTCGGTGCTCGGAGCACTGCCCCCCGGTATCGCCTTCCGCCCCAACGCCAACGGCACGGCCACGGTCTATGGCACAGTCCCCGCGACGGCCAGCGGCACCTACAAGCTGACGGTTACCGCCAATAACGGCATCGGCAGCCCTGCAGTGCAGACGTTGACCATCGTCCTCGCTGTCCCCGCCCACATAACGAGCCCGGCGACGGCTTACCTGCGCCCCGGTGCCTACGACACCTTCACCATCACCACGACCGGCTCGCCGTACCCGGCCCTGTCCGAGTCGGGGGCGCTACCGCCCGGCACCCGGTTCCGCAACAACGACAACGGGACCGCCACCATCTACGGGATGGTACCCGCCAACGCCCGAGGGGCCTACCGTGTTGTCGTCACCGCAGCCAACGGCAGCGGCCCACCGGCCGTACAGGCCCTGGGCCTGGAACTGAGCTCGCCGGTGTCCTTCACGAGCCCGGCAGCCGTGCAGTTCCAGGTCGGGCACTATGACGTCTTCACCGTGACGGCGACCGGCTCGCCTCGGCCGCACCTGACCGAGCAGGGGGCCATGCCCGAGGGGTTGAGCTTCAAGGACAACGGCAACGGTACGGCGACCATCTCCGGGACGCCATCTCCCGGTGCCCGAGGCAGCTACAGAGTGACCGTCTTCGCGGACAATGGAGCAGGTGCGCCGACCGTGCAGGCGCTCACCATGACCTTCGTCGTGCCGCCTTCCATCACGGTCGCGCCGAGCATGCAGGTGCGGCCAGGCAGCTACAACTCCTTCACGGTGACGGCAACCGGGTCGCCCGTCCCGCGGCTCTCCCACCTGGGCACGCTGCCCCCGGGCCTCAGCTTCCGGTCCAACGGTAACGGTACGGCGACCATCTCGGGGACGCCGTCTGCCAACCTCCGCGGCAGCTACAAGGTGACCATCATCGCCGACAACGGAACCGGGCCCTCGGTTGCCCGGTCCGTCGAGCTGACCCTGGACGTGCCGCCCACCATCACCGCCGGTGCCCGTTACCTCGTGGTCCCAGGCCACAGTGCGGTCATCACGATAGCCTCCACCGGCTCGCCCACTGCCCGGGTCCAGGAGTCAGGGGAGCTGCCACCAGGGATGACGTTCCGGTCGGGGCCCAATGGCACAGCAGTCATCTCCGGCAGCACGCCGTCGTCCGAACGCGGCAACTACGTCGTCAACCTCACCGCCGCCAACGGCGTCGGCACCCCTGCCACGGCCAGGCTCGTGCTCGAGGTGCGACCGGCAATGGTGCGCACCTCGGGGCCCGCGACCGGTTACTGGTACGTGACCGGCAGGGGCCAGTTGATAGGCAAGGGCTCGGCAGTGCCGATCGCCCCGCACCATCCCCACGCCGCCCCCCGTAACGCCGTCGCCCTGGCCGCGACCCCCGACCGCGCCGGCTACTACGTCGTGACCTCCGGCGGGCACGTGTACGCGTACGGTGACGCACGCTGGTACGGCTCGCTCTCGAGCGTGCGGCACCAGGGCCCGGTCACGGCCATGCAGGTCACACCCGGGGACGCCGGCTACTACCTGGTCACCCGCACGGGCCGCGTCTACACCTTCGGTGACGCCCGCTGGTACGGGTCGCTCGCTGCCCGCCGGGTACCCCCCATCGTGGCCTTCGGCACCACTCCTGACGCCCGGGGCTACTGGTTGGTGAGCAGCCGGGGCAACGTGTTCGCCTTCGGCGACGCGCACTTCTACGGCTCACCGGCCGGCAAACCAGTCCCGGCTGTCACGGGCTTCACGCCGGCGCCCGATGGCCGCGGTTACCGGCTCGTGACGGTAGCCGGCAACGTCTACAACTACGGGGACGCCAACTTTGCCGGGTCGCTCGCCCGCCGGCAGGTCCCAGCGGTGGTGAGCATCACCTCGACCAGGGACGGCCGCGGCTACTGGCTGGTCACGGCCAAGGGCAACGTGTTCGCCTTCGGCGATGCGCGTTTTGCCGGTTCGTCGGCAGGTGCCCGGCTCGAGGGTGCTGTCAGCGGGTTCGCTGCCGGTCCCTGAACTGTCCCCTCATCTCCGTCCCGGGCCGGTCTGCAGGCCGGCGCGGGACGGAGCCAGGCCTCACCGAGAGGGCTCGGAGCCACGACGGCGCCGAGCCCTCACCATTGCCCGAGGTGGCTCCTGGTGGCCGCCTTCGACCTCTCCCAACCGCACCGGCCCGCTGCACGGGCCACAGACGCCCCCGACGCCATAGGCTGCGACGGCCATGAGGATCTATACGCGCAAGGGCGACGACGGGACGACCGGCCTGCTCTACGGCGGCCGCGTCGCCAAGACCGACCCGGTGGTGGAGGCCAACGGGGCCGTCGACGAGGCCCAAGCCGCCCTGGGTGCCGTCAGGGCCGAGGTGGAGCGGGGCTCCGAGCTCGACGACCTGCTCAGCGGCCTGGAGCGCGACCTGTACGTGCTGATGGCCGAGCTGGCCACCGTCCCGGCCAACCGGCACAAGCTCCAACCGGGTGTAACCCTCGTCACCACCGGGATGGTGGCTGCGCTGGAGGAGCACATCGAGGAGCTGAGCCGACGCTTCCCCCCCGTGACCGACTTCGTGGTGCCCGGCCACGACCGGGTGTCCGCCCTGCTGGACCAGGCCCGGACCGTCGTCCGCCGGGCCGAGCGGCTCGTGTGGGCTGTCCAGGTGGACGGTTCCCAGGTCGGCCCCTACCTCAACCGGCTGTCCGACCTGGCCTGGACCATGGCACGCTGGCAGGAGGACGGCGACTCGCTCCTCTCGCGTACCCTGGCCCGGCCCGGGCCCGCCTGAACCGTCCCCCACCCCCCGGCGGCCGGCGGGCGCGTCCGAGCCACCGTGCTGCCCGACCCCAAGGAGTGACCAGATGCTGGAACCCACCGCAGCCGCCGCCCTGCCCACCGATGTCGACGCCGTGGCCGTCCCGGTCCACGACGACCTGAGGGCCCCCGACGGGGCCGGGCCGGCCCCGGGCCCCGAGCTCCTCCGCCGGTGCGGCTTCGAGGGCAAGCCGGGCCAAGCGGTCATCCTGCCCGGGGAGGACGGCAGGGCTCTGGTCGCCGTGGGCGTCGGCGCCCCGGGCGGCTTCGACGCCGGGTCGGCCCGGGCAGCGGGGGCGGCCCTGGCCGGGCAGTGCTCCCACCTGCGCTCGGTGGCCACCACGGTGCTCGCCGCCGGGCCGTCGGCGGGTGGGGGCGCTGCGCCGGGCCTGGCCTCGGCGCTGGTGGAGGGCGCGCTCCTCGCCGCCTACCGGTACCCGGGCGCCCGGCGCAAACCGCCCGTCCATGACCTGGAGCACCTGGTCGTCGTGGGTGCCGATCAGGCCGAGCTGGCACGGGGCACGGTCTCCGCCCGGGCCACCAGCCGGGCCCGCGACTGGGTCAACGAGCCCGCGGGCAGCATGAACCCGACCCGGCTGGCACAGGTGGCGACCGAGCTCGGCGCCGCCTCAGGCTTCGCCGTCGAAGTCTGGGACGAACAGCGCATAGCCGCCGAACGCCTGGGAGGCATCCTCGGGGTCTCAGCCGGTTCCGCCACCCCTCCCCGGCTGGTCCGCCTGGCCTACGAGCCGGCCGGCGCCGTCGCCACGGTGGCCCTGGTGGGCAAGGGCATCACCTTCGACTCCGGTGGGCTGTCGCTCAAGCCGCACGAGGGCATGCTCACGATGAAGGGCGACATGGGAGGTGCAGCGGCGGTCCTGGCCAGCGTGGCCGCGGCGGCCGAGCTCGGGCTGCCGGTCCGAGCCCTCGGCTTCCTGGCCCTGGCCGAGAACATGCCCAGCGGCTCGGCCACCCGCCTGGGCGACGTGCTCATCGCCCGCAACGGCACCTCCATCGAGGTCCTCAACACCGACGCCGAGGGCCGCCTGGTCCTGGCCGATGCCCTCAGCCTGGCCGTCGAGGAACGACCCGACGCCATCGTCGACGTCGCGACCCTCACCGGTGCCAAGGTCATCGCCCTCGGCAACGACGTGACAGGGGTCATGGGCACCTCCCCGGACCTCGTGGCCCGGGTGCTCGCTGCGGGCCGGGCGGCCGGGGAGCCGGCATGGGAGCTGCCGCTCGTGCAGGAGTACCGGGCCCAGCTCGACTCCGAGGTCGCCGACCTGAGGAACGTGGGGACCGGGAGGGCAGCCGGGAGCATCATGGCGGGCCTCTTCCTGCGCGAGTTCGTGTCCGACGTCCCCTGGGCGCACCTGGACATCGCCGGGTGCGAGATGGCCGAGCGGAGCGAGGGATGGCTCACCAAGGGGGGTACGGGCTGGGCGGCCCGTACCCTGGTCGAGCTGCTGCGGGCGTGGTGACGGGCGGCGGGCGTGGTGGCGGGCAACCGTGCAGTCCTCCGCGGCCGATGCCTGGGCACCCACGCAGGTTGCCGGGAAGTGAGCATGTGCAGGGACAGGCCTGCACTGGGCGTGGGCCGGAGGCTCAAGCAGGCCCCGCTCCGGCCGACAGTGTCGGAGATGGGTACTGAGCACTGGACGCGTCCCGGGCGTACAGAGGCCGGCCTGGTGGCCCAGACAGAGCAAGCCCGGCCCTCGGCGGCAGCCGGGCACCTGCGGCCGCCACGGGCGCCCTCTGCCAGCCCGGGGCACTGAGCGATGCACGTGCGCTCAGGGGACAGGGAGGGGAGCGGGCCGGAGCACACCGGGGCCGACCTCCCGCACAACCTGGCCCTGCTCCTGGAGACCTTCCCGACCCCGGCCGCGCTCCTCGACGGCCGGGGTGCAGTGGTGGCGTGCAACCCGGCCTGCCGGGCCCACCTCTGCGCTGACGGCCATTACCGGCCGGGGCCGCTCTGGCCGGGCCTGACCGGCTCGGAGGAGTGGGGCCCGCTCAGCGACGTCCTGGCCTCCGGCCGCGCTGTCGAGGTGGACCAGCCCATTGGGGACAACGCAGCGGGCCCGTCGCCGGCTCGCTGGCGCCTCGTCCCCTTCGACTTCGGCGTCGAGGGGGCCAGGGTGCTGGCCGTCGCCAGCGACGACAGCACAGCGTCGATGAACGCCCGCGAGCACGCAGCCCTGCTGCGCATCGCCATGGCCATAGCAGAGGAGTCCAACCCGGTCTCGGTCTTCTTCCTGGTGGCAGAGGAAGCAGCCCGTCTGCTGGAGGCAGACGTGGGTTCGGTGGCCCGCTTCGAGTCCCCGACCGAACTTGTCAACCTGGCGGCATGGACCGAAGGCGAGCTGCCCGGGATGCCGCCGTACGGCGTCCGCCACCCCATAGCCAGGGGGAGCGCCACCGAGCAGGTGGCCCGCACCGGCCACAGCGCACGGGTGAGCTCCTACTCCAGGGGCTCCAGCCTCATCTCGGCCATCCTGCACGACGCCGGGGCGCGGAGCGGCGTGTCCGCCCCCGTGTACGCCGGAGGAAGGCTCTGGGGTTGCGTCTCGGTGGCCTCCACGAGCCCCGAGCCCCTGGCCACCGAAGCCGAGGCCCTCCTGTGCGAGCTGGCACAGCTGGTGGCGGTGGCGCTCGAAGCCGCCGACCGGCGCGAGAGCCTGCTCATGGCAGCCACGACGGACGCCTTGACGGGCCTGCCCAACCACCGGGCCTTCCAGGAGCACCTCCGCCGCTTCGTGGCCCACGCCCGGCGTACCGGCTCCCCGCTCGCCATGGTGCTGTTCGACATCGACTCCTTCAAGCACATCAACGACACCTACGGGCACCCCGCAGGTGACGAGGTGCTGAGCGACGTGGCCGCCCGGCTGCGCTCCACGGTGCGACGCGCCGAACTGGTCGCGCGCCTCGGGGGGGACGAGTTCGCCGTCCTCATGCCCGGGGCCGACCTGGCCCAGGCCGAGGAGCTGGCCTGCCGGGCCATCGCCCGGATCCGTTCGGTATCGGTCGGGGGTGCCTCCAAGGTGACGTGCTCGGCCGGCGTGTGCGACCTCGAGCACGCCGCAGACGCCGACGAGATGTACCGCTTTGCAGACGGTGCCCTCTACTGGGCCAAGGAGCACGGCCGCGACCAGGTGCGCACCTACCTGCCCAACGTCGTCACCGAGCTCTCGGCGAGGGAGCGGGCGGAACGCATCGCCCTGGAGCGCCAACGCTCGGCCCTGCTCGCCCTGGCCAGGGCCATCGATGCCAGGGACCCGTCAACCCGGCGGCACTCGGCGCGTGTTGCCGAGATATCGGCGCTGCTGGCGGACGCCATGGGCTGGGAGGCCAGTTCCATAGCCCGCCTGCGCCAGGCGGGGCTCCTGCACGACGTCGGCAAGATCGGCATCCCCGACGCCGTGCTGTTCAAGCCGGGACGGTTGCTGCCGGCCGAGTACGATGTCGTGAAGGACCACTCCGAACTGGGTGCCCAGATCACCGGGGACGTCCTCGATGCCGAGCAGGTCGCCTGGATCCGCCACCACCACGAGCACTGGGACGGCATGGGCTACCCGGGAGGGCGCCGTGGCGACGACATCCCGGAGGGAGCCCAGCTGCTGGCAGTGGCCGACGCCTGGGACGTGATGAGGTCCGGCCGGGCGTACCGGGCGGCGAAGACGGCACAAGCGGCGATGGCCGAACTGCAGCGCTGCTCGGGCAGCCAGTTCTCCCCTCACGTGGTCGCAGTTTTCTCCCGGCTGGGGCCCGATGCGCTGAACCTGCACATGCTGCAGGACATGGACGCCAGAGCGGACTGGCCGGGCACCTGAGGGCCACGTCGGGCCGGCATGGGCCTCGAGGCCCGTCGTCTGCGCCGGGTATAACGGCCCTACGGGCCCCGACCAAGGTCCAGGGGCCCTGCCCCCGGGCCGGTACCAGATTGAACGAGGCCGTCGCCTGCCTGCCTACCCGGGAGGCCCACTTGCGCAAGTCCCTACGCCCCAAGCTCGTCTCCGTGGCTGTGGCCGTGGCCGTGCTCGCCGTACTGGCCGCGGTCATGGCGCCGGGTGCGCCCGCGCCCCCCGCAGCAGCCGCACCGGCTCGGCCGAACATCGTCTTCGTCCTCACCGACGACCTGGCGCCAAACCTCGTCACCGCTCAGTTCATGCCGCACCTGGTGGCACTCGAGCACCAGGGCGCCACCTTCACCGACTACTTCGTGTCAGACTCGCTGTGCTGCCCGTCCCGGGCCTCGATATTCACCGGGTGGTTCCCCCACGACACACGCGTCTACAACAACGTCGGCCCGAACGGTGGGGACAAGGCCTTCAACGCCCATGGCGACCAGTACTCCACGATCGCCACCGACCTGGCTGCCGCGGGCTACAAGACGGCAATGATGGGCAAGTACCTCAACCGCTACCACATGTCCACCCCGACGCCCCCCGGTTGGTCCAGCTGGGACGTGGCTGACTGGGGCTACCCCGAGTTCAACTACACCCTCAAGCAACAGGGCGCAGTGGTGCACTACGGGGGCCCGGACCAAAAGGGCAAGGACAACTACCTGACCGATGTCCTGTCCCGTCTGGCGGACGGCTTCGTGTCCACGACGGCCTCAGCCCACAAGCCCTTCTTCCTCGAGGTGGCGACCTTCGCCCCCCATGCCCCCTACACACCGGCACCCAAGTACGCGAGCCTCTACCCCGGCCTCCAGTACCCCAAGACACCCGCCTACGGGGTGGCCAACACGAGCCCCCCGGACTGGCTACGAGGTCTCCCGCCCATCGGGCCCAAGGCACAGGCCGCCATTGCGGCCGCCTTCCGTCTGCGTGCCCAGAGCGTGAAGTCGGTGGACGACCTGATAGCCAACCTGGTATCGACGCTCCGCCGTACCGGTGAGTGGTCCAACACCTACCTCGTCTTCAGCTCTGACAACGGCCTCCACATGGGCGAGCACGACATGATGCCGGGCAAGCTGACGGCCTTCGACACCGACACGCACGTGCCCCTCATCGTGGTCGGCCCAGGCGTCCCAGCCGGGGCGCACATCGCCCCCTTTGCCGAGAACGTCGACCTGCGCCCGACCTTCGACGCCCTCGCCGGCACGCGCCCCTCGCAGGCGGTCGACGGCAGGAGCCTCACCCCCCTGCTCCTCGCCCGTCGTGGCACGCCCCCACCGGCCGGCTGGCGCCAAGGCGTACTGGTGGAGCACATGGGGCCGGTCGAGAGCCCGGTGGACGAACCCGATTACCCGGCCACTGACTCGGGGAACCCTCCCTCCTACGTGGCCCTGCGGACAGTTCGCAGCCTCTACGTCCAGTACACAGGCGGCGGCTACGAGTACTACGACCTGGCCAAGGACCCCTACGAGCTCCACAACGTCTACGCCGGGCTCGCCCCGGGCGTAAAGGCCGGGCTGCGTGCCGAGGTGGCCCGCCTCGAGGCCTGCCACAAGGCCCCCGTCTGCTCACAGGTCACCCCCGTGAACTAGCCGGGAGGCGCCACCAGGCGTTCACGCCGGGCCGGACCGGGCCGGGCCGGCCGGCCCAGGGGGATGACCATGCCCGGGAAGCCGGACGAGAGGAGCCACACCGGCTACCTCCGGCTCAGCCCCGGCTGCCGGTGATAAGGCGCTCGCGGTCGAACATGGCGGCCACGGCCCGCCATCCAAGGCCGTCCACCACGAGCAGGCCGGCCCCCAGGGCGAGGGCGAGCCCGAAGGTGGGCGTTATCACGTCCAACGACATCAGGGCGACCACGGCCAGCGGGGGAAGGCTGGCAAGCACGCCCAGCTGCTGGGCCACACGCACGTCGCTGGAGCGGGCCGAGATGGCGGTCCCGATCCAGATCGACCAGCCGGCCAGAAGGGGGGTGAACAGGACCTGGACCAGCAGGTGGGGCGCCCGGAACACGGCGGACACCACGGCCGGATGGGCAAAGAGCGCGGCGGCGAGCAGGAACACGCCGAAGACCGAATAGGCCACAGCGAGCGTGGGGACCAGGACGGCCAGCGCCTTGCCGACGAGCAGCTCGTCCGAGCGCACGGGCGTGATCAGCAGCGGCTCGAGAGTGCCCTGTTCACGCTCCCCCACCACCGAGTACGCGGCGAGGGTGGAGGGCACTACGGCCGGGATGAGGAGCATGTAGAGCAACGAAAGCCCGATGCGGAGGTCGAGCGTCGAGCTCGCAGTCGACGCCTTGATGCTGAACAGCTGCACCATCGGCAGGACCACGAAGACGACGGGCAGGAGCGCCATGGTGGCGATGACAGCCCGGTTGCGCCGGTAGTCCTGGAGCTCCTTGCGGAAGACCGCGTCGACCCGTCCCGCACTGAAGCTCACCGGCGCCCCGCCTCCACGTCCTCCCCGATGAGCTCGAGGTAGACGTCCTCGAGCGAACGACGGGCCTCGGCGATGGCCAGGATGTCCGCACCGGCGCCCACGAGCGCCCGGGCCAGCGCAGGGGCAGCGACCTCCACGTCGGTGACGGTCAGCGTGTAGGCATTGGGGGCCGACTGGCCCCAACCGCCCACGCCGGGCACGCCGGCAAAGGTGCTGCCCGGCTCGGCCAGAGGCACCCTCGTCCTGACCTCCAGTGCCTTGCTGAAGAGCCGGTCCCGGAGCTCGTCCGGGCGCCCGGTCATGCGTAACGTCGTGCTCAGGATGGCCACCCGGTCGCACAGCCGTTCGGCCTCCTCCAGGCGGTGCGTGGTCAAGAAGATCGTCACCCCCTGTGAACGCAGGCCGGCGACCAGTTCGTGGACCTCGCGGGTGGCCACGGGGTCGAGGCCCGAGGTGGGCTCGTCGAGGAAGAGCACTACCGGCTCGTTGAGCAGCGCCCGGGCCAGGGCGACTCTCTGGCGCAGGCCCTTGGAGAGCGAGCCGCAGGGGTCCTTGGCGCGATCGGTCAACCGGACCGCCTCCAGCGCGCGTCCGGTACGTTCCTCCGGGTCGGCTACCCCGTACAGCCGGGCGAAGCAGCGCAGGTTCTCAGCGACGCTCAAGCGCAGGTACAGGCCGGGCGACTCGGGCATTATCGATATGCGTGCCCGGACCGCCTGGTCGTTCTCGGTGCCCAAAGGGAAGCCCGCCACCACGGCGGAGCCCGAGGTGGGCGCGATGAGCGTGCCGAGCACCCTGACGGTCGTGGTCTTGCCTGCTCCGTTCGGGCCGAGGAAGCCGAAGACCTCGCCGTAGCCGACCTCGAAGGACACGTCCTCGAAGGCCACCCGGTTGCCGAAGCGCTTGCCCAGGTGCTCCACCCTGAGCGCCCCCGGGGCGGGCACGCCCTCTCCGACAGGGCCCTCCCGCCGGGAGGGTGATGGGGTACCCGGCGCGGCCCCCACCTCCCCCGGCGGCAGTGAGCTGCGACCCAGGTCGTCTATGTCCCCGACAATACCCCCGGTCCCGCCCGAGGGGTGCCTCCCGCTCGCTGCGGGTGGCACCCCGTGCAGGTGGAGCCCCGGACGGGCCCAGCGGGCGTCCCGGGGACGCGGCCGACCGCGTTCTGTATGCTCAGGGCTGTGACGGGTGGTGCTGAGGAGCCCCGGGCCACCTCCGGCGGTGTCCATCTCTCCGGCCTGCTCGGCTCGTCCCTGGTGGCCCCGGGCGGCGATGTGGTCGGCAAGGTCGACGACCTGATCGTGCGCCTCCGTGGGCGCGAGTACCCCCTGGTGACCGGCCTGGTCGCCGCCGTGGGGGGACGCCGCCTGTTCTTCCCGGCCGAGCAGGTGGCGCAGCTCGCACCAGGCCAGGTCAGCCTTCTGGCCGCCCAGGTGGACCTGCGGCCCTTCGAGCGCCGGGAAGGCGAGGTCCTGCTGCGCCAGGACCTGCTCGGTCACCGTCTGATAGACGTGGCCCACACCGAGCTGGTGCGGGCCTGGGACGTGGAGCTCCAGGCGACCCCGGAAGGCTGGTCGGTGTCCCGGCTCGACACGCGCCGGCCGCCCCGGTTGTTCGGGCTCCTCCGGCCGGGCAGCGGGCGGGCCAGCGAGGACTGGGCGTCCTTCGAACCGCTGGTGGGCCACCAGCCGAGCTTCCGTAGCCGGATGTCGCTGGGCCGGGTGACCAGGCTCAAACCTGCCCAGCTGGCCGACCTGCTCGAGGACGCTTCCCACAAGGAGGGCAACGAGCTGCTCGAGGCGGTCCACAGCGACCCGGAGCTCGAGGCGGACGTGTTCGAGGAGCTCGACCCCGACCTCGCTACCAGGCTCTTCGGGGACAAGACCGATGCCGAGGTGGCTGAGGTGCTCGCCCACATGCGCCCCGACGACGCGGCCGATGCTCTCGCGGACCTGCCCCAGAGCCGGCGCCAACCGGTCCTCGAGCTACTGCCCCCCGGGGCGAGGGCCAAGGTGCTGACCCTGCTCAGGTTCAGCCCGAGCAGCGCCGGTGGCCTGATGAACCTCGAACTGGTCACCTGCCCGGCCGACGGGCTGGTACGCGACGCCCTGCGGGCGGTGCGCGAAGCCGACCGGGTGGAGGTCTCGGCCCAGACCTCCGTGCACCTGGTGTCGGGCAAGGGGGGCCTGGTCGGGGCGGTCTCGCTCGTCGCCCTCCTGCACGCCGACCCCGTGGCCCCCCTGGCCGAGCTGGTGGACCTGGACCAGGTGCGCGTGGGGCCGGAGACGGACGTGGTGGACGTAGCCCTGTTGATGGCGGACTACAACCTCCTGACCGTGCCGGTGGTCGACGAGGAAGGCCTCCTGGTCGGCATCGTCACCGTGGACGACATCCTGGAGGCCACCATCCCCGACGACTGGCGCCGCCGGGAGCCGGCCACCAGGCCCGAGGAAGTCCAGAGCCGCCCCCAGCCGGGCTCCCCGAGCTAGGCGATGACCGACCGGCCGACCGCCCGGGGTGACGAACGCCCCCAGGCGGGTGGTGCCGGCACGCCTGACAAGGACGTGCGCCACCTGGTCGCTCCGGGCCCGGCCGTGCTCGACCCCGCTCACCTGGGGGACATCGAGGGGGCCTTCGGCCGTATTGCCGTAGGCGAGGTGGGCGAGCACCACACCTGGCGGCAACGGCTGCTCACCCTGGCAGCGATCGTCGGGCCGGGGATCATCGTGATGGTCGGCGACAACGATGCAGGCGGCGTGTCCACCTACGCCCAGGCGGGCCAGAACTACCACACCAGCCTGCTGTGGGCGCTCCTCCTGCTCATCCCGGTCCTGATCGTCAACCAGGAGATGGTGGTACGGCTGGGCGCCGTAACCGGCGTGGGCCATGCCCGCCTGATCAACGAGCGGTTCGGTCGGGGCTGGGGATGGTTCAGCGTCGGCGACCTGTTCGTGCTCAACTTCCTCACCATCGTCACGGAGTTCATCGGGATCTCCCTGGCCGCCTCCTATGCCGGCGTGTCCCCCTACCTGGCCGTGCCGACGGCCGCCCTGTGCCTGGTGGCCATCACCGCGTCGGGGAGCTTCGCCCGCTGGGAACGGGCCATGTTCGCCTTCATCGCCATCAGCATGCTGCAGGTCCCGATGTTCTTCCTCTCCCACCCTCGCTGGGGGACCATCGGGGCCAACTTCGTGACACCCGGCGTGAGCGGTGGCATGACATCGGCCTCGGTCCTGCTCATCATCGCCATCGTGGGCACGACGGTGGCCCCCTGGCAGTTGTTCTTCCAACAGTCGAACATCGTGGACAAGCGCATCACCCCCCGCTTCATCAGCTACGAACGGGCCGACACCGTCATCGGCTCGATCGTCGTGGTCGTGGGCGCGGCGGCGATCATCGTCACTGCCGACTATGCGGCCCGGGGCACGGGGGGCTTCGGGCACTTCACCGACGCAGCCGGGGTGGCCCACCTGCTCGCCCGTCACTCCAAGGTGCTGGGCGCCATCTTCGCCGTGGTCCTCTTCGACGCCAGCATCGTCGGGGCCTCGGCTGTCACCCTCTCCACGAGCTATGCCTTCGGCGACGTGTTCGGCATCCGGCACTCCCTGCACCGAGGGTTCAAGGACGCCAAGCCCTTCTACCTCTCGTACGCCGCCATGGTCGCAGTGGCCGCAGGCATCGTGCTGGTGCCCGGTGCCCCCCTGGGGCTCATCACGACGGCGGTCCAGGCGCTGGCCGGCCTGCTGCTCCCCTCGGCCAGCGTCTTCCTGTTGCTGCTGTGCAACGACCGGGAGGTCCTCGGGCCGTGGTGCAACCGGCCCTGGCTCAACGGGCTCGCCGCCGTCATCGTCGGGGTGCTGCTCGTCCTCTCAGGCACCCTGATGGCCACCACCCTGTTCTCCCACGTGGACGCCAGGGCAGTTTTCACCTATCTCGCCATCGGCTTGGCCGTCGGTGGGTTGGCCGGCTTCCTCGGCACCAGGTTCGCCGCGAGGGGCCGTCCCGCCAACCCCGTGCCGACCATGAGCGAGAGGGAGAAGATGGCCTGGCGGATGCCACCCCTGGCCCTGCTCGCGCCGGTCCGGTGGTCGCCCGGGCTGCGCCTGGGGATCCTGTCCCTGCGGGCCTACCTCGTCCTGTCGGCAGTGCTCCTGGTGGTCAAGGCGGTACAGCTCGGCGCCCTGCACCACCACTGACCCCGCGGCCGGGCCGCGCCGCAGCCCGCTACCCTCGTGTAACCCCAACCGCCGAGCCGAGGAGACAGCCGTGAGCACACCGGTCGAAGAGCTGACGATGACCGACACCGACGGCGTGGTGGTCCACCTCTACAGCTGGCGCCCGGCGGGCGCGCCCAGGGCGCTCGTGCACCTGGCGCACGGTATGGGCGAGCACGCCCGTCGCTACGACAGGGTCGCCGAGGCGCTGACAGCCGCCGGGTTCGTGGTGTACGCCGACGACCACCGGGCCTCGGGGCGCACCGGCGCCGAGGGCAGCGGGCTGGGGGACCTGGGCCCCGGCGGCATGCTCGGTGCCCTGCGCTCGTTGCACGATGTCACGGCCTGGGCCTCCTCCCGCCACCCGGGCCTGGCCGTGCACCTGGTGGGCCACAGCTGGGGCTCGTTCCTGGCTCAGCGGGCCGCCGAACGCTGGGGAGGCGAGCTCAGGGGCCTGGTCCTGTCGGGCTCCACCCTCCTGGCGAGCCCGTACCTCAACCTGGGCGACCTCAACGAGCACTTCTCCCCCGCCCGCACCCCCTACGACTGGCTGACCCGGGACGCCGACGAAGTCGACCGCTACGTAGCCGACCCCTGGTGCGGGCTGGAGGTGGCGTTCGACATCGGCGAACTGCTCCACCTGACCGGCGCGCCGACAGTGGAAGTGCCGTCCGGGCTGGCGGTGCTGGTGGTCAACGGGACCGAGGACGCAGTGGGCGGCCTCAACGGCGGCGGGGCCGCACTGGCCGACGCCTACCGGGGCCTGGGCCTGGCCGATGTCACCTACCTCGGCTACGAGGGGGGCCGCCACGAGCTCTTCAACGAGACCAACCGCGAGGAGGTCCTGGCGGACCTGGTCGACTGGCTGGTGGCCCGGAGCTGAGCGTCAGGACCGGCTCATCTCACGTCCCGGGCCCGGAACTGGGCGCTGATGCGGGCCCCGACCGGGCGTGCCGTCTTGGGTACGCAGTGCTGCCAGGTGCGCTGGCAGCTGCCGCCCATCACCACCAGGTCGCCGTGGCGCACGTCCAGGCGCAGCCCGGGCCCACCCCCCACCGGGCGTAGCCCGAAGCGCCTGGTCGCGCCGAGCGAGAGGATGGCCACCACGGTGTCCTGGCGCGCTCCCCGCCCGACGGTGTCCCCGTGCCAGGCGACACTGTCGGCTCCGTCCCGGTAACAGCACAGCCCGAGCGTCCGGAACGGCTCACCCATGACCGGCCCGTAGTGCTCGTCCAGGACCACCCGCGCCGCGACGAGGGCCGGGTGCGGCAGGGGGAGGTCGAGGTCGTCGTAGAAGGCGAGCAGGCGCGGCACGTCGACCACCCGGTCGTACATGGGCCGCTGCTCGGTACGCCAGGGCGCACCACCGGCCAGGACATCGAAGAGATCCCAGTCGGGCAGCCAGCCCCGGCAGACCTCCAACCAGGCGCCGGCACCCAGGTCGAGGTGCTCGGTACCCGTCAGAGGCGGAGGGCCGTCCGCCAGACAGTCGAGCAGGGAGGCTTGGGTCGTCCCCATCACCCGCGCATCTTATCGAACGTGCGTTCCCTAGCGCACGGGCTGGACCGCAGGGACCGCAGGGGCACCCGGCGCCGGCCACGCCGTGGGCAAGGGCGCGTTGCACGGGCACCGGGGCCAGGGCGTCGCGCTGCTCAAGCGGGCAGGCGGGCGCGGCCGAGGTCGACCCGGCCACCTCTGACCGGCACGCCCTCGGCCAAAAGCAGCGCCAACTGCCGACGCCCCATCGGCGCCGAGCCGTCGGCGCGCACCACACGGTGCCAAGGCAGGTCGTCCCCGTTCGTGGCCAGGACGTGGCCCACCAGACGGGGCGCAGCGGGGTCTATGTCGCCGTAGGTGCGCACGAAACCCTCCGGTATGGCAAGCACCCGGTCCCGGATCCGGGCACTACGCTCAGCGCCTGGAGGAGCGGGCCGGGGCCGTCCCACCCCTCAACCCCTGAAAGGTGCCGCCACCTCGGTCAGGAACCGCTCGAGGACATCGCTCCGCGCCGCCCCTGTACCCAGCTCCCAGTCCGGGAAGATGAACTCGTCCACCCCTGCCTCCTGGTAACGGCCGAGCATGTCCTGCATCTCGGCCCCGCTCACGGCGACGGCCGGCAACCTGGAGGGCAGAGTGGGGCTGCCGTCGAGACGGACGATGACCTGGGCGGACCGCGCAATGCTGGCCGGGTCACGGCCCTCCGCCTCACAGTGGCGGTCCAGGACGAGCCCCTTGGCGGCCAGGACGTCGGGCGTCCCCCAGGTGTTCCACTCGTCCGCCCACCGGGCCACGATGCGCAGCATCACCTTCTCCCCGGCACCACCGATCAGCAGCGGGAGATGCCCCCCGAGCGCCTTGGGCTCCATGGGGGCGTCGGCCAAGCGGTAGTGCCGGCCGGCGAAGTTGGCTCGCCCCGTGCCGAGAAGCCCTTTGATCACTGCACACGCCTCGTCCAGACGCGAGAGGCGGCCCGGGACGTCGGGGTACTCGATCCCGTAGGCCCGGTGCTCGTTCTCCTGCCACCCGGCACCCAGCCCCAGGACCAGGCGCCCGCCGCTCATCTGGTCGACAGTCGCCGCCATGTTGGCCAGGACAGCGGGGTGGCGGTAGGTGTTGCCCGTCACCAGCGGGCCGATCCGTAGGCGGGGGACGCTCGTGGCCAGCCCGGCCAGCACGCTCCAGCACTCGAGCATGGGCACGTCGGCGGGCTCGGTCGGGGGCATGAAGTGGTCGGCGACCCAGATGCCGTCCCAGCCCGTCCGGGAGGCGTGGGCAGCTACCTCCAGCAGGCTCCCCCAGGGCTGCAAGCTGGTCGGCCAGACACTGAAGCGCATCCCCGCAACCCTACAACCCGCAAGGCCTGGCACCCGGGCCTGGCGCCCAGGCCTGGCACCCGGTGCCGACGAGCCCTGACGTGTCGGCGCTCAGCCGAACAGCGCCATCCGGGCCGACCTGGTGGTGCGCTCCAGTAGTGGCGTGGCGAGCACGGTGGCTGCGGCCATCGCCCCCAGCACGGCAAAGGCCGTACCCAGCCGGGCGTCAGAGCCCCCCATCAACAGGCTTGTGACGAGAGGCCCGAGAGCCTGGCCCCCCGTGGAGCCGACCCCCCACACCAGCGCGTTGCCGGTCGTGGAGGAGGACTTGGGCACGTAATCGGCGACCAGCGACATCAACAGGGGGAACCCGCTGAAGGTGAAGAAGCCGAACACCACGAGCGCCAGCAGTGCGGCCGCCCCGGTGCCGGACGTGGACAGGAAGGCAAAGATGCCGAGCGCCGAACCGAGGCTGTCGACGGCGAGCATCAGCCGCTTGTCGAACCGGTCGGCCAGGAAGCCGAACATGGGCTGACCGACGATGCCCCCGGCGTACATCACCGTTACCGTCCAACCGAGACTGGTCGACAACCCGGCGTGGCGTTGCGTGGTGAGGTAGATCGGGATCCAGGACACGATGCCGATGAAGGCCACCGAACGGAAGAAGGCGATACCCATGAGCGCCACCACGCTCCGGCTGAGCAGGGACCGCAGCGACCCGCCACCGCTGCCGGCCCGGGCAGACATCTGGGCACCGTGCACCTCTCCCCCCACCGGCCCGCCGGCCGAGGCCGCAGCGCCCGTCTCACCGGCATAGGCCGGCAACCCCAAGGCAACGACGGTAGCGGCCAGGAGGCTGAGCACCCCGAACACCACCGCCGTGGCGGGACGCGAGATCCCCAGGGCAGCGATCACGAAGAACAGTGCCGGGTACAGCGCCCGCCCGAAGCTCCCCGCAGCGCCGTTGATACCGAGCGCCCGGCCCCGGGAACCCCCCGAGTAGCCGAGCTGGAGGACCGAACCGCCCAATGGGTGGTAGAACGAGCTGCCGAACCCAGCCACCACTGCGGCCACCAGGACGAGGACGTCGCCGGGCACCCCCTGCAGCGAGAGGGCGGCATAGAACCCGAGGAGGCTCACCCCCAGCGTCGCGATACCCAGCGCGATCATGGTCCCCCTCCGGCCGATGGCGTCTGCCACCAGGCCGACAGCGATCCCGGACCCGGCCGAGGTGATGTAGAACAGCGTGAGCATCGCCGTCACCAGGGCAGCCGAGACGTGGTGGTCCTGGGAGAGCAGGTCACCTATCACGGGTATGAAGAACACCACCCCGTCATTGAGGAAGTGGGCGAGCGAGGTGACGCCGAGCAGCCGCCCCGGCCCTGGCTGGTGACTGTTCATTGGCGTCCTTCCTGCTGTGCTCTGTCCCTACCTGGTGGCCGTACAGTGCCCGGGCCGGCTCGCGGCCCGACGCTCGCGCTCAGCCCCACCGGTCCCCTGGCAGGCCTCCGGTAACGCAAAGTCCAAGGGCCTTTGACGCTACCACCCCACCTCAACCGTAGTTATAACTACGATATTCCCCGCTTCCTCGCGGACGGCCCGCACCGGCGCATGGTGCTAAGCATCGCCGGGGGCCCCCGGCCTCGCACCCGGCGACGAGCGGGGCCATAGCAGCCAATGTCCCAGGCCGCACTGCGAGGACGCACTCGGCGCTCCATGGGCCGTCCTGCACTCCATAGGATGTACACGGTGGCTGCTGTCCCTGTTCCCTTCTACGCAACCAGGCCGGACAGGACGGCCTCCGGGCTCGGCCCCCTCATGCCCGACCCGCGCCCCCCTGACGCCCCGGCCACCTTCCACGTGATGGGCAAGCCGACCGGCGCGATCTGCAACCTCGACTGCCAGTACTGCTTCTACCTGGCAAAAGAAGAGCTCTACCCCAGCGGCCGTTTCCGCATGGGCGACGACGTCCTGGACCTCTACGTCCGGCAGCTCATCGAGGCCCATGACGGCACCGAGGTCACACTGGCCTGGCAAGGGGGCGAGCCGACCCTGATGGGCTTGGACTTCTTCCGCCGCGTTGTCGAGACAGCTGAGCGGTACCTCCGCCCCGGCCAGCATGTGCTGCACACACTTCAGACCAACGCGACGCTGCTCGACGAGGAGTGGGCGCGCTTCTTGGCCGAGCACGGGTTCCTGGTGGGTGTCAGCATAGACGGCCCCCCCTCGCTGCACGACGCCTTCAGGGTCGACAAGAAGGGACGCCCCACTTCCGAGCGGGTGCTGCGCGGCCTGGCTGTCCTTCGGGCCCACGGTGTCGACTACAACCTGCTGTGCACCGTTCATGCCGCGAACGCCGGCCACCCCCTGGACGTGTACCGCTACCTGCGCGACGAGTGCGGCGGGCAGTACCTGCAGTTCATCCCGATCGTCGAGCACGTACCCCAGCAGGCCCACCTCGCAGCGGTGACCCCCAGGACCGTTACCCCCGACCAGTGGGGCCACTTCTTGACCACGGTCTTCGACGAATGGCTTAGCCAGGACGTCGGCCGCGTCTTCGTCCAGACCTTCGAATCAGCCGTTGCGGCCTGGCTCGGTGCCCAGCCTGGGCTGTGCGTCTTCTCCGAGACGTGTGGCAACGCAGTCGCGCTCGAGCACAATGGGGACGTCTACTCGTGCGACCACTTCGTGCACAAGGACCATCTGATCGGGAACATAACCGAGACACACCTGGTGGAGCTGCTTGCATCCCAGGCCCAGCGCCACTTCGGCTCACAGAAGCGGGACAGCCTGCCCCCCTACTGCAAGAGCTGTGACGTCCTGTTCGCCTGCTGGGGAGAATGCCCGAAGAACCGCTTCACCACGACCCCGGACGGCGACCCGGGCCTCAACTACCTCTGCGAGGGCTACAAGACGTTCTTCCACCACGTCGACGGGCCTCTCCGCCTCGTACGCAAGCTCTTGTCCGAGGGCAAGCCGGCCTCGAGCGTGTACGACGAGTTCCGCACAGCCGGGCGCAACACCGCATGCCCGTGTGGCAGCGGTCGCAAGACCAAGCACTGCCACGGTCGGCCTGCCCCGGGGCACCCCCCGGCCCGCTGACCGGTCGCGCCGCTACGCGGTGCTCGGGCACCGCGCTGCCTCCCCCGGCACCCCGGGGCCCGGTCCTCACCCGCTTGCCGCTGCCGTCTCCTCGAGCTCATCGCTCGGGACCACGTCAAATGACAAACCGCTCGCAGGACCGCCGGCTATCGACTTCAGCTCCTTGTAGAGCTGGCGCACAAGGTCCTGCCGCACACCCCACAGGTTCGTCGTTTCACCGGGATCAGCGGCCAGGTCGTACAGTTGGCCTTCCTGCGCCCCGGCCCCGCAGGGCTGGCCTGACGGGGCGCTGAACCCGCCTGACCCGCTCCCCATCACGAGCTTCCAGTTCCTCCACCGCAGGCCGAAGGTCGCACCCAGGCTGTGCTGGACCATCGTCTCACGCCTGCTGGCCGTCTCTCCTACCAGCACCCCCAGCACGTCAACTGCATCTTCGGCCGCACCGTCGGGCACTCTGGCTCCCGTCGCCGAAGCGATCGTCGGTAACAGGTCGATCAAACCGAACAGTTCCCCGGTGACGCTCCCCGCCGGGATACGCCCGGGCCAACGAGCCAGGAACGGCTCCCGGTGCCCTCCCTCGAATATGTCGGCCTTCTGGCCCCGCCAGTCCCCGTTCGCCTTGTGCCCATGCGTGTCGCCGTCGTAGTCCGCCAGGTCCGCACCGTTGTCGCTGGTGACGATCAGCAGCGTGTCGTCGGCCAGGCCCAGCTCGTCGAGCAGGGCCGTCACCCTCCCGACCGCCCAGTCCACCACGCTCACCATGTCGCCCCGCGGACCTGCTTGAGACCGGCCCCGGGCAAGCTCGGGCGGCACACAGGGCCGGTGGGGCGCGGACAGCGCCAGGTAGCACAGGAAGCTCCTCCCCGCGCCCGCCTGGGCCCGCACCCACTCGCAAGCCTCATCCGTGAAACGCAGGTCGACACCCTCGTCCTGCCAGTCCGGCGTCTGCAGCCCAGGACGTTGATAGCCGTATGCGGCACGCAGCACCGCCTTCGGCTCGCAGGGGAGCCCGACCGTGGTGTCCTGGTCCAGGTAGCAGTACGGCGCCATGTCCAACGACCCGGCGATACCGAAGAACCTGTCGAAGCCTCGCTCGACAGGGCCGTCACTGAACCCGGCGGCATAATCGATGTTCGTCCCGTCGTCGACCTCGGCGACCAACGGCGCCCCTGGCGCAAACGCGTCCCAGGCGCGCCCGTCCTTGAAACGCCAACCAAGGCCCAGGTGCCACTTGCCGAAGGCGCCCGTGGCGTAACCCGCGGACCTGAGCACAGACGCGATGGTCGGTCGCCCAGGCTCGATGATCGCGGGTGCATGGCCTATGAGCACGTGCCGTTTGAGGGGGCTCCGCCATGCGTACCGGCCCGTCATGATCGCGTACCGACTGGGTGTGCACACAGCGGAAGCCGAATGGCAGTCAGTCGCCCGGGCCCCCTCGGCGGCCACGCGGTCCATGGCAGGCGTGGGGATCTTCGTCGCCCCATAACAGCCGAGGTCGCCCCAGCCCATGTCATCGGCAAGCACCACGACGACATTGGGGCGCCGGCCTCTGTCTCCCCGGCTCGCCTTGCCGTCGCCCTGCCTCCGTCCACCGCTCTCCTGCTCGCTCACGGTCCTCCTCCGCCATCCACGTCGGCGAAAGCGGCGAACGCGTTCCGCCCCGGCTGGTACGCACCAACCTCCGAGCTCCAAGCGGCAAGCAGCGCCGCCAACCGGGCTGCCACCTCAGGCTCGCTGCCTGCCAGGTCGCTGGCCTCCCCGATGTCCTCCGTCAGGTCGTAGAGCTCAATGGCCCCCGTTTCATAGGAGAGCACGAGCTTCCACTTCCCGTCCCGCACGGCCGCAACAGGGAGCCCGCCCTGGTTGCTGTAGTGCGGGTAGTACCAGAACAGGGGGCCCCTCGAGTGCTCACCACCAAGGAGGGCGCCCATGAAGCTCGTCCCGTCCAGGCACTGCTCGGCGGCGACCCCCACCCCTGCCACCTCGAGCAACGTGGGGTAGAGGTCGGGGCTCGTCACCGGCACGTCGCACACGCGCCCGCCCCCCACCTTCCCCGGCCAGCGGAAGATCAATGGCTCCCGCACGCCTCCCTCGTAGGCCCAGCCCTTGCCCTCCGATAGCGGGGCATTGCAGGTCGGAGAGCCCTCGGCCGTCGAGAGGCCACCATTGTCGGACGTGAACACCACGCAGGTCCGGTCGGCAAGGCCCTCCTCCTCCAGTGCGGACAGCAGGCGCCCGAGGTTCCAGTCCAGGTTCTCGACCATCGCCGCATAGACCGGGTCGGACTGCAGCCGGCGCCGTCTCACCCGGAGGTGACGCTTCTGCCAGAAGGCGAAGTGCTCACCCTCCTCGAACGGGCCCACCTGGTCCAGTCCGAGCACCTTTGCCTTGTCCCGGTACTTCGCGACGAGGGCGGCGGGAGCTTCGATCGGAGTGTGGACGGCGTAGGGCCAGAAGTTGAGGAAGAACGGCCGCTCCCCCGCCTGCCGGACCAGGGCGATCGCCTCATCCGTGAGCCGGTCTGTCAGGTACTCGCCCTCCGGGCCGTCCTCGAGCGTCGGGAGCCCGTAGGGACTGAAGTACCCGTTCATGGGACGGCCCCAATCACACCCACCCACATTGACGTCGAAACCGTGCCGCTCGGGCCAGGACTCCCGGCCCCCCAGGTGCCACTTCCCCACATGCCAGGTCTGGTAGCCGACGTCCCTGAGCGCCCGGGCAAGCGTGTACTCGCTGGCAGGCAGGAACGAGAAGTTGGGCACATCACGCAGCCTGCCCACGGCATGACCCCCGATGAACTGTGTGATGCCAACCCGCACCGGGTACTTGCCTGTCATCACACTGGCTCGGGTGGGCGAACAGACCGGCGAGGCCGCATAGGCGTCCGTGAAGCGCATTCCCGACTTCGCGAGCGCATCGAGCACAGGTGTCTCATGGAAGCTCGAGCCGTAACAAGCCAGGTCCTTCCAGCCCAGGTCATCGGCCAATATCAGTACGATGTTCGGCTGGGCCGCTTCGGTCACTGAACCCCGCCCTGAAGGCAGGGCCCTCTCCTCGGGGCTCACCGCCCACCGCTCCAGGCGATCCCACGGCGTAGGTACCGTTGGCCGAAGATGAAGATCAGCATGATGGGAAGGCTCGCGACTATGGCCGCCGCCATTATGTCAGCCCACTGGGCCGTGAACTCCTGCTGGAACGTCGACAGGCCCACCTGTAGCGTGTAGAGAGACGGGCCCTTGGCTACGATGAGCGGCCACAGGAAGTCGATCCATGCCGTCTGGAAGGCAAACAGTGTCTCGATGACGATGAGAGGTGTCGCCAAGGGCCTGTACACACGCCAGAAGACCGACCATTCGCGACAGCCGTCCACTCGGGCGGCTTCGCCGGGCTCGTCGGGCAGCGACATGAAGAACTGCCGGGCCAGGAAGATGCTGAACCCGGAGACGAGGTAGGGCGCCATCAGCCCCGGATAGGTATTGAGCAGCCCGGTCCCGCCCGCGCCGCTGATGCTGTTACCCCCCGCAAGCGGGAAGTGCAGCATCTCCAGGAACAACGGCAACGCCAGGGCCGTAGGTGGCAGCATGAGCGTGAGCAGGACGAGCGAGAACAAAAAGGTGCGCCCGCGGAAGCTGTAGCGCGCGAACCCGTAGCCGGCGAGAGTGGACAGGCTCACCTGGACGACAGTGCTCACGACCGATACGACCACGCTGACCTTGGTGAAGCCGGCGAAGCCACCCAGGCTGAAGACGTCCCCGTAGCTGCCCAGGTGGATGCTGCTGGGCAGTGACAGCACGTCACCCGTCAGCGCGCTCGCGTTGGTCTTGAAGGACGTCACGAGGGCGACGAGCATCGGTACCAGGAAGAACAAGGCGACGACGAGGGCCACGGCGTGCCGCCCGGCCACTCGCAGGGCTCTCCGCGCCGTCGCCCGACCTGCACGGCCGCGCACTGCGGCCCTGGGCCCCTCGCCCTCCCCCACGGCGGCCATGAGCGGCGCGGGCGGCAGTGCCGCCCGAGAAGTGGTCGTGGCTCTCATGTGTGCTCGAGGCCCCTGCTGAACCACCGCACCGCGAAGACGCCGACGACTATGCACACCCCGAGAAGGACGAACGCCTCTGCGGCTCCGAGCCCGAGGTTGAGCGCCTGGAACGCATCGTTGTAGATCTTCAGGACGACGGTGTACGTGGACTCCACGGGCCCTCCGTTGGTCATTATGAAGGCCTGCGTGAACATCTGCAGGGCACCGAGGCCCCAGGTGAGGACCACGAAGAGCATCGCCGGCCTTATGGACGGCAACGTGACGTGCCGGAACACCCCGAACCGCCGTGCGCCGTCGACCCTGGCCGCCTCGATGAGCAACTGAGGGACGTTCTCGATTGCGGCGATGAGCACCACCATGTAGAAGCCAATGTCACGCCACCAGCTCATGATGACGATCGACAACAGCGCCAGGTGCGGGTCGGTGAGCCAGGCAGGGCCCGGGAGGCCAACCCGGTTGAGGGCGGCATCAATGGGACCGTTCTGCGCGTTGAAGAGCCATGTCCAGATAACGGCACCGCTCGCAAACGATACGCTCTGCGGCAGGTAGATAACGAACCGGTAGATGCCCTTCCCGACGAACGAACCGCTCAGCAGGAGAGCTACGCCCAGAGCGAGCACCGTCCCCCCGCCGACAGTCAGCACCGTGAAGATGGCGTTGTTCTCGACGCTCCGCCAGAAGAGCCCGCTGTTTGCGACGGCTACGTAGTTGCCCGCCCCCACGAACTTGCCACCGCCACCGAACTGGTCGCTGGTCAGCGAATAGTAGCCGTCCAGGACGATCGGCACCGCGTAGAGGACCACCAGGAGCACTACTGCGGGCCCCACGAAGCCGAAGGGCGCCCTGCGCGGGACGAGGACAGAGCCTCGCCTACGAGGCGCGAGCCTACGGGGAGCAGCTGCTCCGCCAGGCGCACGGCGCCGGCCGAGGACGCTCGCCGGACGCGTCAGGGCGCGTCCGGCGAGCGTGGTCCCGGTCACTTGAGCAGCGGAGTGAGCATCGACTTCATCTCGGACAGCGCTGCGGCAACCGGCGTCTTCTGGTATATGACTGCCTGCACTACGCGGGTCAGGTCCTCGTCGATCGTCGTCGACTGCAGCTCGACCGGGAACACCTTTGCGTACTGCTCGTTCTCGACCATCGCGTGGAACACGCCCTTGTTCCAAGGGGCCTGGTCCGCCAGCGAGGCGAGAGGTGGAGCTTCACCCAGCATCTGGTCCCAATGGGACAGGACAGATGGCGTGTAGAGGTACTTGACGAACGCCCAAGCCTGAAGAGGGTGCTTCGTGCGTGCGTAGATCCCGAGCTTGTTGACGAACTCCTGTCCGACCGGCTTCGCCCCCGGACCAGCCGACAGCGGTGCGGTCATGACCAACTGCTTGGCCACTGCGGGGCTGGCCTGTGAGAAGCTCGCGGCGTTGTTCATCTCCATGGCTGCCTCACCCAACGCCACCGGCGTCGGCGTGGAGCCGACGTCCACGAAACTTGTCGACGAAAGGCCCTGCTTGTAGAACGACTGCAGGTACTCGAGGGCACGCGTGCCGGCCGGGGAGTCCCCCGTAAAAGTGGCACGGCCGCCCTTGCCGTTGCGGAAGAGCTGCCCTCCCGCCTCGCTTATGAGGAGGTTGAAGGTCTGAGCGAGGCCGACTGAATTGTCGATCGCCCAGTCGGCCCCCTCCACCTTGACCTGGCCACCGCTCTTCTGGACGAGCTTCGTAGCGTCGGCCTGGTACTGGGCCCAGTCCGTAGGCGCCGCCGAGATGCCTGCCTGTTTGAACATCGTCTTGTTGTAGATGAGGCCCCGGACGTCCAGCTGAACGGGCACGCCGTACTGGACATTGTCCCAAGCCCCGGCATGGAGCGCAGGCTGGTTGAGCTGTCTGGCCACGGGCCATTTGGCGACGAGCTTGGTGAGGGGGTAGAGCCCGTGCTTGGAGACCAGGACGGGCAGGAAGATGTTCCCCATGAGGAACACGTCGTCTGCCGTCCCCGCAACCACGGCAGTCTGGATCTTGGTGAAGGAATCCCCCCAGTCCACCGTTGACATCTGAACGGAAATGCCCGGGTGGGACCTCTCGAAGCCCGGGATGACGGTCCGGTCGAAGTACTCGATGACCTGCGGGTTGGCGCCGGTATTGAGGAACGTTATGGTGACGGGCTGGGCGGCGTGAGCTGGTGTAGCAGCGATGGTGCTGGCGAGAAGTGCAGCGGTCGCAGTCAGAAGGGTGGCCGGTGCTCTCATCTTGGCGCCCACCCTTCTCCTCCGACCCCCACGACCCGCTGTCGGTACGTTCATTTCCCTCCCTTTCTCGAGGATGTGCTCCTCTTGTCCTAACCTCCGACGACCTGACGTACCAGGCGCTAACCACCTGGTACGGATGACCGGCCGCGCCGGACGGCGCCGGTATGAGCTCTGCCCTTTGCCGGCCCGTCCAAAGGTGCCGGCCCGGTTGACTCACGCACCACCAGGGTGGCGTTGACGACCAGGTTGTCAAGGGATGAAGCCCCGCCGGCGCGGCGGGACTGGAACCACTCCAGGGCCCGGTCCGCCATCTCGGCTATAGGCTGGTGGACCGTAGTCAATGTGGGGCAGGAGTACTCTGCCTCAGGATTGTCGTCGTAGCCGACCACCGAGATGTCCCCTGGCACGGCAACGCCGGCTCGCCGTGCCTCCACGAGCATGCCGCTCGCCACAAGGTCCGCGCAGGCGAGCACGGCCGTGGGCGGCGATGCCATGGACATGAGCCTCCGCATTGCATCCCGACCGCCCTCCCTCGAAAAGTCTGTTAGCAGGAGGCTTTCCTTGGGAAGGGGCAAGCCCCTCTCCCTCATGAGGGAGACGAAGGTCCGTCTCCGCTCCTTCAGGCCGTTCAGCAGGTCGCTGCCCACGAAGCCTATATGCCGGTGACCCAGCTCGTAGAGGTGGTCGAGCGCCTCCCGGAGACCCGAGCGGCGCTCGACGGAGACACGTGTGCCAGGGTAAGCGCGTTCATCCCCATGCAGAAGGGCGACCGTGGGCACACCCAGGCGCTCATAGGCATCCCAGTGCATGTCCTGGTCCGGCAGCTCACCAACAAGGAAGAGGCCGTCGCACAGCCGTGACTTCATGAGGTTGGCCAGGCGCAACAGGGTCGTCGCGCTGTTGCCGGCGTCGGTGAGGATTATGTCGTACCCGTACGCAGGAGCTCTGGTCATGAGAGTACGGCACACTTCGGCGGCGGTCGGGGCACCCCCGTCCCGGACGATGATGCCAAGTAGGCCGGCTTCTTTTCCCTTCATCACCCGGGCCAGGACATTCGGCTGGTAGCCGAGCTCAGCGGCGGCTTGGAGGACACGCTGCCTGGTCTGATCGGACACCCGCGGGCTGGGGCCGGCCAGAGCATAGGAGACGGCCGCTTGGGACAGGCCCGCCCGGCGGGCAACATCTCTTACCGTCGGCGGCTTGGTGCGGTGCTCCTGAGGCTCGGCAGCTTCTGTAGTGATACGTTTCACCCCCCTGCACGATTATCGCGCCAGGTTTGCAGCCCGTCAACCCTCCGTAGGCAGATATTCCGGGCCCACGGCTTGACGGTCGATCAGCGGGCCCGGCGGTCCATCTCGCTCAGGACGTGGTGCCTCTGCGGGGCCCCCGGGCGCCGGCTGTGGACATGGCTGGGCGCCCGAGGTGCACGGGTGACTGCGCCGTGCTCGGTCCCGTCCGGGAGGCCTGGTCGTTAGGGCCCCGGTCGCCGGGCCCAGGCTGCCGGGGGCTCGGCGGCCTCAGCGCCCGACCAGCCACCATCGTCCGGCAGGGGTGAGCCCCAGCACCCCGCCGACGACGGTCTCGTCCCCGTAGCGGCCCGGCTCCGTCCTTGCTCCCCTGCGCTCCACCACCCCGGCCCACCCGAGGATCCGGGCCAGCAGGCCGAGGTCCCAGTTGAAGGAACTACGACGGTGCTCAGGGTCCTGCATATAGGGTGCGAGCCACTCATAGGTCTGGTCGGCCGTTCCGCAGACCCAGTCGAGCACCTCCTCGAAGGGCAGGGGCCGCTCGACCAGCAGGCCCAAGATGCCTGGAGCCAGGTCGTCCAAGACCTCTCCCTGTCCCCGGTACCGGCTCTGCGCGTGGTATGCGGCGAGTGGGCCGAGGGACGCGAGCACGTCAACCGACTTCAGCCAGCGTCCCAGCGGCTTGGCCTCGAGCTTGTGCCAGGCCACGGTCGCCCGTAGCCTGCCGTGCTCCTTGCGCAGCACGCCGGCGGCCACCGCCCAGCGGAGCATGAAGGCAAGCTCGGGCAGCTCGGCCGCAGACCTGGTCCTGAAGGTGCGGTCCCCTATCTTCGCATCGAAGCGGTCCGAGGTCCCCAGGGCGGCTACCAGATCACGTGCGTCCGCCAAAGTGGGCTGGCCGGTCTGGGTCAGCTTGCGCCCAGTGCCGTAGTAGCGGGCCAAGGCGTCGAAGCGGCTCAGCACGGGCGCCTGTCCGGCCGATACCACCACATCGTCCGGCGCAGGGCCGCGACGACGCTCGGGCCGTGGGGCCGGCAGGACCACGGGGTGCTCGTCCTGCAGAGCGGCCCTGATGGCTGCGGGATCGCCCAGGTCCACGCCACGGGCGCGCAGCGCAGAGAGAAGTGCCTTTGCAGGCCCGGCCGCCGCAGGGTCACCGATGCGCTCGAGGAACACCGGCTCCATCTCATCCGCACTGGCCAGTACCTCCTGGACGAAGGAGGGGCCCAGCCCGGTCTGCCCGGCCGCGAAGCGGATGAAGGCCCGCACTACGTCAGGGAAGGCGGACGCCTGCTCCCGGTCGACGATGAGCTTGCGAGGTGCCAGGTCACCCAGCAGGACGGAGACGACGGTGGGGCTCCAGCGCAGGGGCCGCCCTTCGTAGTCCGAGCGCAGGTCCACTACGTGGTGAGCCAGGAGCTCGATGTCGACCGCGCTCCAGCGCTCGGCGAGACCCCCCGTAGCGGGGGAGGCCAGGAAGCGCGCCACCAGCTCCTGCCGCTCGTCCTCCGCGACCTCGGGCGGCCCGGTCGGCCCTGGTGGCGCGTCGAGCCCGGCTCTCCGCAGACGCGACCACACCAGGGCGCGGTGCTGCGCGAACTCCTCGGTCCGTAGGTCGTCGTCACCGTCCCAGAAGTCGGACGTGAGCATGGCGTCGCGGAGGCGCCCGAGCGCGGCCTGCACCGGCAGCTCCTCGACGCGCATGTGCGGCTCCGGCCTCTCCAGCCACGACGACAGGAGGTCCTCTGCCGGTGCGGGTGCCACCCAGGCGTCTTTGGCCTGACCGGACAGGTTGTGGTCGACCAGGGCCACCAGGACGTGGGCGCCGGGCCAGCCCTCCGAGCGGAACTCCGTCAACAGGGACTCCTGGTCGCCGAACACGTCGGCTGCAACCCACGCTCTGTGGGGGACGGCTCGGCCGACCGCAGTGGTCCATGCCGGCAGCCGCCCCACCTTGGCAGCCAGTTCCGAAGCCAGCGCAGCAGCCAGAGGCCCATGGGGAGGCGGCGCCACAGCGCCCAGGGCCGCAGCCACCACCGCGGCGTACCCGTCGCCGTTACGACGGCAGGCACCGAGGACGGCGTCCAGGAAAGGTGGCACCTCGAGGCCGTCATGCCTTGCCTTGCGCCCTGCCTGGTCGAAGGCCTCCAGGAGCCCGCTGGCCCAGGTCTCGGCCTGGACCGGGTCGTCCAAGCCGAGGAGCTCACGGCCGGCCGAGCGGACCAGGTCGTCAGCCGGGGAGCGGTCGGAGCCGCCGTCCACCGGGTGCAGATAGGACGGGCGCGTACCTTTGGGGGTGGTCCGGCCCCCCGGTCGTGGCTTCTTCACAACGCCCCATGCCAGCGCACAGAGCGCGGCTCGTCCCGGCCCAGGGCCACACCGAGCGGCACTTGCCCGCGCATCAGCACGACTGGCCCCGGACCTGCACTCTCAGCGCCGCTACGAAACCGGGTTCGGTGATGACCTCGACCATAGTCACCCGGTCGCGGGGCAACCGGGGGGCAAAGACTGCACGTGGGCGGCCACCGTGACCGCCCAGCCTCGAAGCCCGCACCGGTCGCCTACCGGCACGTGGCCGATATCGAGGCGGAGCTGGCCGAGCTGACTGCCGCCGGGGCACAGCCGCACGGGCAGGCCTCCCCGACGGGCGGCCGTGAGCACCGCCGGCCCTGGCAGCGGGCTGGCAGCTCCGGCACGGCCGACGGTATCCTCGGGGCCCGTGAGCATGACGGCGATGGACTACCGAGCGGTGGCGGCTGGGTTCGACAGGCGGGTCGGCGGGGTCTCCCAGGGCGGCTGGGACGCCCAATCGCCGTGCGAGGGCTGGTCGGCCCGGGACGTGGTGGCCCATGTCGTCGACACCCACCGGCGCATGCTCGCCAACCTGGACGGGGGCACAGCCGTTGCCGTAGGGCGCGATGACGACGTGGTCGCGGCCTGGCACGCGGTGCACGCCCAGATGCAGTCGGCCCTGGACGACCCGGACCGGGCGGGCAAGACCGTGTCGGGGATGTTCGGCGAGCAGACGTTCGAGTCCCTGGTGAGCCGCCTGCTCTGCACCGACACCCTGGTGCACACCTGGGACCTGGCCCGGGCCACGGGCCAGGACGACCGGCTCGACGAGGCCGCAGTGGGCGCCGCCCACGCCGTGCTGGCACCGCTCGACGACGCGGTCCGCCGCCCGGGGGGCTTCGGCCCCAAGATCGAGCCCGCCCAGGGCGCCGACGCGCAGACGGCCTTCCTCAACTTCTGCGGCCGCTCCGTTTAGGAGCTCCTGTCCGGAGGCTGCGGGCGGGGCCGGGGCCGGCTAGGGGGTGGTGGCCCACGACGTGCCCGAGAGCGTCGCCAGGGCACGGAGCAGGGCATGGGTACCCCGGCCCCCGAGGCCCTGCGCGCTCGCAGCCACATAGAGCTGCTCCGCCAGGGCAAGGCCGGGCAGTGCGAGGCCCATCCGGCGCGCCTCCGCCAGCGCGATACCGAGGTCCTTCACAAAATGGTCGACCTTGAACCCGGGCTCGAAGTCCCCCCGCATGGCGCGCGGCGCGTAGTTGGAGAGCGACCACGACCCTGCTGCGCCGGGGGCGATGGTCTCGACGACCCTCGCCACGTCGAGCCCGGCGCGTTGCGCGTACAACAGCGCCTCGCAGACGCCCACCATCCCTGAGGCGATCGCCACCTGGTTGACCATCTTGGCGTGCTGGCCCGCGCCGGGACCACCCTGCCAGGTGACCGACTTGGCAAAGCGGGCGAAGACGGGCAGCACCCGTTCGAGGTCCTCCTCGCGGCCGCCCACCATGATGGTCAGGGCGCCGTTGCGCGCCCCCACGTCCCCACCTGAGACGGGGGCGTCCAGCGCGCCCACGCCGAGCACAGCAGCGGCGTCGAAGATCTCGGCTGCCAGGCCCGGCTCGCTCGTCGTCATGTCCGCGACCAGAGCCCCGGGGCGGGCACCGGCCAGCACGCCGGAGCCGCCGAGCACCACCTCGCGCACGTCGGAGGGGTACCCCACCATGGTGAGCACGATGTCGGAGCCGTGGGCCACCTCGGCCGGTGTGGCGCACCACGTGGCACCGCTGTCGAGGAGGGCCTGGGCCTTGTCCCTGGTCCTGGTGGTCACGCGCACCTCGTAGCCGGCTTCGATCAGGTGGCGGCACATGTGCGCCCCCATGATCCCTGTGCCGACCCAGCCGATGGTCGGCACGGGACCTCGGGCACCACCAACCGCCGGCTCCGTCTGCACGTTTGCTCCTTTGCGCAAATTGACCTCTTCGGGCACGCCCGGCTCGTGTGCCCGGCCTACCGGCACGGCACCCAACCCCCCGGGCGGAGGGCGGACAGCTCCAGCCCCGCCGGCACGGCTGAAGCCCTTGTGCAGCCCGGGGACGACGCTGACCCGGCCACCGTACCAGCGCCCACGCCCGCGTAGCGCCTCCCCTCGAGGTGGCACTGAGCTCCGAAGTGAGCAACAGGTACCCTGCCGGGTATGGTGAAAGGAAGAGACCCCGCAAGGAGGACAGCCGCGCCGTCAGCAGCCGGGGCCCCCAGGCCTGGGCGCTCCCGGGGCGGCCTGTGCGGGCGGCGCGCCGGCCGAGGTGCTGTGAGGCCGCCGGCGCGACATGCCGCGGGCGGCACCCGTCCCACCAGGGGTACCGTGAGGTCACAAGGAGGCCGCAAGTGAACTACGCCCGGACCATAGGCCTGCAACTGCCCTACGAGGAAGCGGTCGTCAAGGTCAAGGAAGCCTTCAAGGAGAGAGGCTTCGGCACCCTGACCGAGATCGACATGCAGGCCGCTCTGCGGGAGAAGATCGGAGCCGAGACCGGACGGTACCTGATCATCGGGGCCTGCAACCCCCACCTGGCCAACCGGGCCCTGCAGGTCGAGCCCCGCATAGGCCTGCTGCTGCCGTGCAACGTCGTGGTCCGGGAGACGAGCGACGGTGTCATCGTGGACGCCCTCAACCCCGACATCATGGCGAGCGTCCCCGAGAACCCTGACCTGGTGCCCATCGCCGATGAAGCCGGTCGTCTGGTCGACGCAGCTCTGACCGCCCTCTCCGACGCGTACGGGGCCAAGTGACAGAGCCCGTCGCCTGCCCGGCTTGCGGGGTGCGCAACCGGTTGCCGGCCAGCGCCCCCGGGACGCCCCGCTGCGCCCGGTGCCACACCGCTCTGCCCTGGGTGGTGGACGCCGGCGAAGGCGACTGGCAGTTCGACACCCTGCTGCGGGCGGCGGTGCCTGTCCTGGTGGACTTCTGGGCCCCCTGGTGCGGGCCGTGCCGCATGGTCAGCCCGGCCGTGGAGGCCATGGCCGCCGAACGGGCGGGCCGTCTCAAAGTGGTCAAGGTGAACGTCGACGACCACCCTGACCTGGCGGCACGCTACAGCGTCCAGGGCATCCCGACTCTCCTGCTGGTACGCGACGGTCGACCAGCGGGAAGACAGGTCGGTGCACTGGGCCAGGCGGCGCTGCGCTCCTGGCTGGCCTCGCTCGTGGACCTGCCCACCGCGTCCTAGGGGCCACCGCACCCCAGGGCCCGACGCACCCGGAGGAGGCCCACCCGACCCCCCGCCCGGGAGCCGGTCACTGCTCGGCCGCCGGCAGCCGGGCCGAGTATATGGAGTAGCCGTCCAAACGACGGGCGACCTCGGTGGCGAGGAACGTGGCCGCCATCACCGGGACCATCAGGGCGAAGCCGGTATGGGTCAGTTCCAGTACCAGTACCAACCCGGTGAGCGGGGCCTGGATGGAGGACCCCACCATGGCCGCCGCCGCCACCAGGGCGTACGCCCCCACCGGCGAACCCGGCCACATGGACGACCAACCAAGGCCCACGAACGCCCCGAACACTGCGCCCGTGCTCATGAAGGGCGTGAACAAGCCCCCCGACACGCCGCTCCCGAGGCACATGGCTGTCACGAGGGGCTTCAGGGCGAAAAGCGCCATGAAGACCAGGACGGTCCCCTGGCCCATCAGGGCCCGGTGGGCCATGTCCTTGCCGTTGCCGAACAAGGCCGGGTAGGCGATGCCCACCACGCCCAGGGCGCTGAAGGCGGCCAGGGGTGCCACCGCGGCCGCCGCCCCGCGTGCCCTGTGGTGCGACACCCAGCCGATCATGCGGATGTAACCGGAGGAGAGCAGCCCCGTTACCGGCCCCACCACCAGGGCGAAGACGACGACCGGCAGGGTGAGGCCGTAGGACGGCAGGTCGGCGTAGGTGGCATGGGGTGGCAGGTAGAGCCAGGCGGTCGCCGTAGCCACCATGCTGCAGGCGACGGCCGGGAGCACGACGGGCAGGGTCACCCGCCCGAGCAGGAGCTCGGCCGTGAACAGCGCCCCGCCCAGGGGGACGTTGTAGACCGCAGCCAGCCCGGCGCCCGCTCCGCAGGCCACGAGCAGGCGACGTTGGCCCGGAGCCAGGCGCAGCCAGCCGGCGCTCAGGCTGCCCGACACACCTCCCATCAGCTTGGGAGCGGCCTCACGGCCCACGGAAGCCCCCATGCCGACCACGATCTCGGACAGCAGGCCGCTCAGCAGGCTGCGGCGAGCGGACAGGGTGCCGTCACCGGCCCAGATGGCCTCGTCAACCTCCGACTTCTCGCCCTTTGTGTACCTGCGCAGCAGGTACCAGGCAGGGCCGGCAAAGGCACCGGCGACAGCCAGCGAGCCCACGCGGCGCAACGCCGACGCCCGTTGCACATGGGCCTGGTAGTCGCCCGGCCCCGTACCGAAAGCCAGCTGCTCGAAAGTGCGCAGGACGAGCATCATCAGGTCCCCGAAGAGCCCGGTGGCCACGCCCGTGACGAGGAGGGCCAACCAGAACCGAGGGCTCAGCGGGCCCAGCGTCTCGTCGGTGTTGTTGGGCTGCTCGGTGGCACCTCGGCCCGAGGGCAACCGGTACCTGATGAACGGGGCGGGGGTACGCACCCGCTCCGGGCGGCGTGCCCCGCGCCCACCGGGCGCGCTAGGCCCGGAGGCCGGCCGGCCCCCGTCGTTGCCGGGTTCGTCGGGCCCGGGCACTGCTCACATTCTGCCATCGCGGGGCCGGCCCGAGGGCGACCCCGGCCCGGCCGGGGGGGCCGGCCTCAGATGGCGCAGCTACCGTCCTCGCACGCCGCACCGCCACCCGCTCCGACCGCCTCGAGAGCGGGGTGGGAGGCCGACCAGGCCTCCCGGAGGGCTCCCAGTACCGTCTGCGTGCTCTGGGCACCCGAGATCCCGTAGCGCCGGTCGATGACGAAGAAGGGCACCCCGTTGACGCCCAGCTCACGGGCTTCGGCTTCGTCTGCCCGCACCTGGTCCCCGTACATGCCCGAGGACAGGACCTCGGCGGCCTCGCCCCCGTCCAAGCCGACCTCCTCGGCCAGCCGGACCAGCTCCGCATGGTCGCTGACGACTGCTCCCTCGCTGAAGTACGCGCTCAGCAACCGGCCCTTCAGCTCTCCCTGCAGGCCCTGCTCGCGGGCAAAGTGCAGCAGGCGGTGGGCATCGAAGGTGTTGGCCCTCGATGCCCGCTCGAAGTGGAAGTCCAAGCCCTCCTCCCCCGCCATCCGGGTGAGGCGCTCCTGGGAGGCCCGCGCCTCGGCCAGGCTCATCCCGTACTTGGCGGCGAGGTGCTCGGCCAGGTCAGCGTGCTCAACGGCGGGGGCGCGCGGATCGAGCTCGAAGGACCGCCAGACCACCTCGACCTCTTCTGCGTGCTCGAAGAGGTCGAGCGCCCGCTCGAAGCGGCGCTTGCCTATGGCACACCACGGGCACACGACATCGGAGAAGATCTCGACTTTCACGTCTGGGGACCAACGCCCGCCCGCCCCGGGTATATTTCCGCCCGTCACACCCCGGTCCGGCCAGCTCGGGCACCGCGAGCTCTGCTATAACGGGAGAAAACGGACAGGGCCTGTCCATCAGGGCCCCCGCTCTTGAAGCGAGGTCGGGTGAGCGACACGACGCTTGGGACGACCAGGGGGGTGAGCGCCGGCCCCGTGGCCGCGCCCACCGGCCAGCCTGTAGGCCCTGCCGTTCAAGGGGGGGTGGCCCCGTTGCGGGTCGTCCCAGTTGCCGGCCTGCCCCTCGTGGGTGCGGTGCTGGTGGGCTTGGTGGTAGCCGTATCGGTGGACAAGATGTGGGCGCTCGACTTCTTCCACGTGGTCGGTGGCGGCCTGTGGACCGGTATCGACCTGTTCCTGGGGTTCGTCATCGGGCCCGTCCTGGGGCGCATGAGCGTGCCCGCCCGGGCCGAGTTCAGCAGGCGCTTCATGCCCAAGATGCTCCTCATAATGCCCACACTGGTCATCGTCACCCTGTGCGCCGGCTGGCAGCTGGCCCGTCACGTCGGCTACCTGTCGGCGTCCAACCCGCACCACCCCTGGGTCGTGGCCAGCTTCGTCGTGGTGGGCGTGATGGCGGTCGTGGCTCTCGGGCTGCTCGAACCGGCCAACGTCGCCGTGCTCTTCGAGCTTCGTAAGCCGAGGCCCAATGGTGAGGTGATCGGGAAGCTGATGAAGCGCTTCGTCTACACCGCCGGGGTCACCGGCGCCATGCAGGTGGCGACCCTGGTGATCATGACCAAGCTCGCTTCGTCATGAGCCAGCCCAAGCCGGCTCCGGTGGTCCAGGTGGCCGTCGCCTCGATGATCGCGGTCATCACGGGTGGCATCTACATGGCGGCGCAGCTCCCGAGGCGGCCTCCGCTGGGCGTCGGGGTGACCATGCTGGGCATCGGTGGCGGCCTCACCCTGGTCGCCGTCCTCCTGCTCGCCCGTCTGCGCCCGTTCGCCTGGGGTGCCTTCTTCACCGTCGCCCGCTGGGCCCTGCTGGCCTACCTCGTCATAACGGGCCTGCTCGAGTACGTGTTCATCCTCGACGGGACCAAGGGTGCGGTGCTGGCGGTCATGAGCCTCATGCTCATCGTGTTCGCAGTGGACGTACCGATGGTCATCGGCTTCACGGTCGCCCGTTACCAGCCTGCCGAGGGGACCGGGGCCTCTCTGCCCTGACCATGCCGGCTCCCTGCGGGGCCGGCGGCGCGCCGCGCCCGGCCTCCAGGTCGAGCAGGGCCGCCTTGGCCTCCTGACCTCCGGCATAGCCACCGAGGGACCCGTCGCTGCGCAGCACCCGGTGACAGGGCAGGACCACCGGCAGGGGATTGGTGGCACAGGCGGTGCCCACGGCGCGAACAGCCCGGGGGTGGCCCGATGCGGCTGCCAGCGAGGTATAGGTGACCGTGGTGCCGTAGCCGACGCCGGCCAGGAGCTCGACAACCTGCCGACGGAACCCCCGGGCCAGCCTCAGGTCCAGCGCGAGCTCGAAGCGTTGACGGCGGCCCTCGAAGTACTCGTCGAGCTGGCGCGCTGTGCCGTCCAGTAACCGCGGGGCATGGAGCATCCGGGGGCTCACCAGGCTCGCCAGACGTGTGAGCTCGTCGTCATGGCCCTGGCGGGCGAAGGCCACACGCACGAGCCCCACCGGGCTCGCTACGAGGAGGAGCGGGCCTATGGGCGTGCTCAGCTCCCGGTAGGCCAGGTCCAGCAGGCCTTCACCCGATGCAGCCGCGGCCAGGCGCTGGTGCAACCGTTCCGCGACGGCAGCATCGCCCGGACCACCTACCAACGTCGCCAGGAACTCGGCCGGTGTGCTCATGCCAACACCTCTCGGCCCAACCCGGACCGCAGGGACGCTATGCCGTCGGCGGCTGCCCTTCGCGCCGCGGCCTCGGTCGTGCCGACCAGGGCTGCCACCTGGGCATAGGGCAAGTCGGCAAGGTAGTGGTAGGCCACCGCGTCGCGCTGACGGGGCGGGAGGCGGCGCACGGCTTCCCAGAGCTCGGGTTCCGGCCCCGGGGGCCCGTTGTCGGCCTGGCAGGCCTCGGGCGCAGCCGTCCCACCCGGGTGGGCGCGGCCGCTGGCCCGGGCGCTGTCGATGGACTTGCGGTGGGCGATGGTGAGCAGCCAGGCCCGCAGGTCGCTGTCCGGGCGCAGCCGGGGGTAGGCCCTCAGGGCGGCCAGGAAGGTCTCGGACCAGGCGTCCTCGGCCTCGTGGGCGCCCGCCCTGGCCCGGCACACCCTGAGCACGGCGCTGCCGTAGGTCGCCACGACCTGTTCGAAGGGAGGAAGGCTCACCGGCGCCTGCTGTCCACCCGCGACCCGGCCCGCCTCGTCACGCCCGCTCCGCCCGTCACCACTGACCACCACATGCTGTTAACAACGCACCAGCATGCCCGGGCGTGAGGTCGGTGGGCGGCGGTGCCTCCGTGGCTCCGGAGCCTGTGTGCCGGGACGGGCGGGCCCGCACCCCCCCGACCGTGTGCCGGGAGCTACCTGGGCGTCTGTCCGAGGCCGGGCAGGGCCCGGTACTGTCGCGTAACCAACCGGGTGGGATGGCAGCGCCAGGTGGGAGAGGTCGGGCACGACCGGGCGGCCGAGCGCGACCACGCTCGTCGGTCCCGGGCAGGGTTACGGGCACTTTGTTTGAGAGGGCGAGGTATGGCTGAGGAACCCGAACACGCAGTGGAGGTGCTCACCTGGGAGGACTTCGGCCGGGCCAGCCGGCTGCTCGCCCAGCGCGTGGCGGACAGCGGGTACCGCCCCGACCTGATGGTGGCCATAGCCCGGGGAGGCCTCCCCGTGGGTGGCACCCTCGCCTACTCCCTCGGCCTCAAGAACTGCACGGCGATCAACGTGAAGTTCTACACCGGCATCGGCACCCGGCTCGACGTACCGGTGCTCCTGCCTCCCACCCCACCCCTGGTCGACCTGGCCGGCCTGCGCGTGCTGCTCGCAGACGACGTGGCCGATTCGGGCGAGACCCTGGCCATGGTGGTCGACCTCCTGCGGCCCCACGTAGCCGAGCTGCGCACGGTCGTGCTGTACCACAAGCCCTGGTCGGTCGTCACTCCTGACTACAGCTGGGCCACCACGTCCGACTGGATCCACTTCCCATGGGACGAGCCGCCGGTGGTGGGCTCCGAGGTGGCAGCGGCCGGAGCAGAGGGGCCTGCCCAGGCCTGACCAGGAGCGGCTGCTCAGGGCCCCGAGTAGCCAACCGAGAAGCCCGATGCGCTGAGCGCCGACGGTGTAGCCACCGTGCCAGGGGCCTGGACCATGCTGACCTGCTGCAGAGCCGTCTCCGGCCCACCGGACATGCCCAGGCGGCTGAAAGTGACCGGGGGGGAGAACGGAGCAAGGTTGCTCTGCCGGCACGACGAGGTGCACTCCGTGGCCGCCTCGACCACCCAGTCGGCACTGGCGCCCGGGCCCCTGTAGTCCTGGGGCGGCGCCAGGTAGGACTGGCCCGTCGTGGCGTCACGAAGCTGGATCTCCCACGCTCCGGCCGCCACCTTCCAGATACTGACCGTCACTACGTCCCCAGGTGAGACGTTGAGGCTGGGCACAGGCGTGGAGGCTGCGGGCAGCACCTCCCACCAGGCCTGCAGGCTGAACCCCGAGGCGCCGGAGGGGTCGGGCAGCTCGTCGACGCCAGCTTGGATGAGCGCTGAGCTGCTCGTGCCGTCCAGGCCGACCCACTCGGAGAACTGCGAGCCCGTTGGGGGCTTGGTTGCCGACGGCACGGTGAAGGTACCGGTGACCTCGCTGTAGGGGCCTCCCTGCGAGACGTAACCCGACCAGTTGGCGCTCTGGGCCGCGTACAGGGAGCCCGCCACCACCGAGCCCCCGGGGACCTCGGTGGCCGGGGGCGGGCCCTGGCCCGTGACAGGAGGCTGAGGAGCGGGCTGAGCAGCACCGGGGGAACCCGCACCGGCCTGGCCCGTGCCCGACGGCCCTGCCTGGAGCCGGACATAGAACCGTCCCGGGTAGCTGCCCACGGCGTTGGCCGCCACCAGAGCAAAGGCAACCGTGCGGGCCACGGGGCTCGGGTTGGGCCCGATGGTCACCCGGGCGCTGAACTTTCCGCTGGCACAGCTGCGGGGGGCCTGCGAGTACACCACCGGGAACGAC